>NZ_JBKIAX020000003.1:0-575925 GCF_046567315.2 Paenibacillus lacisediminis | reverse complement strand
GGCCGCCCGGACCGCGGGCCCGGGCGCTCCCGCAGCGGCCGCAGGCCTGACGCTGCGGGAGCGTGGCCCTGCCGGCGCCGACGTGTACGGCGCCGCGCAGCCCGAGGCGGCGCTGGCGCAACGCCAGGCGCCGCCGCAAACCCCGGCCCAGCCCCCGCAAAGCGGGCTTGGCCGGGACAGCGCCGCTGCCATGAATGGCGGCGGCCTGGTGGCGCAGCAGCCACTCGGGCGGGAGCGGCTGCAGGAGATGCCGGAAGCGCTGTACGGCGCGCCTGCGGCGGCGCCGGAGCTTCCGGCGTTCCCGGAGCTGTCCCTGATCGGACAGCATCACGGCACATACCTCATCGCCCAGAACGAAGAGGGCTTGTATTTAATCGACCAGCACGCCGCGCATGAGCGGGTGAATTACGAATATTACTACGAAAAATTTGGCCATCCGGCGGACGCCTCGCAAGAGCTGCTGATCCCGATTACGCTGGAATTTACGCCGTCGGACAGCGCAAAGCTGAAGGAGCGGCTGCATTGGTTCGAACAGGCCGGCGTCATCCTGGAGCATTTCGGCGGGGGCACATTCCGCGTCGTCTCCCATCCTTACTGGTTCCCGCAAGGGGAGGAAACCGAGATCATCCAGGAAATGGCGGAATGGGTGCTGCACGAACGGGCCATCGACCTCGCCAAGCTGCGCGAGGCCTCTTCCACGATGGTGTCCTGCAAAGCTTCGATCAAAGCGAATCAGAAGCTGACTCCGGAAGAGGCGACTACGCTGATCCGCCGCTTGGGGGCATGCAAACAGCCGTACACCTGCCCGCACGGGAGACCGATCATCGTCTCGTTTACGACGTATGATCTGGAAAAGCTGTTCAAACGGGTGATGTGAGCGGCCTTGAATGGAGGAATTTCATCATGTTAATTACTACAGGGGACCGCGAGACTCCCGCCGTGCTTCAGCGGGCGCAAGACCTGGCGGCGCTGACTGGGGCAACTCGTGTCCCGCGCCGGCGGACATCGCTGGCCAAACTGGCCGAACGCTACGGGGACGGCGACATTCTGGTCATTATGGAGCAGGGGGTCAGGCTGCACCGGGCCGGACAGGAGCCGCTGACGTTCCATCCCAGTATGGGTTTTGTCCGCGCGAAGCGGCTGCTTAAAGGCGAGAGTGACGCTATGCTGGAGGCGGCCCGAGCCGCCCCGGGCGACTTCATCATCGACGGCACGGCCGGCCTCGGCTCCGATGCGAGTGTGTTCGCCATCGCCGCCGGTCCAAAGGGACGGGTGCTGGCGCTGGAGGACTCGTTTCCGCTTTGGGCGCTGCTGCATGAGGGACTGAAGCGTTATGTTTCCGGGGTGCCGGAATTCGACGCCGCGTTGCGGCGCATCGAAACGAAACGCGCGAACCATTTGGAGGTTTTGCGCAGCATGCCCGACAAAAGCGCGGACATCGTTTATTTCGATCCGATGTTCCGGCATCCGCTCGAGGATTCTTCCTCGATTTCGCCGCTGCGGGCCTTTGCCAACGCGGGCCGCCTGAGCCCGGAGGCGGTGCAGGAAGCGTGCCGAGTCGCCCGGAAAACGGTCGTGATGAAGGAGCAAAAAGAGAGCGGCGAATTTGCCCGGCTTGGCTTTGACGCGAGCGCCCGCGCCCATACCAAAATAACTTACGGAGTGATCACGCTTGACCATAAATAAGAAACCGCGGCTGCTGGTGCTCGTCGGCCCGACGGCGGTCGGGAAAACGAAGCTCAGTGTCGAAATCGCCAAAGCGTTTTCCGGCGAAGTGATATCCGGCGATTCGATGCAGGTGTACCGGGGTATGGACATCGGCACGGCCAAAATCACGCCGGCGGAGATGGAGGGCGTTCCTCATCATTTGATCGATGTGCTGGAGCCGGACGAGCCTTTTTCCGTCGCCCAATTTCAGGAGTGGTGCCGCAAGCTGATTCCGGAGATCGAAAGCCGCGGACATTTGCCTTTTATCGTCGGGGGGACGGGGCTTTACGTCGAGTCCGTCTGCTATGAATTCCAATTTACGGAAGCTGCGGCCGACGAGGCGTTCCGCGCCGCAGAGCTGGCTTACGCCGAACAACACGGCGCAGAGGCGCTGCATGCCAAGCTGGCGGCCATCGACCCCAAATCCGCCGCCCGTTTGCATCCGAACGATATGCGGCGGGTGATTCGCGCCCTGGAAATACATCATCTTACGGGAACGACCTTGTCAGAGCAATTGGAAAAACAAAATAAGGAATCTCCGTACGAATTGTGCGTCATTGGTTTGACAATGGACCGGCAAATGCTTTATAACCGTATTGAACGGAGAATTGACGAAATGCTGCGGCTTGGACTTGTGGATGAGGTGCGCCGCCTGCTTCGTCAGGGTTATTCCCGGGAACTCGTGTCCATGCAGGGGCTTGGCTACAAGGAAATCGCCGAACACCTGGAGGACGGCGTTCCGCTGCCGGAAGCCGTGGAGAAACTTAAGAGGGATACACGGCGTTTCGCCAAGAGGCAGCTCTCCTGGTTCAGGCATATGGAAGAGATCGCTTGGATCGATGCGGGGAGCGGCGAAAATTTTTCCGGGATTTTGGCGGCGGCCCATGCTATAATAGCAGGAAAGTTTCCCGCTGATCTTGAATATAATTCAAAACACTAATTGATTCCTATTGGGGGTACGGCTATGAACAAGACCATTAACATCCAGGATACATTTCTGAACCAACTTCGCAAAGAAAGCATACCGGTAACGGTATTTTTGACGAACGGATTTCAGATCAGGGGAACGATCAAAGCCTTTGACAATTTCACGATCGTCATCGACAGCGACGGACGCCAGCAAATGGTGTACAAGCACGCGATCTCCACGTTCCAACCGCAGCGCAACGTGTCGCTGATGCAGGAAACGCAGAACGAGGACTAAAGCGATTGTGAAACTTTTTATGAGTTCAATACGTTAAAGGTATAGGAAAAGGAGAGAGCAACCTGACCCAGGTTGTTCTTTTCGTTCCGGGCATTTCTGGGCGTGCCGTATTCAGCATGAACCGGTTCAAATGCCCCGCTCCGGCGCTCGCGCCGAAGTTTGAGGGCGGAGGCCGCACCTTTAACGGAGGGTCCTAAGGGGGTTAGAGAAACCATGTCCAGCCAAAATCCAAGACTGGAACGAAGCAATAAATCGGGGAAAAAAGGAAAAGCGCCGAAGGCGCGTAAAAAGAAAAAACTGACCGTAAAGAAACTGCTGTGGACTTCGTTTTTCACGATCGCGTTTGCGGTTTTCTGCGCGATTGCGGGGTATATGTACATTACGGTCAGCGGCGAGAAGGCCCTCAGGGAAAACGAGGATAAGCTGACGGTCTACGAAACAACCAAGGTGTACGACCGTAACGGCGCGTTGATGGGGGAGCTTTCGATCGATAAAAGCGAGCCCGTTGACTCAAGCGAAATCCCGGACCTGCTCAAAAAAGCCTTTGTCGCCACGGAAGACCGGCGGTTTTTCGAGCATAACGGGGTTGACCTTTGGTCGATCGGCAGAGCGGCGGTGAAAGATATCGTGGCCCGTTCCCTGGTGGAAGGCGGCAGTACGATTACTCAGCAGCTCGCCAAAAACATTTTCCTGAGCGCGGACAAAACGTTTTTCCGCAAAGCGACGGAGATGTCGATCGCGATGGCGCTCGAACGCCACAAAACGAAGGACGAAATTTTAACGCTTTATCTTAATCGGATTAATTTTGGCGGAACAGTTTACGGGATTAAAGCAGCTTCCATTCGCTATTTCGGCAAATCGAATTTGAACGACCTGAAGCTGTGGGAAATAGCTACACTAGCGGCTATGCCCAAAGGGCCATCCAAATATAACCCGCTGCGAAATCCGGAGCTTTCTCAAGAACGCCGCGCCGTCGTGCTCGATCTAATGTATCAGGAAGGATACATTACCGCCGAGCAGCGGGATGAGGCGAAAAAGGTGGCCTACGACTACGAGCCTCCGGCCAGCAACCAAAGCTACCTCGCCTTTAAGGACTATGTGGTTGAGGAAGCCGAGGAGAAGTTCGGCCTCACCGAAGACGAGCTGAACCGCGGCGGCTATAAAATTTATACGACGATGGACGCCCAGGCGCAAAAAGCGGTGGAGAAAGCGTTCGCCAACGACGATTATTTCGAGAAAAGCAAGGACGATAAACAGGTTCAGGGTTCGATCGTCATCATGAACCATGAAAACGGCAGTCTCGTCGCCTTGCTTGGCGGCCGGGATTACGAGCGCAAAGGCTACAGCCGCTTGAACAGCCGCAGACAGCCGGGGTCGGCGTTTAAGCCGATCGTGTCCTATGCGCCGGCGCTCGAATCGGGCAAATTTACGCCGGATTCGCAGATCCCGAACAATAAGCAATGCTTCGGCAACTATTGTCCGACGAATCTGCACGGCTATTCGAACACAATCAACCTGACGACCGCGCTGACGAAATCGGAGAACATTCCGGCCGTTTGGCTGCTCAATGAGGTCGGGGCCGGCACAGGCGTGAAATACGCAAAGGAAATGGGCATCACGATGGACAAAAACGACCGCAACCTGGCGATTGCGCTTGGCGGTTTGACCTATGGGACGAATACGCTGGAGATGGCGGGGGCGTTCAGCGTATTTGCCAATGGCGGGGAATACAATCCTCCATATTCGATCAAGCAGATTGTTGACCATAACGGTGTAGTGAAATATAAATACAACCCGGCGAAACCAAAAAGAGTAATCAGTGAACAGACGGCCTATTATATGACGAAAATGATGGAAAACGTCGTCAATGAAGGAACGGGCCGGAGGGCGAAAATCGACCGTCCGGTTGCCGGGAAAACGGGGACGACGCAGCACGGCATCCCGGGCCTTAGAAGCAGCAAAAACCGCGACGTGTGGTTCGTCGGCTATACGCCGGAGTGGACGGGCGCGGTCTGGATGGGCTACGACAATCCGGACAAAGACCATCTGCTGAACGGAAGCAGCGGCCAGACCGCGGCGCTGTTCGCGGCGGTGATGAAAGAGGCGCTGGCCGGCGTGCCGGTCAAGGATTTTCCGGTACCGGCCAACCTGAAGCCGCCGGCGCAAGAGGAAACGAAGACGGCGGCGCCGTCCGAACTCAGCGCGGCTTATAACGCGGATACCGGTACAGTAGCGCTTAGCTGGAAAGGCGTGGAACAACCCGGTGCGGTTTACCGGATTTACCGCCGGGAAGCATCGGAAACGGAGTTCACCCGTATTATGGACTCCAGCACTACGGAAACGGAAGACATCAGCATTACCCCAGGAACGGGTTATATCTACTATGTTACGGCTTACGACCCCGTCAACGACGCGGAAAGCGAACCTTCGAACAACGCCCAAGTGTTGATCGAAGCGGGCGAAGATCCGATGGACGATCTGCCGGATCCGGGCGTAGGCGGGGATGGCAACCAGGGACAATCCGGCGATGGCCAAATTGATGACGGCAGCGGTAATCAAGGTTTCCCGTCCGGAAACGGAGATGGTCAAGGAAACGGCCAGGGGAGCGGCAACGGAAATGGTCAGGGAAATGGCCATGGAAACGGGAACGGTCAAGGGAACGGTCAAGGGAACGGTCAAGGGAACGGTCAAGGGAACGGTAATAATGGAAACGGAAGCGGGAACGGAGACGGGGGCGTCTCGATTCCCGGAACGGCGGTTCCTCCTGACGGCGGTTCCGGCGAAGGAAATACGGATACGTTCCCCCCTCCCGCAGATGGAACTAACGGTCAAACCAATTCCGGGGACGGCGTGGACGCACCGGTTGGCACGAACGAAGCGGTTCAGGGGACGGGGGGTTAACCTGCCGATTTCCCTTAGCGCCGATTGATCTATCTGGCCTGCTAACCCACCGGCCAACAATCCGCAAGGCACAGACCCCCAGAGCAGCGATTTTAGCGTCTGGGGGTCTTTTCTCGTTTGTTCCGGCTGTTTTTGTGCCTCTTTTTCAAATATGGTAAGCTGATAGTACATTGTTGTGAAAGGGCTATAATCTATGAAGCGAAAATTCGGAGACCGCGCGAACTGGCGCCGCATTACCCAGCGTCACTTCAAATCCAAGTTTGTACAGAATGATGTTTTCACGGGTTATGTGACGTTATACACGATTCATGATCTTCGCGATCCGCTGTGGAAAACCTACGGAGGACATACGTTCCGCATAGCCGATAAAGGGTTTACGTGGCTGCAGTATTACCCGAAAGGCGCCCATTACATTGTCACCGCGATGTTCGATGACCAGGGGGAAATCGTGGAATGGTATATCGATATTTGCAAAACACAGGGGATTACGGATCAGGGCGTGCCTTGGTTTGACGATTTGTATTTGGATATTGTCGTGTTACAGACCGGGGAAGTGTTTCTGCTCGATCAGGATGAACTCGACGACGCGCTCTCGAGTGGCCTAATTACGGTAAAAGATTATGATCTGGCTGCGGAGACGGCCCATGAACTGCTTCATGCCATTAACAAACAGCGTTTTCCGCTTTTTCAGTTGTCGCTTGAGCATTTCCGCAGCGGGTTTATGAACGCGTAAGCCGCATCCGACGGGAGGTTGAGACATGCTTTTTGCCAAAAAAAGAACAACATTGAATTTTGGACAACCGGTACGGAGAAAACGGGGAATGCGGCGAAAATTGATCCGCTGGGGTCTCGTATTGTGCGCGCTGGGACTGGCCTGGGTGCTTTTTGTGCTGGCCCAGATCGGCAGCGTTGAGCGAAATCCCGCCGTGAGCGCAGATTTTTCCCAACCGGCCGATGTTGGCATCGTTCTTGGAGCCTCACTGTGGGGGGATGTCCCGAGCCCGGGGCTGCAGGAGCGATTGGAGCAAAGTATTCAGGACTATAAGGATGGGAAGTTTAAGCTGTTTTTGCTGACCGGCGGAAGGGATACGCCCAATTCCAAATACACGGAAGCGGAAGGCATGGCGAATTATTTGGAGCGCCGCGGCATCCCGCAGGAAAAAATACTGCTTGAAAACGAGGCGACCAGCACGTTCGAAAACCTGAAATTCAGCCAAACGATCATGGAAGAGCACGGATACGATTCCGCCCTTATTATTACACATACGTATCACGGGAACCGGGCGCTGGAAATCGCCGAGGCGTTTGGATATCACGATCCCAAGCTGTCTTTGAAGAAATCCCAAGTGCTCAAACCGATCCCCAACACGGTACGGGAGATTTTGGCCTATACGAAATGGAAAATGGATCAGCTGGTGCTCGCTTTTGGCCGAGGGTGACAAAACTTCTAATATCGGACAGGGAGAGAGAATACATTTAAAAGTGTGCTTTGAAAAAGGCTGCCTTTTTCAACCTGTCCATTTAAATTAAGATCAAAAATTCGGGTTTTCAGCACCGAGACGAATTTTTGATTACCTTTAAAAGAGGTGATGTCCCTATGTCTGGGCGTGTTGTGGCCAGAAGCGGCTCTCCCGAAGAGAGACCATCCCGGCAAATCAACGTCATTCTGCGCAGCGCCGAACCGCCGGTCGTCTCGCAAAGCGTTCCCGAAAGCGAACCGAGCCCATCCGCCAAAGCTTTGCCGCAGCAAGGGCTGTTCGCGGAAATTCAGAAGGAATTGGATCACCTGATTGGTTTGGATCATATCAAGGAGTTCATGTACGAAATTTTCGCTTTTTTGCAGATCGCTTCCATGCGCTCGGAAGCGGGCCTGTTATCGGGGCCGCAGGTTTACCATATGGTTTTCAAAGGAAACCCGGGCACCGGCAAAACGACGGTGGCGCGCATCGTCGCCAAGATGTTTCAACGGATGGGCGTGCTGAGCAAAGGGCATTTGATCGAAGTGGAGCGGGCCGACCTGGTCGGTGAATACATTGGCCATACGGCGCAAAAAACGCGCGATTTGGTCAAGAAAGCGCTGGGCGGCATTTTGTTCATCGACGAAGCCTACAGCTTGGCACGGGGCGGGGAAAAAGACTTTGGCAAGGAAGCGATCGATACGCTGGTCAAAGCGATGGAGGACCAGAAAAACCAGTTCATTCTCATTTTGGCCGGCTATTCTGATGAAATGGATTTTTTTCTGTCGACGAACCCGGGGCTGCCGTCCCGTTTCCCAATCCAGATGGATTTTCCGGACTATACGATCGATCAGCTGATTCAGATCGCCGAAGCGATGGGTAAGGAACGCGATTACATCCTGATGCCGCAGGCGATACTCAAATTAAAGCAGCATTTGCTTAAAGAAAAATGCGAAAGCGAGCATCTGTTCAGCAACGCCCGCTACGTCCGCAACGTGATCGAGCGTTCGATCCGCCAGCAGGCCGTCCGGCTGCTGAACCAATACGGCGGCGGCTCCCCGGGCAAACTGGAGCTGATGACGCTGCGGACGGAGGATTTGAAGCTGGAGAAGAAGGGATAACCGGTTTATATAAGGAGCAGTGGTTTATGGCCAAATCGTTACACGAGACCAACGACAAAATTCAGGATATCGCCGTTCTCGTCAGTTTGATTACCCCGGAGACGAAGCAAACCGGGATCGATCCGTCCTATTCCCTGGACGAATTGGTCCGGCTGGCGGAAACGGCAGGGGTAGAGGTCGCGGAAACGGTGGTGCAAAACCGCGAAAAACCGGATTCCCGCTGGTTTATCGGCAAAGGCAAGGTGCTGGAGCTGAGGGAGCTCATGGAACGCCTGGGCGCGAATACGGCGATCTTCGACCAGGAGCTGTCAGGAGCGCAGGTGCGCAATCTGGAGGAGATGCTGAACGCGAAAATTATCGACCGTACGCAGCTGATCCTTGATATTTTTGCCCAGCGCGCGAAAACGCGGGAAGGGATCATTCAGGTGGAGTTGGCCCAGCTGACCTATCTGCTGCCGCGGCTGTCCGGCCACGGCAAAAACCTGTCCCGGCTTGGTGGCGGCATCGGTACGCGGGGCCCGGGGGAAAGCAAGCTGGAGATGGACCGCCGCCATATCCGGCGCCGCATCGGCGAGCTGAAGCGCCAGCTGGAGGAGGTGACGCGGCACCGCCGGCTGCATCGGGCCCGCCGCAAGGAGACCGGGGTCGTACAGGTGGCGCTGGTAGGTTATACGAACGCCGGCAAGTCCACGCTGCTTAAGCAGCTTACAAACGCGGACGTGTATGTGGAGAACCAGTTGTTCGCCACGCTCGATCCGACGACACGCCTATTGCCGCTGCCGGGCGGTAGGGATGTGGTGCTGACCGATACGGTCGGATTCATTCAAAACCTGCCACATGATTTGGTGGCTGCTTTCCGCGCAACGCTGGAGGAAGTGAACGAGGCGGACTTGATCCTTCACGTCGTCGATGCCTCGTCGCCGATGCGCCAGGAGCAAATGGCGGTCGTAGGGCGGATATTAAATGAGCTGGGGGCCGGGGGGAAACCTCAGGTCGTTCTTTTCAACAAAATCGATCTTTGCCTGCCTGAAGGCTTGCAAATGCTGCCCTCCGGCGAAGGGTATCTAAAGATCAGCGCTTACGATGAACGTGACCTCGCCGCGGTTCGCGAAGCGGTGCAGCGCAGTTTGTCCGGCGGAACCAAATCGTTTCGGATTCCGGCGGAGCGGGGCGATCTCACCTCCGTTTTGTACCGGATCGGCGAAGTTGTGAATCAGCAAATGGATGAGGCGGACATGATTTACGATGTGAACGTAAACCAGGCGGATTTTGCGAAATACGGGTATCAGCTCGCTCCTTTTGCGGTTCAAAAGCCTAACGTCCATGAAGAAACGAACGAATCGAGATAAGGGAGAGATAACAACAAGATGGCGGTATTTTCGGAAGAGATTGTAAATTGGCTGAAAGCGGCCGAGCAGCAGGTGGAGGGGAGGTTTCGCGAGATTGACCAAATCGCCGATCATAATCAATGGAAAGTGATCGAAGCGTTTCAAAAGCACCAGGTGAGCGATTATCATTTTTCCGGCTCGACCGGATACGCCTACAATGACCGTGGGCGCGAGGTCCTGGATCTTGTGTATGCCGGCGTATTCGGCGCGGAAGCGGCGCTCGTCCGCCCTCATTTCGCTTCCGGGACGCATACGATCGCGACGGCTTTGTTCGGTGTCTTACGACCCGGGGACGAACTGCTCTACATCACCGGCCGTCCTTATGATACACTACATAAAGTCATAGGCAAGCCGGGAGACGGCAGCGGCTCGCTGCAGGATTTCGGGATTACCTATAGCGAGGCAGAGCTAAATGCCGACGGCTCAATCGATTGGGAGGCGGTGAGAGAGAAAATTACCGATAGGACAAAGGTGATCGGCATCCAGCGGTCGCGGGGGTACGATTGGCGCGCTTCCTTTTCCGTCGAACAAATCGGGGCGATGGTGCGTGAGGTTAAAGCGATCAAGCCGGATGTTATCGTGTTCGTCGACAACTGCTATGGCGAATTTACGGAAGAACGGGAACCAACCGAGGTCGGCGCCGATCTGATTGCCGGCTCTTTGATCAAAAATCCGGGCGGCGGTCTGGCGGAAACCGGGGGATACATCTGCGGACGCGAAGCTCTCGTGAGGCTGGCTTCCTACCGCTTGACAGCGCCGGGGATCGGCGGCGAAGTCGGGGCGATGCTGGGGACGACCCGCGGCATTTACCAGGGGTTGTTCCTGGCCCCGACGATCGTGGGACAAGCGGTCAAAGGCAGCGTCCTGGCGGCGGCGGTTTTCGAGCGGGCCGGCTTTGAGAGCCGCCCGGGGTGGAGCGAGCAGCGGACCGATTTGATCCAGGCGATTTCCTTCAGCAGTGCGGAGCAGCTGATCGCTTTTGTGCAGGGCATTCAAAAGGCCGCCGCGGTGGACGGACATGTCGTGCCGGAGCCTTGGGATATGCCGGGCTATGAGCATCCCGTGATTATGGCCGCCGGCACCTTCATTCAGGGCGGGAGTCTGGAATTGTCCGCCGACGCGCCGATACGTTCCCCATATATTGCTTACATGCAGGGCGGCTTGACTTATTCGCACGTGAAATTCGGCTTGCTTACCGCCCTCCAGACGATGAAAGACCGCAACTTGTTGTGAGTTATCCTAACATATCTATTGACATGTTAGGATAACTCACATATGATAAGGTCAAGAGATTATATAACTGGAAGGTTGAGAGCGATGAGTGACGAAATTCGCAGAAATATGGCCTTATTTCCTATCGGTATCGTAATGAAGCTTACGGATTTGACGGCAAGACAAATCAGATACTATGAACAGCACGAATTGATTGTGCCTGCGCGCACTTCCGGGAACCAGCGTATGTTCTCTTTTAATGATGTCGAGCGATTGCTGGAGATTAAAGGTCTCATTGATAAAGGCGTTAATATCGCCGGCATCAAGCAGGTGATGAATCCGATGACACGTGAATCCCAAGAGGCGACGGTGATCACGAAGGACACGGAAGAGAAGCGGAAAGAGATGACGGATTCCCAGCTTTACCGCATGCTGAAGCAGCAGTTGGTCTCCGGGAGCAAGCCGAATCAGGTTTCCCTGATCCAAGGCGAGCTGTCCCGCTTTTTCAAAAAATAATCTAAATGTGGGGAGAGATTTTCTATGAGTTACACCAAAGAAGATATTTTGCGCATTGCCAAAGAGGAGAATGTACGTTTTATCCGCCTGCAGTTTACCGACTTGCTCGGTACGATCAAAAACGTGGAAATTCCGGTTAGCCAATTGGAGAAAGCACTCGACAACAAGATGATGTTTGACGGCTCTTCCATCGAAGGTTACGTTCGTATCGAAGAATCTGACATGTACCTCTATCCGGATCTGGATACCTGGGTGGTTTTCCCTTGGGTGACTGAAGATCGTGTTGCCCGCCTGATTTGCGACGTGTATATGCCGGACGGCACGCCGTTTGCTGGAGACCCGCGGGCCATTTTGAAGCGCGTGCTGAAGGAAGCGGAGGAAATGGGCTATACCTCGATGAACGTAGGTCCGGAACCGGAATTCTTCCTGTTCAAAACCGATGATAAAGGCAACCCGACCACGGAACTCAACGACCAAGGCGGCTACTTTGACTTGGCTCCGACGGACCTTGGCGAGAACTGCCGCCGCGAAATCGTGCTGACGCTGGAAGAGATGGGCTTTGAGATCGAAGCTTCTCACCACGAAGTGGCTCCCGGCCAGCACGAAATCGACTTCAAATATGCGGATGCGGTCAAAGCGGCCGACCAAATTCAGACATTCAAACTAGTCGTCAAAACGATCGCCCGCCAGCACGGTCTGCATGCCACGTTTATGCCGAAACCGCTGTTTGGCGTCAACGGCTCGGGGATGCACTGCCACCAATCGCTGTTTAGAGGGAATACGAACGCGTTTTATGAAGAAAGCGATCCGCTTGGCCTGAGCCAAGAAGCCCGCTATTACATGGCCGGCATCCTGAAGCATGCCCGCGCGTTCGCCGCGATCACGAACCCGACGGTCAACTCTTACAAACGCCTTGTTCCGGGTTATGAAGCGCCGTGTTATGTGGCTTGGTCTTCCAGCAACCGCAGCCCGATGATCCGGATTCCGGCTTCCCGCGGTCTCAGCACCCGGGTTGAGGTGCGCAACCCTGACCCGGCGGCCAATCCTTACCTGGCGCTCGCCGTGATGCTCAAAGCCGGCCTGGACGGCATCAAGAAGGAGCTTCCGCTGGTGGAACCGGTCGATCGCAATATCTATGTGATGTCCGAGGAAGAGCGTGTAGAGGAAGGCATTCCAAGCCTGCCGGCCGATCTGAAGGAAGCGCTGGGCGAGCTGCTCCGCAGCGAAATCATTTCCGAGGCGCTGGGCGACCATGCTTTGACCCATTTCTACGAGCTTAAGGAAATCGAATGGGATATTTTCCGGACGCAAGTACATCCGTGGGAACGCGATCAGTACATGACGCTGTATTAATTGAGGAATCCCTTGGGGCCGTAGGCTTCAGGGGATTTTTTTTGGGGTAATCATGGGCCCAGCCTTGAAATCGGCGCTTGACAGCCTGCTGCTGGAACGACGCACCGTCAGCTGAAAAAGCCACCCGTCGGGTGAAACAACGCACCGTCGACCTTCAAATAGCGGAACTTTATGTGCTTATTATCCAGAGCCAGGCAGGTTCATTCCCATTAGCGGTATTTTTTGTTCTTATTTTTCTGTGCATGGTCAAAAACGCGGGCTTTTCCTTGCGGTTAGAAAAATAGCGACATAATTTTCCTTTATTGCACTCAATGTGGGTGATATCGCCGAAATAGCGACCTTTTTTGTCCTTATGTTTTCGCTGGAGTTTCACTTTCGGTCCAAGTATCGTCGCGCTGAAAGGGTGAACGGGTTTAGATGAAAATAAGCGGAATAATAAAATGTTCACTCTGACTTAGTAGATTTTGGAAACCACAAGTGTGCCGGTTTTTATTCAACGATTGGATACCTTATAGATATAAGGAGGTTGAATGAAATGGTTACCGCACTCAAAAGATATCAGCGGCGCCGGTATCGTTTGAAACAGTGGTGGGTTTCCGAGCGGTCGGGATTCGGGTTTGGATGGGGGATGCGCGGCAGACGGGGAAGATCCGGTTACGGAACGATGCCTTCTTTCCCGGATTTGGATTGGGACTAGCCGGCGGTTAGGACCTCTTTTCCCAACGAAAAAAGGACGCTGCAGACAAATTCTGCTTCGTCCTTTTTTCATTGCCGGAAAATTGAATCAGTGCAGATCCCGGAACAAGCCGACCACTTTGCCGAGGATGGTTACCTGCTTCAGACGCAGCGGCTCCATGGTCGGATTTTCCGGCTGCAGGCGAACATGGTCCTTCTCTTTGTAGAACGTTTTGACCGTCGCTTCGTCGTCTTCGGTCATCGCCACCACGATATCCCCATTGTCAGCTGTCTGCTGTTGGCGGACAATCACGTAATCTCCATTATGTATCCCGGCTTCAATCATGCTGTCTCCAATCACGGAGAGCATAAAGATATCACCTTCTTTTGCGTAATGCTCCGGCAACGGAAAGTAATCTTCGATATTCTCCGTAGCGGTAATCGGAACGCCTGCCGTAACTTTGCCGACGACGGGGACGCGAGCAACGGTATGTGAGAAGTTATTAAAGCTCTCGGATTCTTCTTGATTCAATAGCTCGATGGCACGCGGCTTGGTCGGATCGCGGCGGATCAGCCCTTTCTTCTCCAACCGGTCCAAATGGCCGTGAACCGTAGAACTGGAGGCAAGTCCAACGGCTTCCCCAATCTCCCGGACGGAAGGCGGGTATCCCTTGGCGCGAACTTCGTTGCGGATAAATTCCAAAATAGCCTGTTGTCGGCTGGATACCTTTGACATATCGAATCAACCCCATTTAGTAACGTTTGGAAAAATTATAACATAGAACTTCCGTTCGCACAAACATTAGTTCTAAAAAAGATTTTTAAAGAAAGAACGGGAACAATTGTTCGAAAAAAGTGTTGTATCAAACAAATGTTCGTGTTATAGTATTGGCATAAACAAGAACACACGTTTGGAGTGATGGATTATGCCAAGATACACTTCCTATAAAAGCATCTACGATCAACCTTCTTTCTCTCGTCCGGCACAAAGAAGACTACATATTTCGTTGTTCCGCAACAGTTTCGCCAAGTTTGCCGTTTTTCTCCTGGTGTTAAGCCTCACCTGCACAGGCGTGGTAACAGCATTTGCCGCCTCCGCGGATTTGGGCCGGCCGGAACAGGAGCTTGAACAAATCGTCATCCTGCCCGGGGACACACTGTGGGAAATCGCGGCTGAACATAAGCCGCAAGGATCGGACACTCGGGTGTTTATCAAGAAATTGATGCGCGTCAACGGGTTAACCACAAGCGCGATTGAGGCAGGGGATATGCTGTTCATTCCTTTGAAATGACCATATGTAGGCATATGAAATTCGATTTTTTTTTACTATATAAGCGCGTATTCAACCACAATAAAATTAAAGGGCTTGTCATTGGCGTCCGGGAGTGATTTCCGCTGCCTTGACAAGCTCTTTTTCTCATGTCAAAGTAAGAATTAATGCCCTGTATGATGTTTGTTCCGCCAAAACGCGGGGAAACCGGAATCATCAGATGCGCATAGTAAATTAATCCAGGAGGAAGATATGGACATCGATGCTTTGGTAGAGCGGATTAACGAACTGGCCCGCAAGCATAAAACGGAAGGTTTGACGCAGGACGAGATGTTGGAGAGAGCCCAGCTTCGCGAAACGTACCTGGAGAATGTCCGCAGAAATTTTCGCCGGCAACTCGATTCGATCGAGATTGTAGATAAATAGGGGAGGAACATGCATGGCTTCGTTTGACCGGAAAGTGGAGCGGAATCAGCTCCGCATGCAAAAAAAGGGAAAGGGCCCGAATCTGGGGAGCGGACAGGGCGGAAGAAACGCGAGAAGCACGCTGGGACCTAACGGGGAAGGTGACGTCTTCAAAGGGCGCAACATTATTTTGCCGATCGTGTTGTTTTTGTTGGCTTTGCTCTATGCCAGCGTCGGCATTATCGGGAATTCGGCCGAGGTAAATTCGATGTTGTATTGGATTACGATCATCCTTTACGCTGTGCTAGCGCTCGCTATATTTCTCCGCAAGCCGTATTTACGCATCAACAAAAGCTGGCTCTACACCTCGAAATTTAACCGGGACAAATCGCTGGATGCCGGAAATATCAGCCAAATCATCGTGAGCCGGAACAAAATTGTAATTGAGCCGAAAATCCGGGATATGAAGTGGGTGTTCTACCGTACGCGCAACCGTTTTGACACCGAGGCGATGGCCTCTCGGCTGGAGTTGTACGCCAACACGCATCACGTGAAGCTGGTCAAGGAATAAGGCGTTTTTCATTTGCCCCCAAAGGGAGATCATGGAGCGAGGTTAAAACGATGACGATTAAAGCTGTTTGTTTTGATTTGGATGATACGCTGCTGTGGGATGACCGCAGCGTAAAGGAAGCCTTTGCTGCGGCGTGTGAGTTCGCAGCGCAGCGGGTGCCGGGAATCGTGCCGGAAGAGCTGGAGGAAGCGGTGCGGCGTGAAGCCCGGGGACTGTATGAATCTTACGAAACGTTTCCATTTACGAAGATGATCGGGATTAATCCGTTTGAAGGTTTGTGGGCAACGTTTTCGGCCGGAGAGCAGCCGGAGTTCCGCCAGCTGGAGCAGCTTGCTCCGGTATACCGCAAGGAGTCCTGGCGGCGCGGTTTGCTCGCCGTCGGCGTCGATAACGAACGGCTCGGCGAGGAACTGGCGGAGCGGTTTGGGCAAGAGCGCCGCGCTCGTCCTCATGTTTACGAAGAAACGTTTCAAGTGCTTAAGGAACTTCACGGAACCGTAAAGCTGCTGCTGTTAACGAACGGTTGTCCGGCACTGCAGCAGGAGAAGCTCGATGGCGTGCCGGAACTGGCGCCGTTTTTTGACGAGATCATCATTTCCGGCAAGTTCGGCAAAGGCAAACCCGATCCGTCCATTTTCCATCATGCGCTGGAGCGTTTGGGGATCGAAGCCGGCGAAGGAATCATGGTCGGCGACAAGCTGACGACCGATATCAAAGGCGCGCTTAGCGTCGGTATGACGGCCGTATGGGTCAATCGCGACGGAAAGCAGCACAGTGACGAAATCAAACCCGATTACGTAATTTCGCACTTGTCCGAGCTGCACGATATCATCGCACGTTTGGCGTAAGTTAGCGTTCGGACGTCCGAGCCAAAAACGGGAGTTCGATCGATAAGCGGAAAGGAGGGAAATCCATTGCCGGGAAAAGTCGGGTGGATCGCCGTTTTGGTATTGGTGATCGCCGTGCTTGGCGGCTGCGGACGCAATGAAACAACTGCGGCCGACAGCGGGCCGCTCGAGCCGATCCAGGTAAATCTTGAAATCACGCCGGATACCGTTGAAAGCGGCGGGTTCGTGACGTTTACCGCCAAGGTGGGGCATCGCGGAGAAAACGTCGATGACGCGCAGGAGGTTACGTTCGAATTTTGGAACACCGATGACGAAAACGCCGAGCACAGCAAAGTGACGGTAAAAAGCGCCGGGGACGGCACTTATGTCCTGAAACACCAATTCGATGAACCGGGAACCTATAAAGTGATTTCCCATGTGACCGCACGGGATCAACATTCGATGCCGTCCAAGCAGTTTACGGTACAGTGACGTCAAACGTTTTTACATAACCCCGCGTGCAACAACGATCAGGCTGCCTGCATCTATAGAGATGCGGGTAGCTTATTTTTGCTTATAATTAAGTTGACTAATGAAACCTCTCTTTTCTTCAACGCTTTATTCTGTTAAACTAAATCTTAACGTTTTACGGGAGGGACATGATCATGAGCAAACCGAGCCTGGGAGACAGAATAAAAGAACGAATACTGATACTTGATGGCGCCATGGGCACCATGATCCAGCAGGAAAACCTGTCTCCGGCCGACTTTGGCGGGGAAGAGCTGGATGGGTGCAACGAGATGCTCGTTCTCACCCGCCCGGATGTGATTCAAGGCATTCACGAGCAATATTTGGCGGCCGGAGCCGACCTGATTGAAACGAATACGTTTGGGGCAGCCTCCGTTGTTCTGGCCGAATACGATATACCGCATCGAGCAAGAGATTTAAACCTGGCGGCGGCAAAACTTGCCGTAGAGGCCGCGGAAAAATTCAGCACGCCGGACCATCCGCGATATGTAGTTGGTGTACTAGGCCCGACGACCAAAACGCTGTCCGTCACCGGCGGGGTCACCTTCGATGATTTAACCGACAGCTACGAGGAGCAGGCCATCGCCCTGATCGACGGCGGCGTGGATGCATTGATGCTGGAAACGTCACAGGATACGCTGAACGTGAAGGCCGGAAGCATCGGGATAACGCGAGCGCTGCAAAAAACGGGCAAACAGCTGCCCTTGATGATTTCCGGAACGATCGAGCCGATGGGCACGACGCTGGCCGGGCAAAATATCGAAGCGTTTTATATTTCGCTCGAGCATCTGAAGCCGATTTCGGTCGGTCTGAACTGCGCAACCGGTCCGGAATTTATGCGTGACCACATCCGTACGCTTTCCGGCATCGCAAAAGCCGCGGTAAGCTGCCATCCGAACGCGGGGCTGCCGGATGAAAACGGCAAATACCACGAATCCCCGGAATCGCTGGCCCAGAAAATGGCTGCGTTCGCCGAGGAGGGCTGGCTTAACGTCGCGGGCGGCTGCTGCGGAACGACGCCGGCACATATCGCTGCGCTGGCCCAGAAGTTGAGCGGATATCGGCCGCGCACGCTGATCGGGGAACATCCTCCGGCTTTGTCCGGAATCGAACCGGTTTATGTTGAGTCCGCAAACCGGCCGTATTTGGTCGGGGAGAGAACGAATGTTCTGGGTTCGCGAAAATTCAAACGTCTCATTGTAGAAGGCAAATATGAAGAGGCTTCGGAAATCGCCCGCGCCCAGGTCAAGAATGGCGCCCAGGTAATCGACGTGTGCGTTCAGGATCCCGACCGCGATGAAGCGGAGGACATCAAGAAGTTTCTTGAACTGGTTGTCAAGAAGGTCAAAGTGCCTTTAATGATCGATACGACCGATCCGAAGGTCATCGACTTGGCGCTAAAATACTGCCAAGGCAAATCGATTATTAACTCCATTAACCTTGAGGACGGAGAAGAGAAGTTCGAACGCGTCACTCCGCTGATCCATAAATACGGTGCGGCCGTTGTCGTAGGGACGATCGACGAGCGGGGACAGGCGATCACCCGCGAAGACAAGCTGGAGGTGGCTAAACGTTCCCACGATTTGCTCGTGAATAAATACGGATTAAACGCCGAGGATTTGATTTTTGACCCGCTTGTTTTCCCGGTAGGAACGGGGGACGAGCAGTACATCGGCTCCGCTAAGGAAACGATTGAAGGCATCCGGCTGATCAAGGAGGCGCTCCCGAGCTGCCAAACGGTGCTTGGGGTCAGCAACGTGTCCTTCGGCTTGCCGGAAGCGGGACGCGAGGTGCTGAATTCCGTATTTTTGTACGAATGCACCAAGGCCGGCCTCGATTATGCCATCGTCAACACGGAAAAACTGGAGCGTTACGCAAAAATTCCGGAAGAAGAACGGCGTTTGGCGGAAGAACTCATTTATCATACCAATGACGAGACGCTTGCCGCATTTGTCGCGGCTTTCCGCAACAAAAAAGTGGTGAAGCAGGAGCGTACGGTTCAGCTGACATTGGAAGAACGGCTGGCTTCCTACGTGGTGGAGGGAACGAAAGAAGGACTGCTCCCCGACCTGGACGAAGCGCTTAAACGCTACAGTGCGCTGGAGATCATTAACGGCCCGTTGATGGCCGGGATGGAGGAAGTCGGGCGGCTGTTCAACAACAACGAGCTGATCGTCGCGGAGGTGCTGCAGAGCGCGGAGGTCATGAAGGCTTCCGTTGCTTATCTTGAGCCGTTTATGGAGAAAAACGAATCGAGCGTAAAAGGGAAAATCCTGCTGGCCACCGTAAAAGGCGACGTGCATGACATCGGCAAAAACCTGGTGGAGATCATTCTGTCCAACAACGGTTACCAAATCGTGAATTTGGGTATAAAAGTACCACCGGAACGCATCATTGAGGCATATCGGGAAGAAAAAGCCGACGCGATCGGCTTGTCCGGCCTGCTCGTCAAATCGGCGCAGCAGATGGTGCTCACCGCGCAGGATTTGCGCAATGCGGGCATCGACGTGCCGATTCTGGTCGGCGGGGCCGCCCTGACGCGCAAGTTTACGAAAACGCGGATCCGGCCGGAATATAACGGCATGGTTGTCTATGCCAAAGATGCGATGGACGGTTTGGATCTGGCCAACAAGCTGATGGACCCGGCAAGCCGGGAGCAAATGCGGCTGGAAATGGAAGCGGAGAAAGAGGCGGATACGGCGGTGGCCGTGGCCCAGCCTTTGCCGGAGCTGACCCGCGTCCGGCGTTCGCAAATCCGCAAGGATCTGCCGGTGTTTACTCCGCCGGATTTGGAGCGGCATGTGCTGCGCGATTATCCGATCGGCCATATTACTCCTTATGTGAACTGGCAAATGCTGTTGGGGCATCATTTAGGATTGCGCGGCTCCGTCGAACAACTGCTCGCGGCAGGAAACGAAAAAGCGGTGGAGTTAAAAGAAACCGTGGATCAAATTTTGCTGGAGGCGGTCACGGACGGCATTATCCGCACGCAGGCGATGTACCGCTTTTTCCCGGCCCAATCGTCCGGCAACGACATCTTGATCTATGATCCGGCCGATCCCGGCAAAGTGATCAAGCGGTTCAGCTTCCCGAGACAGCGGGTGGAGCCTGATCTGTGCCTTGCCGATTACTTGAGGCCGGTGGACAGCGGGGAGATGGATTACGTTGGTTTCCTGGTCGTGACGGCAGGGCAGGGCGTGCGCCAATTGTCCGAGACGTGGAAGGAGCGGGGCGACTATCTCCGCTCGCATGTGCTGCAGGCCGTTGCACTGGAGCTGGCGGAAGCGCTGGCCGAACGTGTACACCACATCATGCGGGATATTTGGGGATTCCCGGATCCGGCGGATATGACCATGAAGCAGCGCCACGGGGCCCGTTACCAAGGGATTCGCGTCTCTTTCGGCTACCCGGCCTGCCCGGATCTCGAGGATCAGCAACTGCTGTTTGACTTGCTGCATCCGGAGGACATCGGGATCGAGCTGACGGAAGGCTTCATGATGGAGCCGGAGGCCTCCGTGTCGGCGATGGTGTTCGCCCATCCAGAGGCCCAGTATTTTAACGTGGACAAAGCTTAAAAGAAGAAGCTCCTGGCAAACCCTCCGAACATCGGAGGGTTTTGGCAGTCTTTTTTGGCTCAAACTTGATTACAACCGGAAGGACGATACGCATGGAACTTTATTTTTTGGGGACCAATGCCGGGGTCCCGTCGCTGGAACGCAACGTAACCTCGTTGGCGCTGCGCCTGCTCGAGGAACGCCGTTCGTTGTGGCTGTTCGATTGCGGCGAAGGGACGCAGCATCAGATATTGCGTTCGCCTCTGAAACTGAGCAAGCTGGAATATATCTTCATTACGCACCTGCACGGCGACCATCTTTTTGGTCTTCCCGGTCTGATTTCCAGCCGCGCTTACCAGGGGGGAGATTCACCGCTCACTATATTCGGCCCCAAAGGCTTGAAAAAATTTGTGGATACGTCGCTTGAACTTAGTGAATCGCGGATCGATTACAAACTTGAAATCGTTGAACACGATGGCGGGGTGCTGCTGGACGACGATACTTTTCGCGTGGAAGCCGCTTTGCTGGAGCACCGGATTGCCAGTTACGGATACCGTGTTGTCGAGAAGGATCTGCCCGGCAAGCTGGATGCCGCGGTGCTGGAGCGCTACGGCATTCGCCCCGGACCGCTTTACGGCAAGCTGAAAAAAGGAGAAAGCGTGGTAACGCCAAGCGGCGAAACGCTGCATGCTGCGGATGTGCTGGGGAAACCGAAGGCGGGGCGGATCGTTACGATCCTCGGCGACACGCGCCCTTGCAGCGCAGCCCAAACGCTGGCCCAAAACGCCGATGTACTGGTGCATGAGTCCACCTTTTTGCATGAGTTGGCCGATACCGCCCGCGCGTATCATCACAGCACGGCAAGACAAGCGGCGGAGACCGCCCGCGATGCGGGAGCGCGGCATTTAATTCTTACCCATTTCAGCTCGCGGTATAAGTCCGAGGAGCAGCTTGGCCGGCTGGAAGATGAGGCTAAAGCGTTTTTTGCCGAGTCGGAGTTGGCCAGGGAGCATGTGCTGTACCCGGTACGGCGCCGGTGCGAGCGGGAGAGCTAAAAAATATTTTCCGGGAAAGCGCAGGAAATGACAGCCGCCTGCAAAGTTTGGCAGCGCGTCAAGACGTTTTTTTGACAAAATTCCAAAAAGCTGATCCGGAAATTTGCCTGATCCTGGGTGAAATAGGTACAATGAAATGGACACGGCCAAATGGGAAGGATGAAAATATTGCCTGAGAGATGGAAGGCCTTTCTGATTGACTTGGACGGCACGTTATATCACGGGACGCGGATGATTCCCGGTGCGGATCGCCTCGTTTCGGCGTTGCGGGCCAAACGAATTCCTTTTTTATTCGTCACGAACAATTCCTCCCGGACCCCGGAGCAGGTTGCTGCGCAGCTGCAGGCGATGGGGATTCCCGCCAAAGCGGAAGACGTGTGCACTTCAGCGGTGGCGGCGGCGGAGTATATCGCGGGTGAACTGCCGGCTGGCGTTAAGGTGGCGGCGATCGGTGAGACCGGATTGCTAACCGCGCTTCAGGATGCGGGGCTGCTGCTGGATGAGGATCAGCCGGATGTGGTCGTACAGGGAATCGATCGCAATTTTACATACGAAACGTTGACCAAAGCGGCCCGCTGGATAAGCGGCGGCGCCAGATACGTGCTGACGAATCCCGATTTGCTGCTGCCTTCAACGGGAGGATTGATGCCGGGAGCAGGAACGTTGTCCGCCGCGATTCAAGCGGCTACGGGGGTCAAACCCGTGATCATCGGCAAGCCGGCCGAACCGCTGATGAATTTTGCCATTAAGCGTTTAGGTCTGCGGAATGAAGAAGTGGCCGTCATCGGGGATAACATGCTGACCGATATTGCTGCGGGAGTAAATGCGGGCTGCGGGACGATTTTGACGTTGACGGGAGTGACGACCGAAGAACGGTTGCCTGACGCGATCAAAACTGCCGGCTTTCGTCCGGATGCGGTATGCCGCAATTTGGATGAGGTAGCCGGGCTGATTGGCTGACATCCGGTAAAGACGAAGCAACGAATGAACTTATTTATCCATGAAATGTTCCAAATTATGAACCTCATGAACGAAGGGAAGATGACCCATGCCGGAGCTGCCGGAAATGGAAAACTATCGAATTCAGTTGTCACAGCATATTTTGGATATTCCGATGACGGAAATCGCAATTGACCGGGAAAAGTCGATTAATTTGGAGGCTGCCGAGTTTGCCCGGGAACTTATCGGCAGACAAATTATTTTTATCGAGCGGCGGGGCAAGCATCTGCTGTTTCATTTGGACAACGGCAAGCGGCTGCTGCTGCATTTGATGTTAGGCGGACTGATATATCTGGGGTCAAAAGAGGATCGCCCAGAGCGGAGCACGCAAATCGAAATCGCCTTTGCCGACGGCCAGGTGCTTTATTTCATCGGCCTGCGCCTAGGCCATCTGCATCTGCACACCGCCAAGGAAGCAGAGGAGCTCATGTCGCATTTGGGCCCGGAGTTGCTCGACCGCAGAATGAACGAAGAACGGTTCATCGCGATCCTGCGCAAACGCCGCGGCAGCTTGAAAACGACGCTTGTCAACCAGGATGTCGTCGCCGGCATCGGCAACCGCTATGCGGATGAAATTGCTTTCGCCGCCGGACTACTGCCAATGGCCAAGCTGCAAAACATGAGCGAAGAAGACTTGTCGCATCTGTATAAGGCGACGCGGGAAGTGCTGCTGGAAGCGATCGAAGCCGGCGGATACATTGAAATGCCGCTGCTCAAAAACGATACGCTCACCGGCGGAGCAAACGAGATTTGCCGCGTGTATGACCGGGAGGGAGAGCCCTGTCCGCGCTGCGGCGATTCCATCGTGAAAGCCGAAATGAACGGACGAAAAGTGTTTTACAGTCCGGGCTGCCAGCATGACCGCTGAGCTAAAAATCGGGGGACATATAAGCATTCGCGGGGGGTATTTCGGGGCCGCCAAAGCGGCGCTGCAGCTCGGAGGCGGAGCCTTTCAGTATTTTCCCAAAAACCCCCGCAGCCTTACGGTAAAAAGCTTCGACCCGCGGGATGCGGCGAGCTGCCACAGCTTTTGCCGGGAGCATGGCCTTGTTTCCGTGGCGCATACGCCTTATCCGAGCAATCTGGCGGTTAGCCGGGGCGATGATCCTGCTGCGTACTGGAGAGTCGTGGACTCGCTGCGCAACGATCTGGCCATTGCCGAGGCCTGTGGATCTTTGGGAATTGTTGTTCATTTTGGCACATTTAAGTCAGGAAACCCCTTACAAGGATACCAAAATATTATACAATGTATTAATGATGTGCTCGATGGCTGGCAGGGAGCGGCAAAGCTGCTCATTGAAAACCAGGCCGGCGATCACGGGGATATGGGCATGACGATTGAGGAACTGGTGCAAATTCGCCGCTTGTGCCGGGATCCGGAGCAGATCGGCTTTTGCCTCGACACCTGCCACGCTTTTGCGGCGGGGATGTGGCGAGGAGAAGGCGATGAGGACTTTGCGGAAAAAGCCGGCCGGCTTGGGTTTTGGGACGGTCTGGGCGCTGTTCATTTCAATGATTCAAAATACCCGGTATTATCGCGGAAGGACCGTCATGCCCGGGTCGGCCAGGGTTATATCGGCGAATCCGGTTTTCGCTGGCTGCTGAAGATCGAGGTGATCCGGAATGCACCGCTTATTTTTGAGAGTGAAACCGGAGAAGATGGGACCTATAGAGACGATTTGGAGCGAGTGAGGCGGTGGGTGGAAGCCTAAGCAGCTGAAATACCGCGGAAAGGAAGAACAAACTTGATTCATTTATATATGGACGATTTTCGCCGATGTCCGCAAGGGTTTACGCTAGCGCGCACTGTCGACGAATCTCTGGAATTGCTGCGATTAACGGAGGTAGACATATTATCGCTGGATTACGATATGGGACCTGGGGAGAAAAACGGCACGGACATGGCGGCGGCCATGGTTCGGGAAGGACTGTTTCCGCGGGAAATTTATTTGCATACGTCCAGTATTTCCGGAAGAAAAGGCATGTACGAAATTTTGTACCCGAACAAACCGGAGCATGTGCTGCTGCATAACGGACCGATTCCCTTCGAACGGCTCGATGAGATCGCCCGGCATTGCCAGGTGCCGCCTCAATCCAAATGGATTTGCACGGCCAATCACGGCTTTGCGCCATATGCTCAGGAGGAACTCCGGCGGACGTTCGGCAGCGTTAAAAGCACAATCCTGCTCCCCGGCGAAGTGTTTGCCGCTACCCTGCAGAAAGCGGTTGAGGAAGTCGCCGAACAGCTCGCCGCAGCGCCCCCGGTATTTCTTCGCCACGCTTTTTTGGTCGATTGGGAATGGTGCCCCGGCGAGCAAGCGGACGCCAACCGGAACGGTTGGCTGCCGGCGCTGCGCAAGTTTCTGCTGGGCGATTTCCGGCTGCCCGGCGCTCGCGTCGCCGTACAAACGCGCAAATCGGAGGACGGCCTGTGGAGCGGTACGGCCGGGGAAATGAAGGATGCGCTGCAAAGCGAACTGAAGGATTTGGCCGGCACCGAGTTTGTCGTCCGGGACGCGGATTGGGTGATTTCCGTGTTTGCCGGCAGCGACCGGGTATATGCGGGCGTGGCTCGCCCGGAGGACAATCTGTCCGACTGGAACGGCGGAGCCATCCGCTTTCAGAAAGAAGAAGGGCAAATTTCGCGGGCCAAGTTCAAGCTGCTGGAAGCGGAAGCGACGTTTGGCATCCCGTTTGCGTCGTTTCGCGAAGCGCTTGATATCGGTGCAGCCCCGGGGGGGTGGACCTCCTTTTTGCTGGAACGCGGGCTTAACGTGACGGCGGTCGATACGGCAAAATTGCACCCTTCTTTACTGTCATCGCCCAAGCTGACTTTTTTGCAGCGCAACGCCGACAGCGTAAAGTTCAAGGAACATCAATTCGATTTGCTCGTATGTGACATGAGCTGGAGTCCAAAGCTTACGGCCGAGCTGGTAACGAATCTGCTGTATTCGCTTGTTCCGGGGGGAACGGCGATCGTAACGGTGAAGCTGATGCACAAAAAACCGATGGCTTTGATTCAAGAGGTCACAGGCATGTTCCAGGAGGCAAGGCTGCAGGTGCAGCGGGCGAAGCAGCTGTTCCATAACCGCGATGAGATTACATTATATATGATTAAATATTAACGACATAAAATAAATGCACTTCAAAAAAATGCTTTACATTTGATGCCAACCTGTCCTATAATAATTCCAAAATTATACAATGACCGCGAAGGGAAAGTATCCCGTTTCGCTGCCTTTGGCCTTACGGCTGAAGCAGTGAGATGGGGCCTTTCCCTTTTTTGCGTCTGGAAAGGAGGGTTTGAGTTGCCTTTTGTGCCGCAGTTGGCTCCCGGAGATTTGCTTGCCGGGCGTTATTCGATTGAGCGGATTGTCGGCCAGGGCGGGATGAGCCGGGTGTACCTTGCTTCGGATTTGAAGCTGCCGGGGAAAGTTTGGGCCGTCAAGGAAAGCTTCGCGGCACCGGGGTTTAAAGTGCCGGTAGCCCAGGAGGCCGAGCTGCTTATTTCGCTGAACCACCCGAGCCTGCCGCAGATCGTTGATTTTATCCAGGAAGACGGTTCGGGATATTCGTATATCGTGATGGATTATATCGTAGGAGAGCATCTGGACCGTTATGTGAAAGCGCGCGAAGGACGTGTTCCGACAGAAGTGTTGATCCGGTTCGGCCTGCAAATCGCCGAAGGGCTGCATTATTTGCATACGCATCGCCCGCCCGTCATCCATCGCGATGTGAAACCGTCCAATTTACTGGTGGACGGCAAAGGGCAGATCCGCTTTATCGATTTCGGCATCGCCCGCACGTATGCGGCGGACAAAGCCGAAGACACGATTCAGCTCGGGACGGTGGGCTTTGCGGCCCCGGAGCAATACGGTGGACGTCAAAGCGATGGACGCGCCGACTTGTATTCGCTTGGCGCGGTGCTGCTGTATTTGGGAACGGGCTGTAAATACAGCGTATGGACGCAGGAGGCGGAGGAATGTCTGCGGAGGCAAGGGCACGTTGGGCTGCTCCCGGTTCTGGAGCGCCTGCTTCAGCAGCGGCCGGAAGCGCGTTTTGCTTCGGCGGAAGCGGCCGGCGAGGCGCTGCGGGAAGTGCTGCGGGCGCACGCGGACGTATCAGACGCAGCCCCAACGGCTTGGGAGAGACCGCCTTCTGGCGGCCAGCCTGCCGCCGGAGGGAGGACGGCGGTCATCGCCGTCATCGGCGCGTCGCGTGGAGTGGGAACGACGCACACGGCGATTGCGCTGGCCCATGTGCTGTCCCGCAGCGCCAAAAAGATCGCGATCGCCGAAATGGAGGCAACATCGCCGGCTTTTCAGCGGCTTGCCCGAATCGCACTCGGAGAGTCGTCGTCCTCAGCGGCCCGGCAGTTTCGTATCGGCGGCGTTCAATACGTCAGGGCGCCTTCGCGAACCGAATGGATCGAGCTGCTGACCGGCGGTTACGAGTATCTCGTTTGCGACCTGGGGACCGGCCGGCAAAAGGAACAGATGGAGGAGTTCAGACGTGCCGATTTGTCCCTTGTCGTCGGCTCGGCCGCCGCATGGCGGGCGGAGGAGCTGGAGCGGTTCGCCGAAGCGGCCGGTTTGGCCGGGAAATGGCCGTCCGCATGGAAATTCTGCGTCCCTTTGGCATCGGCATCCGCGGTAAAACGGCTCGCCAAAAGGCTGCGGACCCGCGGCGTGTACGCCATCCCGGCGGAGCCGGATCCGTTTGAGCCCGGCGAAGACATAACCGTGGCGCTCCGTGATCTTTGCGGCAGCCTGCTGCCGCGGCCGAAGCGGAGCGGCCGGAGCTTTCTTGCGAAGCAGAAAATGTAGGTAAGGAGATGAACGAATGTCAAGATTGAGACAGAAAACGAAGCATTTGATCTGGGCCGGACTCGCGGGAGCAGCGGCCATGGGCTTGATTTTCACGGGGTATGCCGTATATCAGGGGAAGCAAAATCAATCGGCCAAACTTGCGTTACAGCAGAAATATGAAGCGGAAATCGAGACTTTGCAGAAAGCAGCGAACCGCGCAACGATCAGGGGATGGGTGCCGGCCAGCGAGATTCCGGCAGGGCATCCGATTAAAGCGGACGACATGAAGGAGGTCGAGCTGCCGGCCGACAGCGTCCCGGCCGACGCCATCAAGTCGAGAGAGGATATCGCCGGCAAGATCGCCAAGATCACGCTCCGGCCGTTTACGTTATTGACGGAGACACTGCTATATGAGGAGGCGCCAACGACGGATGATTTGCGCTGGCGCGAAATGAGCTTCGTTTTGCTTCCGGGCGCCTTGAAGAATAAAGATGTCGTCGACATCCGCATTCAGTTCCCGACCGGGCATGACTATATTTTGCTATCTAAGAAAAAGATCGAGGCGCTGGCCTCCGGAACGGTGACGTTGACGCTGGGAGAGGCGGAGATTTTATCGCTCTCCAGCGCGATCGTCGACGCTTACCTGCATAAAGCATCCATTTACGCGCTGACCTATGTCGAGCCTTATTTGCAGGACAAGCCGACGCCGACTTATCCCGCAAACGGCGCGGTGATGCAGCTGATCAAAAAGGATCCGAACATCGTCCGGGAGGCGGAGAACGCCTTGAACGCCGCCGCGCGGGAAAGGCTGGAGAGCGACCTGGTCTCGATGTCCCCGCGGCAGGCTGCGGAATTCGCCAGCAGCAACCTAGAAGCACAGGAGACGCTTAAGAATGAAACACCGGCCGAAGAAGACAGCTTCCAATTGAAATAGAGGGACAGGAGGGATGAAGAAATGAAGCGCTGGGTATTTATCGGAAAAAGCGACAAACGGGATCTGCTGCTTTATTTAAGCAGCGCCTTAACGGCCGCGGGGCGGAGCGTGCTGCTGGTCGATGCTACGGAGGGCGGCAAATACCGTTATTCGATCGGAGGGATTCAGCCGATCCTGCCGGTGACGGAGTTTTGCGGGTTTGACGTGGCGGCGGGACCTCAGGCGATCCGGCTGCTCCAGAACGCTGCGGATGGGAGTGAAGGAATGACGGCCAAGGATTACGATTGCGAATTAGTTGATTTGGAAGCTTTATACGCTGTGACGCCGGACATATTCGCTTCCGCCAATGAGGTGGTTTTGGTCACTTCCTTTGACCGTTATGAACTAGAATCGACCGCCCGGTGGCTGCGTTGCCTCGTGAATTTGCGGCCCGAGCTGCGGGGGCTGCGCGTGCGCCCGGTTTTTACCCGAACGGTGGACAACTGCCTCAGCACCGACTATATTCTCGGTTTTATGGACGATATTGGGTTCCAGTGGCATGAGGAGGAAATCATCATTCCGTGGAATGAGTTGAATTTGGCTGTATAGCTGGAAAATGAACATGCGCACCGGCTGCGCATGAGCCGCTTATCCCGCTCTTATAAGCGTGCGCTGCGCCAACTGCTCAGCGGGTTGGCCGGCTTTGAAGCGGGAGCGGCGAAAAGGGCGCTGCGCCGGGCGGAAAGGAGACGCGCATGAGCAGAATTTTGTTTTGGGATCCCGGGCACGGGAGTTCGGCGAGCGTTGCCGCAGCGTGCGCCGTCACCATGGGGCTCCATTACCCGCACCGCGTGCTTTTGTTTAATGAGGGGCGCCATGGCAGCGGTGTGGAGGAGGGGCTCTGGGCGGGAAGCCGCTATGCTCAGGAAGCTGTTTCGGGAGAAAAAGGCATTTTGGACTCGCGGCTTAACGAATACGGGATCGAAGCGCTGCTTCGCCTGTCGGACAGCGGGCTCCTCACGAAAGCGAATTATGCCGATTACACGCTGCCCGTCATTCGCGGCCGCCTTGATCTGGCGACAGGCTTTCGGGCCGGCGGTCTCCACGGTACGCCCGGGCTTAGCGAAGGGCGAGATCTGTTAGAGCTGGCAATGGCCGCGGAACGGAGCTATGACCTTGTGCTGAGGCACGCCCCGCGGATACGAGAGCTGCCGGAGGCGCTGGCCGGCAGCGAAGAGGAGATTGTGGTGGCGGTACTGCAGCAGCGGCGGGCGCAGCTGGATGATTTTTTTGCCGCGCTTGCGAAACAAACGGTGACGAGCCGCCGCAAACTGTGCGTTGTCCTGGCTCCTTACGATTCGGACTCCGGCTTGAATCTGGCCAATCTGAAGCGCCGCTACCGCCGTGCCCTGCCGGTCTTCGGCATTCCTTACGACACCGAGTTTGCGAACGCGTGGAACGATCGGGACATCCTGTCGTTTTTTCGCCGGTACAGACTGCTTCCGAAGCGGGGCGGCTCGCGGGAAGCCGTGCTGGCAAGCTGCCGGGATTTGAGCCGGAATCTGCTCGAACTTACGGGAAAAGCGGCGGCACAAGCAGCTCGCGTGAGGGGGGCCTAAGCTTGAACGACAAAGTCGTAAACCTGCTGCTCATCGCTCTCATTGTAATGTTAGGGCTGCTTTTTTTATGGGTGAGGGCGCGTACTGTCACAGGCGGACCTGGTGTTTGTATGGCGAACGACGACCGCTATTCGTTTCCCGCGCTGATCGAATACGTGAAGCGCAGCTTGCATGAGCTGAGCCGTTCGCACGCCAATGACTGGGGAGTGGGCGAAGAGACCTGGAACCGCCGGGTCAAAGCGCGGGGCGAACTACGCAAGGCGCTGCGGGGATGTACATACGGGGACGTGCAGGATAAACGGTACGTGAAATCCTTCATCAAGGATTTGCTGGCCCGCGGTTACGGGATTGGGGAAGACGATATCGACCGGATTATTCCGTTCGACGACAGGGACAAACTGACGGCGCAGGACCGCTTTGACATCGTTTTATACTTGTACAAGCTCAGCTTCGGGACCGATGGATTGTCGAGGTTGATTGAAGAGTACAGCCTGGATGAGCCCAAAGCTCCCAAAGCGGAGGAAGGGTCGTTTGTTTATGAGATCAGCGCTGAGGATATGGACCGCATTTTTTACCGTGAATACCGTTTCTTGACGTTCCGGGAAAAGCTCGATATCGTCGTGCAGCGCATTTATCAGGCGTACAAAGGCTTTTCCGTCGTGGACGAGCTGCTGGGGCAGCGGATTGACGGAGTGAGCGGCGGCGTCAGCGGCATCCCCGCGCATATGGCGATCACACCGGAAGCGGGCGGTCAGGATGCAGGGGCGGAGGCGTTTGACCCAACTGGTGCGAATGGGGAAGAAGTTTCCCGTTCCTGGGACAGCGTATGGATTTTTCACAAAGGCAAAAGCGTGCGGCTTTCTTTCTTGTCGTTTGGCAGTGAAGCCGAGTTGAAGCGGGTGTGCCAGAACATTTACAAATTTAATTTGCCGGGCCAGCTGTCCGAAGCGAACGGCTTTAAAGTCAACGAGATGAAGGACGGTTCGCGGATCGTGGTGGTTAGACCGCCGTTTGCGGAGTCGTGGGCGTTTTTTGTGCGTAAATTCGATGTGAAAAACGCTGTGCTGGAGCAGCTTATTCAAGGGGGAAATTCACCGCTGCCCGTAGAGCTGCTGAAATTCCTCATGAAAGGAAGCCGCATCACCGCAATTACCGGTTCGCAGGGCTCGGGCAAAACGACGCTGCTGATGGCGCTCGTCAAGCATATTTACGCCTCCTATACGCTGCGCGTTCAGGAGATGTCTTTTGAGCTAAATTTGCGCAGAATCTATACCGGCAGAAATATTTTGAGCTTCAGGGAGACGGATTATGTCAGCGGCCAGGCGGGGCTGGATCTGCAGAAAAAAACGGACGGCACCGTAAACATTTTGGGCGAGGTGGCCACGGACGAGGTCGCCGCTTGGATGGTGCAGATGGCACAGGTGGCGAGCCTGTTCACCCTGTTTACGCATCATGCTAAAACCTTCCGCGATCTGATGGAATCGCTGCGGAATTCTTTGCTGAAAACCGGCGTGTTCCGCGATGAACGCGTAGCGGAATTGCAGGTCGCCTCGGCGATCGATTTCGATGTGCATCTACGCCGGGACATGGCCGGGAACCGGTATATCGAGCGGATCACGGAGTGCTGCCGGCCGGACGAAAGGGATGAGGGCGAGCTGGACGGGGCTGTTGAAACGGGGAGCGGACTAACCGATGAAGCGATGGTGTACCGCCGCGGTTACTCCGAGCGGGTGATCGTTGAATACCGGGACGGTGCTTATGTTGCCGTTCAGCCGATCTCAAAGCGCTCCCGTGAAGCGATGATCCGCGAGATGACGCCGGAGGACGCAGCTTCGTTCCGCCAGTTTGCGGAGGCGTATTGGGGGGAGAAGATTGGAGCTTAAATCGGCGCTTATCGCCGTGATGGGAATTTCACTGATTGGTTTTGGCTTGTTGTATGCGGCCGGCCGCTTAATCGGCTCACGCGAGGAGGTGTTGGGGCTTGAGGAAGACGTGTCCGGCAAGGCTGGCCGGGGAGCCAGGGACAGCTTCGTTCGGGCCTTATCCGCCTTTGCGATGCGATCTTATGCAATATGGATGAGGCTGCCGCCGCTTCGGCATTATGCTTTGAAGATCCGCAAACGGCTGGCTCCGGTTCACAGGTTAGATGAGTTTGAACTCCGGCGCGAAACGATGAAATTCGCTTATTTCTCCGCGGGCACGTATATCACCGTCATTGGTGTTCTGGCGGTATTTAACCCTAATTGGATTTTCGTGTTGTCGCTGCTGATCGCCGGGGCGGTCATTCAAGGCGTGCTGCTGGACGGGTACGTAAACAGGCAGGAAACCAGGCTTCTTGAACAGATGCTGGATTTTTTTGCCGCTGTCCGCCATGCCTATCACCGCCACGGCATGGTTGCCGACGCGATCGAGGAGGCGGAGGAAAACACCGCACGGGAGATCGGAATTCACGCGCATATGATCGGCGAGGCGCTGACGGACGCAAACCCGGACGAAGCGCTGGAGAAATATTACGAAACGGCGCCCAACCGTTTCCTGAAAGCTTTTGCCGGCATCTCCAGACTGGTGCTTGAATACGGGGACCGCAAACGTGCGCAGGGTTCTCTGTATTTGCGGGGAATAGCAAGCTTGACCGGAGAAATCCAACTGGAACTGATCCGCAAAAACCGGCTGGATTATTTGCTGAAAGGGCTGCATGTGATTGCCTTGATGCCGGTTTTCTTTACGAAACCGGTGGAGGTGTGGGCCAGAAGCCAATTTCCGCTGATGGATCAGTTTTATTTAAGCAAAACGGGGATGGCGATCAAAATCGGGCTGTTCTTGATCATCCTGCTCTGTTACCTGCTGCTGCAAAAGTTGAAAAGCGAGGAGGAAACGGCTTACCGCGCCGGGGAGGCCAAGGTTCCCTGGGAAGCCCGATTGCTCAAGCTGCGCGGGCTGGGAACGCTGTGCCGCTGGTTTGTGCCGCGGCCTGCCACGGAGACTTACCACAAACTCACCCGGCTGCTGAAGGATACGAACCATACGCTGCCTGTCGAGCTGTTCCAGATGAGGCGCGTGGCTTTATTTGTTAGCGGTTTGTTGTTTACGCTGGTTGCCGTTTTTACGCTTCACCATTTGTCGCGGCAATACATTTTGCTCGAGCCTCCGGCCGGAGCCGTGTTTTTTGGCTCGCTTACGAAGGAAGAGACCCGCGAGGCCCGCGTTCAAGCCGAACTGGATGCCCGGGTGATGAAACAGCTGGATATGGCCGGAAATGCCGAGGTTGATAAGGTTACCGAATTAGCTGCGTCGGTGATGAGCCGCGGGCGTACGGCCCCAACCCGCGAAGAAATATCCGCAGTCGTCCAGCGGGTCCAGGGCAAGCTACAGCGCTGGAACGATGAATATCTGAAATGGTGGGAGCTGCTGCTTGCGCTTCTGGTTGGCGGGGCCGGATATTATTTTCCCCTCTGGACGCTGATGTTTCAGCGCAGCATGCGGTTGATGGACATGCGGCATGAAGTTTATCAATTTCAGACGATGATCGCCATTTTACGGGAGCTGGAGCGAATTTCGGTGGAGGAAATTTTGGAGTGGCTGGCTTCCTATGCCGTCATTTTCAGGACGCCGCTGCAGAAATGCTTGCTGGATTACGGCCACGGGGCCGAAGTTGCCTTGGAGGAGCTGAAACGGGAGGTGGTGCTGGAGGAATTCCAGCGGCTCGCGGACAAGCTGCTGCTGGCTTCGGAAAAAATCACGATAGCTGATGCGTTTGACGATTTGGACAGCGAGATGTCCTATCATTTTGAACGGCGGCGGCTCGATTATGAGAAGTCGCTTGAGGTGAAGGCAGGATTTGGCCGAATGATCGGGTTTGCGCCCATGTATTCGCTTGTGTTTGCGTATCTGGTGATTCCGCTCATTTGGATGAGCTTTCAGCAAATGGGCTTGTATTTTGAACAAATTCAAAAATTATGAAGAACCAAGGAGGACTGTACTTATGAATAACGCTTCATCCGCTTTAAAGGTAGCTGCCGGTATTTTCTTGACGATCGCTTTGATTACGATTGTGGTCATTTTGTTCGTTTCCGCCCAGGAAGCGACGAAAACCGCGCAAAACAATTTCTCCGACATTCAGACGGAGCTGTCCCAGGCCTCGTTTACGGTGTACGACGATACGACGATCAGCGGTTCGCAGGTGACGAACGCGCTGCGTAAATTCCAGGACCGCGACCAGTTCGGCGTCCAAGTAAAAACAGGGAAAAACAGCGTTGGGGAATGGTACGGATACATTTTGAACATCGGTTCGTCTTCATCGAGAGATTACGGTTCGGTCTCGAGCAAAAGCAATGCGGACATCAGCGATACTTGGGATGAAGAGCTGGATGAATACGTGAACCCCAGCGGTAAATTTAAGGCCCAGGTCGTCAAGGATAACTCCAATGTCGTGCGCGGCCTTATATTTACGCAAACGACGGTAAACCGTTGATCGTGGGCCGGTCGGACAGATGATGAACCAGGCAAAAAGCATGATCTGGCTGCTTCTCTCCGTATCTCTTTGCCTGACCGCGGCCATGATCACGTTAAGTTTTGCGGAGCGGCAGGATTTTGCGTTGGAGCAGTTGGCGGCGCAGACCCATGTTCAGGAGCGGAGCGTGTTTTCTTTGGCTGGCGGCATGCTTGCGAAAACGTTGGACGCTTCGTCCGATTCGGCGGACGCCGCGCTGGATTGGACGGAAACTTACTCCGGCCTAAGTTTGCTCTACGGCCTGCAGCAATGGGTGGAGCTTGGTGTGCCGATCGTGGTGGAGGGCCGGCGGTTTGCGGCCTTGACCTGGGATGAACCGGCCGAAGCTCTGGAACAAAGGCGGAGGGAGACGCTGTCGTTGCTTGACCTGCAAGGGGAATACGAAACCCGGCGTGAATACGATGCCGACGGTCAGCTGGCGGAGCTGATGTTCACAAAGAAATAAGGGAGCGATCGACATGACCAACGCTTTGTCCAAAATCACGTCCGCACTGCTGGCCGTCCTGCTGCTGTACTTGTTTCCGGCTGTTCAGACAGCTCATAGGGAAGAAGATATCCGTTACCTGGCGGCTTATCATGCCCTGACCGAGTTTGCCGATGCGGTTCGTACGAAAGGGTATATCTCACCGGTGATGTACGAGGAATTTACCCGCAACCTGGAAGCCGAAGGTAATCTTTACGATATTGAGCTTGAACACCGGCATAAAAAATATCACCCCGAATACGGCGATCCGGCCGATCCGAATACGTTTCAAGGCCGGTTTACCGTCGTGTACGACGCCTATTACACTGAAGAGATCTTGGGCGTTCTGTTTAGCGAGAACCGGGCGGCAACCAGTGAGGAACAAGTGAAATATACGCTGCAGGCGGGAGATTTTTTCAGCGTTACCGCAAAAGATCGATCACGTTCACCGTATGATGTGTTGTCCGAATTTTTGTATGGAACCAAGGCAGCACCGGTCTACAAAGACGTGTTGACCTACGGGGGTATGGTATTAAATGAAGATTACTGATTGGGCAGTCGTGTTTGTGCTCATCGTCAGTCCGTTCCTTTGGCTCGGCAGCTTGCATGCCGAAAATATCCGCGAAGCGGACATGCTTGAAATGCGGTATACAACGGCGCTGAGAACGGCCGCCCAGGATGCCGGCAGCGCGCTGAACCTCAATGAGCTCCAGCAATACGAAAGCGGGTACGGTTCGCAAAAATGGATGCGCGCCGATAAGGATCAGGCTCTTTCCGCGCTGCTGCAAAGCCTGTACATCCATTTCGGGATGGCGGATGACCCGCTGGCGCAGCAGGCTTTGCTGGTATACATACCTGCCATTGTCGTTATGGATTACGACGGGTATTCGATTTATGCAGCGGCGGAGTCGGCCGCAGCGGACGGTAGTCCGGTGATGACGCACCGTTGGAGCCTCAAGAAGCCTTACGTATATGCGGACGCCCATGGCAATGATATCTCTTTCACGTTAGACCGGTATATAACCGCCTACGACTCCGGTTTGGATGAATGGGCGGACGGACAGCAAACCGAGCTGAAATCGGAGCTAACGATTCCGCTCCTTCAAGATGATGAGCAGTTTGATCAAGTGCGGCGCCAGACCATTGTGCGCAGCATCGAGGAGAATCTCGCCAAGGTAATTCATCGGCATAATGAGTTTGCCCTGAAAAAAGGCGTTCATTATACGTTCACGCTGCCGGTCATTCCGCAGGAGGAATGGAACAACACGCTGGACGACGTTGGGGTGCTTGTATTCCTGCAAGGCATTCCCATCGGTGACCGCTACTACAACAACTATGCGTTGGGTGGCGGACGCCTTGTGAGAAGCACTGCCGTGCTTGGCGGAGTGAATACGGGAAACGGGCTTAAGTATTATTTTCGGGACAGCTGTCCGGAGGCGAACAGTTCCGTGTATAAGGTGAGCGAGGTGTTCCCCGGAGAACGGGAGGCGGCTGCTAAAGGTTATTTTCAAGCGAAATGCTTCAGCTCAGGGTTGTAAATTCTATGGATGGCAGATTCCCTAAGTTACAATCCGCAGCCTTGATGATAAAATTGACTATATATACATTCATGCGGATTATGGGGAGGATACCTTCATGAAGATAGAGGATACCACGGCACCAGGCGATAAAGCCGACCGCTATTCGCGGCAAAAGCTTTTTGCTCCGATCGGCGCTGCAGGCCAGGATATGCTGGGGAAAGCGAAGGTGCTGATCATCGGGGCGGGAGCGCTCGGGACCGGAATCGCCGAAGCGCTCACAAGGTCCGGGGCGGGGCATGTCGTTATCGCCGACCGCGATTATGTGGAATGGAGCAATTTGCAGCGGCAGCAGCTGTTTTCGGAAGCGGATGCCGCCGCAAGAGTGCCAAAGGCGGTCGCGGCGCGCGAGCGGCTGAAGGCGATCAATAGCACGGTTGAGATCGAGGCGTTTGTGACGGATGTGGGACCGGAAGAGCTGGAGATGCTTATCCCCGGTGTCCATCTGATTATGGACGCGACGGACAACTTTGATACACGGATGATGATCAACGATATTTCACAAAAATACCGGGTTCCGTGGATTTACGGGGGCTGCGTCGGCAGCTATGGCATCACGTTTACGATTTTGCCGGGAGTAACGCCTTGCTTGAACTGTTTGCTCGGGACGATCCCCATGGGCGGCGATACCTGCGATACGGTTGGCGTTATCCCTTCGGCGGTTCAAACGGTCGTGGCCCATCAGACGACGGAGGCGTTAAAGCTGTTAACCGGGCATCCGGAAGCGCTGCGCGGAACGTTGTTGACCTTTGATTTGTGGCGCAACGAACAAGCCTCCATCAAGGTGGCCTCCGCCAAACGGGAAGAATGTCCTTCCTGCGGTGCGCATCCCGACTTCCCGTACTTATCCGCGGCGAGTCACCGGAAAACCGAAGTGCTCTGCGGCAGGGATACGGTTCAGATCCGGCCGGCCCAAAAGCGGAAGTTGAACCTGCCCGATATGGCAAGAGCGCTTAGCCGTCTGGAAGAAGGCAAGGTTGAAGTGAATCCTTTCCTGCTGTCCTACAAGATCGGCGAACGTCGGCTGGTATTGTTCGAGGACGGACGGGCTCTGATTCACGGCACGAAAGATCCGGTTGAAGCCAGGCGGATCTATGACCGCTATTTGGGGTAGGCCGAGGACCATTCCAAAACCCCATTCCCCAAGGACCTTTGGAATGCTTTTTGCGCAGAATGACCATCTTATAAGATAGGGTTGGCATTTGCAGGCAAGGTGGTTGGGGCTAAAATGAAAAGGAAGGTGCTGTTGTCCTTGGCGGATTCTTCCGCAGGGGAACGGTTAAGATTAGGGCTGGAAGAGGCAGGGTATGAAGTCTCGCAGCATCGGAACGGAAAAGGTACGCTCCGTTATCTGGAACAGGAGTTTCCGGACCTGGTGCTGTTGGGAGCGGATTTGCCGGATATGTCCGCGGGGGAAATTTTGCAGCAGGTTGGCCGTTTTGCGGCCTACCCGCTCATCCTCCTATTACGCGACTGGAGCACGGATGAAGTCGTGACCGGGTTTGCCGCCGGTGCAAACGATGTCGTAAGTATTGACGTCCCGATCGCCGAGCTGTATGCTCGAGCCGGGCACTTAATCGCGTTGTTCAAACGGATCGGGGACGGCTCGCTTACGGAGTTGAGCTACGAGGATTTACGGATGGAGCTGAAAAGCCGCAAAGTGTATCGTGGGGATGAGGCGATTAGGCTGACGCCGAAAGAGTTTGATTTGCTGCTGTTTTTGTTAAAACGGGCAGGCAAAGTATGCGGTAGGGAGATGATTTTGCAGCAAGTGTGGGGTTACGATTTTGCCACCGGCACGAACGTAGTCGATGTATATATTCGTCATTTGCGCAAAAAAATCGATCGCGGGCAACCGCAAAAATTGCTGCATACGGTGCGCGGAACGGGATATATGCTGCAATGAAACGACAAAAATCCCGGCAGAGAGACTGCCGGGATAAAGGGTGAATTGTACTGATTCGATCAAAAGTTTACAGGACGCGGCGGGCTTTCAGATAAGTTCTTTTCCAGTTTCCGGAGTTCAGGTCGGAAATCGTAACACCCGGTTTACCGTACGTGTGCAGAATTTTACCGCCTCCCATATAAACGGCAACGTGCGTCACGTTATGGCCGTTCGCGCGGCTGCCGCTGGAGAAGAACACCAGGTCGCCGGCCTTCAGGTTGGACTTGGAAACCGCATAACCTTCCTTCGATTGAGCAGCGGAAGTCCGGGGCAGGTTAACGCCGTACTTTTTAAAAATGTACTTCATAAATGACGAGCAATCAAAAACTCTTGTTGTCGAAGTAGAAGCGCCAAATTTGTAAGGCGTACCCATAAATTGTTTTCCGAAGTTAACGATTTGAGTTCCTTTCGAAACAGCATTAGCTGTTGCCGACTGAGCTTGTACAGGTTCAGCCCCGCTAGCAAGCAGAGTGCTGAAACCGATGGTGGACACGATGCCAACCGTCAATACTTTTTGGAATATGCTGCGCATGTTCATGTTGTATACCTCCAAAGTTATTGTTTTTCAACCGGTTCGTAGAGAAGTATAACAGAATTGTTACCTCCCAATATGTGGTAGAAGCTCCTAATAACCTGGTAGATTCATAGTTTGATGGCCTTTATTAAAAAAACATTAAAGTTTACAAACTATTAAGAAAAAGAGGCGAGACTTGGCGAATGCAAATAAAAAAACCTTGATTCATCAAGGTTTTTTTACATATATGTAAGCAATCAAAAAGGTTACAAAATTGTTTTCGTTTAATCTTTACTTTGCATAATGAGCAAGAGACCGCTTGAAATCCGGACGATTCCTTCGGGACCCGTTAAACGGTTGCTGACGCCCAGTGATTGTCCTATGCTCAAGCTGGCATTTTCCAGGGGGTACAAAAAACCAGTGAGCGTTATCCCCGTCACTTCAGGGGTAAACGGGAGGAGGGAAACGTAAGTATAGCCGCGGTCCATTATCCGGCACTCGGAATCGGTTAACGTTATGTAATTGTGCTTGTCCCAAATGTCGGTGCGAATCTGTTGCTGCAGGCCGCGCAGCATCATATGCACGTTGGCGAGCGTATGGTCAAGCCTTGTCCCGATGACGCCGGTCATCAAGATTTCCGCAGGCTGTTGTTGCAATGCCAGGTCATAGGCCAGCTCGGTATCGGTCAAATCTTTGTCGATAGGATCGCAAGCGATGAGCTTCATACTGTTCTCTTTGATTTTGTCCAGCTCTCCGGGACTGACGGAATCGAAATCCCCAACCGCCAGGTGCGGCCGGATTCCCTGTTCTACCAAAAACAACGCGCCCCGGTCGGCGCCGATCACCACATCATCCGCTCGGATATCCTTTATTACATCAGGGTCGATGCGTCCGCCCGCAAAAATGAGCACTCGCTTTCCAGTCATTTCTTTTCTTCCTTTCTGGTTGAATCCCTTGTTCATGTAGTATAATTCAAATTTGAGGGTTGCACAATTTTGGTGCAAAGGCCTAAAATGGATGATGCAGGCATAAGGGCGAAAGAGAGGGCAGAAGAGTACAAAAGAGATGCACATATTTGACATTTTCAGCATCATCGGAACCATCGCGTTTGCCGTGTCGGGAGCGTTTGTGGCGATGGAAGAGGAGTACGACATCCTGGGCGTTTTGGTGCTTGGTTTGGTTACGGCGTTTGGCGGGGGAATCGTGCGCAATGTGCTCATTGGCATACCGGTAACGACGCTGTGGGGGCAAAGTGATTTGATTTTGCTCGCGGTGTTGTCCGTGCTGGTAGCTTTTATTTTGCCGCTTCCCTGGATCAGGCATTGGAAAAGGGCGGAGGTGTTTTTTGACGCCATCGGCCTGTCGGCCTTTGCCATTCAAGGGGCGCTGTATGCCACGGAAATGAAGCACCCGATGAGCGCGGTGCTCGTAGCGGCGGTGCTTACTGGGATCGGCGGCGGAATTATCCGCGATTTGCTTGCCGGACGCAAACCGCTGGTGCTGCGCGATGAGATTTACGCGGTATGGGCGATGCTGGCGGGGCTTGCCGTAGGCTTCGGATTTTTCAAATCCACACTGGAATTGATCCTGCTGTTTACGATTGTCGTATTTTTTCGTATGTTATCCGTTCATTACAAATGGAAGCTGCCGCGCCGGTCGCTTAAAGCGCACGAAACGCCGGCCGAGCTGCCGAAAGGCGAGCGTGTCGCCGCTTCCGGATCGGTTCATCGCAATTAAATAAAAAAACAACCAGAGGCTGTCCGAAGTAGTTTCTACTATATTAAGACGGCCTCTGTTGTTTGGGATCGGCGCCCGTTTGTTTTGCAAGCGCTATTTTAGGAAATGGACCAGAGCTCCGGGAAGCTCTTGCTGCCAAAAGCCCCATAAATGTTTGCCGTCTTTTTCGGCATAAACGATCTTGGCTCCCCGTTCCTCAAGAAGCGCTTTGGCCTTGCGATTCAATTCGACGAAATTATAGGTCCCCGTGTCGGTTGTATAATGATCCTCCTGCAGTCCGACGACCATGAACAAGGATAGGTAGGACAAGTTCGTTTCTTCGGTGAGCAGATTCAGGGACGGTTCATAGTACGCGCCGGACAAGCTGATAATTTTGGAAAACAGTTCCGGGTTTTTCATAGCGAGGTGGAGGGAGACGGTCGCCCCCAGCGAATCGCCGGCCAGAACCCTTTCTCCGCGTTCGCGCCGAACCGGATAATTCCGCTCAATGAAGGGAATAATTTCTTCCGTAAAACAGCGGGTATAAGCGTCAAAACGGTTGCCGAACGGGGCGTATTCCTCGGTGCGCACTTTCGTATCCACTTCTACGCCAACGATGATAAACGGATCGATTCCTTCGTCGAGGATCAGCTGATTAGCGTGCGTGGCGATGCGTCCGAAATTGAAAAACTCTTCGCCATCCTGACAATATACCACAGGATAACTCAAAATTTCGTTGTACCCGGGAGGAAGGTAAATACGAAGATATCGTTTTTCCCCCAAGTAGGTGCTGTCGATTTCTTTCTTAATAATGGTTCGTTTCAAATAGCGCGAATCCGTCATGCTTCTACACGCTCCTTGTCATGATAGGTTAAATGGAATTTGTGTTATATTAATTTGAGAAAACTGTTATATAAACAAAAATAAAAATATGACACAATTCTCCTTAATTCCTTTGACTTTCAGAATGAAACAGGAGTATAATAATTCTATAACAGAGGAACAAGATAATCAAATTTTTAGTCGAGGTGAAAAAAATGAGCAAGATTCCTTATGAAGTATATACGGAGGAAGTCGAAGCTTTGTCCGTGCTGTCACCGGCCGGTGAAATCGTTAACAAAGATAAACTGCCGGAGCTCTCCGACGATCAATTGAAAGAACTGATGTACCGCATGGTATTCACCCGTACTTGGGATGAACGCGCCATTAACTTGGGCCGTCAAGGCCGCCTTGGTTTCTACGCTCCGGTATCCGGACAAGAGGCGACGATGGTCGGCAGCGAATTTGCCTTGGAAAAAGACGACTTCGTCTGCCCGGGCTACCGCGATATGCCTCAGCTCGTATGGCACGGTCTGCCGCTGTATCAAGCTTTCCTGTATTCCCGCGGCCATCAGCATGGCGGACAAATTCCGGAAGGCGTTAACGTACTTATGCCTCAAATCATTATCGGCGCGCAAGTTTTGCATGCCATGGGCATCGCTATGGGCTACAAATTGAAGAAGCAAAAACATGTGGCCATTACTTATACGGGTGACGGAGGTTCCTCCGAAGGCGACTTCTACGAAGCATTGAACTATGCTGGCGCCTTTAAGCTGCCGGTCATTTTCTTTGTGCAAAACAACGGTTACGCGATTACGACGCCGTTCTCGAAACAAACCGCTGCTTTATCCATTGCGCATAAGGCGATCGCAGCCGGGATTCGCGGCGTGAAAGTCGACGGCATGGACGTGTTTGCCGTAATTGCGGCCGTTCGCGAAGCGGCTGAACGCGCGCGCAACGGGGAAGGCGCTACCCTGATTGAAGCGGTAACTTACCGTTTCCGTCCGCACTCCCTTTCCGACGACACTTCCAAATACCGGACAAAAGAAGAAGAAGGGGAATGGAGCGAAAAAGATCCGATTGCCCGCCTTGCCAAATATTTGGAGAAAAAAGGTCTGTGGTCCGAAGAAGATACGGCTCGCGTAAAAGACGAAGCCAAAGCGACCGTTAACGAGCAGATCAAAAAAGCGGAACAAACGGAAAAAATGACGATTCCTGGCTTGATCGACAGCATGTTCGAGAAAACGCCGAAGCATCTGGAAGAGCAAAAAGCCGATTTTCAATAAGGTTAACGTCTAATCTAGTCAGATCGTTCTAAAGAGGAGGATATATAGAATGGCACAAATGAATATGAAAGAAGCAATTCGCGACGCGCTCCGCGTGGAACTGAAGCGTGATCCGAACGTCCTGATTTTCGGCGAAGACGTAGGTCATGTGGGCGGTGTGTTCCGCGTAACGGAAGGCCTGCAAAAAGAATTCGGGGAAGAGCGCGTGATGGATACGCCGCTGGCCGAGTCGGCGATCGGCGGCATGGCGGTTGGCCTCGGGATTCAAGGTTTCCGTCCGGTAGCGGAAATTCAGTTTGTCGGCTTTATTTTTGAAGCGCTCGACCAAATTTTGGTGCAAGCGGCACGGTTGCGTTACCGTTCCGGCGGACGTTACCATGCGCCGGTCGTATTCCGCACGCCGTTCGGCGGCGGGGTCAAAGCTGCGGAGCTGCACACTGACGCCCTGGAAGGTTTGATTGCGCAAACTCCGGGCATCAAGCTGGTGATTCCGTCCAATCCTTATGATGCGAAAGGCCTGCTGATCTCGTCCATCCGCGACAACGACCCGGTATTTTTCATGGAGCATTTGAACTTGTACCATGCTTTCCGCGCCGAAGTGCCTGAAGAGGACTATACGGTGGAGCTGGGCAAAGCGAACATTGTTCGCGAAGGCTCCGACGTTACGATCATTGCTTACGGGCTGATGGTTCACACGGCTGTTAAAGCGGCGGAAGAGCTGGAGAAAACCAAAGGCATCAAAGCCGAAGTTATCGACCTGCGCACGCTGGTGCCGCTCGACATCGACACGATCGTCGCATCGGTGAAGAAAACGAACCGCGCCATCGTCGTGCAGGAAGCGCAAAAATCCGCAGGCATCGCCGCGGAAGTCATCGCGCAAATCAACGAAAAAGCGATTTTGCACCTGGAAGCTCCAGTGCTTCGCGTTGCGCCGCCGGATACCATATATCCGTTCGCGCAAATCGAGGATCAATGGCTTCCGTCTCCGGCTCGCGTCATCGACGGCGTCAACAAAGTTCTTGAATTTTAATTCGACGAAATAGGAGGTCATTTACGGTGGCTAAATTTGAATATCGTTTCCCTGAGCTTGGGGAAGGTTTGCATGAAGGCGAAATTATTAAAATGCACATCAAACCGGGCGACAAAGTAACGGACGAAGATATCATTATGGAAGTGCAAAACGACAAAGCCGTTGTGGAAGTACCTTGCCCGGTAAACGGTACGGTACAGGAAGTGTTCGGCACCGACGGCGCCGTGTTCCGCGTAGGCCAAGTCGTCGCCGTGATCGACGCGGAAGGCGACATTCCGGAGCAAGCGGACGCTCCAGCGCATGAAGAGCCGGAAGCGGCGGCTCCGGCTCAAGCTGAAAGCGCACCGGCAGCAGGTGCAGCGGCTCCGGCGGCAGCGGCAGCTCCCGCAGCGCCGAACCGCGAAGTATTGGCTACGCCAAGCGTACGCAAACACGCCCGCGAGCTGGGCATCGACATCACGCAAGTACCGGGCACGGGCAAAGCCGGCAAAATCACGCGTGAAGACGTTGATGCGTTCAAAAACGGCGGCGCACCTGCGGCAGCTTCGGCAGCGCCTGCGGCAAGCGGTGCAGCAGCAGCGGCTCCAGCGGCTTCGGCACCTACCCCGATCGCAGTGGCAGACGAAGAAGAACGCGTACCGTTCAAAGGCATCCGTAAAGCTATTTCCAACGCGATGGTTAAATCTGCTTATACCGCGCCGCACGTTACGATCATGGACGAAGTGGACGTTACGGAGCTGGTGGCCTTCCGCACCCGCATGAAACCTGTTGCCGAGAAGAAAGGCATCAAGGTGACTTACCTGCCGTTCATCGTTAAGGCGCTCGTAGCCGCGGTCCGCAAATATCCGGCACTCAACGCGTCCATCGACGACGTAAACAATGAGATTGTTTACAAGAAACACTACGATATCGGGATCGCTACCGACACCGACAACGGCTTGATTGTTCCGGTGGTGAAAGCTGCCGACCGCAAGAGCATCTGGATGATCGCCGAAGCGATTTCCGATTTGGCGCTGCGCGGCCGCGAAGGCAAGCTGTCCGCGAACGAAATGAAAGGCAGCACGATTTCGATCTCGAACATCGGTTCCGCAGGGGGTATGTTCTTTACGCCGATCATCAACTATCCGGAAGTCGCCATCCTGGGCACTGGCCGGATCAGCCAAAAACCGGCCGTTAGAGACGGCGAAATCGTTGTCGCTCCGGTTATGGCCTTGTCGCTCAGCTTCGACCACCGTTTGATCGACGGCGCAACGGCTCAAAACGCGATGAACTATATTAAACAGCTGCTCGCCAACCCTGAGCTGCTTGTTATGGAGGTGTAATATCACATGGTAGTAGGAGACGCATCTATTGATATTGACACACTGGTAGTCGGTGCAGGCCCAGGCGGATACGTGGCAGCGATTCGCGCTGCCCAGCTGGGGCAAAAAGTGTTGATCGTGGACAAATCCGAGCTTGGCGGTGTCTGCTTGAACCGCGGCTGTATTCCGTCCAAAGCGCTGATTTCGGCGGCGCACCAATACGAATCCGCACAACATGCCGATGCTTTCGGGATTACGGCGGAAAACGTTAAAGTGGATTTTAAGAAAACGCAAGAATTCAAAAGCGGTGTTGTTAAAAAAATGACCCAAGGCGTATCGGGTCTTTTGAAAGGCAACAAAGTGGAAGTGTTCAGCGGTGAGGTTATGTTCATCAATGACAGCGAAGCCCGCTGCTTCAACGAACACGAATCCCCGCGTTACCGTTTCAAAAACTGCATCCTGGCGACCGGCTCCCGTCCGATTGAACTGAAGCCGTTCCCGTTTGGCGGACGCATTTTGTCCTCCACGGAAGCACTTGAGCTGCAAGAAATTCCGGGCAGCCTGATCGTTATCGGCGGCGGCTATATCGGTGCAGAGCTCGGTCAAATGTTCTCCAAATTCGGCACGAAAGTGACGATTATCGAAGGCATGGACAGCGTGCTGCCTGGCTTTGACAAGGACATGACGCGCCTCGTGGCCAAGAGCATGGCCAAAACCGGCATCGATATCGTAACGAACGCGAAAGCCGAAAGCGCGGAGCAAACCGATAAGAACGTAACGGTGAAATACTCCGTGAACGGCGAAAGCAAAGAAATCACCGCCGATTACCTGCTGGTAACGGTGGGCCGCCGTCCTAACACGGACGGAGATCTCGGCTTGGATCTGGCCGGCGTGGAATTGACCGACCGCGGTTTGGTCAAAGTCGACCATCAAGGCCGCACCAGCAATCCGAAAATTTTCGCGATCGGCGATATCGTAGCCGGCCCTGCGCTTGCGCATAAGGCCTCCTACGAAGGCAAGGTAGCGGCCGAAGCGATTTCCGGACTGCCTTCCGTTGTCGACTACAAGGCGATTCCTGCGGTTGTTTTCACCGATCCGGAATGCTCGAGCGTAGGTTACACCGAAAAAGAAGCGAAGGAAAAAGGCTTCAAAGTGAAAGCCGGTAAATTCCCGTTTGCGGGCAATGGCCGCGCAACTTCGCTGAATCAGCCTGACGGTTTCATCAAAATTGTTGCCAACGAAGAAAACAACGTTGTTCTCGGTGCACAAATCGTTGGTATCGAAGCTTCCAACCTGATCGCCGAGCTGGGCCTCGCGATCGAAATGGGCGCTACGCTGGAAGATATCTCGCTGACGATCCACGCTCACCCGACGCTGGGCGAAATCGTGATGGAAACCGCGGAACTCGTGGAAGGCCATCCGATCCACGTCATCGCCCGCTAATTCACGCGTTCGCGGCAATTGATTTCCACTCCTCCTCAGAGGAAGTGTTCTCCTAAGCATATTTGGGCAAGGCCGAAGTTTTGGCCTTGCTTTTTTTTGTACATTTTCGCGGTGTGGAGGCCGATGAGACAGGTTGAGAAGCGAAGAAAAGAAGGTTGTAGAGGCTAAAGGACACCAGAGACTCTATTTGCGGAAAAACGGAGGTTTGCAAAATATAACGGACTGAGATGACACTATTTGCCTTGTAACAGCCCGGGTGAGCTCGTTTAGAGGCAAATAGCGTCATTTGGGTCCGTAGGCTGGGAAATACCCGGGAAATGGGCAAATAACGTCGCTGGAGTCCGTTAGAGCTGCGTCCACAGGTTAGAAAGAGGCGAACGTCTATTATTTCACGCCAAGCCGCATCCGGTAGCTGAACAGGATTTCGCGGGTTTCGCCGCCGAACGCTTGAATGACCTGGTCGCGGAACTTCGCTGCAGCGGCTGCAACCTCGCCAGCTCCTAATTTCAAAGCCGTTTGCAGTCCGCCTTGGCTGAAAGCCAGATTCGTATACCGGCCGGCATCGCAGCTTTCCCAATGGTGGAACACGATCTCTCGGGAAAAACGGAACCATCCGCTCTCGCGGATTTGCTGCAAATGCTTCTCTTTAGGCCATTTGTAAGCTTGTTTGCCGCTTTCGGCCAGCTCGCTGGCCCGCTGGTCGGCAAATTCGATGAGCCGCTGGTACGCCTGCTCAAGCTCGGGGCCAACGGCCGGCGGCCAATCGCAATCATAGGCGGCGAACACGCCACCAGGGCGCAGCACGCGGGCGAATTCCCGCAGCGCCTGCTGTGGATCCATCCAATGAAAGGATTGCGAGCAAGTGACGATATCGACGGAAGCCGAATCGAGGGGGAGCTGGTCGGAGAGGCCTCGGGCAAACGTCAGCTTTTCCGGGGAGCCTAGTTCCCGCAGACGGCTTAAAGCGACCTCGCGCATGTCGTCGTTTGGCTCGATGCCGATGACCTGCTTGGCATGCTCCAGCCAAATCATGGTGGAGAGGCCGGTTCCGCATCCTACATCCGCAACGTACTCTGGCGCTCGGCCCAAATACATCGTTAAGATTTTGGCCACTTCTTCCGGGGCTTGCGGGCGGCTCTGATCATAAAGCGTACCGAAGCCGTTGAAACGGTCCACGTTATTTTGGCGAATCTGGCTGGTCATGGGAAATCACTCCTTCGGGTAATGAAATTTTAGGACATCGATGATTCGATTATACCTGATTAAACAAACAAATTAATGCCCGATTGGTCCGCTTTGCCCAAATAATATCCGACTCCGCCGATTTTGACGCCGTCGATCAGCTCTTCCTTGGCGATGCCCATCAGGTCCATGGACATTTGGCAGGCGACGATTTCCACACCTTGGCGGGCAGCGGTGTCCATCAGTTCTTCAAGCGAGGAGACGTTCCCTTTTCTCATGACGCCGCGGATCATTTTGGCGCCCATGCCCATCATGTTCATGCGGGACAATGTCAATTTCCGGCTGCCCCGCGGCATCATCGCGCTGAACATGCGGCCGATAAAGCTTTTGTTTACGGGTACTTTTTCCGGCTTGCGGAGAATGTTCAGACCCCAAAAAGTGAAGAACAAGGTGACCTTCTTTCCACTGGCTGCAGCTCCATTGGCGATAATAAAGGAGGCGATCGCCTTGTCCAAATCGCCGCTGAATACGACCATCGTTGTACCCTCCGGCGATGCCGCAGGCTGCTCTGCATTTGTCGCTTTGCTGGCCATCGCGCCCTCCTTGAGCATATATGCTTCGATGATGCCGCTATCGTTTTTGCTCACCTGGAGCATCCGGTGTTTGGACATGCTGGCCCAGGCCTGCACATCTTCATAGAATCCAGGATCCGAGGCGGTCACGCGCAAAACTTGTCCTTCTTGCAGCCGGTCCATCGTTTGTTTCACTTGAATGAGCGGGCCGGGACAGCATAGCCCGCAGGCGTCCAGCTCGACGTCGGCGCGCAGCGGCTCGTTCGCCGCCGCCGGTTCATTTGCGACTTGAAGCGGACTAATCTCCTTGGCTGCGGCTGCGGCTATTTCCGCTTTCACCGCCGCCGCGTCCGGACGATCCGGAAGCTGAGCTTTTCCAGACTCATAGTTAGCCATCCGGTAAAGCTTATAACCGCCGGTCAGGTTGCGGACAAAGTACCCATTCTGCTGCAGGATGCGCGATGCGGTGTACCCGCGAAGACCGACCTGGCAGTACACCCAGATTTCCTTGGCCGGATCGAGTTCGCCGAGTCTGTCCCGGAGCTCATCGACAGGGATCAGCAGGGAACCGGGGATGTGGCCGCCCGCGTGCTCCATTTCGGAACGCACGTCCACAAGCAGCGTCGATTGCTCGTCCCGTGCGGCCAAGTCCTTCGGCACGAAAACGTTCGTGCGCCCGCTAAGCACGTTTTCCGCCGTATAGCCGGTCATGTTCACCGGGTCTTTGGCCGAGGAATAGGGCGGAGCATAAGCCAGCTCAAGCTCCGTCAGATCCGTTACGGTACCGTGGAAGTGAATAACGGTGGCGATATCGTCGATACGTTTATCGACGCCGTCATACCCGACCGCTTGGGCCCCAAGCACAGTCCCATCCGCTTGAAACAGCAGCTTGATCGTGATCGGTGAGGCTCCGGGATAATATGAGGCATGGGAATTCGGATGCACGTAGATAACATGATAGGGAATTCCCTGGTTCAGCAGCGTTTTTTCGTTGTTGCCGGTAGCCGCTCCCGTTAGCCCAAATACTTTGATAATCGAAGTGCCTTGTGTTCCTTTATAGGTCGTTCCTAGACCGCATACGTTGTCGGCCGCGATCCGGCCTTGCTTGTTAGCCGGTCCGGCAAGCGGAATCGCGGTTTTGGAGCCGTTCACGAAATCGGTAATTTCTACGGCATCGCCCACCGCATATACTCCTTCCATGTTTGTTTGCAGCTTGTCATTTACGATAATATGACCGCGTGGCCCCAGTTCGATTCCGGACTCGCTCAGAAAGGCCGTATCCGGCGCAACCCCAATGGCCAGAATGACGATGTCGCCAGCTAGCGACAGACCACTTGAGGTGCGGACAACGATTTGCTGTCCCATTTCCTCAAACGAAGTTACGGTTTGCAACATCAGCAGTTTAACGCCGCGATCTTCCAGCTCTTTGGCCAGTACACCCGCCATTTCTGAATCAAAAGGCGCGAGAATCTGCGGCCCGCCTTCGATTAAGGTAACGTCAAGTCCGATTTCTTTCAGGTTTTCGGCCATTTCTACGCCGATAAAACCACCGCCGATGACGATGGCCGAAGCAGCCTGTTCTTCGGCGACCCGCCGCTTGATGCGGTCGGTGTCCGGAATGTTGCGCAGCGTGTGGATACGACTGCTTTCGATGCCGGGCAAATTCGGCCGAATCGGTCTGGCGCCTGGCGACAAAATCATCGCGTCATACCTTTCCTCGTATTCGCCACGATCTTTGCTGCGGACGCGAACGGTTTTGCGGGACGGGTTGATGCCGATCACTTCGCTTTCGGTCCGGACATCGATATTAAATCTCCGGCGCATGGCCTCCGGCGTTTGTACCAGCAGCTTTGACCGGTCCTTGATAGAATCGCCGATATAGTAAGGGAGTCCGCAGTTCGCAAATGAAATGTACGGATCTCGTTCGAACATGACGATATGCGCGTCTTCATCCAGCCGGCGGAGTCTTGCCGCTGCGGAAGCTCCGCCGGCGACGCCGCCGATGATAAGCACTTTTTTGCCCATTTATTGTTCCTCCTCAAATAAGGTGCGGATCAGTTTTTTTACATTATCATTGGCGATCCGGTAGTTTACTTCCAGTCCGTTGCGCTCGGCTTCGACGATGCCCAGGCTGCGCAATTTCTGCAAGTGCTGGGAAACGGTCGATTGGGGCAGTTTCAAACATTCCTGCATGTAGGTAACGTTGCAGTCTTCTTTGTCCAGCAAGCCCTTAACAATGCATAGGCGAACAGGATGAGCCAAAGCTTTGAGTATGTCGGCGGCCTCCTGGTAGGCCTTGAAGTTGTTGTCCATCAATGCGCATCACCTCGCGTTTTTATATGTATCATTATATCGTAATATTGTGATATAGCAATATTAAAGTGAGCAACTTTTTCCCATTTGCATCCGTCGGTAGTTTTGAAGGAGAATTCTGGAAAAGTAATGGAGGGGAAAGACGTAGATTGGATTTGTCCGGTCGTTGCTTCCATGGGGATATACAAACATGATTCAGAAACGCGTCAGATATGAAGATGAAGGTGTTCGGGGGACCCTCGAACTGCTTCTTACATCGTCCGCGTCTCCGAAGAAATAGTCAAACGGATAAATTTGAGAAAAAGACGACTATTGCATGCGATCCTGCTAACAATTAGTCGTCTTTGTCATAAAATCGGCGGCCTCAGTTCCGCTTCCTACTTCGGCAGCTTGGCGGCGGCGGAGCTGATTGTTTGCGAGATTTTCTTCTCCCATTCGAATATTTTCTGCTGGGAGGCGTGAATTTTGTTCGTCTGATCATACACTTCCTTCAGGCCGCTTACAGCCCCGATCGCGTCGCCCAGCTTAACGCTTGCTTTATAGCGCTTGTTCGCGGCCGTAACCGACTTTTTTGTCGCGGCAATCGTTTTGTTTTCCGCAGTAACCTGTTTCTTTATCGTTTGCACCGGGGCCAACGCCTCTTTTACGGTTTTGGCTTTGGCGCTGGCTGCTTTTTTGGCGGCCGTCAGCGCGTCTTTTTTGGCTTTGATTTCCGCTTTGGCCGACGTGACCGCTGGTTTAATTTTGTTGCGTTTTAATTTAAGCAAATCGGCGCTTTTCGTATTTTTGGCTTTGCCTGCGGCGGTAATCTGCTTGCCGAGATTGGAATACTGCTCGAGCAACGCAGCGTGTTTGCGCTGGACCGTTTCGGCTTCGGCGGCCAAGCGGCTGATTAGCGTTTTGTCGATCGCTTTCACTTTGTCGTTCACCGCTTTCAAGTCTGCGTTATTTTTCTTGCGAAGCACGGTAATCGACGCACTTTCCTGCTTAACGACGGCCTGCACCGCGGTGAGTCCGTCATAAACTGCATCGATGCCGGACCAGGCCGCATCCCAGGAATCGGCTGCTTGGACCTGCACATTCCCCAATAACATAATGGGCAGGATCATGATCACAAGCAGCAGGTTACGCATTTGTTTCCGCATTTTCATACCTCATCAGCTCCTTAACTTTTTAATCATCCCCAGGCACGCAAAAAAGCACCTCCAAGAAAGGCAGCAATTGCCTGTCTTGCGAGGTGCTTCACTCGCTAAACCTAATTTGATTTGGTGTATTTACTATAACCTTCCAGGCCAAGAATGTCAACCTCTTTTTGCGAACTGGTGTTCCTGAATTGCTGCTATTGGATGAGACGGCACTTACATCAGCCAGATTGAAGCCGATTTGGAATCGACTCGGATAGAGGTGACATACTAACCCTAAACAGGGAAGGCTGGTGTACATAACATGCTGCTGCGCGCACACCTGAAACGTTTGTTGACTGTCATTGGCGTTTGCTTGTTAATGATAAGCTGCCAAAAGCAAGGGGCCCCGAAAGAGCAAGATTTGCTTCGCATCCAAAAAGCCGGAGAGCGGCAAACCACTCCCAAAAAGATTATTTTCTTTATGGTCGATTCTTTGATGGCGCAGGCGATTGACCGCGGTATCCGGCAAAATGAGCTTCCGACCTTTCGCTATTTCATTGAACACGGGCAGTATTTCAAAAATATGGTCAGCTCTTTTCCTACCATGTCCGTAAGCATAGACAGCTCCTTGCTAACCGGAAACTACCCCGACAGGCATCACTTGCCCGGATTAACCTGGTATCCGCAAGGCGGCGAAAAAGTGATCAGCTACGGCTCCGGGCCGTTTGAAGTATTGCGGCGGGGGACGAGGCAGGTGCTGAGCGACGCGCTGGTTAATATGAACGGGCAGGATTTGAATCCCTCGCTGCCGACGATTTATGAGGAGCTGCAGCGGCGGGGCGTGACCACCGGTTCGGTAAACGGCTTGATTTACCGCGGTCTTGCGGAGCACCGCTTAACGCTGCCGGATCCCGTTTCTGCGATCACCTCCTTGCCCAAGGAAATAACGGTTAAGGGACCGGATTTTTTCACGTTTGGCGCTTTGTCAAACCCGCTAGCAGGACAGCTCACTTTACCCGATGGACCGGCAAACCTGATGGGCTTTAACGACCGTTACTCCGTCGAAACCGTCAAATATTTGATCCGGACGAAGCAGCTTCCCGATTTTTTGTACGTTTATTTGCCTGAGCTCGATGGAAAAGTGCATAAACACGGCCCGGCGGACCTAAGTGGGATTAAGGATACAGACCGCGAGCTACGATCTATGCTGGAGGCTTTCGGCAGCTTCGAGCAAGCGCTCAATGAAGCGGTAATTATCATAGCCGGAGACAACGGGATGGACCAGGTGCTGCCGAAGGATCAAGCCTCAGCCATAGATCTGCCCAAGCTGCTGAACTGCTTCGAAGTGCTGCCAGCGGGCGAAACCGTAGCGCCGTCAACCGAGGTTGTTTTAGGCGTCAACGACATGATGGCCTATGTGTACAGTTTAAAGCCGGAGACGGCTTTAAGGGGGATCGCCGATATCTTAAGGTCGGACAAGCGGATCGATACGGTAGCCTGGGAAGAAAACGGCCGGACAGTTGTTTATCAGGGCGGTTCCGCAAAAACGCTGGAATTCCGCCAGGGAGGAGAGCTGATAGATCCTTACGGACAAACTTGGACCGTAGAGGGCGACGGGGAAGTCCTCGATTTGAAACTTGTGGACTCAGGCTCCGGGAAATCCCGACTTACCTATGGAAAATATCCTGATGCGCTAGGGCGGCTGCAAGGCGCCTTGAACTCGCATCAGGGCCGTTTTTTGGTCGTCACCGCGAAACCGGGTTATGAGCTGACGGAAGCCGGTTCACCGACGCATCCCGGCGGTGGAGCTCACGGCGGGCTTGATCAAGCGACTTCGCTGGTGCCATTGATCATTTGCGGGACGGATAAGCGGCCGGAGCATTTGCGGACCGTTGATTTAAAGCCCTTTTTGCTGGAACTTACGGGTCCGGAAGAACGCGGCCGCCAGCGTTAGGAGAAGCCTTCAAGCCTTAAACTCTGCCGTACCCTCTTAAACGTAATGGCTTTCTTAAGCGATGAAGTCTGCTATAATAGGAAAGATCAATCAAAGTTACGGGGTGTGTTATAGATGAGAAAATATTTGGACTTGTTGGAGGATGTATTAAAGAACGGCACGCCAAAGGAGGACCGGACCGGGGTAGGAACCATCTCAGTTTTCGGACGACAGCTGCGCTTTGATTTAAGCGAAGGTTTTCCGCTGGTGACGACGAAACGCGTCCACTTGAAATCGGTTGTTCATGAGCTGCTGTGGTTTTTGAAGGGTGATACGAACATTGCATATCTTAAAGAAAACGGCGTGAGCATCTGGGATGAATGGGCCGACGAGAACGGCGATCTTGGCCCGGTGTACGGCTCGCAATGGCGTTCCTGGGAAGCACCGGACGGACGGAAGATCGACCAAATAGCCGCCGTGATCGAGGCGATCAAGAAAAACCCGGATTCGCGCCGCCATTTGGTGAGCGCCTGGAATGTGGCGGAGGTCGACCGGATGAAGCTGCCGCCCTGTCATTTTGTATTTCAGTTTTACGTGGCGAACGGAAAGCTGTCCTGCATGCTGACCATGCGCTCCGTGGATACATTCCTCGGACTGCCTTTTAATATTGCCAGCTATTCGCTGCTAACGCATATGGTTGCCCAGCAATGTAATCTGGAGGTGGGCGAGTTCATTTGGTCGGGCGGGGACGTGCACATTTACAGCAATCATGTGGAGCAAGTCAAAACCCAACTGGAGCGCGAACCTTTCCCGCTGCCGAAGCTGGTGATCAAACGCAAGCCGGATTCGATTTTCGACTATGTTTACGAAGATTTCGAATTTGTCGGCTACCAGCATCATCCGGCGATCAAAGCCCCGGTGGCCGTATAGATTAGGAGGCGGGACACGCATGAGTATAACGCTGATCTGGGCGATGGCCCAAAACGGAGTGATCGGCCGCAACAATCAGCTTCCTTGGCGATTGCCGGCGGACCTGAGTTTTTTCAAAGCGCAGACGATGGGCAAAACGATGGTCATGGGCCGAAAAACATGGGAATCGATGGGCAGCAAACCGCTGCCGGGCCGCCATAGCGTCGTGTTGACGCAGGACCTGTCCTATCGGGCCGAGGGAGCCGATATCGTGCATACTATCGAGGAGGCGCTGCGTCACGAAAAGGAAGGCGAGGAGCTTATGGTGATCGGTGGAGCAGGCGTATTTCGCCGCTTTTTCCCCATCGCCGATAAGCTGCTTGTGACCCGTATTGACCAGGACATTGAAGGGGATGTGTTTTTCCCGTCCCTGAATTGGGAGGATTTTGATTTAGTGCATGAGCAGCAGGGGATTCGTGATGACAAGAATCCTTATGATTACCGTTTTTTGACTTACGAACGCCGCAAGTGATGTGAAGAATAATGCAAATTATCATATGATTAATCCATTAATATCGTTTCCCCCGGGTGCTAACATCAAGATACACTGACACGGAGAGTTAAAAAGTCCGCATTGATCAGTTTCAGGCTGTGAATAGCGGACTTTTTCAGGTCATAGCATCATGAGACAAGATCACGGATGGGGGAACGTATAGATGTCTACACCAACAGGATTCATGGAGTTCAAACGTGAGCTTCCGGGGGATCGCAGCCCGTCCGAACGGGTCCGGGACTGGGAAGAATTCCATAAACATATGTCCGCGGAAGAACTGCAGACGCAAGGCGCCCGCTGCATGGACTGCGGCACACCGTATTGCCATACGGGCATCGACATGGCCGGCGGCACTTCGGGTTGCCCGGTGCATAATTTGATCCCGGAATGGAATAACCTCGTTTATCGCGGTTTGTGGAAGGACGCGCTGGATCGTTTGCACAAAACGAACAATTTTCCGGAGTTTACCGGGCGTATTTGTCCCGCGCCTTGCGAAGGCTCCTGCACCGTCGGCCTGATCGGGCAGCCGGTGACGATCAAAACGATCGAACAGGCGATTATCGACAAAGGTTTTGAGGAAGGGTGGGTCGTTCCCGAACCTCCGGAGAAACGGACAGGCCGTAGAGTCGCCATCGTCGGCTCCGGGCCGGCCGGACTGGCCTGCGCCGCGCAGCTTAACAAAGCGGGGCACGAAGTGACCGTGTACGAGCGCTCGGACCGTATTGGCGGTCTGCTGATGTACGGCATTCCGACGATGAAGCTCGACAAGGCGGTCGTACAGCGCCGGGTTGATCTGCTGGCCGCGGAAGGCGTAAAATTCATCACCAATACGGAGATCGGCAAAGACATTAAAGCGCAGCAGCTTGTTGACGAATACGATGCGGTCGTGCTGTGCGGCGGCGCTACGAAACCACGCGAATTCAACATCGAAGGCAGCGATTTGAACGGTGTGCATTACGCGATGCCTTTCCTGAACGGCACGATCAAGAGCTATTTGGATTCGGGCCTGCAGGACGGACAGTATCTGTCCGCCAAAGACAAGGACGTTATCGTGATCGGCGGCGGCGACACGGGCTCCGACTGCGTCGCCACGGCACTGCGCCACGGCTGCCGCAGCATCACCCAGTTCGGCACGCATGCCAAGGCGCCGCTGGAGCGCGATCCGCTCAACAACCCTTGGCCGCAGTTCCCGAACGTATACACGCTCGACTATGCGCAGGAGGAAGCCAAGGCGCTGTACGGCAGCGACCCGCGCGAGTTCTCGATCATGACGACGCAGTTTGTCGGCGATGAGAACGGCAACTTGAAGGAGCTGCACACGGTGCAAATCCGCCGTACCGTGGACGAAACCGGCCGCAAAATCTATGAGCCGATTCCGGGTACTGAGCGGGTGTTCCCGGCGCAACTGGCGCTGATCGCTATCGGTTTCGACGGACCGGAATCGACAATTGCCGATGAGCTTGGCCTGGAAAAAGACCGCCGCACGAACGTAAAGGCGAAATACGGCCAATTTAAGACAAACGCCGATAAGGTGTTTGCCGCCGGCGACATGCGCCGCGGACAAAGCCTGGTCGTCTGGGCGATCAACGAAGGCCGTGCCGCCGCCCGCGAGGTCGATAAATATTTGATGGGTTCGACCGTTTTGGTATAATTGGAAAATCAACATTCTATTACGAGCAAAAGTTATGATATAATAGTAAAAGCTTACAAGAGCTGCGCGAAGCGCGGCTCTTTTTTAGGTGCTGCCCGTTTTCTTGTGTGGTGCGCGCTGAAATAACGGTAAAAAGTGTCGCTATCAGTAGAGAAATTGCTTTTTTTAACGGCTTAAGGGAATTTTATGGCGTTATTTTTGAAGCCAATCGGGAAATAACGGCTTTTAAAGATGCGGCCGAAGAAATAAGGACATTTAATTCCTCTATTTCCCGCGGACTGGCCAAAACAGTAAAATAACGCCATAAAATGCCGTTAACTCCCGATGCGGAGGTGATCATCCCACCGCAAGTTTCGCTTATGATTTGGTTGAATGGGCGAAAGTCAAGGTAGGGGACACCTGTAGAAAAAGAGACGGAAAGACAGAGAAAGAGGGACGTTCAAGCATGAAAACGCTCGTGATTGCCGAAAAACCGGATATGGGGCGGACGATCGCCGCCGTCATCGAACCGAAAGCGAAAAATAATCGATCCTATCTGGAGGGGGAACGGTACATCATCACGTGGGCGATCGGCCATCTGCTCGAACTTGCCGAACCTGACGCCTATGACGACAAGTATAAACGATGGAATTTCGGCGATTTGCCGATCATGCCGGAACGGTTTAAAATCGTGCCGAACCCGAGAACCAAAGATCAATTGAAGACGATCGGCGAGCTGGCCAAGCGCTGCGGCCAGATCGTCAACGCGTGCGACGCCGCGCGCGAGGGGCAGTATATTTTCGCTTTGATCCAGCAGCAGCTGCGCTTGTCCCAGCCGGTCAAACGGCTGTGGATCTCCGATTTGACCAGTGAGAGCATCGCCAAGGGCTTCGCGGAGCTGCATGAGGCCGTGGAGTTCGAAAATTTGACGCTCGCCGCCAGGGCGCGCAGCGAGGCCGATTGGCTGATCGGCATGAACGCTACGCGGGCGTTCACAACAAAGCATCGCGAGCTGCTGTCCGTCGGCCGGGTGCAGACCCCGGTGCTGGCGCTCATCTACGACCGGCAGAAAGAGATCGAAAATTTCGATTCGCTGACGTATTACGAAATCAAGGCGGTATTTGCGCAGGAAGCCCGTAAATACATGGGAACATGGCAGGGAGACCGTCTCACCGATGCGGAGAAGGCGGCGAAGATTGCCGACAAGGTGCGGGGAAAAACGGGCCGCGTCGCCGAATACGAAGTCAAAGAAACGAAAGAATATCCGTACAAGCTGTACGATCTGACGCTGCTGCAGCGGGAGGCCAACGCCAAATACGGCTATTCCGCCAAAAAAACGCTCGATCTGGCGCAGGGGCTGTACGAGCGGCATAAAGTCATTTCTTATCCGCGGACAAGCTCCAACTATGTGACGGAACAAAATATCGACGGCATGCACAAAGTACTTCATATGCTCAAATCAACGCCGTATCAAACGTTGGCCGAGGGCGGTAATCCGAAGCTGGTGCATGTCGGCAACAAATCCGTCTGCAACCCGGCTCGCGTGGAAGATCACCATGCGATTTTGCCCACGCTAAAACGGCCGGGTAATTTAAGCAAAGAGGAGCAAAACGTGTACGACCTCGTTGTCCGCCGGTTTCTGGCGCATTTTTATCCGCCGGCCGAGTACAAGCAGCATACCGTGTTGACCGAGGTGGAGGGCGAGACGTTCAAAACAAACGTAAAGGAGCTGCTTTCCCTGGGGTGGAAAGTGTGTCTCCCCGGCGACGAGGCCTCCAAGCCAAGCGGACGCGGCAAGAAAAAGGACGAAGAGGAAGAAGCCGAGGAACTGGTCAGCGAGCCGTTTCACATCGACCGGAATCAGCCGGCTTACTGCGCGGACGCTCAGGTTAAGGAGAAGGCGACCCAGCCGCCGAAGCATTATACCGAAGGAACGCTGCTCAAAGCGATGGAAAGCGCGGGCAAGCAGCTTGAGAACGAGGAGCTGCGCGAAGTGATGAAGGATGCCGGGCTCGGCACGCCGGCCACCCGGGCGGCGACGATCGAGCGGCTAAAAAAAGTCGGCTACATCACGATGCAGGGCAAAAAAATCACCGTTACGCAAAAAGGCCGGACGGCTGTGGAACTGATCCGCCGCGCCGGCGTCGAACTGCTGACTTCTCCGGAAATGACCGGCCAATGGGAGAGACGGCTGTACCAAATTTCCCGGGGGGAAGCCACCCCGGACAAGTTCATGGACAATGTGCGGCGGTTTACGGTGTCGATCATCGATAAGGTACGGACGCAGCAAAAAGCGGACTCCGCCTTGTTCGGCACGGAAGGCGAGGGCAAAACCGCAGGGCGCGGGCGCGGAAAAGCCGCAAAATCCGGCCCGACAACCCGCCCCGCCAAGGCGGCGGGCGGAGGAGAGGGCGGCACAACCAAAGCGGCGTCCGCGGCCAAGCCAGCGGCCGGCCCGGGTCTGCAGCCGCTCGCGCCGTGCCCGCGCGAAGGCTGCGGCGGCCAGATCATCGAAGGCCGCAAAGGTTACGGCTGCACGCATTACAAACAGGGCTGCGGCTTTGTGATTTGGAAGGAGTTCAGCGGGAAGAAGATTTCGCAGACCATGCTGAACGGGCTGCTCGCCAAGGGCCAAACCCAACTGTTAAGCTTTAAGCGGGCAGGCGGAGAGGTCAAAGGGCGGATCGCCCTGGCCGACCGTTCAACCGGGAAGCTTGAGTTGCTGCAGGTCGAGCCGTCAGAAGCATCATCCAACTAAATCCTGACTCGTATTTTTCGGCCCAATCGCATTTTTGCGATTCGGGTCGTTTTTTCTGGACTTTGCCCAGAAATACATGCCCATTCCCACCATGGTGAACAATCCTCCAATGAATTGGGAAAAGGAAATGATCTCTCCCAAAAATACAAAGGCCAGAATGATGGCAAGGACAGGTTCTCCGATAATACCGACGGAAACGGTGGTCGCTCCGATATATTTTAACAATAGATTAAAAACAAAATGCCCAAATATGGTTGGAATCAGAGCAAGCAACAAGAAATAGATCCAATCCGAAGAGCGATAACTTGTCAGCGAGAAGTGATATTACGCCCTACAGTCAATACGTCAGTTTCAATTTTCCCGAAAAACTGTTAGGATTTTTTGCAGACAGTACTTTGGAAAATAATTATGTACTTCCTTTTACCAATTCTTTATTTTTATCTCTAGTAATCAAGCAAGAGGTAAAATGGCAACGCGAAATGGTAGGGATGCTCTGGGATTTGAAAAAAAGGTTCGATCTCAAAAAATCCTGGGGCTGGGAATATGAGGTCTCTATTAAAACCGTGCAGTTATGGTTCACGATGATCTCCCATATTTCTCTTTCTTCTGAGGAATCGCCTAAATATATCAAACAACAACAAGAAAGAATTCAATTAATGATAAGTTGCATCCATCAGAACTACGCCAACAGCATCACTTTGCCGGAAATTGCCGATGCCGCGCATCTGAGTGTCTCTCAGTGCACCCGCAGCTTTAAGAAAACATTGCTTACGACTCCTTATGATTATTTAATTAAATATCGCATCAAAAAAAGCACCGAGTTATTGATGGATACGGACTGTACGATTTCAGAAATAGCCCGCAGGGTGGGCTTCAATCATGTCAATCATTTCATCCAGTCCTTTAAAAAACAGCATAGACAAACCCCAAAGGAATACCGCAAATCCAAAAACACAATACATAACGAGAGGTAGGACCATGTCGAAAACGATTCTGCTTGTTGAAGACAAGCTGCTCCTGCGGGAGATTGTTAAAGATTACTTCCTTAACGAAGGATACGACGTGCTGGAGGCCGGCGACGGAAAACAAGCACTGGCGTTGTTCGGACAGCATGAAGTGGATTTGATCATTCTCGATATCATGCTGCCGGAATTGGACGGCTGGTCGGTGTGCCAGCGGGTCCGCAAGGTGTCGGACGTTCCGGTCATCATGCTAACGGCCCGTTCGGACGAGGACGATACCTTGCTTGGCTTCGAGCTGGGCGCGGACGATTATGTCGTCAAGCCGTGCAGCCCGCCTGTGTTGCTGGCGCGGGCCAAACGTTTCCTGGAACCCCGCAGCATACCCGGACAAGAGAGGGACGTAATGTCGGGCGCCGGGATCACTGTGCACATTCCATCCCGTTCCGTGACGATCGATGGGACGAGCTGCAGCCTCACATACACGGAATTCGAAATTTTGGCGTATCTCATGAAAAACAAAGGAATGATCGTGACCCGGGAGCAACTGATGGCGAAAATATGGGGATACGATTTTCCCGGCGACGAACGCACGATTAACAGCCATATGCGCAATTTGCGGGCGAAATTGGGCGAAAAAGCCCAATGCATCGTGACCGTCATACGCGCCGGGTACAAGTTTGAGGATCAGCCATGTTAAAGGGGATCGTCCTCAAGCTGTTTTTACTGACGACGGCGCTTTGCTTGTTTATGGTGGCGATGATTTTTGCAGTTCAAACCGTATTTTTCAAACAATTTTATGTGCATCAGAAAGTGTCGGACGTTAAGGCGGCCGTTCAAACCTTCGAGCAGGACTACATGAAAATGGACGGTGAACCGAAAGCCGTGGCCGAACTGGAGCAGGAATTTTACCGGAAGCATAACATCTGGATCGCGGCGTTGGACGAAATGGGGTATCTGCAGTACTCTGCCGATTTTAAGCTGGAGGTCCGGCTGGAACAGGCTGAAGGTTTCCCTGACCTTGACGGCCAAACGCTGACGATTCCGCTATACACCGTGGCGACCGTGGAGGATTTTAGCGCCGACAATCCGATTTACGCTTTCGGCGGTACCTGGGTCCAGGAAGACCAGCCGATCGCGATCGAGGGTCTTATGATGAAGGGGCGCCTGATTCCGCAGCGGATGGCCAGGGGCGTTTCCGGCTTAAGAGAGGAAAACCGCCTGGAAAACACACTGCTGGCCAATAAGGAATACGAGATTGTCCCGCGCTTTGAGAGCCCGGTGCAATATCATGAAAAATATCCTTCGCCGCTGGTCCAGGGGACGATCACGAAACTTTCGCTGCCGGAAGGAGCCGGCGTCTCCCGTTATACGAACCGTTTGTTTCTGGAGCGGGTCAAAGCTTTTCAGGCGGACCTGCTGTACGGTGATTTCGCCGTTGACGGAAACGAAGAGGTGATGGATTTTGCGGAAAACGATGTGGACTATAAATTGTTCGTGGAACGTATCCAGGATCGGGAAGGCAAGCCCTCTTACATTCTCGCGATGACGTCGCTTCAACCCGTCAGCGAAGCCGCAGCGGTGATGCAAAATTATTACGTTTATATTGTAATCGCCGCATTGCTGCTCGCGGTGCTGGCCTCGCTGTACTTTTCCACCCAGATTGCCCGGCCTTTGCTGCGCATCAACCGGACCACGCAAAAAATCGCCCGCCTCGATTTCTCCGAGAAGCTGCCGGTGAGCGGCAAGGATGAAGTGGGACAACTGTCCGCCAGCATCAACGAGCTGTCCGAGCGGTTAAATTCCCATATTGTGCAGCTGGAGCGGGATATTGAGAAGGAAAAGCAATTGGAGCATACGCGGAAGGAGTTTATCGCCGGCGTGTCGCATGAGATGAAAACTCCGCTGAGCGTCATCCAAAGCTGTTTGGCCGTACTCAAGGACGGGGTGGCCGGCCATAAGCGGGCCTATTATTTTGCGGCGATGGAAGAAGAAGTACACGGCATGATCTTATTAATCGCGGATATGCTGGAGCTGGCGAAATACGAGTCGGGCACGTACAAAATGCAGCTGGAGCCGTTCGAGATCGGCCATGCGATCGAGCGGGTTTGCGGTAAACTGGCCCCGGAGCTCGCGGACAAGCAGCTGCGGCTGTCGACTCGATTGGCGCAGGCCGAAGTCGTGGCGAACCGGCACCGCATCGAGCAGGTTTTGGTCAATTTCCTGACCAACGCGATTCGTTATACGCCGGAAAGGGAATCCATCCTCGTCACGGCTGCCGAAGAGGCGGATTCCGTAAAGGTGAGCGTGGAAAACCGCGGTGTTCATATCCCGGAGGAGCAGTTGGAAAAGGTGTGGGATCGCTTTTACCGCGGAGAACCCTCCCGGAATCCGGCAACCGGCGGAACCGGGCTGGGCCTGGCGATCGCCAAAAAAATATTGGAGCTGCACGGTCTGCCCTTTGGCGTGGCGAATACGGCGGAGGGCGTCATGTTTTACTTTTATTTGCGCAAACAAGCGTAGAACTTCGGTTCTGCGCTTGTTTTAACTTATATTGATTTAATCTGCACCTGGTCTGCATTTCTCTCAACTATCCTATCATGTGTGAAAGAAAAACAACATGAGAGGAATGTGAACGAAAATGAGAAAGATGCTCTGTATTTTGTTGGCCGGGATCGCTTTAATATCGCTTGCGGCGTGCGGACAACAAGAAGGAGAGCCAAACCCGGCTTCCGGCAATCCGGCTTTAGCCGGACAGGCGCAAGGGGAGGTTTCCGCGGATGTAACGCAAGCCACGCTCGCTTCGCGGTTTCAAAGCAGCGTATTTCTGGGGGATTCCATCACGGAAGGCTTGTCGTACCATGACGTGCTGGATGAAGAAAACGTGCTGGCCGGGGCGGGAAAAACGGCGGAATTCGCGATGAAGGATCTCGACGAACTGATGCGGAGAAATCCCGAGCATATTTTTATCCAACTGGGTTCGGATGACATCCTCTGGCCGACGGATAACCCGCAGGAATACGCGGTCAAGCATTACACCGCCTTGATCGAAGCGATCAAAAATAAGCTTCCGCAGGCCGACATTACGGTGTTGGCGGTAACTCCCGTTACGGATGAGGCGCGGGAGAAAGAGCCCCGCTACCAAAGCATCTCCGATTTTAATGAGAAACTGAAAGAGATGGCCGCCAAGGAGCAGACCGCGTTTGTCGATTTGACCCCGATCCTCGCGGATCATCCGGAGCTGTACGATACGGACGGCATTCACTTTAAGCAGGGGTTCTATACGCTGATGCTGGACGCTTTGAAGGGCCGAGTGGAGTGACGGCGGCCATGTACTTCCATCCCCGCCGATCCAGTGAGGCAGGGGGGATAAGCGTTGGTATTTAGCAGTCTGATCTTCCTGTTTTATTTTTTGCCGGCTACGATATTTATCTACTATTTGTCGCCCCAACGGTTTCGAAACGGTGTCCTGCTCGCGGCAAGCCTGGTGTTTTACGCTTGGGGGGAGCCGTTATATATTTTCATTATGATCTTTTCGACCGTGTTCGACTATGCCAATGGCTTGCTGATCGAGAAGTACCGGGAGCGCAAAGCGCTCGCCCGGACGATCTTTATCGGCTCCATTGCAGGCAATTTAGGGCTGTTGTGCTTTTTCAAATACGCCGGATTTGCCATCGACAACTTGAACCGGTTGTTGCATCTAGGATTGCCTGCGGCCGATCTTCCGCTGCCGGTGGGCATCTCCTTCTATACGTTCCAAACGATGTCTTATGTCATCGACGTCTATCGCGGCAAAGTGCCTGTGCAGCGCAGTCCGATCGCTTTCGGCGCTTACGTGGCAATGTTTCCGCAGCTAGTGGCCGGTCCGATCGTCAAATACGGCGACATCGCCCGGCAATTAGTTTCCCGCTGCATGACGCTTGGCCGGTTTGGCGCGGGAGCGGAGTTGTTTATCCGCGGCCTCGCCAAAAAAGTGCTGCTGGCCAACAATATCGGCCTGCTGTGGACGAATGTCAAAGCGGCGCCGCCGGGGGAGCTGAGCGTGCTTTCCGCCTGGCTCGGGATTACGGCGTTTGCCCTGCAAATTTACTTCGATTTCAGCGGATATTCCGATATGGCCCGCGGTCTCGGCAAAATGTTCGGGTTTGAATTTATGAAAAACTTCAATTATCCGTATATATCCCGGAGCATCACGGAATTTTGGCGCAGATGGCATATTTCCCTGGGCTCCTGGTTTCGGGAGTATGTCTACATTCCGCTCGGCGGCAACCGGCAAGGCCTGCCCAAGCAGCTGCGCAACCTGCTCGCGGTGTGGTTTTTAACCGGATTGTGGCATGGAGCGAGCTGGAATTTTATCGTCTGGGGTCTTTATTTCGGTTTATTGGTCACGCTTGAAAAGCTGTTTTTGCTGAAAATGCTTCGCCGGCAGTCGCGTTTTGCCGGGCACGTCTATACGCTGGCGGCCGTTATCATCGGCTGGGTGTTTTTCGAATACGAAAACCTGGGGACCGCCGCCGATTTCATCGGAACGATGTTCGGGTTGGGCGCGCGTGGCCTTGCCGGTCGGCAGGCGCTTTACGATCTGTCCGCCTATTCCGGCTGGCTGATCCTGCTCATGTTATGCGCAACGCCGTTACCGCGCCTTCTGCTGCTGCGTTTCCGGAGAAGACGAGCGCGAGTGGGGGCTGCCGCGGCTTTGGGTACGCACCTGCTGCTGCTGTTTTTATCCACGGTGTATTTGGTCAGTGAAACCTATAATCCGTTTTTATATTTTCGTTTTTAGTGTCAGGAAGGGAGGCGGCGAAATTGGAATGGTATAAAAAAGCCATGGCTGTTCTGCTGCTGGCATTTATATGCGCCTTGCCGGCCCTGGAGATTCTAACGCCGGACCGCGAATTCTCCGCAGCGGAAAACCGGATGCTCGAACCAAGGCCCAATCTCTCGCTGCAGCATTTGGCGTCAGGGAAGTTTATGGCTAATTACGAGAAATACGTGTCCGACCAGTTTCCTTTCCGGGATTTCTGGGTTGGCGCGAAATCCGATACGGCCCGGGCGATGGGGCAAAAGGAAAATGGCAGGGTTTACCTGGGCAAAGACGGTTACCTGATTCAGCGGTTCTCTCCGCCGGCGGAAGGGGAGGTGGAGGAGAACGCGGAGGCGATCCGTACGTTTATTTCCGCGGCGCCGGGCCTGCAAACCTACGTAATGCTGGCGCCTACCTCCATAACACTGAACGAGGACAAGCTTCCGGCATTCGCTCCGGCCGGCAGCGAGCTTGCCTTTTTGGACAAAATGCGGAATGCGCTCGGCCGCTTCGCGCGCTTTGTCGACGTCTATCCGGCGCTGTACGCCAAACGCCATGAGTATCTTTACTACAAGACGGATCACCACTGGACGACCTTGGGCGCTTATTACGCATACCGGGAGTTATGCAGGCAAATGGGGATGCCCCCCCAAGAAGCGGAAGATTTCGAGATCCGGCAGGCTGCGGATGATTTCTACGGATCGCTGTATTCGCAGAGCGGCTTCAGGCATTTACGGCCGGATCAAATCGCTCTTTGGCTGCCAAAGGAGAAAGAGAACGAAACAGTTGAATATGTCGACGAAGAGCAGACTACGAATTCTCTGTATGCGCTGGAGAACTTAAGCAAGAAGGACAAATATGCAGTCTTTTTGAACGGCAACCATGCGCTGGTAAAAATCACGTCGCCGGCTCATCCGGCGGGAAAAAAGCTGCTGGTCGTAAAGGACTCGTATGCCAACAGTCTGATTTCTTTTTTGACGGGGCATTTCAGCGAGATTTATGTTGTGGACCTGCGGTATTATGACGGCGATTTGCTTGCTTTAATACGGAAGCGGGAAATTCATGACATGCTGGTGCTTTATAATATCAATACGTTTTTTGCGGATCCGTCCATCAAGAACTTATCGGAGATGATAAAATGAATAAATATTTGCAGAGAACAAAATCGTTCGTGTTCGGTTCCGCTCTGCTGGCGCTTATCGTCATGACCGGCATTTTGGCGGGGTGCGCCGAAAGGGAAAAGGGAACCGGGAACCTGACGGCGGCCGATGTGGGCGAGCGAATCCGCCAGTCGGCTAACTTGGAGAACATGAAGCAAGGAGATGCCGAGAAGCTGCAAAAGCTGTATCATATCTCCAGCGAAGACATCGCGGATTTTGTGCTCTACACGGCGTCATCGAATGTGAGAGCGGACGAATTGCTGGTCATCCGGCTTAAGGATGAAGCTCAGGCGGACCGCGTCATGGCGAAAATCGCGGAAAGAATTGCCGCGCAATCCGCCAAATTCAAGGACTATCGTCCGGATCAATATTACCTGCTCGAAAAGCATGTGCTTAAGACGAAAGGCCTGTTCATCCTTTTTGCTGTCTCGGCTGAGGCGGATCAAATGGAGCGGGTTTTTGACGCGGTGACTGACGCCTGAGGACAACAAGGCAAAGGAGAGTGATATTCCTTGCTCTGCCAGAAATAACGGTAAAAAAGGGTCTTATTTGGGGAACTACGCGACTATAGGAAAAATAAGGGGCTTTTGGGGCCTTATTTTGAGGTGGAGGCGGAAATTGCATGGAATTTTACTGCTCCCAAGGGAAATAAGCACATTTTGTTCTTCTATTTTATCGAAAAAACACAATGTCACCCCAATAAGGCCCCAAATTACCTTTATTTCGTGGGTGTTCAGGAACCCGGTGGTGGGTGAGACGCGTTTCTGAACAACAAAACGGACCTTGTTATAGGGTCCGTTTTTGCCGTTTCATCTGATGGATGTGATCAAAAATGATCCGCGGCACTTCCTCGAGCGAGGACACCGTATGCATGTCCGAATTGATCTCCTGCTGCAGCTCAACGATGTTATACAGCCATTCATTTGGAATTTTGATGTAAACGGCGTTGATTCCGGCGGATAGGGCGGGCATCACATCGGTGCGCAGACTGTTCCCGATCATCCAGGTGCTGGTCCGGTCGAAACCGCGCGAGCGCAAAATTTCCTCCAGCGCTTCCGCGTTTTTGTGTTGGCGGATATAGATGCGGTCTTCAAAAAACTCGGCCAGCTTCATCTGGTCGATCTTCCGCTGTTGAATCGCGGCCTCGCCCCCGGTATATAACAAGAGTTCATGCCCCTGGCTGCGGAGCAGATTCAGCGTTTCGACCATGCCGGGATAAGGCTCGACCGGATATTCGTATACGCTGAGCCCCATCCGCAACAGCCGCTGTTCTTCTTCCGGCAACGCCTTGCGGTCATAGATGCGGCAAAAATAGCGGTACGTTTCGACGAGCGACTCCGGAAAATGGGAGCTGGCAAAGCCGATTTGATGCACGCCGGCCACATCGATTTCAATCTGCTTGTCGCGGATTTCCGCGGCGGTGACTGGACTATCGTTAAACCAATCGGCGAGAAGTTCGGCAAATTGCTCCAGGATCAAATCGAAATATTTATTGCAATAAATCAAAGTATCGTCAAGATCAAAAAAAAGGTGCTGACGCTTGGTCCGCGTGTTCACAGCAGGTCACTCCTTTATCCAATCAAACTCTCTCTGCTGCCGCCTGCATTACAAACGGATATAAGACTCCAGGAAAATCTGCAGCTCGGCGGCGCCGTCCGGGCGGATGCTGAACTTTTCGTTATCCTGATCGACCAGATGGATGCGCAGCAGTCCGGCCACCCGAAGCCGCATGAGGTCATGCATCAAATCCTCTTTGCTTTCGTTCAAGTCATGCAGCATTTCGTAGATCGATTTCGGTTCGTCCGCCACATAGCGGAGAAGCCGCAGCCGCTCGGGCTTGGCGAGCGCCCGGGTCAGACGCTTCAGTACGACCGGCGGCTCATCCTCGTCCACTTCCGGGATGTCCAGCGGGTATTGAATAAACAGGACATCGCGGTAGAAGACGTATGTATTGATCGGCCGGAAATGCGTCGACGGCGTCAGAACCACTTGGGAAACCGGCTTTTGCGGCTCCAGCACAAGACCGCCGGAAGCGTATTCGATCAGCGCGTCGGTATCCATTTTTTGGAGCAGCGCGTTTTTCTCCGCCGCGTCTTCTTCCAAGAGAGGGAGCAACTGTGGCTGCACGTCGTGAAAATACACCTGATGCCACGTTTTTAACAAAGGGATGTAATTGTCGCGAATCCGCACGATTGTCTCACAAGTCACATCGGGAATATAGGATTTTGTTTTCTGCCATAGCGCATTTGCATCAGCTTCGGCCAACTCGTTCAAAAAGACGGGAACCTCATCCGTCGTCCCGCGTTCCAAAATCCAAACAAACAATACGTCGTAATCGGAAAAAGGGAATCCGGCGGCTTCCGCGAACTGTTGTCTGACCTCCGGATTGAAGCGGTTCTGAATCTCCTCGATCCATTCCGCGCCGACATCGAGATTGTTCACCCATTTTCGCGTCGTATATATCATGAAGCTGCTGAGCAGTTCGTAGACCAGAGAGTAATCTACCTTCACATCATATGCCATGACAAGATACCTCCCAGAAATCTTTGCATACAAATTCATTATGGCTTGTTTAACGGGGGATTGTCTACTATAAATCATCAATTATTATTGGCGATTTTTCTTTTGTTTACAAATATTAAGATGCTGTAATGGATTTTCGCTGGCTTTTCCAATACACTTAGGGGTAGAGAATAAGCTAATGGCACTGTTCAAAAGGAGAATCGGACAATGATCAGAGTGAACCACTTGCACAAATCGGTGGATGGGAATAAGAAAAAAGTGCTTCGCGACATTACCGTCCAGTTTGAAGCCGGGGAAATGATCGGCGTGGTGGGGTCCAGCGGCAGCGGCAAAAGCACCCTGCTGCGCTGCCTGGCGCTGCGGGAACGCTGGAACCGCGGGGACTATACGTGGGACGGCGACCAGGTCATAAGCGGCGGAGGCAGCGGCACGCAGAAGTACCGCTCCAAATGCGCATACCTGGAGCAAAACCCTGCGCTGTTTCCCGAGAAAACGGCGCTTAAAAACGTCCTGATCGGACAAGCCGGGCAAACGCCGCTGCTGCGCCGCCTGACCGGCATGGTGCGCTCGGACGATTATATGGGCGCGATGGACGAGCTGGAGAAGTTCGGCCTGCTGGACAAAGCCCATGTGAAAGCCGGCAAACTGAGCGGCGGGGAACGCCAGCGCGTGGCCATCTGCCGGGCGCTTGTGCACGGCGCCGGTTTTATCGCGGCGGACGAGCCGGTGGTCGGGCTGGATCCGAAGTCGGCCGAGCGCGTATTGGACACGCTGAAGGGGCTTTGCAAAGAGCAGGACAAAATCGTCGTGGCGGCGCTGCCGCTGGACTTGGCCGAACGCTTCTGCACCCGTATATGGGGCATTCGCGATGGAGAGCTTAAAATCGACGTTTCCGGAAGAAGGCTTCTGCCGGATGAGAAAAGGTTGATCGATTTGGCATGAAAAGAGTGATATGATGTTGGCAAAACGATGGAGCACTGTTCTCGCGGGATTTTTTTTGCTTATAGTTTTGAGCGGCTGCAGTTTTATCAGCGACCCAAAATCGCTTATGGAAACGCCGCAGTTGTCTTCGGATAAGGCGTCCCTGATCAGCGTCATCAAATCGGAGCTGAAAGGGGGAGAAATCATCTCGCCCCGGGACGTCCGCAACAGCAGCTCGATCCGCACCCCCGACCTGAACAATGACGGAGTCAAGGAGGCGGTGGTGTTCTACCAGACGCCGGATGAAGCCGTGCGGATTCACGGCATGATCCTGGATCGCGAGGGGGATACCTGGGCGCTGAAGGCCCGCTTCGACGGTGAAGGTCAGGTATTGGAGACGTTTGACATCCTGGATTTGAACGGGGACGGGAACCTGGAGATTATCGCCGGTTTTTCCAGAGGGGGAGATGGCGATGAACAGCAAAAGGGATTAACCGTTTATTCCTATAAAAATGGAAGCGTTGAGAAAATGATGGCTTTGCCTTACGACTATTTCATGGTTGACGATCTCAATCAGGACGGTCAACCGGATATTACGGTGGTGAGTCTGAAGCGCGAGCAGTTCGCCACGGTGACGACTTACCAGTATGCGGACGGGTCCTTTCAGCAGCTCAGCCAGTTGGAGCTGAACGATCCGGTCAGTGAATACTACAACGCGGTGAGCGGAAATATTACACCGAAACTCAAGGGGATTATTCTCGACGCGTCCGTGGGGACCCATTCGGCCTTTTCCACCATCATCGTGATGAAGGACGGCCAGCTCGTGAACCTGCTTCCGTCGCAGGATATGACGCTGAAGGGGTATCCGATTATGAGCGGAGACGTGAATAACGACGGCGTGCTGGAAGTCGGCATGCTCGAGAAGCCGAAGGGCTGGGAGTACATCTCTTTTGATGAAATCCCCTGGCTGTTTACCTATTATCAATGGGATGAAAAAGACGGTCTGAAATCCGTGATGCAGCAGTATATGGATATGGCCGGCCGCTTTTATTTCAACTTCCCGAAGGAATGGCGCGGCAATGTGACGATCGACACCAAATCGGATAAAAACGAGCATCTCTGGTTTATCAAAACCGATACGAACGAGGTCGTGGCGGAAATTCGTTTCTTTACGCTTTCCGAATGGGAGAAGAACAAAGCGGATTGGCAGTACCTGGCGCAGGATACCGACAGAGTGATCGGCTTCCTCAGCCATACGGATTTGAAATTGAATAAAGGCGAGACGGAAATCAAACGTTAAGCCGTTTTCGGATAGAGAGGGAGGGCATATCATTGAGCAAGGTATTGATTTTGGAAGATGAAGAATCGATTCGCAGCTTTATCGTCATTAATTTGAAGCGGAACGGTTTCGAGGTGCTGGAAGCGGCGGAAGGCCACGAAGCGCTGAGCAAGCTGCAGAGCGTGCCGGATATCGACATCGCGCTGCTCGACGTCATGGTTCCGGGCATCGACGGGTTTGAAGTATGCCGCCGGATCCGCGAAACCAACGAACGGATCGGGATCATTTTCCTGACCGCCAAAGTGCAGGAGCAGGACAAAGTTTACGCCTTGTCCGTCGGGGCCGACGATCACGTCAGCAAACCGTTCAGCCCCACCGAACTGATCGCGCGGATCCATTCGCTGCTGCGCCGGGTTAACGTGTACCGGGAGAGCAGCGCCAAAGTCATGTTTACGTCGGGGCCGTTCACGCTGGACCTGATTTCCAAGCAATTTAAGAAAAACGGGCAACTGATCGAGCTGACGCCAACGGAATTTTCGCTCATTCAATATTTTCTTGAGAAGGAGAACATGCCGCTAAGCCGGGATGCCCTGCTTGACCACGTCTGGGGCAAGGAATACATGGGCGATCCGAAAATCGTGGATGTGAACATCCGCAGACTGCGGCAAAAAATCGAGAACAATCCGTCAGAACCGGCTTTCCTGCAGACCGTGTGGGGGCACGGTTATAAGTGGAAAGGCGAGGGACAATGATCAAGAAAGGGATCGGACGGCAGATCGTTCTGCATTATTTTATCGTCGTATTCGTGACCCTGTTCATGGTGGAGATTATTTTCACGCTGGCCATTAGAACGTATTATTACGATACGATTTATAATCATATGTACACCCATTCCATATGGGCATCGGACTTTTTCCAGAAATTCGTGCGCTTGAACTCCGAACGCGATCCGGATTATTTTACCGAGATGCTGCGTACTTTCGAGCTGGACAATACGGAATTGATGATTTTGGACCGGAACGGTGAAGTCAAAGCGAGCACGAATGCCTTCCAGGCCGACAAAGCGGTTCAAACGGGCGATGTTCCGCAAGCGCTGGCCGGCGGCGTGGGGAAATGGGTCGGCCGGCTGCCAAGCACCGGCGAGCTGGTGATGGCGGTCTCGCGTCCGCTGCAGATTCAGGGCCAGACACAGTATGTTGCCCGGTTCGTTACCTCGCTGGAGCGGGTTAATTCCAAACTGCTTAACCTGACTTTTCTCTCCATCGGGGTATCGGCCGCCGTGCTTGCGCTTGTAACGTTGTTCAGCATCGGTCTCGCCAACTCGATAGTTAAGCCCATTAACAATATTCGCGATGTGTCCGGGCAAATGGCCCGGGGGAAATTCGACGCGCGGATCAGGGGCAATTACAAATACGAGTTGGGCGAACTCGCGGCAACGCTCAATTATATGGCGGAAGAAATCGTGCGCAGCAATCAGATCAAGGATGAGTTCATTTCTTCGATCTCGCATGAGCTTAGGACCCCTCTGACCGGCATTAAAGGGTGGAGCGAGACGCTTACGTCCGGGGGGTTCGATCCGGAGGAAACGAAGCTCGGCATGGGAATCATCGCCAAGGAGACCAACCGGTTAATCGGGCTCGTCGAGGAAATTCTCGACTTCTCCAAGCTGCAGCAAAATGAAATGAAGCTGGTCATTGGACAGGTCAATTTGAAAGAGCTGATTCAGGAAACGATGCTGAATGTGTGGGCCAAAGCGGAGCAGAAGCAAATCCAGCTGAAGCTGGAGGAACGCACCGAGCGGCCCGTCATCGTCAGCGGAGACGGCAACCGCTTGAAGCAAGTTTTCCTGAATGTCGTTGACAATGCGATCAAATTTTCCCATGAACAGAGCTGGATTCAACTGGTGATCAGTCTGAAAGAGGACGACCGGGCGATGGTGGAAGTGGTCGATACCGGGATCGGCATCAGCGAGGAGTATTTGCACAAAGTGAAGGACCGCTTCTTCCAGGTCAACCACCAGGGAGGCGGGACCGGGCTTGGCCTGGCCATCAGCCAGCAGATCGTGGAGCTGCACCAGGGAGAGATGGAGATACACAGCGAGCTCGGCGTCGGTACGACCGTGGTAGTGACGCTTCCTGTCGCGGAAGACGCGGAGTTGCCTGACGCTTCTGATGCTTCGGATACAGCCGCAAGTGAAGACGGCTCGTCCTCCAATGACGACGAGGGCACGCCTCACTCTGCCGCAGGTCATAAAGATCAAGTTTAATCGAAAGAGAGAGTAATCGGAATGGTTGACATACTGGATACGTTAAACACACGGGCCGGTGAATTCGCCGTCACACTTGCGTCGCCGGCCGATTTGGAAACGGTGCGGTTAATGCTCGTCGAGGCGGCGAACTGGATGCAAACCGGCGGCGTCAAGCAGTGGGCCCCCGAGCAGTTTACTCCGGACTTGATTCGCTCTTACTATGATGAACGGGAAATATATCTGTTAATCAGGGAAGGGGAGCCGGCAGCCATGTTTACGCTGCAGGATTCGGATCCCGATTATTGGGGGGCACTGAACATCCCCGGATACAGTTACTTGCACCGGCTCACGGTCCGACAGTCTTGCCGCGGTCAGGGGCTTGGCGGTGAAATGCTGCATTGGGCGGCCAAACGCTCTAAGGCTTTGGGACGCGCTGGACTACGTCTCGATTGCTGGAACCAAAACGTGAAGCTGAACCGGCTGTATCAGGAGCTCGGCTTTCGCCTACAGGGTTCGGGGCGGAAGGATGGTGGCCGCGAATTTAATTTGTATCAGTTGGATCAGGCAATTTACGATCATGCTTAAGCCTACCCGCTGAATCAAGGGAACAAAACCTTAGCCTGAAAAGGGGCATCCCCGCAAGCTCACTTCCGTGATCTCTGCGGAGACAGCCCCTTTTTTGCATGACTCACTTACTTTCAAAAGCCCATCAGGACAGCAAGCCTTCCGCCCGCAGCCGGGCCGTATTTTCGTAAACCTCCTGCAGCAGCCTGGATGGCTGGGGGAGCACAACGGGCTTCGCCGATACGGTTTCAAAAGGCCCGATCACCGCGATTTCCGGCGAATTTCCCTTGACGACCGCACCATCCTTGATCATGGCGCCTTCGCCGATAATTGCTCGTTCAATCATCACGTTTCGTCCGATTTTGACGCCAGGCATAATGACGCTGTCCTTAATTTTGGTATTCCGTCCGATTTCCGTGCCTCCGAAAATGACCGAACGTTCGGCGTAGCCTTCCAGTTCGCAGCCATCGTGGATTAATGTTCCGAGCGGATTCCCCCGTTTTTTTGCCGGAACAGGGCTTCCCGGCAGTTCTCTCGTGTACATCGGCCAGTTTGCGTTATGGAGCTTCCAATCCGAGTTTTCCTCCAGCAAATCCATATGAGCTTCCCACAAGCTGTGAACGGTCCCCACATCCCGCCAGTAGCCCTGAAATTCGTAAGCGTGCAGCGGATCGGCACCGGCGAGCATTTTCGGAATCAGATCCTTTCCGAAGTCATGGCTGGAAACGGCATCTTCAGCATCCTCCAGCAGATGCCGCTTCAAGAATTCCCAGTTAAACAAATAAATGCCCATCGAGGCCAGGTTGCTTGCCGGCTGCTTCGGCTTCTCGGCGAATTCGGTAATGCGGTGCCGTTCGTCCTTGGACATGATGCCAAAGCGGTGCGCTTCTTCCCAAGGAACCGTCATGACGGAAATGGTGGCCTTGGCCCCATGGCTTAAATGAAAATCCAGCATTTGGCGGTAGTCCATATGGTAAATATGATCCCCCGAGAGAATAAGGACATGTTCCGGACCATACCCATCCACGAACGCGATGTTCTTATAAATGGCGTCCGCCGTTCCCGCATATTCCGCTGTTCCGGCTTTGGAGGACGGAAGCAGGGAAATTCCGCCGCCACCTGACCGCGGGAGCATCCAGGGTCCGCCTTCCCCGATATGCTCGTGCAGCGATTCGGCTTCGTATTGGGTCAGTACCCCGATCGTATCGATGCCTGAATTGACGCAATTGCTGAGAGGAAAATCGATAATTCGATAATGCCCGCCAAACGGCACGGCCGGTTTTGCCTGCTTGGCGGTTAATGGGGATAATCTTCGTCCTTCCCCTCCCGCGAGCAGCATCGCAATACAGTTCTTTTTCCTCATTTCGTTTCCCTCCCGTATGTTTTTGACCGTGTAGTACATACATTAAAGGATATAATGTAGATGAAATAAATTATGGAAATAGAAAGAAAATATTACATGAATTTCGGGAAAAACTCATTATTTTTCTTTCTCGGGAGTATATCTGGTTTCGTCCGCAAAATGTTGAATGGTGGTGATGATATGCCTGAACCGTTCTGGCGTGAGGCCGTTTCAAAAACCGATGTGTATCTGTTCCATGAGGGCACCCTGTACCAAAGTTATCGTACGTTTGGCGCTCATCTCACCGAAGAGAACGGCCGGTCCGGGGTTCGTTTTACCGTGTGGGCTCCCAATGCATGCCAAGTCGCCATCGTTTCGGATTGGAACGGATGGAAAGGAGACCGCGATGTACTATATAAGATACCCGATTCGGGAATTTGGACTCGTTTTTTTCCGGGAATCGCGGATGGAACATTTTACAAATTGGCGATAACGACGGCGGACGGCGAGACGTTTCTTAAGGCGGACCCTTACGCGTTTCATGCGGAAGTCCGGCCCCGTACGGCTTCCGTCGTCACTAGTCTGGACGGGTATGCTTGGCGCGATGCGTCATGGATGAAGAGCCGAACCCCTCCTTACCAAACACCGGTCAGCATTTACGAGGTCCATTTCGGAACATGGCGGCAAGGGGATGAGGAACGGTTTTACACCTACCGGGAAATGGCCGACCTCCTGATTCCGTACGTTAAGGAAATGGGGTATACCCATATAGAGATTATGCCGCTCGCCGAGCATCCATACGATTTATCGTGGGGGTATCAGGCGACGGGTTATTTTGCCCCGACCAGCCGCTACGGGAAACCGCAGGATTTGATGTACTTTGTGGATCGCTGCCACCAGGCGGGCATCGGTGTCTTGCTTGACTGGGTGCCGGGGCATTTTGCCAAGGACGCGCACGGCCTGCGGCGGTTTGACGGAACACCCCAGTTTGAATACAGCGATCCCGCCATAGCGGAAAAACCGGGATGGGGGACGCTCAGTTTCGATTTCGGCAAGCCGGAGGTGCGGTCGTTTTTGATCTCAAACGCGCTGTATTGGCTGGAGATGTATCATTTTGACGGGCTGAGGGTAGACGCGGTCACTAGCATGATCAGGCTCGATTTTGAGAACAACGATGCCCCGTGCAACGAGCACGGCGGCGTGGAAAATCTGGAGGCGATCGCGTTTTTGCGGCAGCTGAATTCAGTCGTATTCCATTATTTCCCGCACGTGCTAATGATGGCCGAAGAGTCCAGCGCCTGGCCTATGGTAACGGCTCCCGCTCATGACGGAGGGCTCGGCTTCAACTATAAATGGAACATGGGCTGGATGAACGATACGCTGGATTACGTCGAGACACCATTTACGGACCGCCCCGGGCGCCATCATCTGCTGACGTTTCCGGTGTGGTACGCCTACTCCGAAAATTTCGCGCTGCCATTGTCACATGACGAGGTCGTGCACGGGAAAAAATCGCTGCTGGACAAAATGCCGGGCACTTATGAGCAAAAATTTGCCGGACTTCGCCTGCTGCTTGGGTATCAGTTCACTTTTCCAGGGAAAAAACTGATATTTATGGGCGGTGAATTCGGCCAGTTCATCGAATGGCGGGATCAAGCCGAGCTCGACTGGTTTCTGCTCGATTACGAAGCCCATCGCCAGATGCGCGGTTACAGCTCCGCCCTTAACCGGTTTTATTTGCGGGAACCGGCGTTGTGGCAGCTTGATCACGAACCGGAAGGGTATCAATGGATTAACCCGCATGATGCCGGGCAAAGCGTCATAGGTTATATGCGCAGAGGCAAACGAAAAGAGGAGCAACTGATCGTATTGCTTAATTTTCAGCCGGCGGAGCGGCCCGTGTACCGTGTCGGCGTACCGCTGCCGGGACGATACGAACTCGTGTTCAACAGCGATGACGCCGGCTTCGGCGGCCTAGGTTATCCGCTGAACCTGATGGCGGCCAGCGAACGGTCGCCTTGGCATGAACAGCCTTACAGTTTAGTCCTTTCGCTGCCTCCGCTCAGCATGACCGTGTGGAAGCGTAAAATTAAAGTTTCGCCCAAACCGAAAAGGAGGGGAAGACGTTGAACATATGTTTTGCCGCCGCGGAAGTGGCCCCTTTTATGAAAACGGGAGGTCTGGCCGACGTGATTGGAGCGCTGCCGAAAGCTTTAACCGCCGCCGGGCATGATGTGCGGGTCGTGCTGCCGAAATATCGGGAGATCCCTGGGGAATATACGCAGCGGATGAAGCATCTCGGAGCGGCGACCGTGCCCGTCGGCTGGCGCCGCCAGTACGGAGGGGTGGAAGCGCTGAATTGGGAAGGTGTGCCCGTTTATTTTATCGACAACGAATATTACTTTGGCCGGGAAGGCGTATACGGCCATTGGGACGATGGCGAGCGCTTCGCCTTTTTGAACCGGGCGGTGCTGGAAATTCTGCCGCTGATCGGATTTGCCCCCGACATCATTCACTGCCATGACTGGCACACGGCGATGGTGCCGCTGCTGCTGCGGGAACATTATCAAGACAGTCTGTTCCATAAAGGCATTCGCACGGTATACACCATCCATAATTTGCTGTACCAGGGGATATTTCCGCCGGAGGTGCTTGGCGATTTACTTGACCTGCCGCAGTCCTACCTGCATGCGGACGCCGTGGAATACTACGGCAACGTCAGCTTTATGAAGGCCGGGCTCGTGTTCGCCGATCATGTGACGACGGTCAGCCCGACCTATGCCGAAGAGATTAAAACGGAGCATTACGGCTACGGCATGGACGGTCTGCTGCGGTCGCTAGGGAGCCGGCTGACCGGTATCGTGAACGGGATCGACACGAGCGTCTACAATCCCGAAACCGATCTTGAGCTGTTCGCCCGTTACCGCAACAACCTGTCGCAAAAGCAGGCCAACAAGCCCGTGCTCCAACAGGAGCTTGGCCTGAACGTGGCGCCGCATATTCCCCTCGTCTCGATGGTGACCCGGCTGGTGGAACCGAAGGGACTCGATCTCATCTTGCGGATTTTGGATGAATGGCTGGAAGAGGATGAGGTTCAGTTTGCCCTGCTGGGCACAGGGGATAAAGGATACGAGGATTGGTTCCGGGAAGCCGTACATAGGCATCCCGGAAAAATCTCCGCGCAGATTAAGTTCAGCGACGCGCTGGCGCGCCGCATTTATGCCGGCAGCGACCTGTTTCTCATGCCTTCGCGGTTTGAGCCCTGCGGCATCAGCCAGCTTCTCGCGCTTAGGTACGGGGCCGTGCCCGTGGTGCGGGAAACGGGCGGGTTAAACGATACGGTGCGGGCCTATAACGAATTCACCGGCGAAGGCAATGGGTTTACGTTCCGCAACTACAACGCGCACGATCTGCTGTATACGCTGCGCAGGGCGGTCCGGTTTTACCGCGACCCGAAGCGCTGGAGCCAAATCACGGCGAATGCGTTCGCGGGGGATTACAGCTGGAGCGCTTCGGCCGCCCGGTATGCCGATATTTATCGGCAGATAAAGGCGAATGATTAAGCCGGCTGCTTGCGGTTTATTTTAAACGCCGGTACAAAATGCGGAAGCCATAAGGATCGAGCGAGACGTTCATGACGCCGCCGACGGGCGCAACCGGCTCTTCGGTGAGTCCGTCGCGCCAATCGCTTGTCTGCATCGGATGGGTCAAGGTTCGCGGTTCGGGCGTATTGTTCATCCAAACCGTAAAATGCATCGCCTCGTCCATACGTTCATAAATGATGCACGGGTCCCCGGGTTCGGCATGAAGAAAGCGGAAGCGGCCCTGCCGCAGCGCGGTGTGCTTTTTGCGGAGCGCGATCATCAATTTGTAGAAATCGTACAGCTCCCGGTCCTGCTTGCTTTGATCCCATTCCATGCATTTCCGGCAATCCGGGTCCCCGTCGCCGGTCAGCCCGATTTCATCGCCGTAAAACACGCACGGCGTTCCGATGTACGTAAACAAAAACACGACGCACAGCTTCAGCTTGCGTTTGTCGCCGCCGACTCGGGCCAGCAGGCGGGGGGTGTCATGGCTGCATAGCATGTTGAACACGACCTCGTTCGTCTGCTGCGGATAACGCATAATCAGGGCACCCATTTCATCCGAAAAAGCGCAGCCGTCCATGCCCCCGGTAAAAAACTCCAGCACCTTGTCAGCGAACGGATAATTCATGACCGAATCGAATTGGTCGCCGAGCAGCCAGTTAAGCGAATCGCTCCAAACCTCGCCAATCAGGTAGGCGTCCGGATTGGCCCGTTTGACGACCTGGCGGAATTCCCGCCAGAAATGATGGTCGATTTCGTTGGCCACATCGAGCCGCCAGCCGTCCAGCTTGATCTCCTTGATCCAGTACTCGGCGACGCCGAGCAAATATTCCTTCAGCTGCGGGTTGGCGGTGTTGAATTTCGGCATTTTCGGAAAAAAGCCAAATGTATCGTACGTTGGAACTCCGTTTTCCACGCGCGCCGGGAACTTGTTGACATGAAACCAGTCGGCGTAAGGAGAAGCGGCCCCGTTCTTCAGCACATCCTGAAACGGCGGAAACTGCTCGCCGCAATGGTTGAACACGGCGTCGAGCACGACGCGGATGCTGCGTTCGTGGCAGCTTTCGACGACCTTTTTCAGCAGCTCGTTATCGCCGAAATGGGGGTCGACTTGTTTATAGTCCATCGTATCGTATTTATGATTGGAGGGCGCGGTAAACAGCGGCGTGAAATAGATGGCCGTGATGCCGAGGTCGACCAGGTCGTCGAGATGATCGAGAACGCCCTGCAGGTCGCCGCCAAAGAAGTTTTCCCGGGTCGGCTTTCCGCTCCAGGTCTCCACCGGCTTCGGATCATTGGACGGATCCCCGTTAGCAAACCGCTCCGGTATGATTTGATAAAAAACCGCTTGTTTGGCCCATTCCGGGACTTTAAACACCTCGATCTCGTGAATATACGGAAATTCGAACAATTCGCCGGGCGGGGTTGGCTCTTCCGTTTGAATTCCCGAATCCTGCACGTACACCGTTTCGGCTCCGGAAACCAGTTTAAAAGCGTATGACAGACGCTTGAATTTGGGCCGGACGGACACCTCCCAATAGTCGAACATCCGGTCATGCGCCGCTTTTTCCATCGCCAGTTCCTGATAGGTGCCTTTCCAGTCGTATTTGTCGCCCGTGAGGGCGAAAACCCGTTCGACATCATCCCGTTTCGTGCGAAAGCGAAGATGAATTGTTGCTGGGTCATAGGCATAGGCCCACTTGTCCCGGGGGACGTGATAGAGAGCTTCAAGCAGCACGGATCGACGCCTCCTCTTTTTCATCGAGTATTGGTTTCCATGGTCCCATTATTCCCAAACTTTTCGCGGAGCATGAACTGGAGATAGCAGGTTAGCCGGCGGCACGCTTGATGATGAGCAATGGGGGGTTGTTTATCAAACCATCGTTCAATATGTACCGCGCCATAAATGGCCGAGGGTCAAGCGGTAATAATTGACCAAAGTATTATAAATGAAGGGCGCGCGGGAGAGCGGGGAACGGTTAATGTGTGAAAATCTGATGAATGGCATGAAAATCCTTTGCATATATATACAATCTGATTTATAATTAGCCCAGTAATGATCACGTTAATAATTTGTGGAAAAAAGGACAGGAGAGAGACGAATGAAAAAATGGGGCATATTACTAACAGCTGTCTTGATGCTAACTTTCGTGTTGGCAGCCTGCGGACAGGGAAAAAATAACAGTGCAGGCCAGGCCGGTAATACCGGAGGCCAAACCACACAAAACGGCGCGCAGGCGGCCGAACCGGATACAACTACAGCGGACAAAACATTGACAATTGGTATGAGCGCGGATTTCCCGCCGTACGAGTTCCACATTAAAAACGAGCAAGGCGAAGACCAAATCGTCGGGTTCGACGTAGAGATCGCCAATGAAATCGCCAAGGACATGGGCGCGAAGCTGGAGATTAAGGATTTGAAGTTCGACTCCTTGCTGAACGAGCTGGCAAGCGGCCGTGTGGATCTGGTCATTTCGGGGCTGAGCCCGACGCCGGAACGCGCCAAGCAAATCGATATGTCGAAAATTTACTACAAAGCCGAGCAGGCGGTAGTGACCCGTGAAGCGGATAAAGACAAATTCAGCACGATGGAATCGCTGGAGGGCGCTAAAATCGGCGTGCAGCTAGGCTCCATTCAAGAGGAAATGGCCAAGAAGGTCCCGAACGGTAAACTGACTTCACTGGCCAAAATCAACGATATTATTATGCAGCTAAATACGAACCGTGTGGATGCGGCCATTTTGGAAGGTCCGGTAGCGGAATCGTTCGTTAAGAACGTCAAAGGGCTTGTCATCACCGACGCCAAACCGGAAAACGAAGATGAGGGTTATGTAATCGGCGTGAAGAAAGGCAACCAGGAGTTGCTGGATCAGGTGAATTCCACGCTGGACCGCTTGATCGGCGACGGCAGCATCGATAAATTCGTCACTGAAGCGAGCGCGCTGGCCGAGAAATAATGGCGGATTGCAACCTGCAGAAAATAGCGAAGGTCTTTTTCGCTATTTTCTGTTTTTTTGCGTAAGGGTTTGAGGTAAACGAGGAGGAATGAATGCTTTATGGATTTGATTTCGATGTTTATGGAGTATAAGGGCTACTTTCTGGCCGGCGTGCAGTATACGCTGGTGCTGGCGGCGATCAGCGTGGTCTGCGGTTTTTTCCTGGGGCTGATCATCGCCTTGCTGCGCATGTCGCCTTGGGGGATCGTGCGTTTTCTCGGCCATGCCTGGGTGGAATTTTTACGCGGCACACCGATGATGGTGCAACTGCTGATCATTCACTATGGGTTTGCGTTTATGTTCGACATCAACTTTTCGCCGATTCAGTCAGGGGCGATTACGCTGTCGATCAACAGCTCGGCTTATTTGGCGGAAATTTTCCGCGCCGGCATCCAGGGCGTGGATCGCGGGCAAGGGGAGGCCGCCCGTTCACTGGGAATGACCAAAGGGATGGCGATGCGGCATATCATCATTCCCCAAGCGATCAAATCGGTGCTTCCTGCGATCGGCAACGAGTTCATCACGATTATCAAAGAATCGTCAATCGTATCGATCATCGGTACGACCGAGCTGATTTTCCAGGCGCAATCGGTCGTGACCATTACGTACGACGGCATGACGCCGTATCTGATCATCGCAATCATGTACTTTATTTTGACATTCACCTTGTCCCGTATTTTGGGCGTGTTCGAAAGGAAGTTGAAGACCAGTGATCACCGTTAAAGGTTTGCATAAAAAGTTTGGCCAGCTGCACATTTTGAAGGGGATCGACCTGGAAATTTCCAAAGGCGAGGTCGTCGTCGTCATCGGTCCCAGCGGATCGGGGAAAAGCACGTTTTTGCGCTGCCTGAACCTGCTGGAGGTTCCGACCGAAGGCGAAATCCGTTTCGAAGGCGAATCGATTACCGGGAAGGGGCACAACATCAACAAAACCCGCGAGAAAATGGGTATGGTGTTCCAGCATTTCAACCTGTTCCCGCACAAAACCGTCCTCGACAACATTACGCTGGCGCCGATCCGCGTGAAAAAGCTCGACAAGGGCAAAGCCGAAGCGATCGCCATGGATCTATTGCACACGGTCGGGCTGGAGGATAAACGGGACGCGTATCCTTCCCAGCTGTCCGGCGGGCAGAAGCAGCGGATTGCGATCGCCCGCGCGCTGGCGATGGAGCCGCATGTGATGCTGTTTGACGAGCCTACCTCGGCGCTTGACCCGGAAATGGTCGGCGAGGTGCTGGACGTGATGAAGAACCTGGCGGAGCGGGGGATGACGATGGTCATCGTCACCCATGAAATGGGCTTTGCCCGCGAGGTCGGAGACCGGATTCTGTTCATGGATCAGGGCGTGATTCTTGAGCAGGGGACGCCGCAGGAGGTGTTCGGCGCGCCGCAGCATCAGCGCACGAAGGATTTTTTAAGCAAAGTGCTGTAGGGTTGATCGCAATCCGATGAATTCAGGCTTCTCCTTAGCGGTAAAAAATGGTCTTATTGCCGGACATTTTACACTTCGGGTTGAAATAGCGGAAGTTTTTGTACCTATTCTTGGGCAGATGCCGCAAATGAGGCGGAATTTTCTTGCTCCTTTGAACAATAAGGACAAAAATGACCGCTATTTTTTGTTTGCCTGCTCATTTGGCCAAATAACGCCCAAAATGACCGCTATCCACTTCCAATTTTACCGATTTGTCATGATTTCTTCGACGAATTTATCGCATGGGAATGCGGGTTTCCGCGTTATGGATACTATTTCCTGCCCCAATGGTTACAAAATTGTGATATATTCAGGTAAGCCAAAACCTGCCTCGGCAGGTGCGGGGGATGATTCACCGAAAAACGGAGCGTTTAACGGACGAGGCCGGTTTTCTTGGGGTGAAGCGCTGAAACAGGGCGCCGGGGATATCCTTTTTCCCGAATCCGACAACTAACTCCGCAGGCGTATAAAAGGAGGACGGACAGTTGAGAAATCGCATATTTTCGAAAATCGCAAAAACAACACTGGTGGCCGCAAGTTTAGCGGCGGTTTTGCAAACGGTACCTGTGCACGCGGATGCGGTACATACGGCAGGGGAAGGAGATACCTTCTATCTGTTGTCCAAGAAATACGGGGTCGGCTTGGAGCAGTTGATGGACGCCAATAAAGGGATTGATCCCGGCAATATATACGAAGGGTTGAAGTTGACGATTCCGGAAACGGAAGCTCCTGCGGCAAAGACGATGAAAGCCGAAGCGGCGTCGGGGCCAAACTTATTGGCAACGGACAAAGTCGTCGAGGCCTGGGGAAAAACGTTTAATTATTCCAATACGATTCAGGTGAAAGCATCGGCCTACTCGGCAGCCGCCGACGAAAACGGAAAATGGGGTGCGGTCGATTATTTCGGCAACCCGCTGAAGCTTGGTACGATCGCCGTCGACCCTAGCGTGATTCCGATGGGAACGAAAGTGCTGGTCACCGGCTATGACCATGAAGGTTTGCCGAAGCAGGCGTTCGTGGCCACCGCCAGCGATCAGGGGAGCGCGATCAAAGGCAAGCGCGTCGACATCTTCATTCCCGGCAGCAAAGCATCCGCCATGACGTTCGGGTTTCAGGATGTCACCCTGTACGTGCTGAAGTAAGGTTCATTTTTGGTAAGCCAATTTATAAAGCGCGAGCGCTAGACTATAGGGTCTGATGCCTCGCGCTTTTCTTTTTATCTATACTTCGTCGTATGCAGCAATTCGGCTAAATCGACAAACTGATAACCTTTGGCCCGCATCGTTTGTATAATTTCCGGCAAAGCCTGGACCGTCCCGTTTAAGTTAGATCCGACGCCCCCTCCGGCGTGGAAAAGCACGATCGACCCGGGCCCTGCGGCGCCGAGTACGTTGGCTTCGACCTTGGATTTGTCCAGCCCTTTCCAATCCAGCGAATCCACGTTCCAGTTAACGATGGTGTAGCCGTTTTTCTTAACCCATTGGATTTGAGGTTCGCGGATTTCGCCGTAGGGAGGACGGATCAGCTTCGGCCGATACCCGACGGTTTGCTGAATGATTTTATCCGTGCGTAAAATTTCCGCTTGAAACTGCTTTAGCGACCGTTTTCCGAAATTCGGGTGGCCAAAGGAATGATTGCCGATGAGGTGGCCCTCATGGTGGATCCGTTTTACGAGCGCGGGGAATTTTTTCGCCCGGTTGCCGACGACAAAAAAGGTCGCCTTTACGCCCTGCTTTTGCAAAACGTCCAAAACCCGCGGCGTAAATCTTGGGTCCGGCCCGTCATCAAACGTCAGCGCCACCTGCTTGACTCTAGGTCCGTGAAATTTAAAGGTTTCGGAATATTTGCGCTGGAGCTCGCTTAAATCGGCCGGCTTGGGCTTGGCGTTCGCCTGAACCTGTGCGGCGGCTGTGGCGCTTGCTTCCGTGCCGTTAGGCTTTAGCGCGGCAGCCACAGCGCGGGGCGTTTCGGAAAGGGCCGGCATGACGGGCATGCTTCCCCCCGATAAACCGGTCACCGCCAAAATGGAAATGGAAATCAGCACGTTTCTGAACAGGGTAGACAACGAATTTTCCTCCTTCGTCCGGGTGTTGTTATGATTTGGTATGCCCATCTTTACCGGGATTTATAAAGAAGCATGCTATGAAAAACATCACAGACGTTCTTCCCGAAAAATTGCATTCTTTGATGAAGCAGACGTAAGGAAGAGGTGGATTTGGTGGCTATTGTGGTTAGCAACAGGCACATTGCTGACGGCGTGTTTTTATTGATGGCGGAAGGCCGCTTTGCCGGGAAAATGGGCCAGTTTTATATGCTCCGCGCCGGCGAAAGGTATCCTTTGCTGTCGCGGCCGATCAGTATTTTTGATTTGACGGAGGACCGGATCGGATTTTTGTACCGGGTTGCCGGGGAAGGAACCAGGCTGATCTCCCAGCTGAAGCCCGGCGATTCGCTCCAAATGGAAGGGCCCTTTGGCAACGGCTTTCCCCCGTTGGCGGGGAAAACGGCATTTGTCGGCGGCGGCATCGGCATCGCCCCGTTTTATTTTGCCTTGAGAACGGCGCCGCAGGCCGATGTATTTCTCGGCTTCAGCCAGGAAGCGTACATGGTGGAGGAGTTTCGCCAGGCGTCTACGGGCCGGATTTTGGTGGATGTGGGCGGATCGATACTCGACCGCGTCGATTTTGGCGCATATGATACGATCATCGCCTGCGGACCGCATCCGATGCTGCAAGCCGTGCAGCAAAAGCAGACGAGTCCGGAAAGCCGGGCCAAGGTGTACGTGTCCCTGGAAAACCGGATGGCCTGCGGTATCGGCGCTTGTTTGGTGTGCAGCGTGAAATGCCGGGATGGCCGCAAAAAAGCGTGCACGGATGGTCCCGTTTTTCCGGTGGAGGAGGTGGTGTTTGCGTGAGCGGGATCGACTTGTCTTGTTCCATCGCCGGGGTTTCCTTTAAAAACCCGATCGTCATGGCTTCCGGCACGTTTGGTTTCGGACGGGAGTACGGTGCGCTGTATGATCTCAACCGGCTTGGAGGGATCTGCGGCAAAGGCTTGACCCTGCATTCGAAGGCGGGGAACGACGGCCTTCGCGCGGCCGAGACGCCATCCGGGATGCTTAACAGCGTTGGGTTGGAAAATCCGGGCGTCGCCGCCTTTCTCCGCGAAGAATGTCCGTATTGGGAAAAGCTCGATTTGGCGCGAATCGCCAATCTGGGCGGAAACACGCTGGAGGAATATGCGGAGGGCGCGCGCCTGATCGATGAGGACGCCGCCCGGCGCAAGCGGGAGGGGCGTCAGGCGGTCGATATGATCGAGTTAAATATCTCCTGCCCCAATGTGAAGGAAGGCGGAATGGCCTACGGGATCAAAACGGAGATCGCCCGCGGCGTTGTCCGCGAGGTGCGCGCGGCCACGAAGCTGCCGCTGATCGTCAAGCTGTCGCCCAATGCCGAAGACATCGCCGGGATGGCCGCGATGTGCCAGGAGGAGGGCGCGGACGGGGTCTCGCTGGTCAACACGTTTTCGGCTATGAAAATCGACATTTACCGGCGGCGCAGCTTATTCGACAACCTGTACGCCGGTTTGTCGGGACCGGCGATCAAGCCGATCGCATTAAGGATGGTCCATCAGGTGTGCCGGGCCGTTACGATTCCGGTCATGGGTATGGGCGGCATCAGCAGCGCCGAGGATATCATCGAGTTTATCATGGCCGGGGCGGCCGTCGTTCAGATCGGGACCTACAATTTCGTGCAGCCGCGCGCGGGCGAGCAATTGGTGGCCGGGCTGACCGAGTTTATGCGCGCCGAAGGCATCCGAAATTTGGACGAAATCCGCGGAATCCTTTAAAATGTGGTTACATGGACAAAAGGAGGCTGCGGCATAGTGACATTTGACGACATCAAGCTGGAGGCGATTCCGATGGGGCGCGATTTGCTGCTCACGATTGGCGGCGGAGAGGTCCATATCGGGGCGGCGTCCACCGCTTATGAGGCGGAGGAGGGCATCGTCGTGCAAACCTCGGCCGTTCCCGGCCATAAAGAGCACACGCTTAGCGAGGAATTCGCCCGCCGGGCCGCCGCGGCGCTGAATCGGACGGTGACCGTGGTCATGGGAATCCATTACGATGATTTAAGCAAGGCGGAAATTGTGGCCGTTTCACAAAAAGCCTCCGCTTTACTGGATGAATATTTGCAGGAGGTTAAAAAATGACTACCGATTCAGGGCAAGACAAGTTTCGCCGCAAAGCGCTGCAGGTTCCGGACGCGCAAGCAAGGATTTTGCCTTATGTCCACCGCCTGCCGGCAGAAACCGTAGCGCTGCCGGACGCACAAGGGCGTATTTTGGCCGGGCAGGTCACATCTCCGCATCCGTATCCGCATTTTCGCCGCTCGGGGATGGACGGCTTTGCCATCCTCAGCCGGGATACGGCTGGCTGCGGCGCGAACCGTCCCGTGCTGCTTGAGGTTGTGGACGAGATCCCCTGCGGCTTTTTGCCTTCCGTATCGCTAACGCCAGGAACAGCGGCACGCATTATGACCGGTGCGAAGGTGCCGGACGAAGCCGATGCCGTGGTCATGTTTGAAATGACCGAGACGGTCCAGGAGGACGGCAAAACATACATCCGGCTCGTCCGGGAGATCGAGCCGGGCAAGAACATTACCCCCGTGGGATTGGAGCTCGCCGCGGGAGAGGTTATTTTGGAGCCTGGACGTAAGCTGGGGGCCGGTGAGATTTCCGTGCTCGCGACGTTTGGAATCGACCGGGTAGCGGTGATCAAACGGCCGCGGATCGCGATTTTTTCCACCGGTTCGGAGCTGCTGGCAATCGGCGAACCGCTGCAGGACGGAAAAATCCGCAACAGCAACGCGTATATGCTGGCCAGCCAGGTGAGGGAAGCGGGCGCAGAGCCGGTGATGCTGGAGGCGATTCCCGACGACCTGGAGCTGGCCCGCCTGCGGGTGCGGACGGCATTTGCCGATTATGATGCGGTGGTCACGACCGGGGGCGTCTCCGTCGGGGATTTCGACATTATGGCCGATCTCGTGTCCGGAGGCGATGTCGAAATGCTGTTCAACAAAGTGACGATGCGTCCCGGCAGCGTGACGACCGCCGCCGTGAAGGACGGGAAGCTGTTGTTCGCGTTGTCCGGAAACCCCGGCGCCTGCTTTGTCGGCTTCGAGCTGTACGTGCGCCCGGCGATCGGCCGGATGCTTGGCGTTCCGCAACCGTTTTTGCCGGAAGTAACGGCGGAGCTGGCTAGGTCTTACCCCAAAATCAACAACTTTACCCGTTACGTTCGGGGGAGACTGGAAGTACAAGAGGGCAAGCTTTATGCTTATCCGGCCGAACTCGACGAATCGAGCGTGATGATTACGATCAAGGACAGCGACGCGTTGATCGTCATTCCTCCTTCCAGTGAACCGAAAGAAGCGGGAGAAATGGTCACCGTGCTGAAACTTCCGGGCGGTTCTGTTTGAGCATCAGGAACAAGGAGGGCAACGAAATGGCGCCGATCATCCAAATCGTCGGCTATAAAAACAGCGGTAAAACGACGTTAATCACTCGCCTGCTGGAGATGTTTCATGCCATGAATCTTCGCGTTGCCGTCATCAAACATGACGTCCACGGCTTTGAGGTTGATCGGGAAGGGACGGATACATACCGCCACCGTGAGGCCGGCGCTGCCGCCGCCGCCATCGTCTCGCCATGGCGAACGGCGATCGTGGAAGAGCGGGAGACGCCGCTGGCGGGGTTGATCGGGCATTTTCAGGCGTACGATCTTATTCTGGTTGAAGGGTTTAAGCGCGAGCCTTATCCGAAAATGGTGCTGCTCCGCTCCGCCGAGGACGCGTCTTTGCTGACGGAGCTTAACGGGGTTTGCGCCGTGGTGTACAGGGAAGGGGAGATCCCCGAACTGGAGCAGCTAAAGCAGCCCGGGCTTCGCTGCTTTGAGCGGAACGATCTGGACGGGATTGCGGCGTTCCTCAAGCAACATGTTCTCGTCTGAACAAAAAAGGACTCTCCAGCTTAAATAACGGGGGAGTCCTTTTTTGTCGTACGGTGGCCGGCAACTGACCTCTTTACGATCCGCCACTGACTCGGCGCTCAATCGCTTCGGACATCGTTTTGTCGGTGAGATGGGCGTAAACCTCGGTCGTTTCCGTCGAGGCGTGGCCGAGCTGTTCCTTCGTTTTATAGATGTCGTTTTGCAGATAATAGTCCGTGGCAAAGGAATGGCGAAGCTTATGCACGGTCAGGTACGGTTTGCCGAAACGTTTGGCGTATTTGATGATCATCGCCTGAATGGCCCGTTTCGTCATCCGCTTGCCTTCCTTTTGCCCGTTGGGGATGGCGACGAACAGCGCTTTTTCCCGTTTCGGCGTGCGGTAACGCGTGTGCCGCAGCGTTAAATAATGGGCGAGATCGTCTTTGGATTGCTCGCGGAAATAAACCGGTGTTTTGAACGTTTCGTCATTGTTCCCTTTGCGGTACACATAGATGAGCTTGTTGTTCAAATCCAGATCGTCGGCGTTCAGGTTAACGACCTCGGACACCCGCAGTCCCGAATTTAGAATCAGACTGGCGATGCAGGCGTCGCGTTCTTTATTTTGCTCGTAAGCGTACAGCGCCTGCTTATTACCCTCGATATCGTGGCCATACCCTTCGGCGATGTAGCCGATAAATTCGAGCAGTTCATCCTCCTCGAGAATTTTCCCCTTGAGCTTGGCCGCCGTATCCTTCGGCTTGTGGATGCGTTTGATTTCCACCTTGGCCATAATGTTGCGTTTCAGCAGCGGGTAGAAATTTTCATCCTCGGCGATTTGGCTTAAATAATGGAACAGGGAGCGGAGGGACGACATTTTGCGCGATACCGTGATTTTTGAATTCGTCCCCTCGGTCCGGGTCGTCAAATGCAGCCGGTAGCCGACGACGTCCTCCATGCGCAGCGTCTCCAGATCGGTTAGCGTGACTTCTCCGTTCTTTTCCGCCTTCGTTAATCCTTCGGCCCGCAGCCAGCCGAAAAACTGCTCATAGTCCCGCACGTACTCCAGCAGCGTGGAAGGGGACAGGTCGGGCAGCTTATAATCGATGAACTGCTGCACAAACCATGGCATTAACGGCGTTTTTTCGTCGAGTTTTTTACGGTCGATCGCTTTTTGCACATTCACAGGCCGGCACCTCCAGCCCGCACCAGAAACACATAATCCGGATCGCCATGGCTTTGCGGCACTTCCCGGATCTCCACGTTCCCGAAAAAAGCGTGCAGCCGCTCGGCGAACTCCGGAGAGGGAGTGGCGCTCCAAAAAGAAATGCATCCGTCCGGATTGATCCGCCGGCTGAGCGCTTCAAGTCCCCGGTTGTCGTACAGCGACGCGTTCCCGTCAAACACCTTCCAGTCCGGGCCATTATCGATATCGAGGCAAATCAGGTCAAACGTTTCGTCAGTCTCCCAAATCCAGGCGATTAGATCGGCGTGCACCAGCCTGGTTTTCGGATGCCGCAGGGCATTATCCGATACCGGGGCCAGAACGGTCCGGTTCCATTCGATCACTTTCGCCTCGATTTCGACGACCGTAACCTCCTGTACCCGCGGGTCCCCCAGCGCTTCCTGCAGTGAAAAGCCGACGCCCAAGCCGCCGATCAGCACTTTGCCGGGGGTTTTCGTTTGCTCCAGGGCGCGCTGCACCAGCAGCCGTTCTGATTCCCCATTATAAGTTGCCATCAGAAATGTGCCGTTGCTGATAATTTCATAAAATTCGCCGCGCCGCTGCAGTTGAATTTCCCCGTACGGAGTAGAGGCGCGTTCGATGATTTCGGCGGGATGATGGGTATCGTTCATAAATAACTACCTCCCATTTAGTTAACATAACAATAATTATGTATCTAATTTTCATTTGCTTTGGAATGATCCAGCAGCGCCTGGTTAAATCTCTCCAAATACTGGCCAAATTGCCAGGTATCCTCGTCGGACCAATCTTTGAGCAGTTCACTGATCCGGTTTAACCGGACCAGCTTGTAAGCAAGATACTCCGTGGTCCCCAGCTCCGTGATCTCCAAAAAATACGCCCGGCGGTCATCGGGATCGGGCGTGCGCTTGACGTAGCCTTTTTGCTCCAGTGCAGCAGTCTGCCGGCTTACGGTGGAGATATCCAGTTGAAATTCGTCAGCCAACGCTTTGACGCCGATGGAGCCGAAGGAGCGGATGTGATGCAGCAGCAAATAGGCGGAGCGGTCCAGGTTGCCGTTTTTTTTCGCCGCGGTTACGAAGGTAATCCGGCGATATAAGATGGCGATTTCCAACTCGATCGTTTCCAGGGAATTTTGATCCATATCATGAATACCTCACAGCTTTTTAATATAATTTTATCGTAACATATCATCTGTGGAATTTGAAATGAAACCAGGCGGCGCAAGACTTGGGAGGGGAGCTGGCGACCCGGCCGCAACCTTGACAAAAAAGCAGGTAGTTGTATAATACAATTATATCGATTAGGGGGATTTGCATGCAAGCGCATGAAATTATGATCAAGCAGGTCTACAAGGTGAAAGAAAGCGATACGGTCCGTTCGGTGATCGAAAGGTTCATCGAGCATCGGATCAGCGGGTTGCCCGTCGTGAATGAACGAAACGAAATCGTCTCATATATCAGCGATGGGGACATCATGCGCTACATCGGCAAACACCGCGATGTCGTTGTCGATTCGATCTATTATGTGGCCGTCTTCAAAGGAGATCAGGAGGCTTACGAGGAAAGAGCCAGAAGATTGCTTGACCTCAACGTTATGGAAATCGGCAAAAAGAAAGTCATTAAAGTTTCATGGGATGAAGAAATCGAGGACATTGCGGCTATTTTGGGGAAAAAGCAAATCAAGAAGCTTCCCGTCGAGCGCAATGGGGTGCTCGCGGGCATTATCAGCCGCGGGGATGTCATCCGGCATTCCTTCAAATCTTTAATGTAAGACGAAAGGAAGATTATATGTCATCATCTACATCATCGGCCAAAACCGCGCCGCTAAGCGGTACATCAAGTCCTTTGGAGCTTGGGGAACCAAGCTTGCTGAAACAACCTAAGTCCGTATGGGCTGTTTTTTTTGCCTCGATCATCGCCTTTATGGGACTCGGTCTCGTTGATCCGATCCTTCCGGCGATTTCGGCAAGCCTGAACGCTACGCCCAGCCAGGTTACTCTGCTGTTTACGAGCTATAACGCCGTGATGGCGGTAGCGATGCTGATCACGGGGGCGATTTCCTCCCGCATCGGCATCAAGTGGACGCTGCTGGCCGGCATCGTCGTTATCGCCGTCTTTTCGGCGCTTGGGGGGATGGCCGGCGATGTCTGGACGATCATCGGGCTGCGCGGCGGCTGGGGCCTTGGCAATGCCTTGTTCGTGGCCACCGCGTTGTCGGCCATCGTTACGCTGTCAAGCAGTGGCACGGGCAAAGCCGTCATCCTGTACGAAGCGGCGGTGGGCCTCGGCATTTCGGTCGGGCCGCTGCTCGGGGGCTGGCTTGGCGCTATTTCCTGGAGAGGCCCGTTTCTCGGCGTCGCTTCCTTGATGGTCATCGCTTTCATTGGCCTCATTATGCTGATGCCCAAGGAGAAAAAAGGGGAGGTTACGCGCTCCCGCACTTCGATCCTGGCCCCGTTTAAGGCGATGAAATATCGTTCCCTGGTTGTATTGGGGCTGACCGCTTGCTTTTACAACTTCGGCTTTTTCACGCTGATGGCTTACGCTCCGTTCGTCATGGGGCTCGATGAGCACGGGCTCGGTTACGTCTTCCTGGCCTGGGGCATTTTGCTGGCCATTACTTCGGTCGGCACCGCCCCCAAACTGCAGGAAAAATTCGGCACGCTCAAATCGATGTGCGCTATGCTGTTCCTGTTCTCTTTAGTGCTGCTGGCGATGGGCATTTGGGCGGATTCGCCTTGGGTGATCATCGCCGCCGTCATTTTTGCCGGAGCGCTGCTCGGCAACAACAACACCCTGATCACGACAGCGGTCATGAACGCCGCGCCGGTAGAGCGGTCCACCGCATCCGCCGCGTACAGCTTCCTGCGCTTTTTGGGAGGCGCGGTTGCTCCGTTTTTGGCCGGGAAGCTGGCCGAATGGTACAGTCCGCATGTTCCGTTCATCGTCGGAGCCGGGTTCGTGATGCTGGCGGTCGTGTTCATTGCGTTAAACAGCAAGCATGTGCAGCATGTCGACCAGGTGGAATCGGGGCACTAACGCCGTGCCGTAATAACTTCGACTGATCACTCGGAGCGCTCTGCAGCGCTTCGGGTGATTGATTGCTCTTCCGGGCGGCTGCCATGATATAATAAACTCCTAATAGATAGTACCTCAGGATTAATGGCATGAATTAATATAATTCACCAGATTAACTATACAGAGCCCCGTTTGAGGGCAGCGGTTAGACCTTATGGTTTATCACGCCGCCCTCAAGCGGGGCTTAATCAGCAGTCGTTCATTATTGCAGTTCCTTCGGCAGCGCTACCGCCAGTAATCCTGTATCTGTTTGGACCAGCGCAGCTCCGTTTTTGACGAAAATGGTACCGTACTCCTGCGCTCCGGTCTTGACCCGGCCCAGCGTTTTGCCGGTAGCGGCATTCATAATATAGAGGTAACCATCTTCCGCCCCAGCAAATACCGCCTTGCCGCTGATCTGCAAATGCAGTCCCGGAGTAGCCGGGATGCTGAATTTCACGGTTTTGTCGCTGCCCAGGTTAAGCCCGGTAAGTTGCCCATCCTTATGGAAATATGCTGTTCCGTTGATCGGCCCGGCCAGCCACTGCCCGTATTCGGCATAGCTTTTGATCGCGGCCGCGTTTTCTTGCCCCCGCTTGATGCGCGTCAGTACTGCTTCATTGCTATCCAGGTTGCCGTCAACCGTATACAGCTCATTGTCTTGAAGCACAGTATAGTAGCTGCCTAACCGCCTTATATCACTCAGCGGTTGAAAATTTTCCTGCTTCGTTATTTTACCGTTGGCTGTGTTGAATGTAACCAGTGTCGCCAGGTACCCTTTGACGGGAGCTTTGGCCGTAGGGTCCGCATCCTGTCTTAATGTAAGCTGACCTTTGTTAAAGGAAACGGTGGAGTAAACGCCTTCCAGACGCCACAGCTTTTTGCCGCTGGCTGCGTCCAGCCCGAAAAATTGCGTCCGGGTATTGTCGACCGTGCTATAGACAACAAGCACTCCGCCATGCTGGCCGACAATGTCGCTTGCATACATGGGCAGCTTGCTATCCGCCCATATTTTTTTGCCTGAATCGGGATGATAGGCAGCAATACCGCCACTTTCATTGGTTACATATAACACGTCATTTAGTAAGGTCGCATATGCGCCTATTACGATCGGCGTTTTGGCTGCCTTAACTTTCCAGAGAACCTTGCCCGTTTTGGCCTGCAATTTAACCAGGTATCCGTTCAAATCGATCAAGAAGACCGAGCTTGCGGTGACGACCTCGGGATGCGAGCCGTATTTGTATGACCATTTTACTTTACCTGTGTCCAGATCGGCCGCTTTAAGCGTACCGGAGACAGAATAATAAACCAGTCCGTTTGCAACTGGAGCCTGGGTGTCATACAAGCCCAATCCGTCCGCTTTGGCCTGCCATTTCGGCGAAAGCAACGGGACGGAGGCACTTTGGGCCGGATTGTTGTTTGTGGAAACGGTTGTCGTGGGGGCTGCTTGGACAGCGCTTAAGGAAGCGCCGGAAGTCCAAGATAGTCCTGTTCCCGAAGCAAGCAGGGCCGTAGTAAGAATTGTGTTCAGAATAAGTTTGGATTGTGTCAATAGAACCATCTCCTTCATGATTACCGGTTTCAGTTAATAATACGCCGTAGGAGGAGGGAAAGTTGTTTTAATAAACAAATGTTATGCAAAAATAAAAACCCAGCGCGCTGTTCATTTCAGCGTCTGGGCGTTTTGCTGTTGGTGCGGAGTTACCGTAATTAGAGCTCCAGTTTGGCGATTTCCGATTTCAGCTTGTTGGCCGAAGCTTGGAACTGCGTCAATTCCGCATCGCCGAGCTGCAGATCGAGCACCTGGCGTACGCCGGTACGGTCCACGATGCTTGGCACGCCGAGATATACGTCCGAAACTCCGTTGTAATCGGTCAGCAGGGTGGAGACGTTTAGCACGGAACCTTCGTTTTGCAAAATCGACACGATAATCCGGTCCAAAGCCAACGCGATCGCGTAGGAGGTGGCGCCTTTGGCGTTAATGATTTCATAAGCGGCGTTTTTGGTGCTGCTAAAAATCTCCTCGCGCTCTTGTTCGTTAAACTCCAAGCCGATGCCGGCCACGTTCGCCAAGCTCCACAGCGGCACCTCGGAATCGCCGTGTTCCCCGACAATATGCGCATGGATACTGCGCGGGTTGATCTTTTTGTTCTGTCCGATCAGATAGCGGAAACGGGCGCTGTCCAGCAGCGTACCGGAGCCAATGACACGGTTCGACGGGAACCCGCTTTTCTTCAAGGTCACATAAGTGAGAATATCGACCGGGTTGGTAGCAACCAAAATAATGCCGTGATTGTTGTACTTTACGATGTTTTGAATGATGCTGTCAAAAATGCCGGCATTGCGCTTGAGCAGGTCGATCCGGGTTTCACCGGGACGCTGGGAAGCGCCGGCGGCAATAACGATAATGTCGGCGTCCGCGCAATCGCTGTAATCGCCGGCCCACAGCTTGACCCCGCCGGTAAACGGCAGTCCGTGGTTCATGTCGAGCGCTTCGCCAAGCGCTTTTTCCTTATTCGCATCGATCAGGACCAGCTCGGAAATCCGTTCTCTTAACAGGAGCGTGTACGCTGTCGTTGCCCCTACGGCACCGGTTCCGATAATCACGACCCGGCTGGAGCGAAGTTGGGTTTTCATCAAATCATCTCCTTAATAATGTAGATTCCCGTTTAGGATAGATTGTACCGAAGCCAGGCTTCTTAGACTCCCCCTAAAACGTATGTATCCATCCTCATTGTACATGAATTATCTTAAATTTAAAGAAAAATCTGCAGGATTATTTCATAGCTCAACTTATTTGGTTATGGCTGCTTCTGAATTACTGTTTTTATGGAAGTAGGACGGCCCGATGAGATCAACTGCAAAAGCGCATTCTATTATCCGTAAACTGCCATTTTAGAGCAATTGAAATGCAAAAGTACATCTTATTTAAGGCTATCCGATAAAAAGCAGCTTTTGACCAGAAATGAACTGCACTTTTACATTTGAGCCACCGGTTTAGAGGAGTTTCGACAAAAACCGCCTGCACTTTTGCATTTCGTGGGATTCCCTTCCAATAACAAAACATAAAAATTGTTACGTAAACTTAATAGCATTAATCCATAAAATTCTGTAATGACTTTGTAACCTGCGATTAACGATTCTGTAAGGACGAATCGCTCATTTTATATTATTCTAGTAATAATGAAATGAGAGAGGAACTATTCAAATGCCGTACACCAGCAGAAGCACACAAAATCATTCCACCCGCACCGCGCGCACCAAATCCGAGCGGAAAACGAAATGGATCAAGGTGACCGCCGTGTCGCTTGCCGTCGTATCATTAACTTTGTCGGGGATTGCCGTATATTCGTATCTGAACCACGGTAAGCCAAGCGCAGTAGTCAAACACTCCACAACAGCCGTCGTATCCGCCAATCTGGCCGGCAAAAATGCAGACTCGGCCGTCCAGCCGTCGGAGCCAAAACAGGAGCCGCCGACACCGGCTAAAACAACTCCGCAGGAAGCAACTTCAACCGACGCGAAGGCAGGAAACTCTGAGAACGTTAAACCGTCCGCCGTTAAGCAGCCAAAGGTGATATATTTGACTTTCGATGACGGTCCGAGCAAGCATACAGAGGAAATTATGGATATTTTGGCTAAATATCAGATTCACGGCACTTTTTTTATGATCGGAAATCAGCTTTCAGGCCATGAGCAAACCGTGAAGGATGCGGTTGAAGCCGGCAATTATGTTGGACTGCACAGCATGAGCCACAGCAAGAAAAAAATCTACGACAGCGGAAATTCGGACAATTTCATTAAAGAATTCAAGCAGGAACAAAAGCTGATGGCCAAGATCACCGGAGTTTCGCCGACACTGATCAGGGCGCCGTACGGCAGCAAGCCGGAGATCGGCAAACAATTCCGCGGCGATATCGCCGATGCGGGGTTTAAGATGTGGGACTGGACGGTCGATTCCCAGGATTGGCGTTATTCGGGCAACCCCCAACGCATTTTGAAGGAGGTCAAACGCCAGGTACACCGGGATACCGAAGTGATTTTAATGCACGAAAAGGCGCAAACCGTGGAAATCCTTCCGGAGGTTATCGAATATTTGCAGAAAAAAGGCTATGCCTTTGCCGTTTACAAGCCCAATCAACATGTTAGCGTAAATTTTGCCAAAGATCCGCGGCTGTAATTCCGGTCCCTGAAGACTTCGATCACGCTATGATATAATAAACAATCAGCATGTGGTTGAAAGTGAGGTAGTCTTTTTGAAGTTATGGCGTTATGTTATCGCAGTTTCACTGTCCGGATGCCTGCTGCTGACGGCCTGTACGGCCGAGCAGCCGCCGGAAGCGAATCAGGCACAGCCGGAGCCGCCGGAAGAAAAAGGGCAGACGCTCACCGTCATTAACCCCGACTCCTCTGAAAATCTGGGAGTGGAAACGAAAGCTCCCGCGGAGGACGGGAACAACAACCAATATCAAATTCAAACGCGCTTAACCGATTTTCAGTTGCTCAGCACGACTACCGGGCTGGCCTGGGGTTGTACCCAAAGCGAGCTGAGGCTGTATCTTACCCGAGACAACGGGCAGACCTGGACGAATATTTCCCCGGCCGCTTCGGTGCTGTTTCCGAGCACGCCGCGTTTCGGCAAAGAGATCTTTTTTATCGATCCGATGCACGGTTGGATTGTGCGCAATGCCGCCGGTTTGGATGACGCGATCGTCTTAAGGACGGAAGACGGGGGCATCACTTGGAAGGTCTCTTCATTTCCGGGAGGGGACCAGGTTGAGGGGATTTATTTTTCCAACGAGTCTAACGGCTGGATATTGACCAATAAAACGAGCGACTCGGGGCGTAGTGAAAGAGTGCTCTACGCGACGGAAGACGGGGGAGCAACGTTTGATCCGATTATGGGGGCTCCGGACCCGAACAGCTTTGCGCTCAATCCATCAGCGCGATCGGGACTGGGGCAGGGGACCCCGATGTCGATGGCCTTTGTCGATGAGCTAAACGGATTCGTCAGCGAGATTGAAGCAGGACAACCCGCACTGTATACCACGGATAACGGGGGAGATACATGGGCGAAAAAAGAGAGCTTCTTTGATGCCGCAAAATTCAAAACCTGTGATCGATTTATCGTCGGCAATGTCTCGCTCTTCGGGGATGGCAGTTCAGGCTGGGTCCCGGTCGGCTGTACCCGCGATGAAGCCACCAAGTTTAACGGTTACTTCACCCAGGATGCCGGAGCCACCTGGACGCTGGTCCCTTTCAATTTATCGTGGCAGACCGGATTCAATGAGGAATTGGCGCCGACCTTTTTGACGCGAAACGAAGGCTGGACGATGATGGGCTCGACCGTTTACTATACTTCGGATCAAGGCAATCATTGGACGCCGTTGCCGCGAAGCGCGAAGCTGGTTGATATCGTGGCCGATTATCCGGAAGTGGTGAAACTGCAGTTCTTTTCCTCCAGAGTAGGCTGGCTGCTGGTGGCCAAAGAAGATCAGAAACGTTCGCTGCTGCTGCAGACGAGAGACGGGGGAACGAGCTGGCATGTGCTGTAAGCCTGTCTGCGCCTTCAGATAGCGTGAATATCAAAAGTGAAAAAGTATGGCAATGCGGCCATGCTTTTTTATTTTTCAGACTATGTGAAAATAATCACATATAAAATGCAGGATTTGTGATAAATTTAACTTGTAAAGGAAACAGCAGCAAATTGGAGCGGCGCTCCAAATTCCAAGGCAGGAGTGAATAGTGATGAAAACGACAACGCAAGACACGGTAACCCGCAATTATCTCCAATTTTGCTACACCTGCGAAGACGCTCATTTATGCACGACCGAAGACATGTGCCAGGCTTGCTGGGCGGAGAAGGGGCTTTTGGAGACCGAACCTGAAGCCGACGGCGCCGCAGAAACCCGCCAATTGCTGTTTGAATATTATGCTTGATTCTTATTCGCTGGCAGACCAGTTTGGCTAACCCTCCGGTTCGATTAACGAGCCGGAGTTTTTTTTGCTATTTTGTGGGACAAGAGTGGCATAATTTACGCCGGAGGTGAATAACAAGTTTCAAGTTAACCGGCATATACTTAGGAAAGGAAGGAGAGGGACAAAAGTAGCAGGCCATAGCCTCTATGAAGGAGGGCGAACCATGCAGTCATGGGTGGAAATGTTCGATATGATGGAAACCGCGCTGCCGATCCTGCTCGTTGTGCTTACGGCGATCGTCGTGATTTCGGCCGCGGGAGGGGTGTGGCGCTTTTTTGCCAGCAGCAGGCAGCCCGTACTCAGCGTAAATTCGGTGATTGTCGGGAAGCGGACGGAGGTTTCCCATCGCCATGATACCGAGACATCGGTCAACCGTTCGGACACGAAATATTATGTTACATTTGAGGTCGAGAGCGGCGACCGGCTGGAATTTGTCGTCAACGGCCTGGAATACGGCCAATGCGCGGAAGGAGACGAAGGAAAGCTGACGTTTCAAGGCCAGCGTTACCACAGCTTTGAACGGGTACGGAATACGCATCGGACGGAAGTGCAGGAATTCCGGAAATACCGCAGCACACTTTAAACTTTAAATCAGACCAGGAAAGGAAGTCGCCAGGTTGAAAGGTAATACGTCCATAAAAAAACAGAAGCAACGGAGCGCCTTAATCCGGCTACTCGCGTTCGCTTCTGTTTTTGTTTTTGGATCCTGCTAATGGGAATAGGCCTTAATTTGTACGGTATCCGCCAAAAGCGTCTGGGCTACGGTCCGCGCGCTGGAAAAAGCGCGTTCGGCGAGCTCGCCTTTGCCTGTGCAGCCGTCGCCGCAGAAGTAAAACGGCAGGCCGGCCAAGCGGTTCGGAAGCAGCTTGTTTGTGCAGATGTTTTTGACGCTGGCCACCATCGCTTTTTTGGAAACGCGTTTGACCTCGACAAAATTCCGCCAATCCGGGTAATACGTATCGAACAGGGCTTCCATCTGCGCGGTTTTCTGCTCCAGATATTGTTTCTTTTGCTCCTCATCCGCAAAGTCGTCATTCAAGTAGGCGATCCCCTGAAGCAGCTGGCCGTGCGCCGGCGCCACCGTATAGTCGGTTGCCGAGACGTCGCTGATAAATATTTTATGATCCATGTCGCTGATATAATGGAAGGGGCGCGCGACGACTTTTGAGAAGCCGACGTCGTACACCAGCACCTCGGTGGAGGTGGACTCTTTATACGGCTCAAGCGCAGCGGACCAAGGCGAGTTTTCCAGCAGCTTGGCGACCTGCTGTACCGGCATTGCAAAAATAACCTGATCGTATTCTAGCCGCTCCCGCGTTTTAGTGTTCAGCACAAACTTTCCGTCTTCCATCACAATCGACTCGACCGGCTCCTTCACAGAGATTTCCCAGTTTGCGTTGTCGCGGATCTTGTCGACCAACTGGCCGGTGATCGTTGCCCAACTGCCGAGAATATAGCTTACCGGCCGCTGGGAGAGGAACAGGTTATGATAGTACTCGGCGATGACCTCGCCGGGCACCTTCCTGGCTTCCTCCGGCGTAATGAAGAAATTGGAGCAGACCAGATGCGCCCACAGCTCTTTGACATCGGCGGAGGCGTGGGAATGTTCGAGATAATCGCCCAACGTACGATGATGCTTCAACTGATGGATGTTACCGATCACCGCAGCGATCTCGCTGACGAATCGCACCTTCTCCAGCGGAGTCAGGACATCCGTCTTGACGATGTTGACGAAATCGAGCGGAGCGGGCGTCAAATGCCCGTGCTTGGCGTACATCACTTTGCGTTTATCGACCTGCTTGCTTTGAAATTTAAGGTTTAGCTCTTCTTCCATGTGATGGAGCGTGTGTCTGTCAATTCCGTATACCGCATGCGCTCCGTAATTTAGCGTAAATCCCGATTTTTCATAAGTAAAAGCCCGGCCGCCCAACTGCGGGCTCCGTTCAAACACCGTGCCAGCCGTCTCCTTGTTGTCCGATAGGTATGCCGCTGCCGTCAAACCGGCCAAGCCGCCGCCAATAATCGCGATTCTCATGTGGGGAACCTCCTAAAAGGTGTTGTGAAGCAAAGCGTTTTTATAAAGAAATCACCATAACCATATAAAAAACATTTATTTACTTAACAGTATATGCTATTCGTGTAAGCGCGTCCATAGAAATAGCCACAAAATGTTCAAGATTGTAATCGGATTCACAATGAAAAATTGCTTCTATCTATTGACAATGCTCTTTTTAGGGGGTTAGACACCCGGATGGGCATTCGCACATACAATATAACGTCAAGTAGGGAGGAAGGAGGGATGGGATTGGCGGTCATTAAAGCAAACTCGGAAGACGTCAAGCTGCTGGCGCGTCTCATGCGCGCGGAAGCGGAAGGCGATGGGGAGCAGGGCATGCTGATGGTCGGGAACGTAGGCGTAAATCGGATCTTGGGAAATTGCCTTGATTTTCAGGATATTCGCCTAATGAAACAGATGGTGTTTCAATCTCCCGGCGGCTTTGAAGCAACGCAAAAAGGATACTTCTACCAGAGAGCGCGCGACAGGGATATCCGTTTAGCCCGGAGGGTGATCGGCGGAGAGCGGGTCTGGCCGGCGTCCAATGCGCTGTGGTTCTTCAGGCCCGCCGGCAATTGTCCCGGGACGTGGTACAATCAGCAAAATACCGGGCGCTTCAAAGCGCACTGCTTCTTTGCTCCCAACGCGCAAACTTGCCCCGGCGTTTTTTAAGCATACTTAGGCACGGCAAAAAAAGCGAAACCTAAGCAAGTAAAATGAGGAGGAATCGATTCATGTTTACCCAGTCTTACCGGCCGGTCGCACACCCCGCCGGCTATAACGTCTCGCCTGTTCAAACCGGAGGGGCGGGTTTTATGGCTCCCATGGGAGCCGGCGCAGGCTTCCCGCCGCAAGTGCCGAGCGGCAGTCCGATGACGCCCAGCGGCACGGTAGTGCCGTCGGCCATTCCGACGTTTGAGCAGTCATATATTGAAAATATTTTACGTCTTAATCTGGGAAAAGTCGGCACCTTTTACATGACCTACGAAAACAACCGCGAATGGAATGCCAAAATATTCAAAGGCGTTCTCGAAGCCGCGGGTCGCGACCACATCATCATCAGCGATCCGAACACCGGCCAGCGGATCGTTTTGCTGATGGTCAACCTCGATTATGCAACGTTTGATGAACCTTTGTATTATCAATATCCCGGCACCATCGGCGCCCCGCCGCCAACCAGATAGGCATAGGACTAGGACTCCCTCGCGAAAGGGGGTTCTTTTTCATTTTTGCGGCCGAATACGCCAGTACCGATGTCATACCAAAGCGTTTGACTGTGTAGTGTATAATAATATAATTAATAATAAACACGGTTTATGCCGAAGTATCCTATAAGGGAGATGATTCCATTGGGAAGTTGACGCTGCTCTATATAAATGAAAAATACAAAATGATGTACGATTCCATTCTGCGAAGGAGGTGCACCTATTCACCGCTGCCGCTGGATAGGCGGGAATAGGAAACGTATTGAGTGACCCTTTACCGAGTCTTCTGCAAGTAGGACTGATGGTGCTGCTGGTACTGTTGAACGGATTTTTCGTGTCTGCCGAATTTGCGATCGTCAAGGTTCGAAGCTCCCGCATCGACGCGTTGGTGGAGGAAGGGCGAAGGCGAGCCGTAATCGTAAAAAGACACTTGAATCATTTGGACGGTTACTTATCGGCGTGCCAGGTAGGTATCACGCTCAGCTCACTGGGGCTGGGGTGGCTGGGCGAGCCGGTTGTGGCCCGGCTGCTGAATCCGCTGTTTGAACTGACGGGATTGGGCGAAAAGCCGGCTTATCTCGTCTCGTTAACGGTTGCCTTTATTCTCATCGCCGTCCTGCACATCGTTCTGGGAGAGCTCTCCCCGAAAACGATCGCCGTCCGCAAGGCGGAAACCATTACCTTATGGTTTGCCTGGCCTATGCTGCTGTTTTATCGCCTCATGTATCCGTTCATTTGGATTCTGAACAACCTGTCATCCGGCCTCTTGCGTCTGTTTAGGATTTCGCCGGCTACCGGGCAGGACTCTGTGCATACGGAGGAAGAAATCCGGGTCATGATGAAGGAGAGCAGCGAAAGCGGCTTGATCGACAGCACGGAGATGTCGCTGGTGGACAACATTTTTGAATTTGCCGATACGACGGCGCGGGAAATTATGATCCCCCGGACCGAAATGATTTGCCTTTATACTCAGCATTCGCTGGAGGAAAACCTGGAAATCGCCTTGGAAGGCACAAGAACCCGATATCCCGTATGTCATCAGGACAAAGACCATATCATTGGATTTATTCATATAAAAGATTTGATTCGCTCGAGTACCCGGAATTTACGCGACTTGATCCGGCCGATCATGGCGGTTCCGGAATCCACCCAAATCAGTGATTTGATGAAACGGATGCAGCGGGGAAGAACGCAGATCGCCATCTTGATCGACGAATACGGAGGAACCTCCGGTATGGTGACGCTTGAGGATATCGTCGAAGAAATCGTCGGCGAGATTCAGGATGAGTTCGACGAGGAACGCCCTGGTATCGAGCAGATTGAGCCGGGTATCTATTCGGTGGACGGATTGATGCTGATCGAATCGATCAATGACCGGTTTGGGCTGGAACTCGACTCCGACGATTACGATACGATCGGCGGATGGCTCTATTCCCGAATCGATATTTTGCCGCCGCAGGTTGGCCAAACCGTGGAATACGGCGAATTTACTTACGTGGTGGAAGAAACCGACAACAAGAGAATTTCACGCGTCAAATTAATCCGGCAGCAGCTTCAGCCGCTGGAGGAGGCCGGCGCATAACATAGAGGAGGCTGCCTCTTAGGTCCTTAACTTGACCTGAGGGGCAGCCTCGTTTTTGTTTCAAGTATGCCGGCTTCTTTCCCACTCGTGGTACAGCTTTTTCTTGATGCCTTCCCGGGTGCGAAACAGCCGCTGGCGGACGATATTTTCGCAAACTCCCAGTTTGTCGGCGATCTCCCTGTAGCTTAACCCAAGTCTCCAGCGGTATTCGACCAGCATGCGGTACTCCGGCTTCAAGCGGCGCAAATACGAAACGATCGCCTCTTCCATCAGCTTCGTTTCCACCGAGTCCTCGACCGAGCCGTCTTTCCAGGAGGATACGGCCAATTCGCCGATCGCGGCGGGCTGCTCCAGATGTTGCATATATTTTTTGTATTTGCGCAGGTAGGTGATCGCCATATTGCGGGATACCGTTCTGAGCCAAGCCCGCATGCTCGCTTCCGACTTAAAGGCGGGCTTCTTCAGCATAACTTTCAGAAAGGCTTCCTGAATGATATCCTCCGTTGCCTGATGATCTTTGACTATATGATAGATGGTCCCATACACCCATTCATAAAAAGCTTCGTAAACTTGTTTCTGCTCATCTTCGTCCAGCTCCGAATAATTGGCGGATAGCAGGCACTGTAACCGGTTCTGCATGCGTTTCCCTCTCATCTCTGCTAAAAACGATATTCTATCGATTGGATACTCTATTAATTTTACTCTATCAACGAGAAAATAGGAACTATTTACCATAAATAAAACAAACTTGTCATTTGTTCATGATGCAGATGACGCCGCTTTAGGGAATCGATTACAATAGATGGAGTGTGCCCAAAATTTAAACCTGCTCCGTAAGGCGCGGGGCGGGAAAGCATCGTAATGCACGGAGGGAGAGAACATGAAGAGATTAATATGGTTGGGATGCTGGTCTTACCTGCTGATCGGCCTGGCGCATGTCGTCGTCGGCTCCTTGATGCCGAATCTGCTGGAACAATACGGCAAAGATTACAGTGCGGGTGGCAGCCTTATTTTTGCCCAGTTCGCCGGATTTTTGGTTGGCGTGCTCGTTTCGCCGCTGTTGCTCGCCAAATTCGGCAAAATTTATGGACTTTTGATTGCGACGGGGATGCTGTGTTTCGCTGAAGTTTGTTATTCGCTGCTGCCGCCTTGGGAATGGATGTACGCCATCGGGGCCGTGGCGGGGTTTGGATTCGGGATGATCGAGGCGGTGATCGGCACGATCATTCTCGTTGCGGTGACGGAAGGTACCGCGGTTGCTATGAGCCGGCTGGAGGTGTTTTTCGGGCTGGGCGCGCTGCTGATGCCGGTGGCCGCGGGATTTTTTATCCGCGCTGAGGTATGGCGCTTTTCGTTCCTGATCGTGGCGGGCCTGGCGTTTGTTATGCTGTTTGCCTGGGGCAGGGGAAACTTCGGCGAATTTCGCGGCGTGCTGCATGCGAAAGGGAAGCAGCAGGATAAGCAGGGAGGATGGCTGAAGCAATACCAAGGCATCAGAGGACTGCTGCTCGCTGTTTTTATCGTGTTCTTCTTTTTTTACGTCGGCACCGAAATGAGCTTCGTCAACTTCCTGCCGTCACTGCTGATTGAGAAGCTGGGCCTGGATAAACCGTCCGCGGCGTTCAGCGTTACGCTGTTTTGGATCGCGATGACTTGCGGCCGTCTGGTAGCCGGCACACTTGCGGAAAAAATCTCCTACAGCCGTTATGTGCTCTGGAGCTGCATCGTCAGCTTTGTGCTGATTGCGCTGTTTTCCTTGACCGGGGGGAAGGCCGTTACATATATCCTCATTTTGCTGTTTGGTCTGTTTATGTCGGGGCTGTTTTCCATCGCGCTTGTATTTGCCAACAAGCTGCTGGTCGGAGCCGAGGAATCGACGCCAAGCCTGTTGATCGCTTCCGGAGGAGTGGGAGGAGCCGTATTGCCGTTGATCATGGGGAAAACGATGGATCTGGGGGGTGCTCATGCCTCGTCTTGGCTGCTGGCCGGCTTTCTGATGCTGCTCGCGCTCCTGAGCATTATCGCTGTGCTTATTCAGCGGAGCCGGGGCAGCGCGCTGGCTGCCGCCGCTTCGGCCGAAAGCAATGGGTAGGATTTTGCACAAAAAAGCAGCCGCTGGCTGGAATGGATATTCCAATGGCGGCTGCTTTTTTGCGTTCCCGGTAGTTAAATGGCCCAATTGCCTTTAGCGAAAATCGGTTCTTCTTTGCCGTCCTCCGTAACCCCGAAAATGTCCATTTCGGCCGATCCGACCATAAAGTCTTCGTGCGCCAAGCTGGAATTCAGGCCGCGCTGGTCCAATTCTTCCTTGGACATCGATTTTCCGCCCTCCAGGTTGAAGGCATACGCGTTGCCGATCGCCAAATGATTGGAGGCATTTTCGTCAAACAGCGTGTTGTAAAACAGAATGCCGGACTGAGAAATAGGGGAGCTGTGCGGCACCAAAGCCACCTCGCCCAGATAATGGGAGCCTTCGTCCAGTTCGACCAGCTGCTTCAATACGTCCTGGCCGACTTCCGCCTTGTAATCGACGATCCGGCCGTTTTCGAACGTCAGCGAGAAGCGGTCCACGATCGTGCCGCGATAGCTTAACGGCTTGGTGCTGGACACCGTTCCATTGACTCCGGTTTTGAGCGGAGCGGTGAACACTTCCTCGGTGGGCAGGTTGGCCAAAAATGTATGCCCCTTAGCATTGATGCTTTCGGCGGCGACCCAGAGATGGCCTTCCGGAAGCTCGATGGTGAGATCGGTCCCGGGGGCTATGTAATGGAGCTTCTTATATTTTTTGGCGTTCAAATAATCGGATTTCTGCAGCAGATTGGCGATATGCTCTTTCCAGGCCGCGATCGGATCGGGACGGTCCAGGCGGACGGTGCGGAAAATAGCTTCCCAGAGCGCATCGATTTGCTGATCCGCGGGAAGATCGGGGAACACTTTGGCCGCCCAGGCCTTGGAAGGGACCGCAACGATCGACCAGCTGAATTTATCGGACATCTGCATCTCCCGGTATTTGCTCATCACTTTGCCGTAAGTTTTCTGGTGATTGGTTAACCGCTCCGTGGACACGCCGCTGAGCAAATCGGGGTCCGAGGACATGACATGCAGGACGGCAGCGCCGTTTTCCACATACTCCAGCATCTCGCCCGCATACCACTTCGGTTCGTCCAGAAAAGATTCCTCCGCTGCCATATCGTATCTGAGGCGGGTGACGGTGTCGTCGCTCCAGTTGACCTTGACGAACCGGGCCCCGGCTTCATAGGCTTTCTTCACGATCAGCCGCACCAGCTCGGCGGAATCAATCGCACAGTTGATGATCAAATTTTGGCCTTGTTGAATATTTACGCCGATGTTTACGGCCAACTCAGCGTATTTTTCTAATTTGGTTTGAAAATCGGACATGGTGTTCTCCTCCGTTTTTACAATTTGGTTATTGTTTTATCATACATCATTCTTCACGATTTTAGTAATCAACCGATGGTTTAGGCAGCTTAGCCGATAATTATTTTCCCTTCGGGGTAACGCAGCAGCTCTTTTTTCGATTTCGAGGTGAACGCATAAGCGAGCGTAAGCGGCCCGATCCGCCCCAGGAACATGACGACGCAAAGAATCCATTTGCTGATGTTCGTGAGCTCAGGGGTTAAGTCCAAGCTTAAGCCGGCGGTCGCAAAAGCGGATGTCGCCTCGAACAGCAGCGGCAAAAAGGCATGATCTTCCAACGCGGAGAGCGCCATGGCCACAAATATGACGAGAAACATGGCCAGCCAGGTTTGGGTGATCGCCTTGATGATCGACTCTTTGGACAGACGTTCGCGAAAAAAGACGATATCTTCTTTCCCGCGTATCATCGCATAAATGGCACCCAGCAATATGGCGAATACCGTCACCTTGATCCCGCCGGCCGTAGAGCCCGGCGCCGCGCCGATAAACATTAGCAGGATAAGCAGAAACTGGCTGGACTGCTCCATATCCGACACGCTGACGGTGCTGAGCCCGCCGGATCGCGCGCTGACGGAATGGAAAAAGGCGGCCATGATCCGATCCAGCCAGCTCATTTGCTGCAGCGTATGCGGATTGGAGGATTCGATGGCGACTATAATCAGCGCTCCGACCACCGTTAGGATCAGAGTCATGGTCAGCACGATTTTGGAATGCAGGGACAGCCGGCGCGTACGGCGATAGTTCACCAAATCGGAAATGACGATGAAGCCGATTCCGCCAAGAAAAATGAGCGTCATGACAACGATATTGATAAACGGATCGCTCACGTATTCCGCCAACCCGCTGAACGGGCCGTGGATTTTGCCGAACAAATCAAACCCGGCGTTGTTAAAGATCGACACGCTGTGAAACACTCCAAAGAAGAGCGCTTGGGCCAAAGGCATGTCCTGGGAAAATCTCACGGCCAGGAGCAAGGCGCCGACGAACTCGATGCTGAAGGTATAAATGCAAATTTTAATGATTAACTGCAGCAGTCCTCCGATCGCATTATAGTTCAGCGTTTCTTGCAGAACCAGCCGGTCGCGCAGGGAAATGCGGCGATTGAAGGCGAGCGAGATCAGCGTGCCGATGGTCGTAAAACCGAGGCCGCCGATTTGGACAAGCACCAAGATCACAATTTGCCCGAATAACGAAAACTGCGTTCCCGTATCCACAACGGCCAGTCCGGTTACACAGGTGGCCGAGGTTGCCATAAAGAAGGCGTCCGTCAGCGCCAGTTTTTGGCCGCCGGCCGAAGCCGGCCCAAGCGAAAGCAGGAAAGCGCCGATAATGATCGTTAACGCAAACCCGAAGGTCAACACTTTTGCGGGAGTCAGCATGTTTTTTTTGCGTTTAGACAATGGAATCCACCTTTACTCTTGTTGTACCGAATACCGTTATTGATCTTAACATAAAACATGGTACGATATTGCAGTAAGGTTGTACAGGCATTAAACAAGACAAAAAATGTGAATCCGGGTAAAGGAGTAGACATGATGGAAGAATTGACAATTGTGGAAGCCCAAATGAAGAAACAGGAGGACGGATCCTACACCGGCAAAACCGTCTTTCAAGTAAGCTCCCATAAAGCAGGATATGAAATTACCTTTTACAGCAAAGACGGTGGAGATTGGGACTACAGCCTGCATTATGCGGGAGAACCCGGCATTGAAGCCGAGTTTATGGCCGTGGATGCCAGAATCGAAGCGGACGACGCATGGTTCGATGCGCTGCTGGATGCCGCTTGGGATGCTTTGCCGGAGGAATGAGGCTAACGGATACGCATATCTTCCTAAAAGAAAGGAGGGACAACTTTTATGATGAAACATCCTTTTTATCGGATTTCGTTAGGGATTATCATGCTGCTGACGATCATTTATTTGCTGTCCAAGGTCAGTTTTATCTTCATTCCGTTCGTCACTTTGGTGCAAATTTTGATCGTGCCCTTGACGATTTCCGGGTTCCTTTATTATTTGCTGCGCCCGGTCGTGCAATTTCTGGAGCGGAAAAAATGGAATCGGATCCTGTCGATCCTGCTGATCTACCTGCTTTTTGCCGGTGTTGTCACGATCTTTTTTATGGTCGTTTGGCCGCCGCTGCAAAAGCAATTGTTCGAGTTTATGAACAACGTCCCGAAACTCATGACCAGCTTGCAGGAGCAAATGAACGAAATCCGCAGCAGCCGCTATTTTTCGTTCGTCACAAGCGAAAGCAGCCCGGAAATCATGAACAAGGTGACCGAATACATCAATTCGACCTTGAATGCGGTCAGCGGATACGTATCGCATGTGTTTAGCTTTTTGAACAATTTTGTGATCATTGTGGGGACCGTACCGATTTTTCTGTATTACATGCTGAAAGAAGACGTGCGGGTGACGCCTTCTTTGGTGCGGATGCTTCCGGTCCGTTACCGGACCGATGGCGAACAGGTCATCCATGAGATCGACAACATGCTGAAGGGGTTCATCGCCGGCCGGATGATCAGCGCCATGATGCTGGCCGTTATGGGCTTCGTCGGATTTTGGCTGGTCGGTTTGCCGTATCCGCTGCTGCTCGCCATCGTCATGGCTTTGTTTAACTTTATTCCTTACTTTGGCGCACTGCTCGGGGCGATCCCATGCGTCATCGTCGCATTTACCGTTTCGCCCTCGATGGTGCTGTGGGTCATCATCATCGTTGTCGTCGCCCAGCAAGTCGAAGGCAACTTGATTTCCCCGTATATTTACGGGAAGACGATCAACATTCATCCGTTGACCACGATCGTACTGTTGTTGATCGCCGGCGACTTCATGGGCATCCTGGGCATGATTTTGGCCATCCCGCTGTATATGATGCTTAAAATTGTTGTGATTAGAGCTTACCTGCTGTACATTGCTCAAAAGGTAGACAAGCTGCCGGAAGCGTGACGAATATCATATCTCCAGATGCCTTGCATGCGAGATGATTTTAACGTAACGAAACGATCATTATTTAGCTCGGGGGATGAGAGTATGGCAGTAACTGCCAAGTCCGGGAAGTATTTTTACGCATGGAGCAAAGTACTTGCCGACGGATCGTTTTACCTGCCGGATCAAGCCCTGCAGGAGTATGGTATTCATCCGGATTCCAACATCATTTTAATGACGGGACGCAATACGGTCCGGGGCTTCAGCGTGGTGTGCAAGGAAATGATCGCAAATTCGCCGCTGGCGGCCGTTTTCGCCAGCATTCCCCAACTACGGCAATTTGCCGTCCCTGAAGGGGAGACGATCACGTTTAAAGAACGTACGTTCTGCTGGGTTCATTTGAACTGTAACCGCTATTTTACGCTGCCGCCAGGGACGTGGGAGCAATTCGGCCTGAAGCCGGGGGATCGGCTGCTCAGTTTGCGGGCGACGCATTTGGCGTTTAACAACTTACTGGAAGGTCCGTTCATCGAGCAAGCCAAACAAATCCCCGATCTAACCGCCTACGGATAAAGAGATACCGCCTTGGTCCCTTCTTGAACGAAGGAGCAAGGCGGTATCTTTTTGCGGCTAACTTCCGTTTATTGTGCCTGGCGTACGGAATCGCGGTATTTGAGGATCAGTTGGCGGTACACTTCTTTAGGTCTCAGGCCGATCAGCTTCTCCATCGGCTCTCCGTGGTGGAACAAAATGACCGTAGGCATCGACATGATTCCGTATTGCGAAGCCAGTTCCGGATGGTCGTCGCAATTTACTTGGAGCAGGGGGACGGCTCCTTGCAGTTCCTCATGCAGCTCTTCCAGAATCGGTGAAAGCACCTTGCACGGCGGGCACCACGGGGCGTCAAAATCGGCAAGCACCACTTCTGCGGACGCGCTTTCCCGGTTGAATTCGTTAGCATCGGCGATCCGTCTGATCGTCATATTCCATCATCTCCATTTCGGGATTTTCTTCTAAAATGTAGTGAATCCGTTCTTCCAGATTGGACTTGATCGTTTGCAGCAGCTCAATTTGCTCGGTAATCTCCTTCAGCTTGCTGCGGTACACCGGCATAATCTCCCGGCAAAACGCTTCTTGGCTCGTCATCACGCATTGCAGAAAACCGGCGATTTGCTGCGTGGTCAGGCCGAGGCTCAAATAAAACTGAATCGTTTTTACCTGCTCGGCGGTTAAGCTGTGATAATCACGATAGCCGTTGTTTAGCCGCTCTGAGGTGATCAGCCCTTGCTCCTCGTAGTACCTGAGGGAACGGATGCTGACGCCGGTCGCTTTCGACAATTCCCCGATCTTCATAAAACCTAACCTCACCTGCCTTCCGGATTCATTATAAACCCTGACATTAATGTGAGGGTCAAGAGGTTTTGCCGATATTTTTCGCCAGAGGAGAGAAGAATGCTACAGTAAGGCTTAATATAGGGCGCGGAAGTGTGTATAATGTAAGAAATGATTGACCCCAAAATGAGAGTTTGTTGAGGAGGCACGCCAATGAAACCGGCTTTATTAATCATCGATATGCAAAAGGGCTTATTAACCGATCCGCGCCTGCAAAGCGAACTGTCCGCAGCTAGCGAATATATTAACACCGTGGCCGATTTGTTCCGGGATGCCGGGAGACCGGTCGTGGTGGTTCAGGATACGGAAATGGGCGAACATTCGCCCGGATTTGAGGTGACTCCGGAAATTAAGCTCGCCGATGCGGATCTCCGCATTTCGAAGGAATGGAACAACGCTTTTTGGAAAACCGATTTGGAGCAGCTGCTGCGGGAACAGGAAACCGACTTTGTCGTCGTCTGCGGGTTTGCCGCGGAACATTGCGTGACCTTTACGTTTAACGGTGCCCGGGAAAGGGGATTTGGAGCGGCGATCCTGCAAAAGGGCATTCTCGGCGAACATCCGGAGGCGGTGTCCGGCGTGTACCGGGACCGCAGTTTGATTAGCTATGCCGTCATCCACGCGTTGTTTAAAAATCAATGATCAAGGTTATTGACACCCCGGTCAGTTTGTAACTAATATTGTTACTGACGTTTGGAAAGGGGGATATACGCTTGACGATCAGCTCCAGATTCTCTGTGGCCATACACATTTTATCCCTGCTTGAAATCAACAAGGACGGGGTTAGTACATCGGAGTATATCTCCGGCAGCGTGAATACGAATCCGGTTGTCATTCGCCGTATTATGAGCATGTTGAATAAAGCCGGGCTGGTGGAGGTTCGCCCCGGTGTGGCCGGGACCAGGCTGGCGCGCAAGTTGTGCGACATTACGCTGCTCGATATTTACCGCGCGGTGCATGTCGTGGAAGAAGACGGATTGTTTGCGGTGCACGACCACCCTAACACGGATTGCCCGGTCGGACGCAATATACAGGCGGCGATCGAGCCGATCTTCTCCATAGCGCAAAAAGCGATGGAGAAGACGCTGGAGGCCGTTACGCTGCAGGATATCGTCGAGGATATTTCCGCGAATATGCCGGCTGTGTAAGAACCAACTGAAAGTGAATGCGTTAAATGCCCCGAGATTGGGGCATTTTTTTTTACCGCGCCTATTTAATTCGCCTGATCGGATGGCGGGCAAAAGTGTGCTTGATCGACTCTACTCTGATCATTAATTGCAAATCATACAACTAACTTTATATCCATTTACCCAATCATTCGTTTAATTGCATTTCATACAAGTATTTCCTCGCTTTTTTGCCTCTTCTTCGAAATATAGCGTAGTAATTGCAGGTTTTACACTTAATCAAGCGCTGTGGCAGCATATCCTGATAAGTAACTGCACATTTTACGGCTATTCCATTAAACAATGAACCAAGAAAGCTGGAGTAGGAGTAGGTACGTTCAGGTGGGGCGATCGCTTTACTACAACTGCTGAACCTGAGAGGAGGAGAAGGCTAAGGGACTCCAGAGGCTCTATCTGCGGAAAAACAGAGGTTTGCAAAATGTAACGGACAGAGATGCTCTTATTTCCCTCGAATCGGCCCGGATGAGCTCGTTTAGAGCGAAATAGAGTCATTTGGGTCCGTTAGACTGGGAAATACCTGGGAAATGAGCGGATAAGGTCGCTGGTGTCCGTTAGAGCAGCATCCCCAGCTTAGAATGAGCCGAAGTACTCGGCGCTCCTGATCATGAAAGAAGGAGAAGGGTTTTCGTAGTAGAACAGAAGAGGGAATGAGTATGGGTTTGCACGATAATTCGTTGACACACGGCCGAGCTGTAACTATACTGATTACATAATGATCATGTAACCGCCGTGGTTACATGGATAAATACCACATTACGAGGTTATCCCCACCCATTCGATAGGAGGAGTTTCATTTTGTCTGAGCATGTATCCATTCATCCCGCTGCCCAAATCGGCAGCGTCTATCTTAAAGTCCGCAATCTGGAGCGGTCGGTGGCTTTTTACCGGGATGTGATTGGCCTGAGTGTACTGCAACATAACGGAAACGTCGCCGAGCTCACGGCCGACGGGAAGACACCGCTGCTGTACCTGGAAGCTAACGAACAGTACCGGGTGATGCCGGAGCGGTCGGTATCCGGACTGTACCATTTCGCAATCCTGGTGCCGGATCGGACCGCGCTTGGTTTGGCGCTGCGCAATCTGATCAAGAATCGGATTCCCATTGGGCAAGGGGATCACCTGGTAAGCGAAGCGTTATATTTAAACGATCCGGATCAAAACGGCATTGAAATCTACGCCGATCGCCCGCGCGATACCTGGCAGCGTAACGCAAGCGGCGAATATATCATGTCGACCGATCCGGTGGACGTGGACGGATTGCTTGCTGTTTCGGAAGGAGCCGAGTGGAAGGGACTACCGCCGGAGACTCGGATCGGGCATGTTCATTTTCATGTTGGCGACCTGCGGATGGCGGAGCAGTTCTATTGCCGAATCCTCGGCTTTGAAATTACCGCCCATTACGGCGGGGCGGCGTTGTTTGTATCCGCCGGCGGATACCATCACCATATCGGCCTGAATACGTGGGCCGGCGAAGGCGCTCCGCCGTCCCCGGAAGATGCGGTGGGGCTGCGGTATTTCACGACGGCGCTGCCGGACCTAGCGGCCCTGGGGGCCGTGGAAAGCCGCTTGTCGGCTGCCCAGGTGGCTTATGAACGGGACGAGCAAGGGCGGGAAATCAGACTGACCGATCCGTTTGGCATCGGCATTAGACTCGTGATTGACCAGGCTGAATAGATTTGGCACTTTCAATAGGCAAGGTTCCTCACCTATAATATATTACGACGTAATGTTATAGGAAAGGAGCGGTTGCCGTGAAGCTGTTCCCCCAGCTGGAGACGGAAAGATTTATTTTGCGCAAATTGACCGCGGGAGATGCCGAGGATCTGTTCCACTATTTTTCCAATGACGAGGTTACGAAATATTACGACCTGGAGCGGTTTGAAAGTCTCCGGCAGGCCGAAGAGCTGATCCAAAACTGGAACAGCCGCTATTTGGAGCGCCGCGGGTTTCGCTGGGCGATCACGGTCAAATCGGAAGGGGACCGGGTCCTCGGTACATGCGGCTTCCATAACTGGTCTCAAGAGCACCAAAAGGCGGAAATCGGCTACGAGCTGGACCCGGAATATTGGCGTCAAGGCGTGATGAGCGAGGTGCTGCAGGAAATTTTGCGTTTCGGCTTTGAGGATTTGGGCTTAAACCGGATTGAAGCCTTTATCGACCCGGACAACATTCGTTCCAGATACCTGCTGGAGAAGATCGGATTTCACGAAGAGGGTTATTTAAAGGAATGTTTCTTCGAGAAAAATCAATTTGTTGACGCCGTCCTGTTCGCTTTGCTGAAGAAGCAGTATCTGACCAGGCTTGAGCGATTTCATGGCAAACTGTTTAAAACTCCATAATAGAAATGGAAAAAGAGATTTGCTCCGCGAAGGAGCAAGTCTCTTTTTTTGCTGATGGAAATACCTGTGGGATGGGTATTATAATAATGATTGAAAACGTTTAAAATTTTAATAGTGCGAATTGGAGGAAACACACTTTGAAACTGGAGAACAAAGCAGTCATCGTAACGGGAGCCGCATCGGGAATGGGCAGGGAAATCGCACAGCTGTTTGCCAAGGAAGGCGCCAAGGTCATGGTCTCGGATTTGAATTTGGAGGGCGCGAACGCTACGGTTGAACGGATCACAGCTGCAGGCGGGACAGCTCAAGCCGTGAAAACAAACGTCGCCGTGGAGGAAGACATTCAGCAGTTGGTGGATGCGGCCGTTAAAGCTTTCGGCACGGTCGATATTTTGGTGAACAATGCAGGGATCATGGATAATTTCGAGCCGGCCGGCGATATCACGGATGAGCAGTGGGAGCGGGTGTTTGCCGTCAATACGACAAGCGTAATGCGTGCAACCCGGAAAGTGCTGAAGATCTTCTTGGAAAAAGAAAGCGGCGTGATCGTCAACGTTGCATCCGCCGGCGGGTTATACGGAGCTCGCGCGGGCGCGGCGTATACCGCTTCCAAACATGCCGTGATCGGATTTACAAAAAACACCGGGTTCATGTATGCTCAAAAAGGCATCCGCTGCAATGCGATCGCTCCTGGCGGCGTGGAAACAAATATCGGAGCTTCGATGACCAATATCAATCCGTTTGGCGCTTCCAGACAACAGCTTGGCATGGCTATTAATCCGCGATTAGGCAGCGCCGATGAAATCGCCAAAGTGGCGTTGTTCCTCGCTTCCGACGATTCCAGCTTTGTGAACGGCACCGTCATCACGGCGGATGCCGGATGGACCGCCTATTAAGCATGTTAAGCAAGCCTCCTGATCCGGGAATGGAAAAGGAGGCTCGCTCTGTTAGCCAGTCTTCATTCACTTTTAAGATATTCCCGCTCATAAACCGCTTTGACCTTGTTCAGTACCTTTTGCGCGAATTCGGTGTAATTTAGTTCTTTAACTCGGCCTTTTTCCAAATACACGCCGGCAAGATCGCCGTGAGGTCCTAACGCCCCGTCGTACAACCGTCCTGCCCCGTAAGACGGCGGCTGGAAAAACAGCTTCATCATCGGTTTCACATACCACGGCAACCCGGATTTTTTGCTTTTTCGCGCGGTGTTGTTGCTGCCTGGGTCAACGCTGCGGATTTTGATTCCTTCCTTGGCCAACTCCGGAGCTGCGGCCTGCGTCCAAAGCGACAATGCCAGCTTTGAGGTGGCGTAAGGACCCAGCAGCTTGCGGAACGTTTTCGGGCGGTCCAGCGAATCCGGATCGAACGGCTTCACCATATTTGTCACGGCGGACGAGGTGTTGATCACCGTTTTGTGGCGGCCGTTTTTTAAAAGCTCCTGCAACTCCATCAAAATAATATAAGGAGCGACCGTCATCAACTCATAATGGAGCTCGCGCCCCTGTGCGGAGAAGCGCAGCTCGGGAAAGCTCCCGCCGGCATTGTTGAACAACACATCGATGTATGTTTCTCCTGCTTTAACCTCATCCAAAGCTTGCTTCAAGCTGTCAAAGTCCGATAGGTCCGAAGCTTGATAAATTCTCAACTGCCCGCCGTTTGCCGCTTGACTAATCAACGCATCGTCCGCCGGAAAAGCGGACCGGATCAAAGCGGCGACCTGCCAGCCTTCGGACAATAACTTCCGGGTAAGCTCCAGCCCGATACCGGCGTTTGCCCCCGTGATTAACGAAACTTTTTCCCGCTGGTTTGTGTTCATATCATGATGCCTCCTATTTTTTTCGGAATTTTGGGTTCCCCTGCTGATAGGGCACATTGTATGACTTGGAGCCGGCTCCAAGTCAAGGCGGGATTTGCAGAAATTTTTCAAAAAGACATATCAAGCTTGACTTGGAGCCAGCTCCAAGTTGTAAAATTCAAATAAAAGCTAAACTGCTGGAGGGGAACCGGATGAATGAAACCGAAGATTTCTCGATCAAACAAGCCGCGGAGCAAACCGGAATTTCCGAGGACACGATCCGTTATTATGAGAAGATCGCGCTGCTCCCGCGAGCCGAGCGCAAACCAAACGGCCACCGCGTTTACTATCCGGAGGATGTCGACACGATCAAGCTGATTTCCTGCCTGAAAAAGACGGGGATGGCACTCGACGAAATGCGCCCGTTTCTGAAGGTAAGTGCCGATGCCGATCCCGTCGACCATCCCGAGCTCGTCCAGCTCCTGATGAATCACCGGGCAAACATCGTCAGTCAAATCGCCTCCCTGCAGCAGGTGGTCGATTTTATTGATTTGAAGCTGGAGCAGGGGGTGCGGCGTCAGGAGTGTTCGGACCAAGATACGGGGAACGGCAACGGTACACAAAACATAGGCGCCGAGAAAAGAAAGCAAAAATCGCTCCATGAAATGAAGTTCTTTGCAGATTACACCGGTACAAAGTGAATGTTTGTAACCATCCGCGAAAGCCCGTCAGGGGGAGTTTCTTTGCGGATTTTTTTATTGAAGATTCCGCTATCTTTTGCCATAATAAGCGAAGCGGACGGCCTGCCGCGAAAGACGGCGGAGCCGTAATCAAAAGGGGGAACGTCGTTTGAAAGGAATCATTACGGTTGTCGGGAAGGACAAGGTTGGCATTATTGCGAAGGTATGCACGTATTTGGCGGATCATAACGTTAACATTCTGGATATATCGCAGACCATCATTCAAGGGTATTTCAACATGATGATGATCGTGGACATTTCGGCGCCGTCGAAATCGTTTGAGCTTCTCGTCGAAGACCTGCAGCAGTTAGGGACATCCATCGGCGTGGAAATCAAGCTGCAGCATGAGGATATTTTCAACATCATGCACCGCATCTAAGGAACGGGAAGGGGAGAAAAACATGATTTCACGCGTGGAAGTGCAGGAAACGAATTCGATGATCCGGGAAATGAATCTCGATGTGCGTACGATTACGATGGGCATCAGTCTGATGGACTGCGCTCATGAAGATATGGACGTATTCAACCGGAAAATCTACGACAAAATTACCCGCCTTGCGGAGAACCTGGTCAAAACCGGAGAGGATCTCGAAAAACAGTTTGGTGTTCCGATCGTGAACAAACGGATTTCCGTGACGCCGATTTCGATCGCCGCAGGCGGTCTCAAAACCGATACGTATGTGACGGTCGCGGAAACGCTCGACAGAGCGGCCAAAGAGGTCGGCGTCAATTTTATCGGCGGCTTTTCCGCGCTTGTGCAAAAAGGCTTCACGGCCGGCGACCGCCTGCTGATCGAAAGCATTCCGGAAGCGCTGGCCGTAACGGAGCGGGTGTGCTCCTCGGTGAATGTCGGCTCCTCCCGCAGCGGCATTAATATGGACGCCGTCAAGCTGATGGGCGACATCATCGTGCGCACCGCCGAACGGACGGCGGACCGGGGTTCGATCGGCTGTGCTAAGCTGGTCGTGTTCTGCAACGCTGTCGAGGACAATCCGTTTATGGCCGGCGCTTTCCACGGCGTAGGCGAACAAGAATGCGTCATCAACGTCGGCGTTAGCGGGCCTGGCGTGGTCAAGCGGGCTTTGGAGGAAGTGCAGGGCAAAGACTTCGAAACATTGTGCGAAACGATCAAACGGACAGCCTTTAAAGTGACCCGGGTCGGGCAACTGATTGCCCAGGAAGCGTCCAAGCGGCTGGAAGTGCCTTTCGGGATCATCGATCTGTCGCTGGCACCGACGCCGGAAATCGGCGATTCCATCGCGGAAATTTTCCAGACGATGGGCTTGGAGGAAGCAGGAGCGCCGGGCACAACGGCCGCGCTGGCGATTTTGAACGATAACGTGAAAAAAGGCGGGGTGATGGCCTCCTCCTATGTTGGCGGACTCAGCGGGGCGTTCATCCCGGTCAGCGAGGACCACGGCATGATCGAAGCGGTGCAGCGCGGCGCGCTGACGCTGGAGAAGCTGGAGGCGATGACGTGCGTCTGCTCCGTCGGGCTGGATATGATCGCGATCCCCGGCAGCACGAGCAAAGCGACGATCTCCGGCATTATCGCCGACGAGGCGGCGATCGGCATGGTCAACCATAAAACGACCGCCGTGCGCATCATTCCGGTGATCGGCAAGGATGTCGGCGAGGTCGTGGAATTTGGCGGTCTGCTTGGCTATGCGCCGATCATGCCGGTCAACTCGTTTGGCTGCGCGCCGTTCATCGAGCGGGGCGGCCGCATTCCGGCGCCGATCCACAGCTTTAAAAACTGATAGATAGAACGGACGACAGGTCCGTAAATAGAGGTGCATGGACGTTGAACAAAACGATCGGCCTGCTGGCCCATGTCGATGCAGGCAAAACGACTTTTGCCGAAGCGTTGTTGTATCGTACGCAGGCGATCCGCAGCCGGGGGAGAGTGGATCACCGGAACGCCTTTTTGGATGGTCACGAGATCGAAAAGGCGCGCGGTATCACCGTGTTTGCCGATCAAGCGGAAATAACGTACGGGAATTCCGTTTATTATTTGCTGGACACGCCCGGGCACGTCGATTTCTCGGCGGAAATGGAACGCGCTTTACAAACATTGGACTACGCCGTCATGATCGTCAGCGCGGTTGAAGGGGTGGAGGGCCATACGGAAACGGTGTGGGAGCTCCTCCGGGCATACGGTATTCCGGCGTTTTTTTTCATCAATAAAATCGACCGTACCGGGGCGGATCCGGAACGCGTACTGGCGGACATCCGCCGGCAGCTGACCGATAACGCGCTGGATCTTGCCGCCTTTGACCCGAACCATTGGGGGGATTCGCTGAAGGCCTGGCTTGCGGAACGGGACGAAACACTGCTCGAGCCTTATCTTGAGGGGACGTTGGACGACCGGGAGTGGACCGGACACCTGATCCGCCTGATTCGCGGCAGGAAGGTGTTTCCCTGCATGCAAGGGTCGGCGCTGCTGGATACCGGCATCGATGTTTTTCTAGAGCGCTTGGATGAGCTGACGGTCACTGCCTATGACGATCAGCTTCCTTTTGCGGGACGGGTTTATAAAATCCGCCATGACGAGCAAGGGGCACGGATTACGTTCATTAAAGCGTTGCAGGGCGCGCTGAGGGTGCGGGGGGAAGTGGAATATGGTACGGAGGAAGCCCGTAAATTGGAGAAAATTACGACCATCCAGAAAGTTAACGGGCAGCGCTACACCCAAACCGATTCGGTAAGCGCAGGCGAGTTGTTTGCCGTTACGGGATTAACCTCGGCGCTCCCGGGGCAGGGCGTCGGCGCCATCCTGGATGCTGCTCCGCCCCAACTTGCGCCGGCCCTGCAATCCAAAGTGCTGTTCGAACCCGCGATGCATATCAAGGAAGTGCTGCGGGTGTTCCAAATGCTGGATGCGGAAGACCCGGCTTTGGGGACAAGCTGGGACGAGCATCTGCAGGAGCTGCATATTCACGTCATGGGCAAGATACAGCTTGAAATTTTGCGGCAGGTGGTGCGGGAACGCTTCGGTCTTGAAGTATCCTTCGGGCCCCCCGAAATTCTCTATAAAGAGACGATTGCGGGGCCGGTATACGGCTGCGGCCATTTCGAGCCGCTTGGCCATTATGCCGAGGTGCATTTGCGGCTGGCTCCGGCGGCGCGAAACAGCGGTGTCACGTTTGTGAACGCATGCCATCCCGACGAACTGGCGGGAGGATATCAGAACCTGGTCGGCCAGCATGTGACGGAGCAAGCGCATCACGGGCTCTTGACCGGTTCGCCGCTCACGGACGTGCAGATTACCTTGCTCACCGGCCGTTCGCATAACAAGCACACCAGCGGGGGAGACTTCCGCGAAGCGTCCTTCCGGGCGATCAGACAAGCCTTGGAGCAGGCGGAAAATGTGCTGCTTGAACCGGTATACCACGTAAAAATCAAAGTGGACACGGAGCATTTGGGCAAGGTGCTGACCGATATCCAGCAGGCTCATGGCCGGTTTGATCCCCCGGAGCTGACGGAGAGTTTGGCGGTGATCACCGGCGTCGTTCCCGCCGCTACTTTTTTGGATTACAGTACGGTTTTGGCGTCCATGACGCACGGCAAAGGTTCCATCTCGCTGAAGTTCGGCGGTTATGAAGCCTGCCATAATCCTGGAGAAGTCATCCGCCTTCAAAACTATGATAAAAATGGGGATTCGGCCTATACCTCATCCTCCATTTTTTGCGCGAAGGGCCAGTCCTATTCCGTGCCCTGGGATGAAGCCGAAAGGCACATGCATGTTCAGGTACAGCCCGAACAAGCGGATCTCCGAGGATAAATGCAAATCGTTACATCGTGAAACCTGCCTTTTTTTTCGTTCCGGGGCATCCAACCAATCCAACGTTTCCATCGCGTCATATGCTTAAGTAGATTGAAAGGAAGGGAGGAATCACCGATGTCGTGTTTTAGAGGCGGTTTTACGAGCACCGGAGTCATCCTGGTTTTGTTCATCCTTTTGGTAATTGTTTTGACTGCCTGGATCTAAATCTACTTGAACCAGGAAAACGCATATGACGGGATTTAGGATTTACCGCCCGTATGCGGGATACCTCGAAGCAGGTGTCCCGCATACGGGTTTTTAGAAAAAGAGGTGACTTCTGATTGGTCAGAAGTCACCTCTGCTTGTTGATTTTTCTTGTGTTTACGGTCCGCCGGGGGCGTGCTCTGCCTTTTCTTACGCTTGCCGTAGCCGCTTTGGGGAAAAACAATTTAATGAGCGGGTAAAACTGCTTGAACATCCCGTACATCTTTTGAACCTTGCCCATGGTGCCCAAAATGCCGTCAAATCCGCCCAAACCTTTAAAGAGGGAGCCAAAACCGGGCGAAGCGGCGGGAGGACCCGCTGACTGCTGCGCCGGCCCGAAAATTCCCGGCAATCCCGCCCCGGGATTAAAGAAGGTGGGGGAGAACGGATTTTGACTCGGTTGAGTTGGAGTAAATTGCTTCAGCTTTACTTTTTTCTTTTTCCGTTTCAAGGGGCTTCCATCTCCTTGCCGTTAATTGAAAATCTAATGCAGTATATGTATCAACAAGCCATCTGCCCCTCCGCACATGCACAATTTCCGTAAGCGAACGAGAAAATCCGGTTGACAATGGCGCTTGGGGTGCATATAATTACCTATAATTCCATATGGCCAATTGTGTTGATTAGAAATAGTAAAAATGACCGGACCTTTCAGAGAGCCGTTGGTTGGTGAGAAACGGCAGCGCTCGTCATTTTGAACTCGTCTATGAACAGCTGCCTGATATGTAGGGTAAGCCGGGATTCCGCCGTTACAAGGATAGATGGTGTTGGCCATCGAAAGAGATCATTTCAGCGTGTGAAATGAATTAGAGTGGTACCGCGGGTTAAACCTCGTCTCTATTGTAGAGACGGGGTTTTTTTGTTGGTTAAAGTCCGGGTTTAATCAGCCCCGCTTCACATAGATTCCATAACCTATTAATCGTATGATCAAGGAGGAGTTTCAGATGAATCGCAAAATAATCGTACTCGATACGACTTTACGAGACGGTGAGCAGGTCCCTGGGGCCAAGTTGAACGTACAGCAAAAATTGGAGTTTGCGCAGCAGCTGAAGCGCCTCCGTGTAGATATTATCGAGGCCGGGTTCCCCGCCTCGTCGCAAGGGGATTTCCAGGCGGTTCAGGAAATCGCCCGGAGCGTGGGCGATAGCGCCGGCATTACGGCGCTGGCCCGTGCGGTAAAAAGCGACATTGACGCGGTTTATGAAAGCATCCGGATCGCGCAGGACCCGCTGATCCATATCGTGCTTGGCGCATCGAATGTGCATGTGGAGAAGAAATTCAACCGCTCCAAGGATGCGGTGCTGCAAATGGGCGTTGACGCGGTCAAATACGCCAAGACGCTGCTGCCGCAGGTGCAGTACTCGACGGAGGACGCCTCGCGGGCCGACTTCGAGTATTTGTGGAAGACGATCGAAGCGGTTGTCCGGGCTGGCGCCACGATGATTAACGTTCCCGATACGGTGGGATATGCGATACCGGAGGAGTATGGCGAACTGATCCGGAAAATTCATGACCGTTTGAAAAACTTGAACGACAAGGTCATACTGAGCGTGCACTGCCACAACGACCTTGGTTTGGCCACGGCCAATACCTTGAGCGCGGTCAAAAACGGCGCGGAAAAAATCGAATGCACGATCAATGGCCTGGGGGAACGGGCGGGGAATACCTCCCTGGAGGAAACGGTCATGGCGCTGAAGGTCAGAGAATCACTGTACCGCTGCAGCACGAACATCGACACAACCGAGCTGCTCCGAACGTCCAGGCTGCTGACGCATTTGACGGGGCTTGATGTGCAGGCCAACAAGGCGATTACCGGCGAAAACGCGTTTGCTCATTCCTCCGGCATCCATCAGGACGGATTGCTCAAGGATAAACAAGTGTATGAAATCATGTCTCCCGAAGAGGTTGGGGCGGAGAGCATGGAGCTGGTGCTGACCGCACGGTCCGGCAGACACGCGGTCAAGCATGCGATCGCGAAGCTGGGCTTCGATACGTCCGATGCTGACGCATTCGAGGGCGTGTTTCAAAAGTTCCTGACCCTGGCCGATGCGAAGAAAGAGGTTTACGATCACGATCTGTACTACTTGTTGAACGATCAGCGGGAACAAGCGGAGCAGGGGAGCCGGCTGTTTGAATTGCGGTCGTTCCAGGTCGTAACGAATGATCTGTGCCCAACCGCGACCGTGGTGCTCATGCAAAATGGGGAAGAGTTTAAAGGCAGCGCCGTCGGGGACGGACCGATCGATGCTTTGTACACGGCGATCAAAACGTTGACCGGTTTGGACGTTCATCTGACGCATTACAAAATCAACAGCATTTCCCGGGGGAAGGAAGCGGTGGGCCGGGTCAATATCCAGCTTGACTATCACGGAAAAATGTACGTCGGCCGGGCCATGGACACCGATATCATCAAAGCGAGCGGCCAGGCTTTCTTGAACGGTATTAACGCCGCTATCCTGGATCAAAAATAACGAAACATAAATATTGTTATGTTAACTAGAAATACAAGTCAGGAGGGATGCATCACGCATCGCCTCCTGCTTACTAATGCTCGTGAAGTTGGGAAAGAGCCACGTTCCTCTCTTGTTCCGGTTCGTCCAGTGGATAGATTCTGGCGGTTTCGTTTTTTTCATCCACATGCTGAATGAAGATCGGAACCCCATCGCAGGTTACGTTTACCATTGTCGGCGAAGCGACGATTTCTTTAGCGCGTTGACTGTTCATTACTGAAGACCTCCTGAAATGAAAAATATCACAAACTTGGGGAAGAAGTTTCAATCATCCATAAGTTGTCCTTGCCATAGCGATGTTATTCAAATCCACAACAAAACACTTGACATACCTACCGAAGGTATGTAAAATTCAAAATACCTACCGAAGGTATGGAACATTTCAGCCAAACTCATGTTAAAGAAAGGACTTCAACCAAGATGAACCATACGCGAAAAGAAATCATCATCACGCTAGCTGTAAACATTGTGCTTCCCTATCTGATTTACACCCTGCTCATTAAACACACTGGCAGCTTATGGGCACTATCGGCTGCTGCCGTTGTCCCGCTTGTTGATTCCTTATACAGTCTGATTAAATCGCGAAAAGCGGATGTATTTTCCGCCTTTATTTTCATCGGCCTGATTTTAGGCGCTGTTGCGGTGCTCCTGGGCGGTGACGAGCGGTTTATATTGCTGAGGGAGTCGTATGTTACGGGGATCATGGGAGTCCTATTTCTGCTCTCCTTGCTGTTTACCCGTCCGCTAATTTATTATTTTGCCGAGCGATTTACCGGGCACGATGCGAATATGGACGAGAAGTGGAGAAGCTTGCCGAGATTCCGGCATACCTTCCGGCTTCTTACCGCCGTGTGGGGCGTTGCCCTTGTACTGGAGGCGGCCGTCAAGGTAGGGTTGGTGTACACTCTGTCGGTCCCGTCATTCCTTGCGGTATCCCCGATTGCCGGTTATGGAATCGTGGGGCTGGCGATCTGGTGGACCGTTCGTTACGTGAAACGGGTGAAACGGCAGGCTTCCCCAAGCCTGCAACCGTCGAAATGAACACCGCTTATATAATGGAGGTATTTAGCCGTGCATGATAAAACGATGAATCCCACGCTTAAGCTGCTGCTGGAAACGGCGGAAGAAATGATTTTGGAAAAAGGCTGCCGGGCCACCACGCTGCAAGACATCGCCGACCGGAGCGGTCTCACCAAAGGAGCGATCTATCATTATGTCAAAAGCAAAGACGAATTGTTCGCTTTGATCCTGGAATCCGGATTCGAGAAAACGAATGAGCTTTATTTCGAATCCGTGGCTCAAGCCGCCAGCAAACCCGCCGATATTCAGGGACCGCTGAACCTAGTATCCGGCAGAATGCAGCACGCCGCCAGTCCGGACAGTGTTTCCAACCTGATCTTCATTTATTTGCTTAGCCAAAGGGATAAGCCAGCCGTGGACGATATTCTTCGGCGCTATCACGAAACCGCGATCCGAAATTCGGCAACTTGGATTGAAGTCGGCAAGCGGCATGGCGTGATTCCTGCGCATATCGACGCAAAAAAGGTGGCGCAGTTGTTTGCCACGTTAAAATACGGCTTGCAAGTTCAACAGATCGTGACCCCCGATGACGAAGTATTAAGCGACCAGGATATCTATGAGTTTATGCTAAACGCGTTGAGTTGAGCGTTTTTGGAAATATCCCCCGCGCGCTAAGCGGGGGGATGGATTAAGGCGTGATAGTTATTGATCATGAAATCCGCCGATATAAGCGTATTTTATATCACGGACTTGAATCCGCTGTGTTCCGTCCGGAACCTCCAAGGCAAGGGGAGAATGGCATTCCGCACAAAGCAGTTGCCTGCCGATCGGGGAAATAAAAGAGATCCGGTTGTTGTCAGGGTCGCTTTCCGTGGGGTATACCACGGTGAACAAATCCGTTGTTCCATCTTCCTCAAACTCCACTCTCACACTGCTTCCGATCAAAACGACTTGATGAAGCATTTCTTGAAGTGCATGGTCATCGTTCGCCAGCATGGATATCAAGCCGGCGGTGTATTTGCGCAGGAGATCGTCCATCATTTTTCGATCGCGATAGGTCAATCCCAATAGATAAGTATCCGCAAAAAACGGGTATTGTTCGTCAAAAAATACGAGCTGGTTCACCAAATGCGTTCTGGTTCCGTCGAGGGCATTAAAACTAGGGTTCATAGTAGATATCACCCCCAACTTGTTTTTCCCAACCAAGTGTGACCATGTTGATGGTTCTCATACAAGCAGTCCTCCTTAAAGAAAATAAGCCCGCAGGGGGCTTACATTCAGTATAGCATCTTTCCTGATTATGGTCATCCGGAGGGATTCGCATGATTTGTTTGAATTGTTTACAGCCAACTCTATTAAACTTATATTTATTTATGTAGTACATCAATATGGGATGAGGAGGAATGGGTTTTATGCAGTTGGGGAACAAGTCATTCGGCAAGCTATTTGCGGCCGCTGTCATTACGGCTGGACTTGTGTCCGGTACGGCCGGGGGGACGCCGGTCAGCGCTGCCGAAAACGCAAACGGATCAGGGGAGTTTCAGCTTAGGGTGTTACATACGAATGACACACATGCCCATCTGGACAACATCGGCCGCCGGGTTACGGCCGTGCAGGAAGCCAGAACGTGGAATACCCTGCTCCTGGATGCGGGCGACGTATTTTCGGGGACGCTCTATTTTAATCAGTTTAACGGCCTGGCGGATCTGTATTTTATGAACGCAATGAAATACGATGCCATGACGTTCGGGAACCATGAATTCGATAAAGGTCCCGCGGCGCTGGCCGAGTTTGTGAAACAAGCCAAGTTCCCGTTCGTAAGCGCGAACGTCGATTTCGGCACGGAGCCGGCGCTTAACGGTATGGCGAAGAGCGAGCTTGGAAAACCCGGAGAAGAAGGAAAAATCTATCCGGCCGTCATCAAGGAAATCGGCGGAGAGAAGATAGGCATTCTCGGCCTCACCACACCGGAGTCTTCGGTATTGTCTTCGCCGGGGCCAAATATTAAGTTTAATGATGAAGTGGAAAGTGCGCAAAAGCAGGTGGATGCGCTGGAAGCGGAAGGCATCGACAAAATTATCGTATTATCGCATCTGGGATATACGGTCGATCAGAAACTGGCTGAAGCGGTGGACGGCATCGACATCATCGTCGGCGGCCATTCCCACACGCAGCTTGATGTTCCCGAAGTGCATCACGCTGACGCGGAACCGACGCTGATCGTTCAGACGGGTGAATATGACGAGCATTTGGGCCAACTGGATGTGACGTTTGACGATAAAGGCGTACTGACGGAATGGAAAGGCGGGCTGATCGACCTTAATGCGCAGGATGATGCTGACAATTACATGATTAAAGGCGATGCGGAAGCGGCAGCCAAACTGGCCGAATACGCCGCTCCGCTGGAAGAGTTGAAGAAAACCGTTGTCGGCGAATCGGACATTGCCCTTGACGGCGAACGCGACAGCGTGCGCAAGCAGGAGACGAACCTGGGCGATTTGGTAGCCGATGGCATGCGTTCGAAAGTGATGAGCATCGTCAAGGAACCCGATGTGAAAGGATATGTAACGATTCAAAATGGCGGCGGCATTCGCGCCTCGATCGACGCTGGCGATATTACGCTTGGCGAATTGCTGACGACGATGCCTTTCGGCAATAACTTAACCGCGCTTAAGATGACCGGTAATGAAATCACTGCGGCATTGGAGAACGGCGTAAGCGGCGTCGAAAACGGGGAAGGCCGTTTCCCGCAGGTTGCGGGCTTGCGCTTCTATTATGACTCGACCAAACAGCCTGAAGTCGTCGACGATGTAACCGGACAGAAAACGCAATCCGGACATCGCATCGTTAAAGTACAAATTCAGAATGAGGACGGCACATACTCCGACATCGATCCGAACGGTAATTACATCGTGGCCACCAACTCCTACATGGCGAACGGTGGAGACTTCTACAGCTCGATGAAGCAGGCCAAAGACGCCGGCCGTTTCTATGAACTGAATCTGGTCGATTATGAGGTGTTCCGCGAGTACCTGGACAAATTGAGTACGGTCAACCAGAAGACGGATGGCCGTATCACGGATTTGAAAGGAGCGGCGCTTCCGGCCGAAGCAGGGGATAAGGGCGCAACCAGCGGAGCGGAAGCGGAGAATGCGGCTTCCCGGTTTAAGGATATCGCTAACGATTCCAATAAGTCGGCCATTGCCCGGGCAGAGTCTGCCGGCATTATCAACGGTTATGGCGACGGGACGTTCCGTCCGAATGAACTCGTGACCCGCGCCGAATTTGCGGTCATGGTGAGCCGGGCTTTTGATCTGAGCGCCGCCGCCGGGGAAACCAGATTTTCCGACGAAGCTAGCATCGAGCCCTGGGCATTGTCTGCCGTATCCGCGCTTAAGCAGGCAGGATATACGGACGGCTTCGCGGACACCGCTTTCCGCCCTGAGCAACATTTGACCGTTAAAGAAGCCGCATCCTTGATTTCCGCGGTGTCTGGCAAGGCTTTGAGCGGGTTGGATCTGAAAGAAACAGCGCAGGTGACCCGCAGCGATTTAGTGCTGATGATTATGTCCGCGCTGAACGAATAGGACCGATACATCCGTTTTAAACCTGAAAAACCGCTCCACCTTTAGCGTGGGGCGGTTTTTTGCCGTATGACAATTTATGCGAAACCGTAACGAAATGGCTTTTTACTCCATATGATGAAATGACCGAGAAATCGGGATATTTACCCAGCCCGGAAAACAAATTGACTTTTAAGCTGCGGGACGAATCGGAGAAAGAGGGTGTAAAACAAATGCCTGCCATCGTTGGAAATATAAAGATCGTTAACATCAGTTCCGGTGGAGTGGTGCAATTTGGCGATACTCTGCTTATTTCCCCGCAGTCGGCCACGAAAACCTTTGCGGGCTCGGGATCGTTTAATACCGGGGATTTTCCCGTTACAAACAGCGGCTTGAGTGCGACATTGACTAATGACCCCGATGTTATCGATGGTTCGGTTACTAAGGGAGGGACCTTAGCCTAATGATACAAATTCAGCAAACCATTTCGATTCAGTGCATTCGGATTAACGGCATTTCAAATTCTTCCGTTTTACAAATCGGAACAGCCGGGATCATAAAATCGTTATCCAATCTGTACAATACCGGAGGGTTTACGGGCCCCGCCCCGACGGCAGCCCCAACTGCTCCTGGTGCCTTACCGGGACCGGTGGTTCCTTTTGCCACCGGGCGATGATCACCGATCTTGAATGCCAAAGCGGAAGGTGTGAAAAGGGTGAACGAAAAAATTTGCTTGGATGTTACAAACGATAAAATTTTGGTGGACAACATTAAAATCATCGCCGTGGGCAGTTCATCAGTCGTTTTGGTTGGGGATACCGGCTCCATTCGGCTCTCCTCCATATTCGATACTCCGCCGGAATCCCTCATTATCGGGCCGCTTGTCCCTTTTGCGAGGTAGACCATGATGCGGACAGCTTGTGTTAATCGGCTAAAAGTCACTTTGGTCATTTATTCTTCATTTGTTCATGTGGGAGATGTATGGGGAATCTTTCCGGAATCGCAAGTTTTCGCCTTACAGCGCCAAATTCCTGTCTTTTGGGGTGATGAGGGGAAGCTTGAGAAGATGCCCGTGTTCTTTCAACCGTTTCCCACCCAAGAAATCAATGAGGAAGTCAGTTTTACGCAAGCGAACAAAACCCCCTGCATTGGCGTGAACAATCTCTATATTATAGGCCTTTCAACTTCCGCCGGGTTGCAAATCGGCAATACCGCGGTACTTGACGCGAAGAATCGCACCAAGCACATCAGGCATCTTATCCCAAGTGATTAATTGCTTTGCAAGACGGGCGATGGATTGGCATACATTGATAAAGAACAAGAAAGGAGGAGGGGCCATTGTCGGGATATTCCCCCAATCATTGGCTGGATCAAATCAATCACGCCTTGCGCTGGCAATACGATAAATTGTCTCAACTGGAAAACGATATTTCGGCGCTGAATAAGCAGCTTGAGGTCTTGAAATCCATGCCAAGGCAACATGTCGATAAGATAGACTACAATTTTGAGCAGTTGAAAGTGGAGAATCTCAACGGCACTTTGATCATCGGGATCAGCCCTAATGATCAAGGAAAGATTGAAGATTTATCGGTAGCCGGCAAACAAAAGGAGGACGTTTCGCTGGGCCAGAACTCCGATGATCCAACTGAATCGTCTGTCCAAACCATCAAAATCGAAGTGCAACGATACATAAAAGAGGATATCGCCCCTTTGCTCGCCGAGAAAGCGAATCACCGCAATATGAACCTCACGGCCGATCAACTGCAGAACATCATGGACGATATGATCCGGCAAGTTGATGACCGCCTTGCCTTTTATGTGGCCCAATTGCAAGAGGGGGCAAACGGTCATGAACAGCATGAACTGCATGAACAGCATGAACAGGTTGAGCGGCGTTTAAAGGATGATCTGCTGCAAGCGACGGATAAATATATCGATTACTTTCACCAACTGGAAGGTTCGTAACCCAGTGGGGGACCAGTTTGCCCCTGAAAACTGTGGCGATGCCGCGGGATGCCCGTCACGGTTATATAATATTGGCCTCTAAATTCGAACGGCTCGTCATCCACAACATCGTCAACCCTATGAAAATGTGATCCGTCGGGCAAATAAACCGGCGGACCGGTGTAGCCTGCGAACCGATGAAAATGCCGATCCTGGGTATAGGTGATTCCTTGGTAGCGATGAAAGTGGCAGTCACCAGGGCCTCCATTAATAGGGTAAGTAAAAAACCGGACCCTATGCCGATGGCCTAAACTGATGGATGTCGACCCATAAAACTCATGCGTATGCGGCTGACAATTTGTATCAGACATCGGTATGCTTCCCTTCATGTGATGTACGACTTCCTTAAAAAGGATTACGCCGATTCGTTTGTTCATATAATTTATTGATACGGAGGGGAGGGGGATTCTATGCGAAATTCGCCAACGGAGGCCGCTCAAGCATTTGTAGCCCAGCAATATCCCGATTGCATGTTAGCGGTATTGGGCGGCAGCGCCAGTTTAAACCAGCATGATGCGGCTTCGGATTTGGATATCGTCGTTTTTGAAAAAGAGGATCCGGGTTATGTTCTTAAAGTAAGCTCCTTCATGGATTGGATCATTGAATGTACGGTACTTACTCCGGAGAATTACAGGGAATACTACGATTTAGGAGTGCAGGCGGCCAATCCCACTTTGCTGAGACTGGTGGCCGGAGGCGTTGTTTTGGCTTCGCGGCAAAGCGGTCTGAAATTTATCGAAGAGGCGCGAAACGATCTGCAGTATGGCCCGATGCCCTGGTCGCAGGCAGAACTTGATTTCGCCAGATATGCGATTTCCGACAAAATCACCGATTTGCACGGCCAAATTCCACGCTGTGAACAATGGTTTGTGGCCGGCAAGCTCCTCATATTAGTAAGCGAGTTTATCCTGCGGGCCAACGATCAATGGCTTGGCGAGGGGAAGCATTTATACCGGTTTTTGCAAAATTATGCTCCTGAAACTGCCGCGGAGTTGGAGAAGGGGCTGGAAACGCTGTTTCTTCGGGATGACCCGGGCGAACTGGTCAGGGCTTGCAGCCGGGCGTTAGAGCCATATGGAGGAATCCTGCTTGACGGGTATGAGGAATGATACTTTACTGTTCGATTAAAACCGGAGGAGAACGCCCCGTTGCGGCTGTGCAACGGGGCGTATTTTTGCTAAACGGTTATTCCTCGTTTTCGCTTTCGACAAAGACATCGTGAAAATTTTGGTGTTCCGGCAACTTAGGCATTTGGATTTCCAAAATTCCTTCCTTGTACTTTGCGCGGGCCTGTTTAGGGTTCACTTGTTTTTTGAGCTGGATTTCCCGCTTTTCCCCGGACGGCAAAACAATCCGCAGCTTGTTGCGATTTACCGAGACTTTTGTTTGGTCTAGAGAGAAATCCTCCGAAACGGGCAATCGGACGATTAGATTGCGGTGTGTTTCGTAAAGATCATAATTCGCCGTCTTGTTATTGAAGATAGGGATATTGAAATCGGCTGGCATGGACTTTTGAAGCTGCTTTTGGACAAAGTCGCCTACCCAGGAAAAATTTCTGGCGGGATTCCCCTGCGTGAAGTTCTTTGGCAGAAACGGAAACTGCTCCAGCATTTGCTTTTCGAATTCTTCCCAGCTTGTCAAACCGCCCTTATTTCGCATATGGCATCACCTACAACTAATTTTATTCAGCAGAGCATGTTCATGTTCGAACGTTAGCAAGTGATGCGGAAAAACAGCGCGAACCGGAGAACCATTCCCCTTTGCGGGCCATGCACCAAAACGCCTATGGGCTCATAGCCTAGAGTTGAGAAGAGCGAGAGGGGAAGGTAAGCTTGTACCATGATTTTAGTTTTTACGATCCGTTTCGTGTTACATCCGACCAAAATTTAATTCCTGACATCGTGCAAGCCATTAACGGTGAATACAGCGCCATCATCTGCTACGAACAATTGGCCCATATGGCTCCGGATGAAGAGATAAAGAGGAGAATTATGGAAATCCGCCAGGACGAGATTCGGCATTATCACAGCTTCTTGCAACTTTATACTTCGTTAACCGGCACGCAAGCGACTCCACGGCAAACGGAACGATGCCCGGCCGATTACCGGTCAGGAGTGATCAGCGCTTTTTTGGATGAGCAAAAAACGGTTGATCAGTACTTGGAAATCGCAGATAAAGCGCACGATCCTAATATCAAGGAACAATTTCGACGTACGGTTTTCGATGAACAAAATCATGCCGTGTGGTTTTTGTATTTTATGGTGGGCGGGAAAGAGTAGGAGCGTTTGTTAGAACCCGACTGGTATCAGGGAAAACTGGTCGGGTATTTATTTACAGGTTGCCGCATTTCAATGTAAGCGCTATACTATAAATACCCAGGGAAAATATTCCAACATCATGGCTCCACAACTTCGTTCATATTTAAAATCGTTCTGGAGGTGTATTATGAAAAAGAAGTCTTGTTTTACACTGGTGACCACATTTGCGTTTTCTTTGATTTTTTCTGTAAGCGCTTTTGCGGGGAATGTGTTCTGGGAACCATTAAGTTATTTTAATCCGAGTACATGGGAAAAGGCAGACGGGTATTCCAATGGGGGAGTGTTCAATTGCACATGGCGTGCCAACAATGTTAATTTTACAAATGATGGAAAGCTCAAGCTGGGCTTAACGAGTTCTGCGTACAACAAATTTGACTGCGGGGAGTACCGATCAACGAACATTTACGGATACGGCCTGTACGAGGTCAGTATGAAGCCAGCCAAAAATACAGGAATTGTCTCATCCTTTTTCACGTATACAGGACCTGCTCATGGCACACAATGGGATGAAATAGATATCGAATTTCTAGGAAAAGACACGACAAAAGTGCAGTTTAACTATTATACCAATGGGGTCGGCGGTCATGAAAAGGTTATCTCTCTTGGCTTTGATGCATCAAAGGGTTTCCATACCTATGCTTTCGATTGGCAGCCAGGGTATATTAAATGGTATGTAGACGGTGTTCTGAAACATACAGCCACCACGAATATTCCGAGTACGCCAGGCAAAATTATGATGAATCTATGGAACGGAACCGGAGTGGATGACTGGTTAGGTTCTTATAATGGAGCGAATCCGTTGTACGCTGAATATGACTGGGTAAAATATACGAGCAATTAATATGATTGCAGCTGGGCATGAGCTTTTTAGTCCAGCTGCAGGAGTTTATATAATTACGTAAAATAATAATTTGACGAATAATTATAAATGAATTATGCTTGGTTTAGGAGGTGCCGAGCCCAACATGGATAAAACGTTAAAAGCACGTTATATGAATCGCATCGATGAAAAGTTAAATGAACTGCCTTGGTACGTGACCGAATACATAGATAGCCGCAAACGCAAATTATCGCCGACGACGCTGCTGAATTACTGTCATGATTTTATTATCTTTTTTGACTGGCTGATCGCCGAAAAGCTCGCAGCCGCAAGCCGCAAAGACGTTGAATTACCTAGCTTGGAAAAATTGACGGTTCGCGAGATCGAAAATTTTCTTTCCCATTTAGAGTACCGATTGGGAAACAACAAATATACGATCAACCGCAAATTGTCCGCGTTAAAATCGCTGTTCGATTATTTGCAAAATAAAGCGGAAACCGAGGATTTACAGCCGTATATTCAACGTAATGTTATGGCCAAAATAGAATTTAACGCCGTTAAGGAAAGCCAGGAAACGCTCGCCAACCGGATTGAAGGAAAAATTTTACGGGACGATGATTTTGAGCGATTCCGGCAGTTTGTGGCTTATGATTTTGGCGCGCAAAACAAAGACAACAAGCGAATTTTTCGTTTCCATGAGTTTAATCGCGAGCGAGACACCGCGATCGTTTCCTTGATTCTTGGTTCCGGACTGCGCTTATCGGAAGTAGCGGGAATCAACAACGGCGATCTGGATATGAACAAAGGATTGGTCCGGGTAATCCGTAAAGGAAATAAAGAACAATACGTGTATTTTAGCGAACAAGCTTTAGCGGACCTGGAAAATTACCTAAGCGTCCGGGAAGCAAGATATGCGCCGGACAAGTCGGAAAATTCCTTGTTTTTGGCGGCTCCGATCGGCCGCAAAGGCACAAACCGCCGGCTGACGCCAAGAGCCATTGAGAAGCTGATCGAAAAATATGCGGCAGCGTTCGGCAAACCGGCGTTAACGGTACACGCGTTAAGACATTCTTTTGCGACACGCTATCATCAAGAAAACAACGACGTACCGAGATTAAGAAATCAATTGGGCCATTCATCAATTCAAACTACGATGATTTATACGCATTTAACGGATGAAGAGATGCGAAAAGCCGTGAATAATATGGATAAGTAGAAAGCAAATTAATCCAATCAAAGAGCCGGTTTAGGCCGGTTCTATATTTCAATAACATTACTTATTCACAAAACTCGTATTTTGTACATATGTCTTTCTTATATTTACTAAAAAGAATTACGCTCAATCATCTCCAGACATACAATGTCGAAGTAACTGGTTAATTTGAGCTGTTATACATTGCTCGCGCAGATCGTACTTGTCATCGAAATGCAAATACACCGTTCCTCGATTGACATTTGCTTCTACCGCAATCTGATTGATCGTTATGCTCTCGAATTCTTTTGCTGACATCAGCCTCATAAAAGCCTCCATGATCGCTTGTCTCGATTTTTGAATACGCCTGGTCATCTCTTTCTCCCCTTTATCCCTTTCAAAAAATAATCACTTCAAAGCCCTCTGTTGAAAAATCAACAACCGAGCTCGTTTTAACCATTGAGCCCCATTTATCGCCCTGATACATTCACTATATAAAACATATATTGATAATTCAACATATGTCCAAGCAATGCCACTTGCGTCATTCATTGAAGCAACGATAAAGATACTTGGCACGGATACAGACGAGCAGGTATCTTTGGGCCAGCGTATAGGTATGGAGTGCTGCCTTCGTCAGAAGTGCCGATGGTGCCTGTCAGTGCTTCTTCTGAGAATAGGATCATTTTCATCAAAATCACGTGGTTCTTCCTCTCCATTCTTTCCAACTAGAAGAATGCAAATTACTTGACATGTGAATTTATTATCAGTATAGTATGAATCAATTCACACTTCACATTAAGGAGTAATCTATGCCAAAAAATACTTTCTTTCGTTTAGATGAAGCAAGGCGCGAGGAAATATCGAATAGCGCTATACATCTTTTTGTTGATAATCTTTACGAGGATATAACTATGAAGATGGTTTTGGATAGTTTGTCCATGCACCCCGGAACATTTTATCGGTATTTTGAAGACAAAGATGACCTTTATTGTCTCTTAATACGTAATGTGACCCAGAAAAGAGCTGCGTATTTTAATAACAGTAATGAAGATTCCCTTTTCCAGTTTTTCCTTACTGGCATATTTGGTAACGTTAATGGCATTGTGACCGAGCCACTGAATGAGTTGGAAATCAAACTCACTGAAACACTTTTACACATTCCTGAGAACATTTTGCTTAAAATATATCTGAATGTGCTAAAGGGCGAGTCATTCCCCTTAATCAAGGACATTTTACGCCGACTGAGGGTTGATGGATATCTCCGGCCTGATATTGACGACGACCTGATTTCTTTTATGTTTGAGTCAATGCAGTTTAATTTAGTCATGTTTTTTAGGGAATTCGATATTAAGGACTCTAAGCTGCAACATAAGATTAGCAAGTACTTTGCTGACTTTATGGGTCATGGGCTGCTTGAAGATCATAAATATTCTGAAATTGTTAGCGATCTCAAGAAAGCCAAGGAGTAGAAGTATATGTATTTCACATTCGCCACTTTTAATAATTAAGGGGGAACAAGAAAATGAAAACTTATGACGCATTTCCTGAACCAATTGGCGGCTATACTGTCGGTCGAACCCAAATGGATTTTGAGTACACGGCATCAGATCACTCAAAAAGAGAACTGACGGCGTTTGTGTACTATCCGTCCGACAGTAGCGAAGGTAAGACTTCATCAACGTACATGTTTCCTGAAGTCTACGAGATGTTTAATGAGCAGCCACTTGTCACTGCGTTGAAGGATGTTTTCTCTATAGATATCAAGACCCAGTGTTACGACGACCTTGCTCTCTCCGGGAAGGAAAAGCGCTATCCGGTGTTATTCTATGTTTGCGGCGGGGGCGGTTCTCCAGAATGGGGTACAGTGATCTGTACAGACTTGGCAAGCATGGGATATGTTGTGGTAAGCATCGGCCATCAGAATAGCACGATGTATAAGCGTAAAGATGGGCGCCTGTTTAATGTATCAACGGATTTTTCGGATGTCATTATGGCGTTTTCTGAAGATCCGAAGATGCTGGCGTTGGCTGGTAAGATGGAGATGCGGCCTGACGATGAAACTGCCATTGAGATGTGCCATAACGTGCTTACACTGCCGATACTTGCCAAGTTAACAGAGTTTAGTGAATTACAGGCAGAAGATGTAAGGTATGCAGCCGATTATCTTTACAAACTGGACTCTGGAGAGCAGAATTCCATCTTTAAGGGCAGATTGTTGCTTGACATTGGCATGGGCATAGTCGGACATTCTTTTGGAGGGGCTACGACGGCGATTGTTTGCCGGGACGACGACCGGTTCGCCTGCGGGATTGGCTTGGATAGCGGTGCGTTCGGCCTTCAGGGCAGCGACCTTAAGAAACCCTTCTTGCTGCTGTTTTGTGAACCTAACTATAACATGAATGCGATAATTGGCGCTAACAATAGCATGGAAACCTATTATTTCTCTGTTGATCGTGTTGGGCATTTAGATTACTGCGACATCGTGTTTACCAGTGTTAATGAGGAAGTCAGAGGCGAACGGGATGCTATGGAGATGCGAAATCTTGTTACAGACTATACGAAGAACTTTTTTAATCATTACATACTTCAGAAGGCTGCAAGTGTGGAAAGTCTGGCATACGATGGCGTGGACTTGATCAAGAAGACCAGCAACAAGTGACATACCGAGAGGTTGCTGATAAACGCATGTCAAAGAGCTAGCCGTACAGACACAGAGCCGATAACCCTATTACGCGGTTATCGGCTCTCTCATATTTCAGGCTTGTTTTCTATTTGAGGCAATTCCCTTCCTATGGCCAGAAATATCCAATAATAATTTAACTTACACTTTGCATGCCATCTCTTCGATCTGTCTCAACCAAGCCGTTCGCGTCGCTTCGTCGGAACCCGGTACGGACTCGAAAAATTCATGATGCAACACTTCTATGCCGCAATATAATGTTTATTGATTGATCAATCACTAATATGTTGATATTGTATGTTATCTTTTCTTATAATGCAACTCATATTTCATCCTTTATTCCGTTACAGAAATTAAACATAGCTGTTCTTATTTTTTATTCCTTGTATCTACAAATGAAAATGGGAACTTAAGGATGGAACTGTCCTTCTCACAGCTCCATCCTTTGCTTATCTATTAGCGAAATGTTCTTAATGTTCCTTCAAAAAAATGAGATTTATCTGTTATAAATAGTGCGATCTTTTTGGCGACCTCCTCCTTACTCATAGTGATATTGCCGCTGGCCCATTGCACGGCTCCTTCATGGATGATTTGTGCAAAAATTGGCGCAAACATATTCTTTTCGTTTTCCGTATAAATATGCTCCAAACTTTTCGACAAGAAAATCTTCAATTCGTTTAGTATTTTTTCTTTCATTTGAGGCAACATCAAGCCACCATAGCTACCGCGACATTCAATGTTCGGTTGTTGGTAAAAATCCAATACCGCCAAAACAAGTTGATTTATACTGTCCTGATCAAACTTCACAATACCTGAAGTCCGATTATTGATAGAAACCGAGGCGAAATCCCCCATAAGGTACTCTATTAGATCGTATTTATCATTAAAGTGTGCATAAAAAGTAGCCCGATTAACTTGTGCTTCCTTTGTTATATCTGCTATTGTGATTTTTTCAAAATCCTTTTTAGAAACCAAGCTATAAAAAGCATTAATCAATGACTGTTTGGTATGTGTGTTACGTAAATTTCTTACTTTTGATGCCATTTTTCTCTCCTCTTTCCTGACAATATATCACTTTTGTCGTTATAGCAACATTCACACGTGATTGTTGATTGTTGTCTTATTTCAATGGAAGTATAGTTTTTATTAAAGCAACAAACGTTACTTTAATATATCAGAGATAAGGAGTAAACGAAAAATGAAAACTATTGCCATTGTTGGTGCAGGTCCTGGATTAGGCTTGTCTCTCGCCAAAAAATTCGGAGAGAATGGATTTAGGGTAGCAGCCATTGCACGTAACCCTGAGAAATTAGCAATAATCGAGTCTGAACTTCGGAAATTAAATATTCAATCGCAGTCTTTTGTTGCGGATATCACGGACTTAGCTGCATTAAAACAAGCCATTCAATCAGTAAAAAGGGAGTTTGGTTCGATTGATGTGCTGGAATTTAGTCCCTATGCCAAAGGGGATAATTTCACAAACGTGCTAGGAACTACGCCTCAAAGTGTGTCAGAATTAATGAACAGCTACTTGCTGCCTGCCGTTCTTTCCGTCAATGAGGTGCTACCGGATATGATAAATAACGATTTTGGTGCAATTCTGTTTACAACGGGTGTATCTACCATGTTTCCTATCCCTTATGCTGGGAATGCGGGAATTGTTGGGGCGGGCATTCGTAATTATGCTGCAAACCTGCACAATGAATTGAAGGAAAAAGGCGTATTTATCGGACATCTTTCGATCGGAGCCATGATACAACCAGGTACAGCAGGAGACCCGGATGCTATTGCAGACACTTGGTTTAATTTATATGAGAGAAAGGACCATTTTGAAGAAATATTCCCTCACGGTTTTGATCCGGCTACGATTACCTAATTGAAATTTTCTTCTATTAAGAGGTTTTTGTCTGGGTTTATCTATCCTATATTTTAATACTAGTTCGTTCAATCTGAGATTCTAAAACATCATATAGAGCAAGCTTATAATTTATTTTATCCAAGTTAAAATAGAGATTCCTTATGCTTCGCTCTATTTCTTTTTTATGATTGAGCATCATCAATTTTCGTTCTGAAATTGTTGAGTCCCCTTCTTTGTATAAGTAAACGTATTTCTGAATTTGAGCAATAGGCATTCCTGTTGCCCGAAGTGCTGTAACAAAGTGTATCCAACTTAAATCTTCTTCGTCGTATAGACGCTTTCCATTATCGTTCCTTTTAACATGTGGAAGCAAGCCCTCTTTTTCATAATATCGAAGGGTGTGTGCGGCTATTTTCGTTATTTCAGTAACTTCTTTTATAGTCAGCATTATAACCTTTTAAGCCTCCTCTTAAAGTACACTTTAAATAATTTCTTCAAATTTATAAATTGGATTCTCTGATTTCACGCTATAAAAGAATAAAACTATTATTAAATCAGGGTTTCCTCTATTCTATTATACTGTTTTTATTTTTCGAAAAAAACCTTTGACTTGAAGTGAACTTTATAAACTATGATAGCAAGGTAATTAAAAAACGATTTTTGAGAGGAATGTATACGTTGGAAAAGAAACTTTTAGCACATGAAGCTACACAGACCACAATTTCAATTGTCACTGGCGGCAGTCGGGGACTTGGTCGTAATACTGCCATTAGCATTGCACGTCATGGTGGTGATGTCATTTTGACCTATCGTAGCCAAGCAGAAGAAGCAAAATCAGTCGTTGCTGAGATTGAAGCTCTGGGGCGTAAAGCGGTCGCTCTACAACTCGATATAGAAAATACATCCAGCTTCGCTAACTTTGCTGAAACCGTTGGTTCTATTTTACAATCTAATTGGGGGAGCGCCACTTTCAATCATCTGGTGAATAATGCGGGTCATGGAGAAATGATCAGCTTCACCGAAACAACAGAGGCTCAATTCGATAGCCTGTTCAATGTGCATGTAAAAGGCGTATTTTTCTTGACTCAAGCCCTATTGCCGCTTCTTGCAGATGGTGGTCGTATTGTTAACTTCTCATCAGGCCTCACTCGTGTCTCATATCCAGGCTTCTCAGCTTACTCTGCAGCTAAAGGTGCAGTAGAAATTCTAACCATCTATATGGCAAAAGAGCTGGGCCACCGCGGTATCACCGTTAATACCGTTGCACCTGGTGCAATTGAAACTGATTTTTTAGGCGGCGCTGTGCGTGACACGCCAGCTTACAATGATGCATTTGCTGCGATGGTTACCCTTGGTCGTGTCGGCGTGCCTGACGACATTGGTCCCGCAGTTGCCAGTCTACTCGATCCCGATAACCGCTGGGTTAATGCACAGAGAATCGAGATCTCCGGTGGTCAAAACATTTGATTTTTCGGCGAAAAAACGATTATATCCTACGACTTTTTATGTTAATGTACTTTTGTCACACGATATGATTTCCACCACGCAACTTTATAGAAAATAATCTAATCGGAAATGACACCAAGTTCTTATCCTCTGGTTAGGACCAGAACTTGGTTCCTTAAAACAAAAAAGCCACTAAAATAGAGCGGACTTTGAATGGAAGCCTGCTCCGTACTTTATAGCGAGGTTACGAACTTCACCTCCGGAAAGCGGCTATCCGGTCCTTTCATTAAGATTCTGCCTTGATATTTCAGATACATATCGAAAAAATCCAGCATATAGGCATTGATAACGGAGTTGGCTCTTTCGGGCGCAATCGTTCCTGTAATGCCCAGCATGTTGAAAACCGGAGAAATGAACTGAACGTCGGCAAAATTCAAATGCTCCGTATTTTCGATATAGAGGACTTCTCCTCCTTCGTCAACCGTTTCCCGCATCCGTTCAAGCTCCAACTTTTTATCTTCCGTTACTTGGTCCTCCCACTCTCTTGTTGAGCCCATACGGTTAAGCTCTGCATCCGTGTATACCCGGTTATCCATCACCCTTTTTAATTTTTCGAAATAGCTTTCCGAGTTGATGAACAAAAACGGCTTTTGCAGACCCTCTCTGTCACGCAGCCGATAAAGCCCTCCATCAAGGTCGATTCCAACCGCGATTCGCGGATCGTAAGAAGCGTCATAGGCCGTCGCTCCGCCGATGGAATGGCCGAACACCCCGACATGACGAAGATCAATCCTCCCTTTTAGATGACTTGGAATCTGCCCCGATTGGATGAGCTCGAATTGGTCCAGCGCAAACGCCACATCCCCGGTTAGAACTTCTCCCAGCTTGTCGCGATTATCTCTACTCGTCCGGTAATCTTGGGCCGGCGAGAATAAATCGTTGGTTGTGCTGGTCGTGATTCGCCCGTCCGGAAACTCGGTTGCAAATGTATTGTAGGTGTGGTCGATCACGGCCACGATATATCCGTGACTCGCGAGATTTTCGGCTTGCGACGTGTGGAGGAACCTAGAAGAGCCGTTGCCGGGATTCGCAAGGATCAGCGGGTATGAAGTCTGCGCCGAAGAGACTTCGGCCCCCGAATAAGCATGACTGGATACGTACTTCAGGTGTTGAAAAGTAAACACGGGAAGGCCATAGTCCGCGGCCATATAACGTAAAATCTGGGGATCGGGAACAAAGGGAGCGTACTTGCCGGTGCCGGCTTGAGCCGGATACCATACCTGAACCATCAATTCTCTCTTGCCATCGCGGGCTTCGCCGAAAATCTCTTCCCTATTCGTATCCACGAAATGAAAAGTTTGAGTTCCTACCTTTAATTCACCTGTCGGTTCAGGTAGTTTAAATACAGGAAAAGCATACATGAGACCCGCTGTTACGACCAGCATTATTGCTATAGTGGTATAAGCTGAACCCAATATGAATCGTGGGATTTTTTGGGGACCGTTTTTTTTAAAATAGCTATAACCTGAAATGGCTAAAAATATGATCGTGAAGCAATATGGGAAAAATAGCTGAACTCTGTATCCTTCCACCGTCCAATGAATGACCAGTAAAAGTGTGGCGAACCCGCTTGCAACGGATACTGGAATTCTACGACGCTCTTTTTTTAATAGAACTGTTAACGTAAACAAGCCGATGTTTGACAATAAGAGCAACAGCTCAAACAACCTCATCTCCATTCTCCTTTTAAAAAATTTCCATTTTCGTTCGTCCCAATCTTATCCTCCACGCTAGCCTTAGCCCTCCTCCTTTCACTGCTTTAATATAAAGACGGTTTCGGAATCCAAAATGTATCAGTTAACGTCAATGTAATCTGTCCGTTAGCTTAACGCCGCCGCGCCAGTCTAGAACTTTTCTAAGTTAAAATAAGCAAGGATCTCCTCTTTGAATTCCAGTCTTGGAACCTTTGCACCGCAACCAACACAGGCCATCTTTGTCGGACATACTGAATCGATCGTACATATCCCACCGACCACCTTTGACAATGTTCCAACTCTCTCGCGGTACTCTTCGAACATATCCTTGAGCTCATCAGGAGTCCTTAGAATTCCTTTTTGAATATCAAGTTGGCTTCAATTATGAACTGGCTATCTTTGAATTATGTCCCTAGCAATGCATTGACCAGTAAAAGTATGGATGATATAATCAAAAAAGGAAAAAAATCATTGATATAGAGCTCTGTGTGAAGGGGCTATTCTCATAGTTTATTTTGTAAGCGCGTACAATGATTATTTTCCATATATACCACGGAGGAGGCGATCAATGAATCCATTTTATCAAAATAAATGCTCTTCTTTTTTTTACTTTTAATGCAATCGTTTGCACGATCTATCCCACTAAAATTATCAGGAGGTTGTTAACTTGCTAAGAAAAAAACCGGGACGTTTTATTTCTTGGTTGATTATTTTATCGCTTTGCTTCAACTTCTTCGGTTTACCCGGCGTAGCTTCGAGTAACAACGATTATACGGCCGCCTACACGAATTCCACAGCGACTGCTCTTCCATCGACAACCGCTCCAATCACGACTACTGTTACCGCAACGTATGCACCTACCACAACACCTAAATCAACTCAAACTGGGTTAACGGTTCACTTTAAGAAACCTTCAAGCTGGAATTCAGCGATTCGAATCTATTACTGGAACCTGAATCCGGCAACCGTTCCAATAAGCGGGGCGTGGCCGGGAATTCTGATGAAGTCGGATGGAAACGACTGGTACAGTTACACCATTGCCGAGGCCACAGGCTCAAGTCTCATCTTTAATGACGGTAGCGGCAAACAGACGGCCGACTTGTCCCGCAGTGTGAAAGAGGGCTGGTATTACACAGATAACACATGGTATGATGCCAACCCGGAAATGCCTAAAATTCCGGCGATTTCTGCCTCTCCTGTACCCAAAACATACGATTCGTCCCAAGCGGTGACGCTTTCCAGCACCAACAGTGACGATAAGATTTACTATACGTTAGACGATTCGACACCTACGACAGCCTCAACTTTGTATACCTCTCCAATCCAAGTTGCGTCCTCTTTGACCATTAAGGCCATTGGTGTCAACTCAATCGGTCAAACTGGAAATGTATCCTCTTTCGCTTATGTGATTGACCTGAATGCAGATCTGCAAGCTCCCACAATCACTGCGAATTTGCCTGCCGGGCATTCCGATTCCTCGGTGACTGTATCCTTCACTATCAAAGATAACAAGGCGGCAACGACCAAGGCATACTACACGGAGGATGGTACGGAACCAACCATAAGTTCAAAAGTCTATGTCCTTGGCAACGCTCTGGCCGGATTGACCGGACCGCCCATCCTTATCTCCAAGACCACGACATTAAAGTTTCTCGTTATAGACGGCGCTGGCAATCAAACCAAACAGAGCTTTGTTTATAATATTGGAAATAGAGGTGACTTTCGGGAAGACACTATTTACTTCGTGATTACTTCCCGGTTCTATGACGGTGATCCGAGCAACAACATGCACGCATGGGATGATGTTAAGGCGCGTAATCCGGATTCGGACCCGGCTTGGCGAGGGGACTTTAAGGGGCTGATTCAAAAGCTCGACTATATCAAAGCCCTCGGATTCAGCGCCATCTGGATTACACCAGTTGTGCAGAATGCCAGTGGTTATGATTATCATGGCTACCATGCAATAAATTTTTCCAAAGTAGACCCTAGATATGAGTCGGAGGGAGCTACTTATCAGGATTTGATTAATGCGGCCCATGACAAAGGGCTGAAGGTTATACAGGACATCGTTGTCAATCATACTGGTAATTTCGGAGAAGAAAATCTGTATCCCATGTTCAAGAAAGATCCGGCTATACCGGATACTGCTAGCAACTTGGTGAAAACTACGGATAAGTTGCCGTCAAACTATGATACTATGACGCCCGATCAGCAATATCAAGCAAGGCTCGCTTTAATGAAGAACGAGGAAACGAATAATAACATTTACCATACAGAGAAAAGTCTTTCCTGGGAATCCTATACTGTTCAAACAGGACAGATAGCGGGAGATTGCGTGGACCTGAACACAGAAAACCCTGCGGTTGACCAATATTTAATTGATACCTACAATCACTATATAGACATGGGTGTTGACGCTTTCCGTGTCGATACGGTGAAGCATGTGAGCCGGTATATTTTCAATAAATACTTTATTCCTGCCTGGAAGACAAGAGGCGGCTCTGATTTCTATATTTTTGGAGAAGTAGCCACCCGGTACAGAGATGTCTGGAATAGCGGAATTCCGGCGATTTCGACGCCATTCTATACTTGGAAAAGCTCGAAATCGTATCCGGGCGATGGTAAAAATGACTATGCCACCAATAAAATGTCGGTTGAACAAGAGTGGGCGGATAACTCCTCTACTACAGCAGGACAGCCAACCTCAAACAACGCTTTTTTAATCGGCAATACCTATCATAAGCCTGACTATTCCATGAAATCGGGCATGGATGTGATTGATTTTCCGATGCATTGGGCATTCAAGACCGCGCATGAAGCATTCAATATGAGAAGTGGCGACCAATACTATAATGATGCTACGTGGAATGTAACCTATGTCGACTCGCATGACTATGCGCCTGATCAGGCTCCGGAAAATCAAAGATTCGCGGGTTCACAGGACACTTGGGCCGAGAATCTCGATCTGATGTTCACCTTTCGCGGTATACCCGCCATCTTCTATGGTTCCGAAATCGAATTTCAAAAGGGGGCTGTCATTGATCCGGGTCCAAACGCACCGCTAAGCAAAACGGGACGGGCTTATTACGGCGATCACATAGAAGGCAGTGTTACGGTACAAGATTACGGCAAATACACAAATGCTACCGGCACGCTTGCGGAATCGCTCAACCATCCTCTGGCGAAACATATCAGACAGCTTAATTTAATCAGAAGAGCTGTTCCCGCCTTGCAAAAAGGCCAGTATTCCACAGAGAATGTAACGGGCGATCTGGCGTTTAAGAGAAGATATACCGACAGCGCCAAAGGTATTGACAGCTTTGCATTGGTCACGATTTCGGGAAACGCCACGTTTACCGGAATCCCCAACGGAACCTATGTAGATGCGGTAACCGGTGATTCCAAAACTGTTACTGATGGCAAGATTACCCTGACATGCTCCGGCAAAGGAAATGCAAGGGTATATGTATTGAATGGCAGAGGCGGAATTGGAGAAACGGGAACCTATCTGAAGTAAGCGGCAGTATGTCTTAGTTAACTGAAGCAACCTCAGTTCGGTATTGCACCGCGCTAAAGTTTAACAAGATGCACCAACGACAGCTTCTATGTGCGTACAATCCTCCGTATATTTAATGACCAACAACCATCAAGTATTAACTGGTTATCGCTTCTTGCAATAAAGCAAATGTATATTTTAGAAAAGAGCCGAAGAATACTTCGGCTCTTTTCGTAATGCAAGTAAACTTGCTAATTGTAGTCGTTATTTTTGCATGAACATATCGTCAAAAGGTTTAATTGTACTAACCTCCTCCCCACCTTCATCTTCACAAAAAAAGTGGACAATTCCGTTTCTCTAAAACGGATGTCCATATATCCCTTTAGCCCCTTATTCCCATGCACAACCGAACACTGCACTTTGAAATCGCTTTCTCGAATTATTTTAGAGAATCGGACCATTGGCGCATATATCCCTATTTATCAAACTTAAACTGGATTCCACTGTTAATATTGCTAATAATATGGCAAAAATAATCCTTTAGACCTATGTAGAAATTTGACGAATCCGACGAAAATATGATCATACCCCATCCTTAAGTCGCAAATTACATTTGTTAATAGGGATTTACGACCTAAATATCGGGCACATCACTGCGCGGGAGGTAAGGCCTAGAGTTTCATATGATCCTTAATCGTGTCGTCCGCTATTCCTAACCGTAATCACACATTTTTATTATCTTAAAGGAGTGTACATCTTCGTGAAAACTATCTCTTACCCCCGCAAATCCGCAATGCTTCTTGTCTTTGTTTTGATGTTGGCGCTTTTGGGCAATCCGGCCACCAAGGCCTCCAGCGCTGCAGATGAACCCGTCTCCAAAGCCAGAACGACTTGGTTATGGCACACCGCTCTTATCCAAACATCGTCCTCCGAGCTGTTGAACTTTACCAAGTCCCAAGGTGTCGGAATTATATACTTGCAAATTAGTACCAAAGTGGATCTTGATTCCTATCGCAGCTTTATTCGCCAGGCCTCGGAAATGGGTATCGAGGTTCATGCTCTAAACGGAGCCCCGGACTGGGCCCTCGCCACAAGCCGTCCGAAATTGGACGCTTTTATGAAATGGATTAACGATTACCAGCAGCATGCCGCGCCGGAAGAGAAGCTAAAGGGAATTCATGTTGACATTGAGCCGTATTTGCTTCCGATTTGGAAAACGGATTATGACACCCTGGTGACTGAGTGGCAGGGCAATGTCGATGAGTTGGCCCGACAGGCGGCTGACTTGGAACTTCCGCTGTCAGCGGCTCTTCCCTTCTGGCTCGATAATTACAAAGTACCGGACAGCGAGCAAACTTTGAGCTCCTGGATGATCTCGCGCTTCGAATCCGTGACCCTGATGTCTTACCGTGATAGCGCCCAGGCCATTTACAATACGGCCAAAACCGAGTTTGCCGAAGGCGAAAGCATGAACAAGAAAATCTATACCGGTGTGGAAACCAAGCCCTCCACCGAAGGAAACTTCATCACTTTTTACGAAGAAGGCAGTCAAGTTCTGAATGAGCAGCTCGTCCAGTTGGAGCAATTGGGCGAAGCACACACCTCGTTCGGCGGTATCGCCGTCCATGATCTGGTAGGCTGGATGAATCTCGTTGAACGAGACCAATCGATGTAAGCTTACTGACCTTCTCATATATAAAAAAATCACCCTCTATTTGGCCCTAGAGGGTGATTTCTTCAACTTAAATGCTGACATTACTTCAGCAAAAATTCAATCTGATACTCAAACATCTTAATGATCCGCCCCATGATTTACAGTTATTACGCCAGGTGTACTTGGTACTACGGGTACTACAATCACGCTAATTAACCCCAATGCGATCGCCATCGAAAAAAATGCTTTTTTCATTACTTAATTCCTCCTTAAGAGTATTATTCATAAATAGAGTGTACCGCTTCTGTTGATCTTCGTTAGCATGTTTTCTAAATGATTCGAACAATGCAGAAAACTTTTTAAATGCGAATGTATCTTTAAGTATGTTAGAGAATTCCAAACCTTGTAATGTTTTATCTATTGCAGCACTATACTGCTGACGAACAAAGTGATACAGCGACAATTTGAAGAATACTCTCATCAAGTACACTGTTCGCTTCAGCTTATAGTATTCGAGTGCTTTATTTATATCATCTTCAAATAAAGTCAACACCTCACCAATGTCAAAATCATGTTTTATTGCCGCATCGGTGATGTTGAGTATCCCAGGTATTAACTCTTCGATTCTTGCATCCCTTAGAAATTGAATATACGGGTCAAGGTACTCTAATCTACCTGAGAGTAAATTGACTGCGAGCATGTTGGCTTTAGAGAACAATTTAAAGAATTCGACTTCTTCTTTTGCTTCTTTGCTCCCGTCGTCTAGCCAAGAAAGATCACTATACTCTTCTACAAGGGCCTTTGATTCGCTGTATTGTCCCTTATTTTGAAGAGCTAACCCTTTCATTAACTTGCTGTAGCCAAAGTAGTAAGTCGGATGTCTCTCACAAGCCTTGCTTTTAGTTGATCCTTCGCCTTCAAGCTCTAGGGCGGCCAAGTGAAGCTTGTCAGCTATTTCGATCATTTTGTCCCAATCTTCAAGGGTATATGTAGCCTTTAGCAGATCAACTAAAGAATCAATTTTTAAATCGTCCAAACGTAATTGATTCAAAAATATTACCTCCAATCCCATTTAATTCCTTAACGTAAGAATACGGAATTATTTACCATTAGTCAATTATTCTAAGTCTTTTTGTATAGAATTGGGGGCAATTATTGATCATTTATTGAACAAATTAAATCAATCCTCAACAAATTCCTATAAACGACAAAATCGCCCCCTCCCTTTCGGGAGAGTGCGACAAATTATTTAAAAATGCTCCACTTTATTAAATGGAGCATTCATCATTTTTATGCGCTGAACGTTGCGGTATAAGCAAAGTTAGTTAAATACGGGCTTTTTGCGATGTTTCGTTGTTTGTTCAAAAGAATAAGCTATGCGAATTAAGGTAGGTTCGGTAAATGCTTTTCATTCCAATCGATGAGTTCGGACAATGAATGAAACGACATGTGTGCCGGGAGGCGCTGCAAATAATTTTTGTAACTCGTATATACTTGCTTCTTCAACATCAAAGTTCATCAGCTCAAAGGGATCTTTCATATTCATATACACGACCCATCAGAAGTTTTATATTGTTTAATAATACCACGATAGGTAGACATTACATCACTCCGCAAATCTATATACACCCCGTAACGCAAATTCATGAAGGTCGCGGAAACGCCGGCCTAGCAACTCATACCCATCGGCTCCGGGGTGCAGGCCGTCCGTCAGCAAGGCTTCTTCCTCTGAGCCGAGCCAGTTCAGGCCATCCTGGTAGTAAACTTTACGATCGCCCCGTTCCCTGAGCAGCTCCACGGTCTCGCGGATGGCTTCTCGCATCATGGGCAACGTGAAGCCCAGACGATTCAACTCCGTTTCGCGGACGGTGCCATAAATTGGGGAAATGACAAGGAGCGGGGTCTCCCTGTGTTTATCGCGTATCGTCTCCAGCAGTCCAATCAGCAGCGGCTTGAACATACGCGGGCTTAAGGTGCCTGCGCCATAGATGTTCACGCCCGCACATATGGAGATGAAATCGGCCGGCAGGTCGCGAATCAGCCGCCCGATCATCGGCTCCATGTGGCAGTTGCCGGAGAAGCCGAGATTGGTCAGGTTGAAGCCGCAGTTTGCGGCGGCAATGGCAGGCCAGGTGCGCGAAGGGCTGGAAGCCGCGACGCACTGTGTAATGGAGCTGCCGTAAGTAATCCAGCGGGGCCGGGTGTCCGGCAGCGGAACTCCGACAGCTTGGGCGCCGATCCGCAGGCCGGTGACGGTCATTCCAATATTTTGCGGGAGCCAGATCTCCAGATCCTTGACTCCGCCCCCCAGTCCGCTGAACAAGGCTTCTGTTGCTCCGGCGGGCAGGCTGAGTGTCTGGTGTAATTTTCCTCCTGCCAGGCAGTCCATGGCGGCGGCATCCGCAAGCGGTGTGAACGATACCGCCACCGCTGCGGAATCCGTGCGCAGCCGCAGGCGGACACCGGCGCAAATCTCGGCTTTGCCCTCGATTCCCTCGGGCGGATACAAGTCGTAATCCAGGTAAGGAATGCGCCATGGCTTGATTCCATCCTCCCGCTGCTCCAGCGAAACGGCACCGTGGAACCACTCATCCGTTAAGGGAAGCAGCTTCACGGCGTATTCCCTTCCTTCTTGCCCACGGCCTCCTCAGCCGGTATGAAATCCTCTCCCAGCCATACATCCTGCTCCAGCAGCCGCCGCTGAAGCTCGACTACGGAAATGCCGCGCGAGCCGGTGCCGCCCTGCAGTGCCAATGCAGCCGCCGTCCCTGCGGCCTGACCCATGGAGAAGCAGTTCGGCATCACCCGCAGGGAGCCTTGGACCGCACGATCCGAGGATACGGAGCGTCCGGCGACCCAAAGATTGTCGATGCCGACCGGCAGCAGGATCCGGTACGGTACGCCATGTGAAACTCCCGGCGGCAAGTGGTTGAAAGTCATCTCGCTTTTGCTGCTGGCGAGATGGATGTCGATGTAGTAGGCGTTGCGGGCAATGTCATCCGGAAAGGAGCGCGCAGCAAGGAAATCATCGACCGTCAAGATGTAGTCCCCTTCGATGCGCCGGGTCTCCCGGATGCCGAGCTGCTCTCCGCTCGCCACCATATGGGCGTGCTCAAAGCCCGGCACATAGCGGCGGAAGAACTGCAGCTGGCGTTCCGCCGTGCGGCGTCCTTCAATCGCCCCCCGCGTCAAATCCTCGGCAAGCGTACCGTCGACGCCGAATACATGGCCAAAGTTGACGCCCACCAGGTAGTCGCTGATCCAGGCAAGGCCGGAGATCGACTTGCGGCCCTCCGGCAGCGCTCCTTCGGCAATTGCCAGCTCCACCGTCTTGTGCAGTTGGCCCGTATCCCCGCTCTCCTCCAGGAACCGTTTGAACTTCGGACGGTCCACATTCGCAAGCAGATAGCACATGCTGCCGGGCTGAAGTTCGCCCGCTTCCCCGCCCTTCTGAAAAGGAACTCCCGCCAGTGCGGCAATATCCCCATCTCCAGAGCAATCGATGATATACCGGCAGGGGATGAAAGAACGTCCCGTTTTGTTGACGACAACGACACCTTGGGCCGTCCGGCGGTCCTCGGACAGTACGACATCGTAAACAAAGGTGTGATACAACGGCGTCACGCCGCTTTCAAGAATGGCATCGTCATAGACTCGTTTCAGCACCTCGGGATCGATCGGCACCCAATCCAGCAGCTCTTGATATTCCTCGCGGTACTCAGGATCACATGCCTGCTTCATCCGTTCCATCAGCTGCAGGCCAAGGCCGCGGATAATCGGCTTCCGCTTATCCGTAAAGGGGCAGAAAGCCGGGACGAGCGCAACCGTGCCCATGCCGCCAAGGAACCCTCTCTGCTCCACCAGCATCGTCTGCGCTCCCCCTTTCGCAGCGGCAATGGCCGCGGCGATGCCGGAAGCTCCGCCGCCGATGACCAGCACATCCACCTCACGAGCAACCGGAATGCTGGTGGAAGGCAGCGTAATATGTCCGTAGTTCATAGAAAGTCCTCCAATTCTGTATAGGTTTAATGGCTCAACCTAAAAATCGGTACTTGACAGGCGGTGATGAGAACGGGGGCGTCATCCTGGACCCGCTAAGGGATCGAGGAGACCTTATTGGCCTCAAAATACGGCGTTTTCAGTTTTAACGGACCGGAGTGACCTTATTTACCTGAAAATAGCCCAAAACATGCTTCAAAAGGCCAAATAAGGTCCATAGAGTCCGTTCACCCTCCCAAAACGCATGATTTCGTCGAAATAAGGTCATCTCGGTCCGTTAGGTAGGCCCCACGTACTCCGGATCGTTTGCCCAGCCCCGGTCAAGCTACGATTTCGTTTTTGAGCCGGTTTAATGTTTCATAATTGCTTATTTAACCGTACCTTCAAGACAAAGCCGTAGCAGATCATCTACATGCGCAGTAGCCAGACATTCCACGGTATCGGCGGCGCCGTAATAGATTTTGACTTCCCCGGAATCTTCCAAAATCATGCCCCCGGGAAAAATAACATCATTGCGGAAGCCCCCATCGGTCTCATAAGCAGCTTCCGGCGCAAGCAGCGGCGCCTCCGCCCTGCCGATGATCCGGCTGGGATCGGCAAGATCCAGCAGCATAATGCCGGCGGTATAGCGTTTCTTCCAGCTATCCTCCCAGCCGTTTTTGCCCCGGCTGCGGTCGATGTCCACGGCATGGAACAGGGTCAGCCAGCCTTTGTCCGTTTTGACGGGCGGAGCGCCCGGTCCTACCTTGTCATTGGCATAGGCTACATCTTCAACCGCCAGCAGCAGCTTGGAGTTGCCCCAGTATTTCAGGTCAGGCGAGTCGCTCATCCACATGTCAAAGCGGTCTATGCCGCCCCGGCTGTATACGGGCATCGGCCGCTCCAGCCGCACATACTTGCCCCCGATCCGCTCCGGGAACAATACCATGTTGCGGTTGTCCGGCAGCGACAGGCTAAGCACCTCGAAGGAGCTGAAATCCTCGGTTACGGCGATGCCGCCGCGCAGCCCATGCTTGGTATCGACCGCAAAGCACATATAGCATTGTTCGCCGATTACCGTCAGACGCGGATCATACACGCGGATAACTTCTTCATCACGCCAGGACCAGCACGGCTTAGGCTGCACCTCCCACTTGATGCCGTCATCGCTGAAGGCCAGGCCAAGATTGGTTGTATGATGAGGGGCAACAATCCCTTTATGTTCATCGCCGTAGTCATTGCGGAAGACCATCACATATCTGCCTTTGAATTTGGCGACACCGGCATTAAAGACCATCGCCGGACCGTAAGGCACATCGCCCGGAGACAGAATCGGATTCGCTGCATGCCGGGCGATGACCGGGCTGGAAACCAAAGGTCCTACTGTAAAATCACTCATAGCACACTACTCCTTTGTATAAGAAATTGAATTTAGCCTTTGACCGAACCCGCCGTCACCTGGATAAACGTCTTGTTTGCCAGAATGTACGCGAGCAGCATCGGCAGGATCGACAAACAGGCTCCCGCCATCATCAGATGGATCTGCATCGCCGCGGAAGAGCCGTAGCGGAGATTCGCCAGCCCGACGGTGAGCGTCTGCAGCTGCGGATTGGTCATCGTGAACACCAGCGGCAGAATGTATTCGTTCCACGCATGGCGGAAGGCGAACAGCCCGGCCACGCCCAGCCCCGGAGTCAAGAGCGGCAGGATAATCCGGAAGAAGGTGCGGATGAACCCGGAGCCATCCACCATTGCCGCTTCGTCAAGCTCGCGGGGAATCGCTTTGAAGAAGCCCTGCAGCATAAAAAACGTGCTGGAATGGGCGCTGATCAGTATGAGGATGACTCCCCACAGCGTGGTATTCAGGTGCAGGGCCACCATCAGATCAAACTGTGGGCGCAGCACAATGGCGCCAACGGATATAAACATCATCGATGCCTGCACCGTTACATATAGGGATTTGCCGGGAAAATCGCGCCGGTCCACCACATAAGCCGCCATCGAAGCGACCAGTAAGGTGCCAACTGTAACCATAATGCTGACAAAAGCACTGTTCCAGGTATAGCGGGCGAAATTAGCCTGTTTCCAGGCTTCCGCATAGTTGGCGAATTGCAGCTTGGCCGGCAGCAGGCTGCCGCCGGTCATCATTTCAGCGCCGGTCTTGAGAGAACCGGATAATGTCATAAGCAAGGGAAATAAAGTCAGCATCGCCGTTATCAATAAAAACAGCCACATGACCGTGCGGGCCACAACCCGGCCTGCATGACCGGAAATCGGGCGGGCTGCACTTTTTCCGCGACCGTCCGGCTGTGGGGATAACACCTGTTCGTTCATGGATGGACCTCCTGTACACTAATAGAGGTTGTTCACCAACCTTCTCGGTGCTGAAAACCTGACTTTTTGAACACGCACTAATACACTTTGTTCATTTTACGGCTTAAGAAGAAATACAAGCCGGTGATCGCTCCGACGATAACAGCGCTTGCGAAGCCTACGGCACTGCCGTATCCAAGCTGCTGCGTTACGGGCGAACCTGTAGATACCGGGAACAGCAGTTTGTACAGATAGAGATACATGACCTCGGTTTTGCCGATAGGTCCGCCTTCCGTGATGACCATAATGCTCTCGTAGCCTTTCAGGGATGCGATAATCGCCAGCATGATAACCATCTGAGCAACCGGGGCCAGCATCGGAAGCGTGATGCTCCAGAACCGTCTTCCGGCATTCGCGCCGTCCATGGCCGCACTCTCGTACAAATCCTGCGGAATACTCTGCAGCCCGGCCAGGAACAGCAGCATATAATTGCCGACCGCGCCCCATACCGCCACAAGAATGACCGTCAGCATCGCATGCTTCGGCCCGAGCCAGTCGATCGGCTGCGAGATCAGGTGCAGCTTCATCAGAACGGTGTTAACCATCCCGTTATAGGAATTGAAGATATTATAAAAAACAACGGATATGACTGCGGTACTGATCACCGTCGGCATAAAATAAATGCCCCGCAGCAGATTTCCGCCCCGCAGCTTGCCGTTGAGGATGACTGCCAGCAACAGGGATAACGGCAGCGTCAGCAGCAGCTTGCCTCCAGCAAAGATAAAGGTATTGCCGACCGATCCCCAGAACAGCCCGTCGCGCAGCAACCGGCGGAAATTGTCCAGGCCAATGAACAGCGCATCGCCGTACCCGGCATAATCATAGAACATATAGCGCAGCATCCAGAGCAGGGGATAGATGCCTAAGGCAGCCGTCAGAATACTGCTCGGGACCAGAAATAGAGCATTCTCCCCCAGCCGTTTCCATTTAAAACTCATGATTTGTTCCTCCTTCCATTTAAGTGCAAGTTCAAAAAGTCGGGTTTTCAAGACCGAAGCTTATGCTTCCGAAGTGCGTTTTTTCAAAACGCTTGAGTTGGATGAAGCCAGGGGCTGAGTAGCGGAGCGTAGGTAACCTACGTGAGCAACGGAAGGCCCGGCTGAGTTCAAGATTCGACGTCGAATCGACTTCTTGAACGGCTTCGTCATGGAAAGATGACTTTTTGAACAACCTCTTCAGGAAAAGCAAAGGGGCATCCGCCAAGAAGTGCGCGGCAGCCCCATCCTTCCCGTTATTCTCCCTGCGGTTTGCTTGGATCAAAAGCAGGATCCGGCGTTACGGTAATCTCGCCTTTCTCCACGGCTTTGGACAAGGCGGCGTTGTATCTTGCGTTCAAATCCGCTGTGACCGCTTTCAAATCTCCCCCGTCGAGGATATATTTGAAGTAAGCATCCGCATAGGTGGAACCTTCCGGAGTAACGTTTGGCGCAGCGGGCCAGAGCGAGTCGTGTTCTCCGACCAGGAAGCCTTCCATCCCGCCGATTTCCGGATTTTTGGCCTGTTTCACAATACTTGGCACAACGGCAATCCCGAAGCCTTTTTCATGATAGGTCTTCAAAACCTCGTCGCCGTACATATACTGCACGAATTTCCAGGCTGCGTCCTGATGGGCCGATCTGGCGCTGATGCCGAGCCAGGTTCCGGCGGACACAATTTCGGAGGTTCCCTTGATCTGTCCGTCCAGCGTTGGGGCCAGGGCGCCCGCCCAGTTGATTTCCGTCGGGAACTGATCCTTGTACACGCCCGGCTCTGTCGAGAAGGAAAGATACATACCGATTTTGCCTGCCGCGAATTGGGCGCGCAGCGGGTCGATATCCAACGATTCCGCGCCGGGCAGAATGCTTCCGTCTTTATACATCTGCTTGAAATATTCGATGACCTGCGCGTAAGGCGCGAAATCGAATTGGCCTGTTTTCGGATCAAAGCCCAGTCCCTGATAGCCGCTCAAGGAGAGAATCTCCCGGATGGAACGGTCAAATGCCTGCTTGGGATTTTTGAAGTTCAGCGCGAAGCCGTAGATGCCTTCGGACTTGCCGGCTTCGGTGATTTTCTTGGCATCGTCCACCATTTCCCGGAGCGATACCGGAGGCTTCTCGATGCCCGCTTTGGCAAAGAGATCCTTGTTGTAGACCAGACGCATGGTGAGGCCGGTATTAGCCAAAGAGTAGACCTTACCATCAAAACGGTTGACATTGTCGATCAACAGGCTGCCGAATTTCGTTTTCATGTCATCGGTAAGATAATCGTCAAGCGGCGCCAGATACCCTTTTTTGACAAACTCGGACGTATTTGCGCTCTTGAGGCGCAGCACATCCGGCGCCTGGTTGCTGGAAAAGGCAATGTCGACGCTTTGCGTGTAATTCTCGGACATCACGGTCAATTCCACCTGAATATTGTCGCCGTTCGTTTCATTAAACTTGTTGATCAATTCCTTGATATACTCCTGGTCGTGACGGTCGTCAGTCCAATATTTCAACTGTATGGGTGCGCCCGTCTCGGCTGAGGGAGCCCCTGTGCTGCCGTCGGATTTTCCATTCGCCGCACCGCCATTGCCGTTGTTGCTGCCGTTCCCGCCGCAGCCTGCGATTCCGGCGGCCAGGATGAGGCTCAAGCCGAGACCTAACCATTTTTTTCGCATACATTCTACCCCTTTGATTAGCATTTGTATTGTGAGCTCGCCTTTTATTATAGGTCCTCGTCCGCGGAAAAGGAGTGCGGCAGACTCACTCTCCAGGGACAAAATTCTACGGTCTCCCGCCGCACACGCTCACGCCTCCGGCCGGTCCGGGTGATAGCTCGCCCTGAACTCCGACGGCGTCTGGCCGGTGATCTTCTTGAACATCTCGCTGAAATATCGGCGCTCCTCATAACCTACAGCCGAAGCCACCTCCTGCACCTGCGCCCCCTCCACCAACAGCAGTTTCGCTTTCTGGATGCGTTCCGAGGTCATATACTGGGTGACCGTCATCCCGGTCACCTTCTTGAACAGACTGGAAAAGTAGCTGGCGCTGAGATGAACATGGGCGGCGCATTCGCCGACGGTGATATCCTCGGACAAGCGGCCTTTGATATAGCGGGTGGCTTCATAAATCACCCTCTGCCCTTCGGATAAGCTGTTCTGGCGCACCAGTCCGGCTCCCTCCGTGCACAAGGCCAGCAACTGATGCTGCAGGGACGAAAGCGACAGCCCCGCTGTCCCTTGCACCGCCCGGAATCGCTGGATCAGCGGCTGAATGTCCGGATACGGAACCATCTCGTAAAAGGTGCGAATGGCTGAAGCGGCCAGCTCATCGTACAGACTGAGGAGGTAATCCGGATTTTGCCGGGATATCAAGCTCTGCAGCGTTTCCGAAATCGCGGACAGAATGGCGCCCGTCCGGCTGACATTCCCGGAACGAAGGGCCAGCAGCAGCTCATCCTTGTACTCCAGCGCCAGCGGCTCCTGACTTCCGCTCTGGTGAATATCGTCGTACATAATGGCCGCATTGCCTTCGGTGAACAGGTGATGGGAGAGCGCCCGATGTGCCTGGCGGTAGGAATCCGGCAGCTCGCTGATCTCCTCCACTCTGCCGCCGACCCCGATCGAAATCGTAAACTTGGTATACCGCTCAATATTCCGGCAGCACTGCTCGGCAATTTCGATCGGACTGAACGGACGGGACACACTTGTATCATTCAGTACGGCCAGGTACCGGTCATGACGGGCGCGGAAAACGAGGCAACGCGCATGATCGGCCAGTGTCTCTTGTACGATATTCAGCAGTGAGAAACGGATCAGCTCCATCTCCCGAATGGACAGCTCGGCAACCTGCTCCTGGAAACGGTCGATTTCAATCAGCATCACGACGAAGCCCTGAGGCTCTAGCTCAATATTCAGAAAATCCCACCGCCTCGAAGCCTCTTCCCATGAGGTACGGTGGCTCACGAGCAGTGCAAAGTATTCCTGCCGCAGCACCGGCATACTCTCGCGGAGCTTATTTTCCATTTCCCATAGACTTAGGCGCTTGGACCTCTCTTCCATAATCTCCGCCTTGGCCCGCAGCACCGTCGACATGATCTCTTCCTCTGAAAAAGGCTTCACCACAAAATCAAACGCACCCAGCTGCACCGCCTGCTGCGCATATTCAAAGTCGGCATAACCGCTGATCAAAATGACCTTGCAACTGCGATTCTCTTCCAGAACCGCGCGCAGCAAGCTCAGTCCGTCCATTTTCGGCATCCGTATATCGGTAATGACCATATCCGGCCGCACCCCACCAATCAGCTTAAGCCCCTCTTCCCCATTGTTCGATACCCCTGCGACCCGAATCCCCTGTTCTTCCCAGTTCATCGCGGTCAGCCCGTCCACCACGCTTTTGATATCGTCGATAATGCAGAGACTGACCGCCTCAGGATTGCTCATCCGCATGCTCCCCCTTCCTAGGTAAAGAAATCCGTATTTCTGTTCCGCGTTCCGGCGCACTGTCCACATGAAATTCCGCACCTTCCCCGTAATAGAGCTGAAGCCTCCGGATTAGATTGGATACGGCGTACCCCTTATCCGATTCCCGCCAAAAGAGTGCGCGCACTTGGGTCTCGTCCATGCCGCTGCCGTTATCGCGTACGGCAAGCGTCCAGCGTTCCCCGTCCCTGTCCCCGTCTCCGGCAATTTCAATCTCGATCCGGCCGCCGTTCTCCAGGTCGCGAAAACCATGCAGAATGCTGTTCTCCACCAGCGGCTGCAAAATGATGCGCGGAATCGAAAGCGTGGACAGCTCCGGCTCGCGAACATAAATCTCATAGGAGAACAACCCTTCATAGCAGCTTGACTGCAGCTCCAGATACTGGCGCACATGCTCCAGCTCTTTCGACAGTGTCGTAATTTCCTGGCCATTGTTCAGCCCAAGCTGGAACAGCCGGGAGAGCGACATGACCATTTTTTGCGAAGGCCCGACCTGCTTCAAATTCAGCTTCCAGTATATGGTGTTCAGAGTGTTATACAGAAAATGCGGATCCATCTGCGCCGACAGCGCCTTGATCTCCGCAGACCGCTTATGTGTCTGTGCCTCCGTGACCTCTTCAATCAACACCACAATCTGCTCCAGCATCCGGTTGAACCGGAAGCCCACCTGGGCCAGCTCATCTCCGCTGCCGCTCGCAAAACGGGCGGACAAATCATTGTTCTCCACCCGCTTCATCACCTTCAGCAGCCCTTGCAGCGGCTTTAGCAGATAGCGCGTAAACGCGCCGGAAATCAGCGTTGTTACGATAAAAGCCGCCAGAGCAACCCCGGCGATCAGCCATTTCACATATACCATGTCCTTCAGCACGCCGGCCTGAGACTGGATGGTGGTCATTGTCCAATCCGCAATGCCGAGCCGGGCATAATTGAGCAAATAAGCTTTGCCGTCCAGTTCAAAGGATTGGCTGCCTTCCGGGCGGTTCATCAACTCCCGCAGATTCCCTGAGTCCACCGCCTGCCGAACCAGCGTCTCCTTCACAGGGTAGACTGTCTCGCCTTTAGCGTTCAACAAAAAGCTGGACGCCCCTGTCCCGGTGTCTCCCTGCACCAGCTTGCGAAAGCCGTCCTCGCGGATATTCACGACAATATAGACATCGCTGACCGGAATGTCAAAAATCGGCTCCAGAATCAGCGAGATGACGCGGTCCCTGCCAGAGAAGAGCATATCCTCATGGCCCTCCACCCAGAGGTTCTTTTTCTCCTGTTCGATGCGGTCGTACAGAAAGGTATCCTCAAACGCGGTAAGCCGGTTGCGGTTCATGGACGAAGGGTAGAACTCGCCAATCGGCGTCGAAACGTAGATGGACTGTATCAGCGGCTCGGCGATCCGCGCCTGTGAGAAAACGTTGTCAAGATCGTTCAGATGCGTGTAATATCTGCTGGTGTCCCCGGAGGCGGCATCCTTCAGCATGTCGTGAAAAGGCTGGCTGATCATGAATGTCATCATTATCAGCATCAGCTTGTTCAGCTTCTCATCCACGATCTGCGCGGACCTGACCACCGTGTCCTGTGTGAGCTTCAGCGCGTTCTTTTCCAGGGTGGCGGCCGAAATATAATAAGACAGCCCGCCGGTCATCAGCACGGAGAGCACGATGACGGCCAGAAATGCGACTTTGAGTTTGCTGCGGAACGATTGCCTGCGGAGGTAGTCCAAGCTTTTCACGCCTTCCGTTAAAAATCTCTATCCCTTTGATTATTTCACTGCTACCCCCTATTCGACAATATATTAAAAAAACGAAGCTGTCCCAAGCCATTTCATGGCTTTAGGGGCAGCTCCTTCGTATGATCCATTTACGACGCTACACTAAATCGGGGCAGGCGCCAGCACCAAAGCATCGTCAAAATGGACGCCCGCCGAGGTGGTCCGGAATCCGATCCCGCCTGCTGTCAATTCGGTGACCGGATTGGTCCATTCCATCTTTAATTCTCCGTCCACATAACAGGCAATCTTGTTACCTTGGATAACCGCCTTCACCGTGTACCACTGCTTCTCCTTGGCTGTGAACGGGGTACTGGTTACAGCCGTCAGTTTTCCGTTCACGGATTTGTACAACTCCAGCTTCTGATTCGATGAATTGATGCGATACATATAATAATTATTGGCATCCTTCACCCTGAAGACCATACCTGCATTTGCATCGGTGATGGGCATTTTCATTCTGGCTTCATACGTGTAATCCGTCCATAAACCGCCGCTATTAGCGGTAATCAGGGATGTAGTTGTCTGGCCCCCGCTGGACAGCACTTTATTCGTGCCGTCTGCAGGTACATTCCAGCCGCCGGTAACAGATGTCCATCCCGTCGTATTTCCGTCTTCGAAATTGTCGCTGAACAATGGCGGCTTGGCATTGGAATTGGCAAAAATGATACCGTTTACATTATTGTTGGCGGTGGCATTCAAATCGTTCAGGCTTGTTGCGAGCTTGCCTCCAACATAAATATCTGTGAACGTGACGCCGTTAACCATGCCGCCTTTGGTGGCATTTCCGGCAAGCCTGGATTTCTGCGATCCCGTCTCGCGAACATTGACGTTCTTTAAGATCACATTGCTTACGTCGCCGGAAGTGCTGGTGGAAACCCCAAGCCAATAGTTCCCGAATTGATTGATGCCAACGCGTTCGATATCGATATTTTCAAACGTAATATCTTGGGCGTAACCTTCCTCCGGAAGCGTGTTGTATTGGTAGCCATGATCAATGAGCAACGCCCGGGCGCTTTGAAACACATACGAGTTCCGGATCGTGACACCGATCTGTGGCTGGGCTACGCCCATGCCAATCTTGAATGCCGCGCATCTTGTCCAGGCCAATGCGTCATCAAAGACCACATCCTCCAAATGTTCAAGCGCGCCCGGCCACCCTTTGGACATCCCCGTCTGCAGCCAGGTTTTGGTGGAGTAAGTGTCGTCATCCGATATGGCAATGGCATGTTTGACAAGCACGTGCTGACTTTCATTAATATCGATCACGTCATTTTCAATTTTGTATAAATCCTGGAATCCCTTAAGATTTTTGATGGTCACATGATCGGAACGAACCACCATAAACGACCAGAAACCGGCATCCCGCAATATTAAACCGTCAAACGTAAAATTTGTGGTTGCGATCGGCACGAGCAGGTTGTTCAGAAACCCTTCATTTTTATGCGGCGCCGGCATCTTGCGCTCCCGCATTGCGATGCCTTTGCCGTCAATGGTTCCCCGTCCCCGTATGGTAATATTGCTGGAGTTTATGGCAGTACGAATGAAATACGTTCCATCGGCATTTCGTGAATCCTTGCGAAAATCAATCGCGTAGTCTTCCCCCTTGCCTGTGCCGACAATGACGGCGCCTCCGGCCAGGTAAAAGGTCACATTGCTTTTTAATGTCAGATTCCCGCTTTTATAGACACCGGCCGGAACAAATACAACGCCGCCGCCCGCTTGATGAGCATCATCGATCGCCCGCTGAATCGCATCCGATGCCATCCGTGCCCCCGTGTTATCCGCGTTGTATGGCGACCCTGTCACATTATAGATCCCGGCACCTGTGGACGGGGGGATATCCGTCTCCAAGGGATCTGCTGCGATGACCATCTTCTTCTTCCAGTCATTGATTTTCACGATCACATAGGTTGAGGAAGAAAGCGAAAACGTCAGCTTGTTTCCGGTGACCGTACCCTTGATGTTTTTGGCCTGTGGACTGATGGAATAAGAGGTAATCGGCGCATTGGCAGTAACTTCGATCTTGACCGTGCCGGAAAAAGAAAATTGAGCGTAGTCATAGTCATCCAGATACTTAATAACAGGAATCGTTTCGTTATCCGCTTTCAATGTAAACACACTGGATGCGGTATAGATGGATGGCATCGGGTAATTTTGGATCGTGGCCGGAGCACCGGCGGTCTGTGCCAAAGATTCAGAATCAGCATCCATCTCGGTCGCACCAGCAGTTTGGGGTAAAAATCCTGTGATCATGACGGCAAGCACTACCAACAAACTAACTGCTTTTCTTGTAATGGTAAGCATAAAAAATACCTCCTCAAGATTATTCAGCTAGCAGCTCCACTTCCTGACGATCAAGCCCTCCCTCCATTAAAACTTTTCACTGTCAAGATGGATTATAATCCCTGCTCAAAAAGAAAGGAGTGGGGCAAGCCCACTCTTCAGGGATACATTTTAACTGTTGACAAACGAGCTATAAACCTTTAAAGTTTTCTCAGCGGTCTTTTAATGATAATGATTATCAATATCACATTTAGTGTAGTGGAAAGGGAGAGTACTAGAAATGAAGAAATTGTTGTTACCTCTATTTGTCCTTACCATCCTGGTTATAAGTGCCTGCGGCAACCATGCAAACAATAACTCCGGCACAACCGGCAAGGCTTCGGAAGCTAGCTCAAGCGCTAATACCAGCGGCTCCGATACCATTGCTTATCAATCCGAAAGCGGACCGATTGAGGTCCCTGCCAACCCTCAGCGTGTTGTGGTCCTTTCCGGATATGCAGGCAACCTGCTAGCACTTGATATCCCCCTTGTTGGTGTGGATGCCTGGACCAAAGCAAATCCTAAATTCCAGGATCCATTGAAGAACGTCGCCGAAGTGTCCGATGAGAATGTTGAAAGCATCCTGAACCTTAAACCCGACTTGATCATCGCCATGTCAGATGTCAAGAACGCGGACAAGCTGAAGCAAATCGCACCGCTAGTTACCTATACATACAACAAGGTGGACTATCTGACTCAAATTCTGGAGATCGGCAAGGCCGTTAACCAGGAACAGAAAGCAGCTGACTGGATTGCCGATTTCAAGAAACGTGCCCAAACAGCAGGTGAAGAAATCAAAGCTAAGATTGGTGCTGACAGTACAATATCCGTTATAGAAGGCGATTCCAAGAATCTGTATACCTTCGGTAGTAGCTGGGGACGCGGTACGGAAATCATCTATCAGGCCATGGGGCTGAAAATGCCGGATAAGGTTAAAGAAATGACGGCAAAAGACGGATATTACAATTTGTCATTAGAAATCCTGCCGGATTATATGGGTGATTATGTCATCTATAGTAAAGAATCCGCCGGTGATGCCTCCTTCCAGGAGACTTCAACTTACAAGGAGATCCCGGCCGTTAAAAATAACCATGTCTATGAAGTAGACGCCTCAACGTTCTATTTTAACGATGCCCTTTCTCTTGACTATCAGCTTGATTTTATTTCCAAGTCGTTGCTGGGAAATTAAGGAACGGATGATCGAAATGAAGAAACTGTCCCCGCAAAAGCTGATAAACTCTGCTTTTGCGCTTAAGCTGCTTGTCAGCTTGGTTGTGTTTGTTGTCATGTTCGCACTAGCGATTAGGCTTGGCGCCAAAAATGTTTCCCTCTCCGACATATGGAGCGCCATGTTTAACCCGCTTTTGACAGGTGGCGATATTTCCATCATCCGCGAGCTCCGTTTACCCCGGGAAGTCGGCGGCGTTCTGGTAGGGGCTGCACTTGCGGTTGCCGGGGCGATTATGCAGGTTCTAACCCGAAACCCGCTCGCCGACCCCGGACTACTCGGTCTAACTGCTGGGGCAAACGCTGCACTTGCGGTTACTTTTGCTTTTATACCTGCCATCGGTTATTTCGGAACGATGATTGCCTGTTTTATTGGCGCAACTGTTGGCTTTATGCTTGTATTCGGTATTGCTGCTCTTCGGAAACAAAACATGTCTCCCCTGCATATGGTGTTAGCCGGTTCTGCAGTATCGGCTCTGCTGACGGCAGTGGCCGAAGGAATCAGCCTTCAATTTAAGCTCTCCAAAAATGTATCGATGTGGACGTCCGGCGGACTGATCGGCACGACCTGGGGGCAAATTGCAGCAATAGCCCCGGTTATTATCATTTGCCTCGTCATTTCTATTGTGCTGTCCCGGCAGCTGACGATCCTTAGCCTGAACGAAGGAACAGCCGTGGGTCTTGGGCTTAAGATCACTCATGTCAAGATTGCGCTTTACGTGTTGATCACACTTTTGGCAGGTGCTGCGGTTGCCCTTGTTGGTAACATTGCGTTTATCGGCCTGATGATTCCGCATCTCGTGCGGGCGTTTGCCGGGACCGATTACCGTACCATTCTGCCATTGTCCGCGATCGTTGGCGGTAGTTTCATGTTGTTCGCAGATACGCTCGGGCGGATGATTAACGTCCCGTTTGAAACGCCGGTTGCAGCTATCGTGGCCGTGCTGGGCTTGCCATTCTTCCTGTTCATTGTCCGCAAAGGAGTGCGATCGTTCTCATGAAAACATCCCGTCTGTATCATAAACAACCGTTTGTCATTTCGCTCCTCGTGCTTCTTATCCTGGGCACCATCGTAGCCGGTATAGGTATCGGATCTTCCCCTGTATCGTATGGCAGGCTGATTCCGACAATCCTTGGGCACGGATCGTTCGAAGATCATTTTGTGCTCTTCTCCATCCGCCTGCCCCGGATACTAATTACGCTGCTGGCGGGTATGGCGCTTGCGTTATCCGGTGCCATTCTGCAGGGAATCACCCGCAATGAGCTGGCAGATCCGGGAATCGTAGGCATTAATTCTGGAGCTGGCGTCGGAGTTACCGTATTTTTCATCTTTGCGCCAATCGATGTCGCATCCTTCGTGTACATGATTCCGCTTATGGCATTCGCCGGGGCTCTGGTAACGGCTGTACTGATCTATGCATTCTCGTACACCCGTAGCAATGGGGTGCAGCCGATCAGGCTGATTATCACTGGCGTCGGTTTCTCCATGGCCCTCTCCGGTATGATGATCGTGCTCATCTCTTCCGTTGACCGAACCAAAGTGGATTTTATCTCCAAATGGCTTGCCGGCAACGTGTGGGGAACAGATTGGCCTTTCACCCTGGCCCTGCTTCCTTGGCTGCTCATTCTGGTCCCCTATGTGCTATTCAAATCCAGTGCGCTGAATTTGCTTGCATTAAACGAGCACAGCGCTATCGGTGCCGGCATGGCGGTTCAAAGAGACCGTATCCTTCTGATGCTGGCGGCAGTTGCGCTGGCGGCCTCGGCCGTTTCCATGACAGGCGGCATCGCGTTTATCGGCCTGATGGCTCCGCATATTGCCAGAGCTTTGGTTGGAGCACGTCATCAGCAATTTGTGCCGGTGTCCATTCTAATCGGAGGCTGGCTGCTGCTTCTGGCAGATACGATTGGCCGCAACTTAACTCAGCCGGACGGTACCGCAGCCGGAATCATGGTTGCGTTTATCGGGGCCCCCTATTTCCTTTATCTTTTGTCAAAAAAAGCATGGTAGGCGGATCTTCCCGCTAGCTGGAGGCCCGGCCGGGTTAACGGGGATGGAACGCGGGGCTTGAAGCCGCTAGGAAGAGGGGGGGAATCCTCGCGAGATGCAAAAGTGCAGGCGGTTTTTGTCGAAACTCCTCTAAACAGGTGGTTCAAATGCAAAAGTGCAGTTCATTTCCGGCAAAAGCTGCTTTTTTATCGTATAGCCCTAAATGAGATGTATTTTTGCATTTCAATCGCTCTAAAATGGTGATTTGCGGAAAATAGAATGCACTTTTGCAGTTGATCGCAGCGGATGGTGGCTTTCCCCAATTACTTATCGCTTTGTACGGTAGATAGTGAAATAAGAACCGGTCCGGCGAAATCGGAAGCGTCCTCGCCTTTGGGATTATGAAGGCGGAACAGAAAAGCGTCCCCTGGTTCTGATGTCCACACTATATAATCGCTTATACCTTCCGCTCCGGAAGCTTGAAGGTAGAGTTCCGCGGAACCAAGCGGATGTTCAACCAACTCACCGCTGTAATCGGACACCTCTCCGACTGGACCCAACTCTTCCTTACCCGCAGCTGCAAGCTGAGTCAAATCATAATCGGAAGGCAGCGGTTCAATGTCCACATAATAATCCGGATTGCTGCTTAACGATAAGCGGCCCGCAGCAGCATCAAATGCAAATTTCTCAAAGACATACAAGGAAAACCCTTCCCCCTGATGCAGGACCGCCTCCAATGACTGATTTCCCTCAGCTGTCAACAAATCAAAGCTCTTGGTTTCTGGACGAGTTGCCTCTACGGCTGGCTCCTGCTCGGATGTAGGAGGTGGAGCCGATTCAGCTTCTGGCGCTGCTGCTTCCGGGGGAGCGGAAGGCTCTGTTTCTCCTGTACAAGCGGAAAGTATGAAAACCAAGACGACAATCGGAATGCTTATCCAAAAGGGATACCGATTCTTCAATATGATCGCTCCTTTCGACCTTGACCCTACGGGTCTGGTATTCGATGTGTACAGTAAATTAACGTTCTACCACTTCCTTATGTTGCAACGATTGGCAAATGGACGCCACGCGCCAGCCGCTAACATCACATTGGCCATATTTATTATCACCCACAGCTGTCACCGTGCCGTCTGATTTAAGACCAACGGTATGACGACGCCCCGCCGCGATGGTATGTTTAGGCCACCGTTTCACCTTTAACGCTGCTTCAATCGGTGAAGTGTAATCCATGTTTTACCTCCTTGAAAACATCTACCTGATGGTAATTCCACAAAGGAGATGCACAATCACTCCCGCAGATGCGCCTATCATCATACCCCAATCCCTCTTCCCCGCCGCAATTCACTGCTGAAGCGAGTGTTGCTAGGAGATTCAGAAGAAGGATAGTTTGCATTGTCAACACCTCTTTCAGCTTGAAGATGTGGCCACTCCAACATTAACACGATACCGGAAAGCTGCGCAAAAAGTAATGGAATTGAAGCCGGCCACATCCGAAGGCTTAGCGTTTTGATGTATTTACCCCAACTGGCGTTTAAATGCTTTACTGGCGAAGAAGTAAGCGATGAGCATGATTCCGACACACCAGACAAGCGCGATCCAGATATCGTTGCCAACAGCCCCTTCATACAAGAGGGCACGAATCGCATTCACGATTGAAGTCACGGGCTGGTTCTCCGCGAACGCACGGACAACCTTCGGCATGGTTTCGGTGGGAACAAAGGCCGAACTGATAAACGGCAGGAAAATCAGCGGGTACGAAAAGGCTGTCGCCCCTTCCATAGACCCCGCTGTCAAGCCGGGAATGACCGCCAGCCATGTCAGCGCCAACATAAACAGCCCGAGGATCCCAGCTACCGCGAGCCAATCCAGGATATTAGCGCTGGAACGGAAACCCATCAAGAGTGCGACGAGGATAACTACCACAACAGTAAGCGCATTGGAAACAAGCGAGGTCAACACGTGAGCCCACAATACCGACGAGCGCTTGATGGGCATGGTAATGAAACGCGACATCAGCCCGCTCTTTACATCCGTAAACAGCCGCACGGAAGTGTAAGCGACGCCGGATGCGATAGCCATCAGCAAGATTCCCGGCAATAAATAATTGACATAGTTGTCCGTGCCTGTCTCTATGGCGCCGCCAAAAACGTAGACAAACAGCAGCATCATCATAATTGGCGTAATCGCCACCGTGATTATCGTATCCGGGCTGCGCATGATGTTGCGCATTAAACGCCCAAGCAATACGCCTGTTTTGCTTTTCATTTACATCTCCTCCTTTTTACCGATGATCGCGAGGAAAATTTCCTCCAAGGTCGGCTGCTTCTCAATGTACTCCACTTTTGCCGGCGGGAACATCTCTTTGAGTTCGGTAAGGGTACCGGTCGTGATGATTTTTCCGTTATGCAGGATAGCGATACGATCTGCCAGTTGTTCGGCTTCCTCCAGGTATTGGGTCGTCAGCAAGATGGTCGTGCCGCTGCCGGCAAGCTCCTTGACGGTATCCCATACTTCAATCCGCGCTTCGGGATCCAGTCCTGTCGTCGGTTCGTCGAGAAAAATGACGGCCGGCGTCCCGATCAGACTCATGGCGATGTCAATCCGGCGCTTCATCCCCCCGGAATATTTGTCTACCCGGCGGCCCGCCGCATCGGTCAGGCTGAATCTTGCAAGCAGATGGTCGGCGACTTGAGCAGGATTGGAAACTCCCCGCAACTTGGCGATCATCATCAGGTTTTCCCGCCCGGTGAGCATGCCGTCTAAAGCTGCGAACTGCCCTGTCAGGCTGATGCTCTGGCGAACATGATCCGGTTGACGCTGGACGTCAAAGCCGCAAATCCCTGCTTCGCCGCCATCGGGCTTCATCAACGTCGAGAGGATGTTGACCGTTGTCGTCTTGCCCGCTCCATTTGAGCCCAGCAGCGCGAAAATTTCGCCACGCCGCACCTCAAAATCCACCCCCTTTAAGACTTCCTTGTCTTTAAAGGATTTTTTTAACCCTTTTACAGAAATCGCTGCATGGCTCATCATTTTTCCTCCTTATAAAAAGTGCCTATCTTCTGCTATTTAGTCTGACTGATAATCTGTATAACTTAGTACTGGACTAAAAATATAACTGAATAGCAAGGCGGCAATTTACATTTGTAACCAGCTAATCAGTTGGTGTTGCCTATTGAACAGTTTGTGTTACATGTCTGAATTTATTTTTTTCCCAATCGCTTCATGATACTCTGATTCAAATCTTCACGATACTTGGCGACATAGGTTTTAGCATTTGCGACGAGTTCGTCGGCGAAGGATGCCACGTCTTCCCCGGTGATTTCCAGAACTTGTCTGCCTTCCGCCGCACCGGCTTCGAACAACTCGATTAATTCATACTGCATGTGCAGCATATCCATCCCGTTGCCCGCGGAGAAATTCCACATGTAGTTTTGAATTTTCTTAAATACATACTGGTAGTCCTCCGGCAGAGCTTCAACCCGTGCCATCATCATTTTGTACTCTTTTTTTTCACCAATCAATTTTTTGAACATTTCCATCATGTTATGTTTCCTCCTTTTTTAGGTGCGGAATATCTTGTGAAGCTAGTTTGACTTCAAAATGTTGATTTTTGATGATACAAAATCCCACTTTTTCCAAAACAAATCAAGTTCCTGGCGGCCAGCCTCATTAAGTGAGTAAAACTTGCGGGGCGGCCCCATATCGGACGGCTTCTTTTCGATGTTCACCAGTTTTTTCTTTTCTAGCCGCACGAGGATAGTGTAGACCGTCCCTTCCACAACTTCGGTAAACCCAAGCTCGTTCAGGCGGCGGGTAATCTCGTAGCCATAGGTTTCACGGCGGCTGATGATTTCCAGCACGCAGCCTTCCAACGAACCTTTCAGCATTTCAGTTAAATTTTCCATGTTCAAAAACCTCCTCGATTTTGCCCCTCCTCTATTTAGTCTGACTAATAATCAGTATTACATAGTACCAGGGAAAAATTTAACTTAATAGCTTTTGGAAAATCACGCTATTAAGTATTACTTATTACATGTACATTGTATTACCGAGTAGCAGAGGTGTCAACTACTTTTTATATGTGCTCATTAATTTTGATCAATAATTTCTTTAAGATTTGCTTTTCTTCGTCGGTAAGGACCTGAATGATCTCATCCTCCACCTTTTTTGAATGGTGCTTGCTCATGTTTTGACGGCTCGATCTTCGCAAACGGCTATCGATCTGGGAGTCGACGGATTGGCCCATTTGTTTATCGATAGACCCGGCTTCACGTTCGTTACGCCTTGCTTGGTATTGAATTCATCTATTCTAGGACAGCCGGCACGAGAATTGGCAAGCGACCCTCGGGTGTATTCCAAATTAAGTCCGGATTGGATCGATATTCTGAACTCCAGCTTTAATACGTATCCCCAAGGTGATATGGAGAACAGCTTAAAAAATGTCATGGATCTTCACAGAGCTGGTGTGGATATTCTGGTAGGTACAGATGTATCCCCCGTGCCTGTTCCGAACCTTGGCGGTCTTGCCCATGGTGCCAGCGTTCACCATGAGCTGCAACTGCTGATCAAGGCAGGCTTCACTCCAATCGAAGCGCTTCAAGCGGCTACCTCGAAACCGGCGCGCCGCTTCGGTCTTCACGATCGTGGCCGCATTATCGAAGGTGCGCGCGCTGACTTTATTCTCTTAAACGGTGATCCGACAACCAATATCTCGGATTCCTTGTCAATCAAATCCGTGTGGTTCAATGGTGTGCTTCAAGGTGAATGATATTAGATTTCCTGGCCAGTGATATAGGAAAATCAAAATAGGTATTGGGATATGGCTCATTTTTCAATGTATAATGCCACCATTCATACTCATAAGAGCTAAAGCCGCTGGACTCCATGATAGAACGCAATAACCGGCGGTTTTTAGCTTCAGCTTTAGTGATTCCCTTCGCTTCGTGATGGGAAATGACATCCATCAGATCAAAATCACCGCCCATCGGAACAAGCGCGTCTGTATCTAACCGATAAAGAGTCAGATCAATTGCACTACCGCGGCTATGACCCGATTGAGTCGCTACGTAACCCTGCTGAATCATTTCGGAACGGTTGATATTAGGATAATGTTTTGATTTTGTACGCCCATCTTCCGGCTCTTCAGACCACGTTAGAAAGCGATCCACAGCGCGTTGCGGACGATAACCGTCCCAGAGAAGCAAGCCATACCCAAGGACAGCCGCCTGCTCCTGTGCCACATGCAGCGCGGCAGCCAATTCGTGGGTGCCAACAATACGATTGACTTCATAACCATCGACCGGTTTTCCGGTGAAATTGTCCCATGTGGCATACTTAGCATCCCAACGAATCCCGGGGAGAACTTCATCAAGGAACACAAATCCTTTTTCCATATTCTTATCCCTCCATCGCTAATGCAACCACGCGTTCAATCACATCGGCAAGCGTTAAACCGGCGGCGGCCATCATTCTTGGATAGCGGCTGTATGAGGTGCAACCAGGCATCGTGTTGACTTCATTGAGCACGACTTGCCCGTCTTCCTGTAGAAACATATCCACACGAGCAAGCCCACTGCAGCCCAAAGCCCGATAAACCAGCTTCGCTGTTTCTTGTACCCGTTTCTTATCCTGATCTGAAAGATCGGCCGGAACCTTGATCGTAGAGTTTTCGGAACCGTTCTCCGGATTTTTCTCCTGATGGATGCGGAAGAAGCCATGGGACAACTGGATTTGATCCACTTCACCAACAAATAAGTCGTTACCGGTTCCAAGCACTGCGCAGCCTACCTCGCTGCCGGAAATCATTTGCTCAATCAGAATTTTTGAATCATATTGGCTTGCGCTTTCAATGGCTTCCGGCAATTCGTCCATATGGCATACCTTTCTGACACCAAAAGACGATCCGGAACGGGCTGGTTTAACAAAGACAGGATAAACAAGTTGCTCCGCGTCCGGCATGTCACCTTTGTTGAATGCCAAAAAATCAGGCGTAGCGATTCCTGCGTTTCTTACGATCACATAAGCCAAAGACTTGTCCATGCACAGCGCTGAGCTCTGGATATCGCAGCCTGCATAGGGAATGCCGGAAAGCTCCAACAGTCCTTGCATTGCGCCGTCCTCTCCCATTTTTCCATGCAACACAGGAAACACGATATCCAGGCGGATGATCTTGTATTCTCCCTGCTCCAACACAATTAATCCGTGGACATTTCTGTCCGGCGACAAAATGGCGGGAAGACAATTTCCGCTTTCCCAATTCGCATCGGGATAATCGCAGAGCTTCCATTCACCGGCTTTGGTTATCCCGATGTAAAGCGGATCAAATTTCTCTGGGTCAAGGTTTCTGGCGATCTCCTGTGCGGATTTTATGGAGACATCATGTTCTTCTGAGCAGCCTCCGAATAAAACGGCAATCTTGAGCTTGTTCATCTATCTTGTTCCCCTTTCGAATTCTAAGCAATTCTGAATCGTGTTCTCTACGATATCTTGCAGCGCGTGATCTGTGTAAAAAGCGGTATGCGGCGTAATCATCACATTCGGCAATTTTTGCAGCCGCGGCAGAAATTGATTATTGACCGGCTTGTTTGTACGGTCGTGATAGAATAAACCTTCTTCGTCTTCAATGACGTCCAATGCGGCGCCCCCCAGCCTCCCATTTTCCAGAGCCCAGATCAGCGCCTCTGTGTCAATAAGAGATCCGCGTGCGGTGTTAATCACAAATGCCCCGTGTTTCACGCTTTTGATTCGCTTCCGGTCAAGGATATGGTAAGTATCGGCGTTGAGCGGCATATGAAGCGTCAGGATATCACTTTGCCGCAGCAGTTCGTCCAGAGTAACATATTCGGCCTTAGCTTGCGGATACAAGTTGTAAGCCAGTATGCGGCACCCGAAGCCGTTTAGCCGATCAATCACCGCCTGCCCGATGCGGCCTGTCCCCAATACCCCCACCGTCATGTCGCGCAGTTCCCGTCCCGGTACAGCGCAAAGGTTGTAATCATGGACGTCTGCTCTGCATAAAACCGACTTTGCATTTCGTAAAGACATGAGTATTAACATCAAAGTATAATCTGCTACGCTGGCCGGCGAATAAGCTACATTACCAATAGTAATGCCAAGCTTTTCAGCCGCTTCCATGTCAATGTGGTTGCAGCCTATGCTTCTTGTGGATATATAAGCGACGCCGTTTTCTTTGAGGGCGCGAAGAGTGGAAGGCCCTACTTTCGTTTTATGGTTAACGCTTATACAGCAATTGCCTGATGCCAACGCGGCGTTTTCGGCGGATACCGCTGACTCAATGATCGTCGGTGCAACACCATAATGCGGTGAATACCTCCTGAACAGATCCGCTTCGCTCTTTTCACATCCGTAAATCGTGATCCCTGTTTTCTCCATGGTGTCAACCTTTCTTTTGCAAAATAAAAACCTGTCTGCTGTGATAAAACCATGTTATCAAAAGCGGACAGGCCGTATTTTAATATTGAGTTGTTTAATTCCTAAGAAAATCCTAACATCAGATTGAGGTTTTCCTAATCTGTAACAGGTAAAGAGACCGTAAAGGTAACTGTGTTATCTTTGCTTTGGGCCACAATGGTTCCACCGTGCAGGGTGACGATTTCTTTGGCGATGGACAACCCTAACCCGGAACCGCCAGTGCCCGCCGTGCGCGCTTCATCCAAGCGATAAAACTTCTCGAAAATAGCGTCCAGCTTGTCCGGTGGAATGGTATTGCCTTGATTTTGAAAAACGATCTTTATATCCCCCTCTATTTCCTCTGCCGAAATAATGATTTCCGTGTTTGGGTAGCTGTATGCGGCCGCGTTTTTCAAAATATTATTGAATACCCGCGCCAGCTTCACCGGGTCGCCGTACACGGTCAAATTTTCGTCGGCACGAAGTATGGTGGTAATTCCTTTTTCGGAGAGGATCGGATAAAACTCGTCTGTCATTTGCACAAGCATGTAGTAAAGGTCGATCGTTTCCTTTTCCAGCTTGATTTGCTGCAAGTTGTACCGGGTGATTTCAAAAAACTCGTTGATTTGTTCCTCCAAGCGATAGGCTTTGTCGAGTGTAATGTGAGTATATTTAGTCCTCTGCTCCACGGGCATATCGGGCGCCTCGCCCAATAAACTCAAGTAACCAATTACAGATGTAAGCGGAGTCCTGATGTCGTGGGCCAAATAAACAACCAAATCATTTTTGCGTTGCTCCGCTTCCTGAGCAGCCTTCTTCTGCCTTTTCAACTTGTCCTTTATGGTATTCAGACGATTTTCCATGAATTCCATCTCCGGGGAGAGGGATATTCTATCCTCTGAATCTTCCACAAGCCGATCCATGCCGGAGCTGATTTCATCAAAATGTTTTGTGAACCAGGAGATCGTGAACCAAGAAAGAATGACCAGAAAAACCAGGGTCAAAAGAAGCAGAATGAGATCTAAGTTATTGCGAAATACATAATGATAGATGAGCAGTGCATCGGAGTTGTTCAGATTAAAAGTATAAATCAGGAATTGAACGATGCGATCTCCAATCTGTCCCCGCAAAATATCCCGCATCAAAAGGACGGTAAAAACAGCAATGACCGTAATCAGCAGCATTTGTAAAAAAGCTTTTCGCTTCAGCATTGCATAATTGCCCTTCTTATTGCTTTTCAATTTTATAGCCGACCCCCCATACGGTTTTGATATACTTTGGTTTTTCTACAGTGTCGCCCATTTTTTCACGCAAGTGACGGATATGGACGGTGATCGTATTGTTGCTTTTGCTGTAATACTCGTCCTTCCAAATCTCGGAAAAAAGTTCCTCGGCACTCACCACTCTGCCCTTTCGCTCCAGTAAAATGCGGAGAATGGAAAACTCGGTGGGCGTCAGTTCAAGAGGTTGTTCATTCAGTAGGCACTCATGCGTGGTTACATCCATAACCAAACCTGAATGGACGATTACAGGCTCAGGGACAGGTGCAGACTGCATCGTGTTGTATTTTTTATAGCGCCGCAACTGTGCTTTTACACGCGCTACCATCTCAAGCGGACGGAACGGTTTTGTGATGTAGTCGTCGGCACCCAAGGTTAGCCCCGTAATTTTATCCGTCTCTTCATCTTTGGCCGTCAGCATAATGATGGGATAGGTATGCTGTTCCCGTATTTTCCGGCAAAGCGTAAAGCCATTGATGTCCGGCAGCATAATGTCCAGAATGGCCAGGTCAAGCTCCGTCGTTTCAATGCAGGCAAGAGCCTCCTTTGCAGAGTAAAACTTGAACACTTCATAATTTTCATTGCGCAGATACACTTCTATTAAATCCGCTATTTCATGTTCATCGTCAACAACGAGAACTTTAGCGCACATGATTTTCAGCTCCTTTCAGACAGAACACAACATCCTACTATTTTACTAAATTCGCTAACTAAATTTATGACTTCCAGCTTGAGAAATTCTTAAGATTTTCATAAGGCCCATTCATTTAAATTTTACCTACACATGCGTACCCTTATACAAAACTGGTATAGCCGCTGCTATAAGGATCATCCCCATAAAAGCGGGTGCGGCATGTCCAAGCGATACATAGATTTGACCTCCAATGATAGGCCCAATTATTCTTGCTAAAGCCTGAATAGATTGGCTGCCTCCTTGAATCCTTCCTTGCTCACTGGGATCGGCAGACTTGGAGAGCATCCCATTAAATGAAGGCCCGAAGATCGAATCGCCAAAACCAAATATAAACATTCCAGCAATAATAAGCGGATAGAACGAGAACAAAGCGGATAGCGCAATAAGACCGTAGCCCATAATCTCCGAAACCATCCCAAGAATTGCTATTTGTGCATCACTGCGTTTTTTCAGGAGCTGTGGCATGATGAAACCTTGGGAAATGATGTCCTGGACGCCAATAATAGAGAACATAAGTCCGATTAGTGCAGGCTTCCAGCTAAAAGTATCCATTGTAAATTGTGAAAAAACGGCCTGTAAAGATCCATTGGGTATCCAAAGTAAGAACGCTGAGACAAGCAGCCTTTTTAAGTTTTTCATGGAAAGTACGTTTACAAGCTGGGTGAATGGATTCAGTCTTACAAAGGTGATCTTTTTCAGTCTATTATTTTTGTCCAGGCTTTCAGGCATAAAAAAGAATCCATAAACAACATTTAATAAAGCGATGATTGCTCCGAAATACATGGGTGCAGAATAATCAAATCTGGCAAGTAATCCGCCTAGAGTCGGGCCAATGACGGTGCCTACACCTACAACCGCACTCATCCATCCAAAGTATTTGGTTCTCTGTTCTGGAGGAATGATGTCGGCAAAATATGCGAAGATCGTGCTTATGCTCCCGCCTGTTATACCTTCTATTATGCGTCCGGCAAATAGTACCCATAGGGCCCCTCCTATGCCAAAAACGAAATACCCGATTGCGGAACCCAATAGGCATATTAAGAGTAATGGACGACGGCCATATCTGTCGCTCAAAGCTCCAAGTCCGGGGGCGGCAAAAAACACACAGACTGCATAAACAGAGGTCAGCAGCGTAACAACTATAGCTTGATCTCCCGGATGGCTTATATATGGCTGCACTAAGAAGGGGACGACAGGTGTTATGATACTGAAGCCTATTCCGCAAAGAAACACAGACATAAGACCGAATATTAAAGCCTTTTTATCAACGGCTTGTACCGTGTTCTGTTCATGGCGTGATCTAAATTTAAACACTTAAATTCTCCTCTCAAAAGATGCAATTTTGCTTCCTTGGAAACAAAATCATCGTATCATCATTTTGCTTCCTTGGCAACAAAATAAAAGCAATAAAAAAGCAGCCCGCTCTCTATAGAGCCCGGCTGCCTGTGGTTTGATTTTCATGATTCAAATTTATTCCGACTTCATATCTAGACCCTGTTTCTTTATTTCTGCATCCAAATGCCTGCTATACTTTTCCATGAAGCGAAGCATACCGTCAAATTGTTCCTCGGTTACCTGCGCAAATACGGCTTTATCCCGCTCTTGAAACTCTTTGTGCAGTTCCTCATGGATTTTATAAATGACTTTCCCTTGCTCAGTAAGCCTAAAATAGATTTCTTTCTTGTTTTCCGGCTTCTGATAGCTTTCGATAAGGCCTTTTTTTATGAGCTTCTTAGTTAATTTACTTATAGCGCCGCTAGTCATATAAAAGGCTTCCGCAAGTTTTGTCACGTTGGAATCAGCATTTTTTTCAATGTATTCGATGCAATGGACTTCAGAAGGCTTATAACCCTTAAGACTGTCTTCCATCTTAATCTTATTAAGCCAAGCCATCTTGTTAAATAAGTCCCTGAAATTCATTATGACCTGTTCTTCTTTGTTCATGGCCTGTCCTCCCAGCCGTTGGTGCATTAACAACATAAAATAATAATTTTTTAATGGATTTGACCTTTAGAGTGTTCGTCTCCATGCCTCTACCTTACCAAAAACAAGAACAGAGTGGTAGTCCTGCTACCACTCCGAAAGATTTTCATCGATTTAACTGGACGAGAAGCCGTTGTTCCTCTTCCTCAATCCTTTCGGGAGAGATCCGTTCAAATAAGTGGCTTACGTTGCGAATCATTTTCCCTGCCGGAACCACAACGGGTTCCCAATTCGCTTCGTCCAGTTCGAGAAACTGGCGAATCTTTTTACAAGCCGCAGGAATGAACGGATTCAACAGATTCCCGAGGTTGGCGATAATTTGTGTGCAGGTAAACAGTGTTTGGGCGCATTGATCCGGGTTTTCCCGATAAGTAACCCAAGGCTTTTCCTCGTCAAAGAATTTGTTAGCCTTGCGAATATTTTCGAAAATCAGATCCAGCGCATTCTTGAAACGTGCTGCTTCGATCAACTCTCCACAACGCGCGTAGAGGTCATTTAAAGTTGTGGACCACTTCGCATCCGGGGCTCCTACCGGTACCTGAGAATTGAAGGATTTTACAATAAAAGCTAAGGTCCGGTTCACGAAGTTCCCGAACGCCTATTTCTCCAGTCCGTCAAAAATGCTCTCATCGTAATAGTTCGCTTCGTTCTTATCATGCAGCGGATACCACACCTGGGCAAAAAACGGATTGCGCTTCGCTTCCTCGTTGTAGTTCCAAGGAGCCGGCAGGCAGTGCGGACACCAGTGTCCGCCAAGCAATACAAGGGTTGGACTGGCCTCGAATTCATGTCCAAAGGCGCACTTCCAGCTCAGCTTTGTGGTCAAATCTCCTTTTTTCATGGATGAGGTTTGGCATTCCCCTCCTCTGAACTTTGCCGCATCCATCATATCCGAAAGCTCCAGTTCTTCCTTGGGCTTGTTCTCGTCATACCCGTGGTTCAGGCGCTGCGGAGTTTGGGACGGCTGCGGATAAGAATAATTGTCCCAAGAAGGGAGTTGCTCCCATGCCTCCTTGGAGCCGAAGAAAGCGGTTATGCGATCTTGCACATTGTGATTGATCCAGTGCAAGGTGCCGAACTCTTTCTTGGCCACAGGCTCCATCACGAACTTCTTCATCACAAACGCCGGAACAAACTTGGCCATTTTCAGCTTCAACGGCGCATTATGTTTCAGCTCCTCCAGAAACTCTTCCACAGATCCGCTTCTGAAATGCAGGTATTCCTCCAGCACATCCGAGTCCTCGTACCATTGTCCATGGAAATTTCGGGTTGCAAACCAATTGAGATCCACTACCTTCCTGAAGTCTTTAACCCCCAAAACCCCAAAGCTTTTCTGCATAAAATCATAATTGACCGTTCTATACTTCTCCCCGCCGCCAATATTGTAAATTCTTCTCCAGAACTCTTCAGGAACATCCTCTTCGCAAGCGTTCGCCAACAGCCGGCCCGAATCCATGGCCGTGACCCACTCGAACACGCCGTTCACCGGCTCGTGAAACATGATCGGGTCCATCCCGTTCAGAATGCCGCTGTACAGCACCCCGGTCTGCCGCAAAGAAACCCAATATTTCAGCCCTGACTCGATCACCATGCGTTCGGCGATCGTTTTGCTGATCGCGTAATTGTCATAAACGCTGATTTTGATCGGATCGCCGGTTCTCCCCCAATGAATGGGCGGATTGCGGTCTCCCGTCTCGGCGACGGTTCCGATATAAACCAGCCTGACGCGATCCGGATCCGGCCCCGCCTTGATCGCCTTCAAAATATTTTCAACCGCGCCCACATTGACTCTGGTTGTCAGCTTGGGACGGTAATCCGCCAAGGGAGAAACCATCCCGCCGACATGCAGCACATAATCAGCGCCGGATACTCCTTGAAGCACGTCCTCGTAACGGGTTAAATCCCCCCAAATGATTTTGAGTCCTGGCTCATTTTCGTATTTGGCCATCACTTCCCTGTCTTTGGCGGTCGGTAGCACCAGCGCTACAATGTCGAACCGGTCCCGTCTTTGCAGCAGCTGTTTCAGACCTTCCTGCCCCATATTACCGGACGCCCCCGTCAAAAAAACCGTCTTCTTTTTCTTCATCAAAGATGCCTCTCTTTTCCCGTAAAGTTTGAGTTAATATGGCGATCCATTTATTTGATATTTTTTATATCATTATGATAGTTATAATATCATTTTTGTGTATTCCTCGCAATTTCTCTGGTCTTCGCAAATTGACAGTCTGCATGAATTTTGGTAGCATTACCTAATTCCATATTCGGACTTAGAAATCTAAATCAAGAGAAAGGAGTACTCATGCAACCAAAACTCAGACTGGAAAAAGAACGGACCAAGACAAGGGAATTGCGGCGGCAGAGCATCATCGAAGCGGCTAAGAATGTATTTATGGAAAAAGGCTTCGAAAATTCCACCATGCAGGACATCGCCCTCGAATCCAGTCTTGGCATCGCCACGGTGTTCCGCTATTTTCCAAAAAAAGAAAAGCTGATTGTGGCCGTCGCATCGGAGATTGTCGAAATCCAAAGGGAATTTTTCGCTGCTATCGTATACGGTGAAGGCACCTGCTACGAAAAGCTGAGCAGGCTGTTGGACGAGTTGAACTTTTTCGAACAAGATCTTCATCAGAAGAACTCCAAATTAATTGAGGCCTTCGAAAGCTATGTCGCCATGGCCAACTCGCCTGTGGAAGATATTGGGCAATATCAAACCATTTACGAGGAAATGATGGAACTGTTTGCGGAGCTAGGGAATCAGGGAGCTCGGGACGGAACGGTTCGCTCCGATATCGACATCGTCGACACTTTGCTCACCATGATGAATGCGTTCGGCAATTTCTCAAAAAAAATGGCCATGGTTCATGGGATCTCAGAACTCCAGACGTTTGTGGACGAGTCCAAGCAATTCGCGATTATGAAAAGCGTATTTATGGAGTACCTGAAACCCAAAAATTGAATCTTAAGGTAAATGGCGGATTTGCATATAGTTCAGCCCCCTCTCTTCTGTTATCGTAGTATCATTCCAAGAAGAACAGGAGGTATATTTAGATGTTTGAACATCACAAGCGTGCTTTGGACAATCTGGTAAATCACCTTCGGCCTGATCCTTCCATTCTTGCTATCATAACAGGAGGTTCCGTCGCGCAGGGAAAAGCTAAAGAAACATCCGACGTTGATGTATACTTGCTGATCGATGACGAGTCTTTCTCCGAACGAAAAAAAACTCACAACCTGACGTACATCAACCAAGACAAAAACATTTGCGCATACGAAGGCGGCTATATCGACGGCAAATTTATTAACCGGCAGTTTCTTGAACTGGCGGCCAAACGCGGCAGCGAGCCTACCCGCGCTTCGTTTATTGGATCAAGGACATGGTTTTCGCGGATACCGGATCTGGATGCACTTCTGGCAAAAATTCCGGTGTATCCCGAGGCCAATCGGGAGAGAAATATCAGAGATTTTTTCGCGCAGGTCTTTTTATACGGCTTTTACTTTTCCGATGAAGCCGTCAAGAAGAACGATTCGTATTTGCTGGCCCATACCGCAAGCAATCTCGTACTTTTCGGCGGTCGAATTATTTTGGCGCACAACCGCATCCTGTACCCTTACCATAAATGGTTGCTGAATGCCGTCGAAAACGCGCCCGAAAAACCCGACAATTTTATCGAAATGGCGAACGATCTTCTGAAACAACCTACAGCAACGAAATGCAAAAGCTTTGCTGCCATGTTGCTAAATTTCCGGGATCCCGGATTTGCCCCCGAGCTCTCGCCCGCTCTTTTTTTGGAGAACAGCGAATGGAACTGGCTCGACCATGAGCCTCCATTGAGCGACCGATAGTTTACAAAAGTTATTATATTATTAAAGGAGCAGTCGCCCGGCGAACCGCTCCTTTATACTTCCCTGACCGTATTAAACGATTCTTGCGATTTGGTTGGCCTCGGCAACGGCATCCAGCGCTCTGCGTGCACGCACCGCATCCCCTATTACATGGTATGGAATACGACGTTCCTCACAAAAGACACGGATGCTCTCATAATTTCGCGCCCGGGATCCGATGGCCACGACAACGGAGTCGCAGGGATACTCCGTAATTTGGCCTTTGCTTTCGATCATCACGCTATGTTCCTTGATCTCCACGCATTTGGCGTCCGTTACGATGTGTACGCCGGAAGAATTCAGATTCTCCATCACGCAGATCGCACGCAGTTCGCCCAAATCCCTGGCGACTTTATCCAACATTTCCACGACGGTGATATCCGAAGCCTTGCCGTGCAAATATTCCGCGACCTCCAATCCTACCAGCCCTCCTCCGACGACAACAACTTTGCCGGTAATGGCTGATTTCCCGTAGAGAACGTCGTGAGAGTTCGTTACTATGGGCAAATGGCTGCCGGGAACCTTCAATTCCATTGGAGCGGAACCAACGGCAACGATTACTTCGTCGGGTTGAAGGTCCTCCAGGAGCGTAGTGGTGACCGGTGTTCCAAGTCTGACCTCGATCCTTTCTTTGACCACTTGTTCGCCCCGGGATAAGGCGGCATCCTTCATTTCCTCTTTCCTCGGGGCCTCACCGGCAAGCGCGAATTGCCCCCCCAAAGCCCCTGTAGCCTCGCACACGATCGGATGATGGCCTCTGCGTTTCAAGATCATCGCCGCCTCCAGGCCGGCAATGCCGCCGCCTGCGATCACGACTTTTTTGGGATTGTCGGTTGGCGTCAGCTTATATTCAACTTCTCTTCCCAAAGCCGGGTTTCTCAAGCAAGTGATAAATGGAACCTCGCTGGAGACAAATCCGTCGTAACAGCCTTGATTGCACGCAACGCAATGAACGATATCCTCGGCTCTCCCGGACTGCGCTTTATTGCAGAATTCGGGATCGGCCAGCTGACCGCGCCCAATTACAACCATATCCGACTTGCAGCTTGCCAGAATCTCCTCTGCTTGAGCCGGATCATTGATCCGTCCCACCGCGATGGTGAGCATTCCGGTTTCCTTCCGGATTCTGGCGGCGTTGTCAACGTTGAACCCTCTGGGAAGATCGATCGGAGGGACCTCGTATTTAATAGCCTGGGAGGAGAAGTTGCCGCGTGAAACGTCCAGAACATCGACGCCGGCAGCCTTTGCCATGTTGCAAAACTCAATCACTTCTTCTATGGTCAAACCGCCTTCCAGATAATCATCGTGCGCGTCAATTCGCATAAAGAGCGGCATCTCTGCCGGTATGTTCAGGCGTATAGCCTCGATACACTCGATAAGGAATCTGGCCCGGTTCTTTAACTCCCCGCCATATTCATCCGTTCTGCGGTTAAAGAAAGGACTAAGAAAAGAATGTGGCGTATAATTATGACCGGCATGAAATTCAATCGCGTCAAAACCGGCTTCAACAGCGCGTCTGGCGCCGTCGCCAAACGACTTGGCCGCTTCCTTCAGCGTGGCGATGTCGGCGCCGGGGATCGTATACTCCGTCCCTTCCACAGGAACGGGACTGGGAATAATGATCATCTGTTCGGGATCGCTGGCAACCGCCATGCCTCCAAGCCATAGCTGTATTCCCGCCTTCCCTCCGGCTTCGTGAATCGATTCCGTCAGTTGCTTTAGGCCAGGGATGTACTTGTCATCGGAAATGGCCAAAAATTTCTTGGAGGAAGCGGGCCCGTAAACCGAACATACTTCGGTGAAGTTTAAACCGCAGCCCCCTTCGGCTCTGGCTACATGATAATCGATAAGCTGCTGCGATACGAACCGGTCCTCGGTGGGCATCTTGGTTCCCATCGCCGGGAGAATAACCCGGTTCTTTAAAGTTAATCCCCTGATTTGAATCGGACTGAAAAGAGTGCTATACGCCATATCCATTCATCCCTTCGTCACTTTTTCTGCGCAAGAACACATAATGTGATAATTTTCACAATGAAACAAGCTAACCGGCGCCTACGGGACGATAATGTCCGATAAAGCACCGGCTTGTTCCTTAAGGGATTATTTCGCGTAGTAACCGCCGTCGATCGGCAGCTCCACTCCCGTAATGTAGGAAGACTCATCCGACGCCAGGAACAGGACGCCACTCGCGATATCCTCCGGCTTGCCCAGCCGCTGAATCGGCGTTTGGGACAGGAACCATTGCCGCATGGTCTCATCCTTAAGCAAATCGACCGTCATCGGAGTCTCGATGTAGCCGGGGTGGATGGAATTCGCACGAATGTTATGCTTGGCGTAGTCTACGGCCGTCGCCTTGGTCAGCATGCGAACGGCACCTTTGCTTGCTGTATAGGGCCCCGTTCCGCTGCCGCCGGTCAATCCCGCTATCGATGAGATGTTGATAATCGAACCGCCGCCTACCTCGATCATATGCGGAATGACATGCTTCTGTCCCAAGAAAACGCTCGTTACATTGATCGACATAATCTTCTCCCAGTTTTCGACCGTCTGATCCAGGAACGGCGTCGAATCGGACACGCCCGCATTGTTGACCAGGATATCAATCTTGCCAAATTTCGCGGCCGTTTCGTTTACGACGCGAATCCAGTCCTCTTCGGAAGCCACGTTTTGCTTGAAGCCGATCGCTTCGCCTCCGTTCTCAGTGATCTCGCGCACAACCTCCTGAAGTTTGTCCTCCTGCATGTCCGTAATGGCCACCTTCGCGCCTTCCTTGGCGAACAGCAGCGCGTCCGCTTTCCCCATTCCGCCGGCGGCGCCGGTAATAATCGCAACCTTGTTGGCTAGTCTCATAAGGACACCTCAATCGTCAAGAATTTTTAAATTTGATAGTTCAACTATCATGTTTGTAGCATACCTGAAGAAATTTTAATTTGCAATCGTTTACACGACCTTAAAACCGCAGAATTCTCAAGCTTGCTCAGAATGATATCGTGTCTATGAGAATAAAGAAACCGACTCGGAAAAGGAACCTCCCTTAGCATAATACCGCTCAATTCCACCGGGCAAACGAACTGTAAATGGAATCCCTGAAGGGGCCTGTCCCCATACGGAGAACGTCTCCTCATTACGCCGCCAGACCACCGATACCACACCAGTCGGTGTGTGCACTTCTCCGCTCATGGCTTCCAGATTTAACGGATCAGGCTCGATGATCAGCTCCGCCCAGCCTGGTTTCGCGGCTTTCACACCGAGCAGACAATGGGTAAATTCGTATAGCGGAAGAGCGCTCCATGCATGACAATCGCTGCGCGGCTCCCAAGGGGTCTCGGGCAGTGTCGTAATGTTAAGCGGCAGCAAATCTCTCCACAGGTTGAACAGTTCGATCGTCCGATGGTATAGTCCGGCTCTTTCCAAAGCCCGGAACAAGAAGAAGGACATGGAGAAGGAGCATTTCAACACTCCCGGTTCGTCCAGAGCCGAAGTCATGACCCGCTTGGCGCGTTCTTCCTTGCAAAGTCCGGCCAGCACGGCCCATAGCTGTGCATGTTGGCTGTACTGCTCAAATGCGGGTCCTTCCCGGTACATCCCTTTTTCCTCGGACCAGCATAAGCGTTCAATCGCCGCCAGAATCATATCCCAACGTTCTTGATATTCTTCACCTACCTGACTGCGCCCTGTCGCCGCGTTCAACTCGGCTCCTGCCTGCAGAGCAGCGGCATAAATCAGGTTATGAATCGTGGAAGGTCCCGTCTTGCAAGCGGAAGGCTCGCCTTCACGCCACTCCGGCACCCAATCGATATATTCCCAGTAACCTATCCGTTCAACAAGCCCGCTCTCGCCGATCCGCCGGTCGAACCAGTCCAGAATGGCATCGAGGGTAGAGCGATAACGCCGAACCAGCTTACGATCGCCGGTTTGCCAATAATAATCGCGCAGCATAAATATAAAATGTAGAGAAAAGGACGGAATAATCTGTCCCACCGCGCTGGGAAAACGGTCCTGCGTAATTCCTTCCGGGAGCAGAGAACTGTGGAAATCCTCCAAAGCTTTTTGAGCAAGTCCCGTATCGCCCCCTACACTATAGGTGAATAGCGCCTGAAGCCTGGTATCCATAATAAACTGCATTTGCTCGTAATAAGGACAATCCTCATAGGTCTCGTGCATGCACAGTTGCAAAGTTCGAAGACTGACCCGCCATAATGAATCGATCCAGGAAGCCGATGAACTTACGAACGACTTCGCTTCGAGCGGGTAGGCGCTCTCTCTGAACCAGGGACGCCGAATTAGCAGCGGCTGATCGGCCGTTCGCACTTCGATTCGAATGAAACGGAAAGCTCTCAGCCAGAACGGCTCATATATCTCGGATCTTCCCGACGGATAATAAACGTCCTCGTAGCCCTTGATCATGCCGTTAACGACATCGTCACGAACCGTATTGGACTTTTCATTGCCGGGTTGAAAATAACGCTCCGCATAACAAATCACAACGCAAGCACCATCGCCTTGATCCATCGGATAGGCAGGGTGACCCGTAGTCAATTCGCCCGCATCAAGCTCAATGACGGCTGTGGTATGCGGCGGTACTTCCACAGTGCCGTGATTATCCGCCAGCTGATCGAAACTCAGCGTGAAAACACCCGTCTGCCGAATCGGCATCTCGCGGACGAACTCGCGATGTTTCTCATATAGCAGAGGAATGGGACGTCTAACCAGAGGAAGCTGCGGCACGATAAACAGCGGATAAGCGTCATCCCTGCCCAAACACGGTTCCGCCACTTCCGCCGGGCTCCAGCTCCCGCCGGGGGTGGGAGAGCTTTTCCACTGTTCAGGAATTCGAGCAGCCTGTACCCGTTCCGCAAATGCACCCATGAATATCGTGTACTCCTCGTCCGAATGAACAGCAATTGCATCATCAACGGACACAAGCCATTCCGCCAGCCCGGTAGCCAGATTTGCCGTTGCTTCCCCCTCCTTATTCTTGCAAAGACCGCTTACCGCAAGTCTCGGACCAACAGGCAGCGTGGCAATCGTAAACAACGGCTGTTCGCTTCGTTTCGGATCATTGATCATATACGTATTCAGCGACCATACTTGAACGGCAAAAATGTTAAGTCCAGCCTTCAGAAAAGGGGTCGCATCAAACGTCTCATAATAGTGCCGCCAGCGGTCTCCCTTACATGGACCGGAAAGTACGGGCCGGCCGTTGATCCAGAGGCGGTATCGACTGTTCGCACTGATCGACAACTCCAGAGATACAGGTTCGTCCAGATGAACAACTAACCGATAATAGATGAATCGGTTTTCCTTCAGCTCCGGCGTCAGTTCTTTTTGTTCATAAGCCTCCCTTGACGGTTTAATCCAGTATGCTCCTGTCAGATGGCAAGCCTCAGGGTTGATCATCAAGGTCTCCTTTTCCGCGAGTGCCAGTTATGTCCGGCATCTCGATCACGGTAGTGTATTCCCCTCCGGACTCGATCCGGACCGATTGCCCGTCAGGCAATCGGAACGTGCAGGGGACATGCTCCGGCCATTTGGCGGATAAATGAAACTGCGACTGTTCCAGCCGCCATGCCGCATCGACGGCCCCCTGCGAGGTCATCACCCGTCCGGCAGCACGGTTCAGTCTGCCTATTCGGGGCTGTATGACGATTTCGCCGAACCCGGGAGCCGCCGCCTTCACGCCAAGCGTCTCGGCCGCATACTCATAAACGGGAACCGAGCCCCAGGCGTGGCAATCACTGCGCTGGCTGACCGTGTCTTCCATCCAGGTCGTCAAATTTTGTCCTGCCATCACTCTCCACGGTTCAAGCAAATCGTAAACCTCGTCGTACAAGTCCACTTCGGCCAAAGCGCGGAACAAATAGAAAGCCATTGCAAACGAGCAAGGAACAAAATCCGGATTCTTCAGCGAGATTTTCATTGCCTGTCTGGCCTCTTCCGCCGTGATCGTTTGGCTTAGCACCGCCCAGATCTGGGCATGCTGACTGAATGATTCGATCCCGGGACCGTCGGCAAACACTCCGTTCAGCGTTGATGACCTGCAGTGGGCTCTCACCGCCTCACGCATTTGCCGTGCGCGATCGCGATACTCCGCGGACACGCCCTTTCTGCCCGCATAAGCCGCCAGTTCCGCCGCCAATCCGAGCGCATACGCATACATCAAATTATAGACGGTCAATGGGCCGCGCTTGGCTGCTTCGGGCACTCCGAAATCTTCTTTCCAGCGATCCGCCCAATCGACAAAAGACCAGTATCTCGGATTCATGGATCCGACCAGGCCTCTGTCATCCCTTAACCGGTGGAAATAGCCCAGTACCGCATCAACGCCCGGCAAATACCGCTCAACCAGCACCCTGTCGCCCGCGAACATCATATGGTCGTAAAGCATCATAATCCAGTACAACGAGAAGCCCGGTATAACCTGCGGTGTCATGGAAGGATATCTCGATTGCGTTAACCCTTCCGGAAGAAGCGAGCTGTGAAAATCAAACAACGTTCGCCGCGCCAGCCGATCGTCGCCGGACAAATAATAGGTAAACAGGATTTGCGACCGCGTATCCATCACATATTGAAGTTGTTCGTAGTAAGGGCAATCTTCGTAGGTCTCATGCATACAGCGTCTTAACGTGCGAACGCTGATGTCCCATAACTTCGATTCGTTCGGGTCGGAGGATTGGTAGAAAGCCTTGATCTCCAGCGGATAACCGGTCTCCTTGTAAGTGAACCCGTGCAGGGTCAACGGCGCCGCGCCCGTTCGGATTTCCAATCTGATATAACGGAACGTCCGAAACCAAAACGGTTCGTATTGCTCCGGCGAAAAAGGCAAGCTTCTGCCGAATCCCGCCGGTCTGTATACATCCACATCCCCGTACAAATCGCCGTGGATGCTGTCCGTTCGATCCCCCTTGTTACGCAGCCAGGGAATCTGCACCGGTTCGTTCTCATAGCATTCGGCGCACATGAGCCGAATCTCGGAATCCTTCCCGCCGCTTAACAACAGTTCCGGATATCCGGTCGTCAATTCACCCGCATCGATATCTACGATCGTCTTTGTGTTCTCCGGCAGGACCAGTGCTTGATTGTTCCTTAACAGCTGAAGCCAGCCGGTCTCATTGGCGGATGATTGAAGGCGCACGACTCCCGTAAACCTTTGCGGCTTTTCATATAAAAACGGGATCGGCCGCTCCCGCAACTCCCACGGTTTCAATGTGCCGTGCTTAATATCGAAGGTATATGGAATCGCTTGTACCCAACCATTCGCCGCAAAGCCGGTTTCCGTCCAGCCGAATGGCCGTTTGCATCCATTGACGGATTCCGTAACGCCAAGAAACTGCGTATAAACCCCTTGTGTAAGAACGATCGCTTCATCCTTCAGACAGAACCAGGATTCATCGCTATACGCCCGGGCATTCTCTCGCTTTGCCTCATCAAGGACTGCCGCATGTACGTACAGTCCCGGCAAGCGTGTGCGCCATACCGACTCGTTTCCTCCCCCCGTATAGGGATAACGCAATACTTGAACGGCCAGCACGTTGGTCCCTTCGACAAGATCATTATGAACATCAAATGAATCATAATACCAGGTAAAACGATCCCCTTTGCACGGCCCTCTGCTGATAAGCTTTCCATTGACAAACAGGCGATAGCGGCTGTCCGCGGAAATCCGAATCGTGCACCGATAACCAGGACGATCCAATTCAAACGTTTTGCGAAAATACACAAATTTCCCCGTACCGTCCTCATCCTCAGCAGTCCATTCCGGATGCCAGATCCACCGTGCCTCTTCTTCCCATGCCGGATACAAGGCTTCGCCTCCTTTCTCCCAAACTTATTCTTTGACACTGCCCGATGCGACGCCTGAAATTATCCGTTCCGAGAAGATGAAGAACAGAATCAGAATAGGTATGGTCGCCAAAACGGAAGTCACAAGCGCGCTATCCATACTGAGCAGTATATTTGAAGTGTATTTCATCACAGCCAGCGGGATCGTCTTGACGGCTTCGTCCTGGAGAAGAATCAGCGGTAAGAAGAATTGGTTCCAGACGCTGACGGACAAGATAATGCACATGCTGACAATGACCGGGGAGGCAAGCGGAAACATGATTCTATAAAAGATCTTCCTCTCTCCCGCGCCGTCTATGCGGGCGGATTCGCTCAAAGCTTGCGGCAAGCCCGCAAAAAAGTTGGTCAATAGAAGCACCGGCATGGATATACCGGCCGACAGGACCAGGATGATGCTCCAAAGCGAATTGATCAGGCCCAGGTTTTTAATAATCAAAAATACGGGGATGACGCCAAGCTGTACCGGAAACATCAATCCGACCAAGAAATACAGCATCAAGCCTTGCTTGAATTTGAAGCTGTAACGTCCCAGACCGTAAGCCGCCATGGAAGCCACTACGATAATAATGGCCAAGGTCATCACCAAAATGAACACACTGTTCCAAAGGTTGACGCCAAAATGATCTTCACGAAACACTTTTACATAAGCAGCAAATGAAAGCGACTTCGGCCATCCGAGCGTATTGGACAGCATATCCTGCTTGGTCCGAAATGAATTCCAAACCAAATACCCGAGAAGAAACAACGTGAAGGAGGAATATACCCAAAAAATCAGCTTTGTAACATACAATTTCTTCATGTCTTTCATCTAGTGCCCCTCCTTCCGATAGGATAATTTCAGCTGAAGAAGAGCGACGAGGAAGATGATCGCAAACATGACACACGCAATGGTTGTGCCCATACCTACGGAATTGCTGCCCACCGTACCGCCCATCGCGCCGTTAGTTCCGAATGTGATCCGGTAAAAGAACAGCGTCATGACATCCATCTTATTATCGATTCCACCGCTGATGCCTCCAAGCAAATAACTGAAATCAAAGAGCGTCATAGCGGCGATATAGCTGATTACAGCAATATTCAGAATACTTGAGCGGATCTGCGGGATGATTACCGATACGAATCTTCTCCAGTAACCGGCCCCGTCCAAATAAGAAGCTTCCATGACCTCATCCGACAGCATTTTCATTGCGGCCACAAAGTAGATCATACTGAATCCCACACCCGCCCAAGCGTTGATTAAAAATAATGTAAAAATTTCATAGCCCGGCACGCCCAACCAATTTCGCACATGGTCGCCAAGCCCGATCATCGTCAGCAATTTGTTGAATATCCCGATGTTTTGATCAAATACGAGCGTGGCCATAAACACAATGACACTAGTCGTGATAAATTGCGGCGCAAAGATCATCGTTTGAAAAAAACGGTAACCTTTCACCTTCGTGTAAATCACATAAGCAAAATAGAGCTGGATCGGAATAAGTACGCCTACGTTAAGCACAACAAGAATCGCGTTATGCTTGAGCGCATTCAGGAACTGCCGTTTCAACTCGGGATTTGTAAAGAGCTCCACATAGTTTTGAAACCCGACAAAGTTGCTCGATCCGAAACCGTTCGAATGGAAAAAACTGAGTTGTACGGCAGACAAAATCGGATACACAACAAAAATCGAATAAAGCACAAATCCCGGGATAATAAACCAGATAAAGGGTCGTTTTTTAAACCACGGCAACAATGTATTTCCCTCCATTTGAAAGAAAGACGGTTAAGCATCGATGCACAACCGTCCGTTCATTACGTTATTTTGTCCGGAGCAGCGCTTCTTCCAGGATGTCCGCCGCTTCCTTGCCATCGATTTGGGAGGTTAGCAATTTGGGCATCACCTGTTGCAAGAAGATATCGGTAAGTTTCACATTTTCCGTCGAAAGATCCGTCAGCACGGAATAGATATTAAGGCCCAACGAATCAAATGCGCTTAGCTCCTTGACAGCCTCATCTCGCGGGGTAACATCCTGCATAATGGGGACGGCTCCCGTTGCGTTTTCAAACAATTGCTGGGCTTCCTGGCTGGCCAAAAACTTAACATATTCCGCCGCCTCTTTCGGATGTTTAGTCGCAGCCGATACCGCATACGTTGTAGCGTTGCTGAAGCTTTGCGGCGCGATACGTTGCCCTGTCTCATTAGGAATATAGAACCTGCCCAGATTCATCCCGGCGCCAACAAAAGTCGGATCGTTCCAAGTACCGTCAGCCATCATCGCCGTATTTCCATTGGTGAAAGCAAGCTGGGCCCCGGCATTGTCTACGGATGCCAAATCCTTGGTGAAATAACCTTTATCGGCAAAATCGCGAATCGTCTGAAACGCTTTTACAATGCCCGGATCTTGAAAGGTACCCGTGCCTTCATTAAGCTTGGACAAAGCTTCCTGAGCAGTGGCAGGCAACAGCGCAAAGGCGATCCACGCTCGTTCGAACTCGCTTTTTCCCGGCACGCTGAATGGCGTAATCCCTGCCGCTTTTAAACTCCCGGCCAATTGTACAAATTCATCAAGCGTCTTGGGAACCTCTAGTCCTTGTTTCTCAAACAAATCTTTGTTGTAATAGATTAATTGCGAGTCCATGAACGCCGGCGGCGATGCATACAGCACACCGTCGATCGTTGCGTACTTTATGGCGCTCCCATCATAACGGTTGGTATCCAGACTAAAATTGTTCAACGGGAGAAGCGCGCCACTTTCCGCGTACAACTTCATTTTAGGCGTCTTGTTGCCCTGGACGAAGAACACATCAGGCAACGAGTTGCTTTTAACTGCCGTATCAATCGCGGTTTCTGTGCCCGAAAATTGGTAATCCAATTTAATGTTCGGATGCTTTTCTTCAAACGCCGCGTTGATGGCCTTAAATGCCGATTCAAATGACGATTGATTCGCCTGGTCGCCCCAAACGGTTATGGTAACCTGTCCAGAGGCATCCTGGCCGTTGGCGCTATCCGCTGCTTTATTGCTTTTACTGCCTCCGCATGCGCTTAAGACCAGCATTGCGGCAACCGTGACGCCAATAAGCAGTCTGTTCAATGCTTTGCTTTTCATCGCTGAATCCCCTTTCAAACCGCTGTATTTTCTTTTCAGATATTATCTTACCTTCCGGTCGCTTCCCCACTCCATGCACATTGTTTTGCAATTGATGCCACTTTTTTCGAGATGAATTAAATCCGCACACAAAAAAACCGGAACCTATCATCCCGGTGAAAATAGATGCCATATTTTTCGAAATAGCTTTCATTTTTTTAGATGATCAGTACGTCGACGATCTGAATTCGGAGAGCGTTTTCCCTGTTACTTTTTTGAACACTTTCACAAAATAATTCGGATTGGGATAACCTACGCGGGAAGCCGCTTCTTCGGCGGACAGATGATGCTGTTTGATAAGCTCTTTCGCTTTATGAATGCGGACCCGCGTGACAAACTCCAGGAACGTCATCCCCATTTCCTGACTGAAGCGATGACTGAAATAGTTAACGTTCAGGTTAGCGGCCATAGCGGCATCCTCAAGACGGATCCCTTTCGCATAGTGTTCTTCAACATAAGCAAATACCGGTTTGAGCCATGGCTTGTTATTCCTCTTATTTCCATAAAACGTCTCATACGCTTCAATTGCCGCGATAAAGGAGCGTCTTAGCGCAGGCCAGGAATGAACGCGTTCCATCTCATCCCATTGGAACACCGATGAGTCAGGGGCTGTCACTGCGGCTGCCGTAAAGATAAAATTCACCTCCTGCTGCCGTTTAACATAAGCCTGGCCCATCCATCTGATCAATTCGAGCGCCTCTTCCGGTGTAGCATGCGCCCCCATCTCTGCTTCGATACGCTCCAGCCACGTTAAAATGTCAGCGATTGAGCACTTCTTAAGCAATTGGATAAATTGTTCTCTCCAAGCATGAGCGGCAGGCTGTATTCCGTTGGATGCGGAGGGTCCAAACATATAGACGCCCGCACCCTTAAAAAAGGAACGATCCAACATAAATTCCGCACAATGGCGCAACGTTTTGCATTGTTCAAAAGTGGCATCCCCGGAAATGCCCGCGCTTACGTTTACGTTAAGATTGTTTCTTACCGTTTCCGTCCAATCCCCGACCAGATCGGCAACAAATTGCATCTTGTTCTCCTCCGGTTTCGGATTCTGGATTAACCCGTGAAACACCCCGTAATCTATGCCTAGCGGAACGGCATACTTGGATTTGTTCATCAAATCGTGCAGCAGGTAGCCAGCAGCCAACAAGTCCGATTCCGAGTATGGATTGTCCTCAGTCCATTCCCGAAACGACACCCAAAATAAGGTATCTCTTTCATGAAACAGCTCTGATAATAATGGGTAATTATGCAGCGAAATTGGGGAGGCGGGCGCAACGATACCTGACAATAATCTGGAATGCATTATAAGACGTTGTTTCTCGTCGTGAAGAGCGGCCGTTCGATTCACCTGCGTTTGCTCCACAGCGTTTTTCGATTTCTTGGCCGTCAATTTGTTTAGCAACGCAATCAGCTCTTCAGGATTAAATAGATGTTTGGGAATGTAATCTTGAACCCCCAATTGCATCGATTTCCGCGCATACTCGAATTCGTCGAAACTGCTCAGGATAATGATGATCATGTCCTGATCCGTTTCCCTGATCTTCTGAATCAATTCCAGTCCATCCATTTCAGGCATCCGGATATCGGTAAGCAGAACATCCGGATAGCCTTCCACACAGAAAGCTTCCCACGCCTCTTTTCCATTCCGGTATACGCCAAGACTTTCATACCCGTAAGTCTGCCAATCAATAATCGTTTGAAATCCTACGCGAACCAACGACTCATCGTCCACGATCGCGAGCTTGAGCATCTGTATCATTCCCTCCTTCTTTCAGAACAGGCAATTTCAGCGTTACGGTTGTGCCGTAGCCGATATTACTGGTCATTTCCAGCCCGAATGGGGGGCCATAATGGATGTCGATCATTTCCTTCACATTGGATAATCCAATGTGTTTGTTGTTATTCCCCAAACTCAAGTCTTCACGGATTTGGATCAGCCTTTCCTTAGAAATACCATTCCCGTTATCATGTATGGAAAGAAGAAGCATATGGCCTTGAACCCGGGCTTCAAGCCGTATCTCACCGGCATGATCTATGGAAGACAACCCGTGTACGATGGCATTCTCCAGCAAAGGTTGGAGAAGAAATTTCAATAACCTGTGCTCGCCGATACCCGGTTCCAGATGGGCAAAAAACGCAAAATTGTGATATCGCACTTGCTGGATTTTTACGAATTCCTGCATAATGCTCACTTCTTTGTTCAGGGTAACCAGTTCATCCGCATCCCGAATGGTGTACTGCAAAAGATTGCTTAAGGCGTCAACCACTTCCCGGATATGATCCTGTTTGCGGATCATCGCCATCCAGCGGATGGAATTTAACGTATTATACAAAAAATGAGGAGACAATTGATTGCGAAGTACTTTATGCTGCGCTTCACGCTTGCGTTTCTCGCTTTTTTTTACTTCCTCTATTAAATTGTAAATTTCATACATGATGGATATGAACGTATCATTCAGCTCCGCAATCTCTTTGGCGCCTTTGAATTTGCTTAGCTTGTTGGGATGCTCCCCCTTGAGTCCCTTCCTCATATTTTTGTGCAGCTTTGCGATCGGAAGCGCTACGTCCATACGGATCAAGTAAAAAGCAATGACACCTACAATAAAGCAGCCGCCCGCCAGCCAAGCGGCAATCATACTCAAACGATAAACCGTTGCATATAAAGTTGTTAAGGGAAGATTTGCAACAAGCTTCCATTCATTATGGGCCAGCCATTTTTCGGATTGCAGGGATTCCGTGACGAGTTCGGTTGGCTCAGCCGGTTCTTCCGCTAACAAAGTTTGCCGGTCAACCAATTTAAATGTCGTGTTGGGCCCTGCCATCGCCGAGTTTAGAATGTCTTGAAACGAAGTTGGACTAATAACGAGGTAAAATATTCCGATAGGTTTAAAGTTATCGTTCTTCAAGACTCGTCCCAATCTAAAGCCGTTGCCCTTAGCGCCCCCTTGAGAATCGGACTTTAAGGGCGCCCAATATGGCTGCCCATTCTCCTTAGTGATTTCCGATAATTCCCGGGGATCAAGCGGCTGCCCAAAATCTTTGCCAAGGGTATAAGTGCCTTGATTCGTGATGAATACAAGGCCAAGGATCCCGTCATCATGAAAACCTCCGGTAATCGGCAAAACGTATTTTTCCAAGGAACGTTGAATTTCGATTTGTTCGAACTCATTATCAACCGATCCGGAAAGAATGGTTGTTATTTGAGATACCGTTAAAATGCGAAGACTTAGATTATTATAGTTTTCTATGGCTGCGTCAAGTTTATCGACCGTAAGACTCACGATCGTGTCCGAGTATGCTTCGGCATTTTCCCGAATAGCCGCATTATAGTTATTGGCGAGAAGGCCAAGTCCGATCATGGAAGGCAATACGAACAAAGGCAGATAGAAAAACAGCAGTTTTTGAGGCAAACTCCATCTTTGCCAACTGCGTTTAAACGAGATTTTCCACGATAATTTTCTTAGCTTTATGATGTACAATTCGATTGAATTCGCTTTCAGAAGAGGTTTGTCCGTTCGATTCGACATTTCTTCCCTCTCTCCTTTCGTTCGAATCTCGAACTAACGTCCATTATACACCGTTCAGGGCACGAACAGTAAACACTGAGCCAATGAAAGTGTATCAAGGGCAACATAAACATGCCGCAACGCTCGAAATCTTCAACGCATCAAAGAAAAAGCAACTTCGCCCCTAGTAGAGGCGAAGTTGGGAACGGGTGAAAAAAATGGGGACCGAATATTGAACGGCGGAAGCGTCAATCCGCCTGAACGGCATTGTTTAAATGGTTGAGCAGTCCTGCGAGCCCCTCTTCCGTCAAAGTGCCGCCGGTAAACGGAAGCAGTGCCCGTAGCGGCATGTAGCGCATCATTGCCATCATCATGTCGGAAGAAACGGCATTGGACGGCTGTGCGGAAGACGGTGCCATACTCTGCATCTGGGCCAAAACCGGCATCGCGGCTGGATGGCTCATGATATCACCCATCGTCGTATTACGATGGAATTTCGGCACAATTTCGGCTGTGGATTGAACCCGGATGGAGGCTTGCAGCCGGATATCGCGGGAGGAACTGCCGATAAGCACGTGAAATTCTCCCGTCTCAACATGCCAGTCCGCCAACTCCACGTTGTAATATGCAAAACTTCGCTTATCCAGTTGGAAGGAAATCGTTTTCTCCTCTCCCGGCTCCAGCGCCACCTTGGCGAATCCCTTCAGCTCCTTCTCCGGACGGATTACCGCGGATTCCACATCCCGTATATATAACTGAACGATTTCTTGGCCGAACCGTTCTCCCGTATTGCGCACTTTCACGCTTACTTGGGCCGTTTCCTGATCGGTCATGCCGCTCCGGTCCAGAACGAGATCGGAATAGGCAAACGTCGTATAGCTTAGTCCGAATCCAAACGGGAACAAAGGCTCGATCTCTTTCGCATCATAGTAACGGTAACCGACAAAGATACCTTCGCGGTATTCCACCCGGTCGCCTTCGCCAGGGAAAAAAGGATGTGACGGATTGTGTTTCAGATGCTTCGGGAACGTCTCGGCCAGCTTACCGCTCGGGTTAGCGTCGCCGAATAGCAAATCTGCGATCGCGCCGCCGCCGGCCTGGCCACCCAAGTAAGCTTCCAGTACGGCCGACACGCGGCCGAGCCAGGGCATGACGACCGGCGCGCCGTTACTTAAAACTACCGCAACGTTCGCTTGGACGGAGGCGATCTGCTCAATCAACTGAATCTGGTTCTCCGGCAAGTTCAAATGTGTGCGGTCATAACCTTCGGACTCGTACCGATCCGGCAGCCCGACGAATAAAATCGCCGCATCGGAAGCGGCTGCCAACTTTTTCGCTTCTTCCAGAAGCGCTTCGTCCGAATCGTCGCTTTCCAGCGGATAGCCTGGAGAATACAGGACTTCAGCCCCGCCGGCCGTCTTCTCAATCTCCTCTCGAATGTTGTCCAGCTTCGTCGGGTTGATATGCGAGCTTCCGCCCCCTTGGTAACGGACTTGTTCGGCCATGGTTCCGATGACGGCGAACTTTCCCTGCTTCGGCAAGGGCAACAGCCCGTTCTCGTTCTTAAGCAGAACCATCGTCTCACGGGCCGCTTCCCGGGCGAGCCGATGATGCTCTTCCGGATCGTAGGCAGCATCGGCTCGCCGGTTGTCGACGGCTTTGAAAATCACCGACAGAAGCCGCCCAACCGCACGGTCAAGCGCTGCCATGGACAATTGTCCGTTCTCCACCGCCATGGCGATCTTGCGCGGGCCTTCGCCGTGGCTGGACGGCATCTCCAGCTCCATACCGGCGGCCACGCTGGCCGCCGCTTCGTTCACGGCGCCCCAATCCGACACGACGAAACCCTCGTGTCCCCATTCTTCCTTCAAAATACGCGTAAGCAACGTCTCGTTCTCGGAGCAATACGTCCCGTTCAGCCGGTTGTACGCCGACATGACGGTCCATGGCTGCGATTTTTTGACGGCCATCTCGAAGCCGGTCAAATAGATCTCGCGAAGCGTTCGTTCGTCCACCACGGCATCCGTCGTCATCCGGCGATGCTCCTGATTATTGACGGCGAAATGCTTTAAAGACGAGCCGACGCCTTCGCATTGCACTCCCGAAATATGAGCGGCCGCAAGTTCGCCGGTCAGGTACGGATCTTCGGAGAAGTATTCGAAGTTCCGGCCGCAAAGCGGCGAACGCTTGATGTTGACGCTGGGTCCGAGCACGATAGAGACGCCCTCCGCCTGGGCTTCTTTACCTATGGCTTTGCCGACATTTTGGACGAGCTCGCGGTTCCAGGAACTCGCCAACCCGGCGCCAGGCGGAAAGCAAGTCGACGGGATGCTTTGGTTTAGTCCCAGATGATCCGACTCTCCCGCTTGCTTGCGCAAGCCGTGCGGTCCGTCAGTCATCGTTATGGACGGAATGCCCAGCCTTTCGATCGCTTTCGTCGCCCAAAAGCTATCCCCCGAGCACAGGCCGGCCTTTTCCTCCAATGTCATCGCGGCGATCAGTTCGTTAATGTTTCTTTTCACTTAGGCTTCTCCTCTCCTGATTCATTCTCACCGTTTTAAACGATGGATAAGGCGGTCAGCTTCTCATCCAAATCGTCGAGCATTGTTGCTTCCATCGGGTAATAAGCCGACAGATCCCTTAACGAAGCCTCGCCGATCGAAGCTTGAAGCGTATCCGGGTTAAGCTCCATGCCGTGCGGGAGCAAGCTTGCGATTAGTTCTTTTGCCTTTTCGTGATACAGCAACTCGACTAGCGGCGTATGCGTGCTCAGCTTCTTGATATAGCTTTTCGTCGGCGTATATTGGATAACGTAGCTGCCGCTAACCAGCTCGAGATGCGTCTCCTCGCCATGCTGCGCCCATACCGCTCCGCTTGCCTCAAGCACGGCGCCGTTAATCGTAACTTCCACCGCATTTGCGTAAGGCAACCGAACCTGAGCCTCGGCGTTGAACGGAATCTCAAACCGGAACGCGAGCTTACCTTCCTTGTCAAACGACCATTCGCTTTTGTACAACCCTGCAGCGGTGTTGACGCTGGCTTTGGCCCACTTCAAGCGGTAATCCGGCTTCGGAGCCAGTACAGCCCGGCGGAAACCCGGCGATTCTTCGGTCGGGTTGATCCCCGCCACCGTCCGGTACATCCACTCGGCGATTGCCCCGTAAGCATAGTGATTCAGTGAGTTCATGCCCGTGCTGCTGATCGTTCCGTCCGGCAAGAGCGAATTCCAGCGCTCCCAGATTGTCGTAGCCCCCAGCTTCACGGCGTAGAGCCAGCTCGGATAGTCGTCATTCAGAAGCAGCGTGTAAGCCAGATCGTTGCTGCCGTTATCCGACAGGACGCTGTTTAAATACGGGGTGCCGACGAAGCCGGTGCGCAGATGGTTGCGGTCGATCTTCAGCCGTTTGCGCAGCGCCTCCGTTACTCTCGCTTTGAAGGCGTCCGGAACGAGGTCCATGTACAACGCGACAGCGTACGCCGTCTGAGTGTCGAGGGCCAGGCGTCCATTTTTGGAGAAAAACTCGTTCTCAATCGCCGCCTTCACTTCCTCCGATATGCGCCCGTAATAATCGGCTAATTCCTCCTTGCCAAGCACCTTGGCTGCTTTCGCCAGGAGGAGCGAGGAATGCCGATAGTAGGCGGAAGCGATAAAGTCCGTATCGGTACCGCCCATAGGGGAATCCGGATTGCTGCCGTCCAGCGCCAGCCAATCGCCAAAGTGGAAGCCGGTCGTCCACAGCCTCCGTCCGCCAGATTCCTCGTCGGCCCGAATGATGTAATCGACCCACGCTTTCATGCTCTCGAACTGCTGCTCCAGAATCGCCTTGTCCCCGTAATGAAGGTAGACGTTCCACGGGATAATCGTCGCCGCGTCAGCCCAGGCGCTTGAACCGCCGCCCTGCACGTTCGCTGCGGGAATGACCATCGGGACCATCCCGCCGCGTTCCTCCTGCTCGAGCGCCATATCGTAGCCGTACTTCCGGAAGAAGGCATATGAATCCATGTTGAAACAAGCCGTTCCGGCAAATACCTGCGCATCTCCCGTCCACCCCATGCGTTCGTCGCGTTGCGGACAATCCGTAGGAACGTCCAGGAAATTGCCCTTTTGTCCCCAAAGGGCATTCAGGAACAGGAGGTTTACGAGCGGGTCGCTCGTTTCGAAGCTGCCGGTCTCCTCCAAATCGGAGTATAGGACGCAGCCCGTGAAGTCGTCCGGATTCAGTTCGTCCGGCCAGCCTTCCACCTTGACGTATCTGAAACCGAAGAAGGTGAAGTATGGCCTGACGACCGCTTCCGTGCCATCGGCCGTATAGACATATTCCGCCTTCGCCGTACGAAGATTGTCGCGATAGAAGTTTCCATTCTGCAACACCTCGCCGTGCTGAAGCCGGATGACCGTCCCTTTGGGTGCCTGCGTGCGGAAGCGGAGCCAGCCGACCATGTTTTGCCCCATGTCCAGTACCGTCTCGCCTGCCGGCGTATGAATCACTTGGGCCGGCTTGAGCTCCTCTTTGACGACAACCGGCAAGCTCAGCCGCGCCATGAGCCGATCAAATCCCAAATCGCCTTCGCGAACCGGGAAAATGTCGGACGACTCGAAGGTCGCGTCGAAAACCTCCCCATCGTACAAATTGCCGCTAATGATTTTGCTTTTGGCTGCCGTCCAGTCCATATCCGACCCAATGACAACCTTCGTTCCGTCCTCATAGGTCGCCACGATTTCACACAAAAGAGCAAATTCATGGCCATAAATCTCCGACGTATGTCCCTCAAAACCGAATCTCCCTTTATAGAGACCATTGCCGAGACAAACCGAAATCCGATTCTCCCCTTGCTTTAGCAATTCCGTGATGTCAAATGTCTGATACTGGAGCCACTTTTGGTACGCATTGAAATGGGGCGTAAAATATTCATCCCCAGCCTTGACGCCGTTTATCTCCATTTCGTATAAACCCAACCCGCACACATAAGCGCGCGCCGAAACCACTTCTCTCGACAATTCGAACCGGCGGCTTAAAACGGGATGAACTTCCTTGTCTAATTCGGGTACGATCCATTTTGCCGCCCATGGTTCGTTCATTTTTGCCGTCTCGAACCAGGCTGCTGAGCTACAGGCATGATCGCCGTTGTCCGCCCATACCTCGACGCGCCAATAGTAGCGAGTTCGCGGCTTCAGTTCAATCGGCAATTCAAAGGCGAGATTGTCAATATTCTCCCTTTTTCCGCTGTCATAGACGACGGCCGAGAACGCTTCATCGAGCGCAACTTCGATACGCGCGGCAGCTTGCCTCTTCCCTGCTGTCCCCGCTACGACGTAAGAGAACCTAGGCTTATCGAGCGAGAACCCCAGCGGGTTGATGATCCGATTCGTTTTCATACGAGTGATGTGCATGTTGTCTTTCTCCTCCTTTGTTGTATCTTTCTTTACGGCGACTCATCCCTTCCTAAATTAACAAGACCGCCGGCGCAAAACTATATGAAAACGCGTCAAGCTAAATTGCGTTCCCACGCTGGCAGTAGCGGCGGAAAGCTCCCGGTGTCATACCGCAATAGTCGCAGAACAATCGGTAGAAATGATACATATCGTAAATGCCGACATATTCCGCAACCGTCTGTACGCTTAATCGGGTGAATTTAAGTAAACCGCAGCTATGGCGAATGCGGATTTCCTGCAGCAGCTGTTTGTATGATCTTCCCGTTAACGATTTAAATTTTCGTTGGAAATGACGTGTGCTCATGGCTGTCCGCCGGCTAATTTCGCCGACGGAAATCGGGTTCATAAACCGGTTTCCGATATGATAAAGCGCTTGATGAATCGGGCACCCGTCATCCTCAAACGATTGCAGCTTCGCTTTGACCGGATGGGAAAGAAAAAATTCCATGAACCGTGTCCATAACGGAATCAGACCTCCTTCGGAAACATCCGGCGATTTCCCCTGATACGGGGACATAATTTCGAGCAATTGGAGCAATTCCTCTTGATGCTTGGGGAGCACCCTCCATTTCAAAGGAAGAAAAGGTGCAGCCATCCCCAAACTCTCCGTACAGTAGACGTACTGTTTCAACTCCAAACCGAGAATTGATGGACTGGTATCCATCGCATTTGTGAGCTTCGTTTCGGACAGCGGAACGATATACAGTTCGCCTGGAGTTATGGGGACGTTCATGTAACCCAGGTCATGTCTTCCTTCTCCTTTAATGACGTAGACGATGATCACAAAGGGCGGATTTTCATGCATATCGATAACCCCCTTATTCTATAGCAATACATCGTGTCTTAGCCGATCAATTCTCGCCTGCGCTCCAGATCGTCCAAGATGCGCGTATACTGCTTCTCCAACGAGTAGAACAGAAACAATACAGCGATGCAAATATAAATGACTAAAGGAATGTAGATATTCAATGTGATGATCATCTGCTTTGCCGATTCCGTCTGAACCGCCGCTCCCTCCTGGTAATGTCCCCAGGCAAGAAGCCAGCCGATGATCGCGGTCCCGAACGCCGTCCCGATTTTGCCGCCGAAGGCGTTGACGCTGTTGGTCAATCCGACGATACGCTGTCCATGCTTCCACTCGCCGTACTCGATCGTATCGGTTCCAAGCGGGGCAAGCACGACCATGAGCGGTATCATGCCAAATGATTGAAACACCCCGCCGATCAGCCCTAACGGGATGCTCGTTAGATCTACAAGACGGACGGCGATACCAAGCACGCCGATCACAAGTCCGATCACCGCCGTGTTGCGTCTGCCGAATCGTTTGATCGCCGGTCCGGAAAGCAGAAAGACGACAACAACGGGGATGAAGCCGATCGCTCCCAGGATGCCGACCAGATTGACGTTGTCCCAAATGTATTTGGCAAAATACATGCCGGCCGTATTGGATAACGCGAACAAAATTTGGGACAGGATACTAACGGCAAAGATGATCAACCAATACTTGTTTGTAAACAGCAGTTTCAACCCCGTATGGAAAGGCAAGGTTTTCTTGACTTCGCCGGATTGCTTCAATTGCCCGGTACTGTATCTCTCTTTCGTCGAACGGAAAGCGATATAGATGCCGAAAGCGGCGATTACGGCGAATATCGCAGCGAGCAGTGTCCACTGCTGCGGTCCGCCCCCCATCGCGTTAACGATAGGGATAAATCCGATGGCCACGATCATCCCTGCCAAATAGCCGGATGCCGCACGATAAATGCCCATCAGCGATCGATCCGCAGGACTTTTTGTCGTAAGCGCCATCAAGCTGTTGTAAGGAATCGCGATTGGCGTATAAATACATACGAAGAAAATCAGATTTGTTGCCACCGCATAGGCGACCTTAACTGTCGGGCTTGCGTCAGGTACGGAAAACATCAGGACGATCAAAACAAGTAACGGTATGGACATCCACAGCAGCCAGGGCCGCGCCTGCCCGTGTCTGGAACGGGTCCGGTCAACCAGAACGCCCATTCCGATATCCGCAAAAGCGTCGATTGCCTTGGTCAACAGCATAATCGTTCCGACCAGCCCGGCGGAAACCCCAACAATATCGGTGTAGTAATACGTGATGAGCCCGAGTAAACCAGTGGCAATATTCAGGGAAAATTGCCCCATCGAGTCTCCCATCAAAGCTTTGTTGCTTAATTCTCTTTTCATATGCTGCCCCCCACGAGAGTCTTCAATTGAACGTTGAACTTTTTTTGGAAAGCGCTTTCTTATTCAGTATACTTGATGGGTTTACTTACTAATATTAATATTTCAAGTTTTATGTTGATTTTTCAAGATTTGATCTGCTACTATGGGCTTATCCATTTCCAGACAGGTGGGTGATTCATCATGGTTCTACTTACGGACATCGAATACGCAGCCAAACTTCTTTACGATGCCTACAAAATACCCGTTCAGTATGCGGATGCCTCGCAGGGCATTGTGATCAACCATCGATCTCATGCGCTCATCAATCCGGCTTATCCGTCCGCCCAGGCATTCATCGCAAGCGTGATCGGAGAAGAAGACGCTCTTACGCAGCCTTTGCTCAAGGTAACCCATTTCATGGAACACTATCTGTTGCTTCACGTTGGTGAACAGAAAAGGACGGGGACTTTGATTATCGGCCCTACACTCGCGACCAACATTTCCAAGGAAGTCATTTCGGGGATACTTCTGGATCATCAGGTTCCTATGGATATTCACGAAAAGATACAATCTTACTACGGTCAACTGGCCCGAATCAGTATGGACGAATGGCTTCATATTGGCCAACTTGCCGTTTATTTATTATTTCAAGAAAGGATCGACAAACTTACGCTTTCCGAACCGACTCTCTCAATGAACCTGGAACGCACTGTGGAAAAGGACCTGCAGTCTCGCAGGCTGGAAGCGGAGTTTCACATGAATCATCGGCTTGAGCAGCAAATCTGGCATTGCGTTCGGGACGGGGACCGGGATAGGTTGACTGAGCTTTTAAACCGCATCAAGCCCGAAGGCTGGGGTCTGTTATCAAAGAAAAGCCTGATCCGGAATATCAAAAATCAAGCCATTGTTTCGGTGGCGCTCGCCACGCGCGCAGCGGTGGAAGGCGGACTTTACCCGGAAATCGCTTATACCATGAGCGATGCGTTCATTCAGCAAATCGAGGATACCCGCGAAACTAATCGAATTTATTTTTTGTCGAACAAATACTTGTACGATTTGACCGATCGCGTTCACGCCAATAAACAAGACGCCCAAACCCGGGCTGTGGCCGTATGTAAAAATTACATTTTCAATCATATTTTCGAACGGATCACCGTTCATACGCTTGCTCAATTAGTGCGGCTGCATCCGGTCTACCTGTCTCACTTGTTCAAAAAAGAAACCGGTCTCCCCTTAAACCAATACATTCAAAGGGAAAAGATCAGGGAAGCCCAAAAGATGCTCGTGCAATCGGACCTTTCGGTCACCGAAATCTCGGGGTTGCTGCAATTTAACGATCAAAGCTACTTCACCAGCATTTTCAAAAAACTGACCTGCGTCACTCCGAAGCAATATCGGAAAAATCCTCAAGCTTCCTTACCCTTCTCTGAAGGAGCGCCACTTTGAGTAGTGAAATGTCAAAGCGGCATAGATATATGCCTATGCCGCCAAGTTAAACATCCTCGATATTGAATTACAATTTACGTGCCTGAATCTATTTTCGCTTTCTTAATAACATGCAATCCGTTCCCAAGGTAAATGGGTTCATTGTCATTAAGCAATAAAGTTGCCGAAATATTCGGCGGAATTTGAAGTTTTAGCTCTAGGGTCTCGTCATCTTGTTTCCATTCTACCCCAATTAATCCGTGGACACTTTCATAAAAACCGCTTGCAAAGGTAAGCCGACAGGAAAAATCAGGATTTATCACAACATTCTCATAAGCAATTCCTTTCTGTTGAATGCCGAGCACCCTCCGATAAATAAAGTCACCGACGCATCCGAAAGCATAATGATTAAAGGAACAGCCCGCCACCTTACCGTCATGCCGAATTGCGTCCCACGATTCCCACATGGTCGTCGCCCCGTTTTCGATTTCATACAGCCAGGACGGATATTGATTCTGGTACAAGAGTTCATATGCGAGATTCCGGTGGCCGTTTTCGTATAAAACCTCTAATATATGCGGCACCGACATGAACCCGGTATCCAATCGAGTTCCATTTAAACGGATAAGTTCGACGAGTTTTTTCACTAAGAGCGGCCTTTTTTCATCAGATACCATGTTCATATGCAAAGCCAGCACGTAATTTCCTTGCAAATTATTATTCAAGCTGCCGTCTTCGGCAACAAACTCCTCCTCGTAAGCTTGACGAATTCTTTCGTTCAGGCGAGTATATGCCTCTGCCTTATCCATGTATCCAAGTTCCCGGCAAATCCGACTGAAAATATCAACAGTGTTCGCATAGAGCGATGTACAGATAAAATCTTTGGTTAAATACGAAGACATTGGACCATCCGCGAACCCGGATTCGTTCAAGATACTAGGAACTAACCAATCCCCCAAATGAAAACCCGTATTAATGATGTACCGTTGATTTTCCAACTGTCTTGCCTTCATGTCAGCCGCTTCGGGAGGAAGTTCCGCAGCTACCTTTTCCAGGTGCCTGATCCACTTTTCCATAGCATCGAAATGCTCTGACAAGACTCTGATATTACCGTAGGTCTGATACAACTCCCATGGCAGAGTCAAGATCACATCGCCCCAACCTATTGAACTAGATAAGTGCATATGAATGTAACTTCTAAGTTTAGGGGCAATATTGAGTATTTGCCCATCTTGCAATTGATCTGCTTTAAGATTTCGGATCCACGGCTCGAAAAAACCGATAAGATTTTGGTTAAACAATGCCGTTTTGGCATAAATGAGCACGTCTCCCGTCCAACCCGCTTTTTCTCTAGTCGGACAATCTGTGGGAATGCCGATCATATTTGAACGCTGACTCCATAAAATATTGGATTGAAGCCGGTTGAGTCTCTCATCCGAACAACGAAAATCTCCCACAATTTCGTTATCCGAACTGATGGCGACAGCCTGAAAATGATCGGTTTTCAACTCTCCTGAATATCCCTTTACTCGAACATAACGAAACCCATGGTACGTAAATTTCGGTGTAAAATTTTCTTCCCCCTTACCATGACAGATATAGATGTCTGTTTGTTTGCGATGATCGCCTAAGAATGGATAGAAAAAATTTCCGTACTCGTCCAACGTTTCACTGTGTTCGAACACGATCTCCATACCTTCGTATCCGGTAATTTGTGCTCTTATTGTACCAGCGATGTTCTGCCCGAAGTCGACAACGGTGTCTCCATTGGGCGTGGTTAATATGCTCTGTGCGTTAAGCACTTCAACAGCTCGAATAGGTGGGTTCGTCTGAGCAAAAAACCGATGCTTATCATCTTCTCTCACACGAACCGTTGCCCATGCCGAATCGTCAAAACCCGCAACGGAATAGTCATTCATTTCCAATCTTGCATCGTATTTAACGCCGGTAAATAAATCGGCGAAACGATAAGGACCGTCGTGTGAATAGCGGAAAGTTTCGTCTGACCGAATCGTTTCACAAGTATTGTCCTCGTAAGAAATCTCCAACTGCAATAACAAACCGGGTGCATCTCCGTAATCGTTCCCACGACCGATTGCCAACTTGCTTTTGTACCATCCATCCGCGATGGTTACGCCTAGCGCGTTCCTGCCAATAAAAAGATGGTCCGTGACATCACAGATCTGGTATTTCAAAAGTTTATCATAAGAAGTAAACTCCGGGCAGAGGAGCGCATCCGTGATCTCCCTTCCGTTCACTTGAATATCGTAAACTCCGTGCGCCGTCATATATATTCGTGCTTTTTTTATGTTTTTGAAGATAGTGAATTCTTTGCGCATCATGACCGCCGGATGGTACGGCTGTAATGGCAGATTCGCCATAAGCGCGTCCATATCGACGTATTCCGTTTGTTCGCCTTTCATCATTTTACGGACGAATTCATTCCAGATCTGCTCCGCAGTCGTATACGGATTTTGCTCTAGTACCGCTAAAGGCTCTGGTTCTACAAAGGAAGCCATCCAATCGTCTTCATTAAAAAATGCGGTTTCAAATGTATTTTCTTCGCTTTCCGCATGATTTTCGTCGTTATCCCATACCCAGATTTGATACCTATATTCCGTACGGGATACTAAAGGAATACCTTCGTATGGAATCGCATATGTTCGCCTTGATTCGACCCGTCCACTGTCCCAGACGACATGCTCATCTTGAGACACGATAATCTGATAGGCTTTTTGAAAGGTATTACGTCTATCCGAAGATACCCTCCAGCCAAATACAGGCACCTTACTGTCGATGCCAAGCGGATTCGTTAAATAATTGCATTGAACTCGGGTGATAAAGAACATATATAAATCCTCCATTCCATTCGGAAGTGTACTGAGCAACTGACCACGGCCCTAGAATGAATTTTCGCCGAGCCCCCGATTGTACTTTTACAAGTCATGCTTCCTTGCAGTATGTTTGATTGTCCGTAACGTATTAATCATAACAAGACGCCAAAAAAGAAAACGATGTGAAAACGCGCCATATTTAGAAGGTACATGCAGATTTCGATTAATAGTTAAGAAGAACACTACACGGTCTCTTCCTTTGCCGTTCCATCTTTCGAATGTCATTCTCCTTGTCGTTGATGGAAGCTAGTCGGGATTCTGCATTTTAAATCACGATTCAATACAAATAAAAAAACTCATCCCAATCTTAGCCACAAATATGCGGCCATTAAAAGTATGTAAAACAAAATTTTTCGCAATATTAACGATGCTGGACTTTAGTCGAGGTCCGCTACCTGCCTTGGGTTTGTTCCGAACCACGGAGATATTCATTAAAATATAGCTAAGTCTTTTGGAGGAGCGATTAATGATGAATTACGAACATAAAGTACAGAGGGAAATTGCCGGCTGGGAAGAAAAAATGTTCAAACCGCCACAGCTTTTTTCATATTCAGTTAATGTCATCATTTTATTTAAAGCACCTCGGATCTTGAAGCTTTTCGCCCTTTGTAGAGATTCAAGCTTAAAGAAATATCTTCTGTCTTCATCACCTAAGTAAAAGGACTCCTCAAGGGGTGTTTTTCTCACATGGTTCTTGATCTATTCATCATCATTCCAGTGTTTTTCACGAAAATCCGAGCGCTTAGAATGGCCAGACCAATTTCCAGCATCCCGTTGCCGATATACATCAGGAAATACGAAGCTGAGAACGTCGGATAATAATGGGAGAAGAAAATGAGGATACCGGATGCAGCCATAGAGGCGAACGCGGCTACGGTTACCCATTTGATCCCCCATATTTTGGCCAAATAAGCTGTAGAGGAACAGGCTATCAAGGACGTTCAAGGATAACAAAGTACCAAGTTGTGATTCACTTCGCATAAAATCGAATTGAACGCGTGGTATTGCCGGTCCTTTAATATTTTCCGAAAACCCGAAGATAACGAATCCAATAAAAATGCTTGCCAGCTGCATGGCGTAAACTTTTGTTGAACTTGCCTATACTTTTTTCCATTCTTTGTATGACTTCACCTTTGGCAAGCAGCTCGTTAAGTATCGTTCCGCAGGTGGCATCGCTAAGCTTGGTCAGGCCGGCAATGGATGCTTTTGTAGCTATCCCCTGAGCTTTCAAGGCATTTTTAACCAACTCAATATTCATCTTCTTAACCTGAATCGTATTATACGTGTAAGTTGTCATGCTCCCCCCCTTTCAACCCTTTTTAAAACTATTTTAATCATGACCACCCGTCCAACGGGTGGTTTTTTGTTTCGCACGCTTCGCGAGTTCAACTGGCTAAAGCCAATAACAAAAAGACTCCCATCCCTAAAGGGACGAGAGTCTTAGCTCACGTGGTACCACCCAGTTTCATCAATGTCTTATGACATTCACCTCTTCAAGTACGCCGCAGGACGCGGTTATACTCTAGCACGATAACGGGTGCGGGTTCCCGGCACAACCTACTTCCGGATTGAGGGTTCGATGCGCGGCTCAGAGACCATATTCGCGGGAAACATCTTTGCTCCTTTTCACCAACCGGAGCCCTCTGGGTAAGCTGCCTTCCCGTTACTCTTTCTCTTCGTAGCTTTTTTCCATATCAAGGTAATGCAAATTATATCTACCGCATAAAGAAATGTCAATCGGGTTACTTCATGATCAGGACGCCGTTCAAGTCGACTAGGCCCCACTGATAAGCTTTCATAATCGCTTCATACCGGTTTCGCGCAAATTCGTTCTCACCATTCTGCTGTTGATAAATGCGGTTATACTCCACTTCTTCAGACGGTATCTTACGCGCAAAGGTTGGATTGATTACACGTTGATCATCAAGTGCTGACATAAACTGATCAAAGGTCATGGAACGTGAAGATTGAGGCTGCGGGCTCCCCTTCAATTCATTTTGAAAACGGTTGACTAAAGTCAACTTGGTGTAGGCCGCAAACTCTGGCGTAAACATTCCGTTCGCAGCAATTGGACTTGTCATCTCTGTTTCACCTCCTTTCAGAAAATAGCTGGATCCACCTTAGAATTTGACATTATTCTTGCGGCTCGATAAGATAATTCTAAAGTGACCTGATAGTTTTTTCAAGAACTAATTGGTCAAAGCAGAGGGAACAGAAGAGAGGCTCCATAATCGGGATGTTCGGAATTCCGATGTTGCTGGTTCCCGCCCTGGGTCCCGTGGGAAATATCATTATGCTGGAGGAGTTGGATTATGAATTCGTTTTCTGATTTCAAGGTAATGACTGCAGTCGTTATCTTTTCGTTTTTGTTATCAATTGCCGTGTTAGGCTTTTGTCCCCTTCACATTCCGATTCATTTTAATGGCGGCCATGCCGATCGGTTCATTAATAAGTATGTCGGGCTGTTTATTTTTCCGGTGCTGATGACCATCGGGCTGCTTCTGCGGAAACTGGAGTTCAAGATGGTCTGGGGTATCTACTTCTGCGCACTGCTCCATCTCTATCTTCTCTACAATGCCGTCGTCATATGACTTTTACGATGGGGATCCTCAAATCCAGAAATGAATTCTTATTAGACGTTACCGAAGGAGGCGGCACGGATGAGTGTGCTGAAGGAGAAAATTTTGCAGTCGGCGATTCGGCTGTTCGCGGAAAAAGGGTACCAGGCGACGTCCATACAGGATATCGCCGATGATTGCAGCATTGCCAAGGGTTCGCTATACAAGCATTTTGACTCAAAAGAAGAACTGTACATCAGCATTTTGGAGAAGCGTCAGCAGGACATGATCGATGCAGTCGATCGAATCCAAAAAATGCAGCTGCCCAAAAGGGAAACCTACCTGGAGGAGCTTGCCTGCCAGTTCGATTTTTACATAAAGCACGGCTATTATATTTCGCGGGATCATAACGAGCTCCCTCCCGTCAACAACGATAAAATCGAAAACGTTCTGAGCAGTATGAGAAAAAGCATGTTTCTGTATTATCAAGACATTCTCACCCGTCAGTACGGACAGGCCATTGAGCATTGGAAATGGGATGCTGCCGCTATGCTGAGCGGCCTTATACGGGAATATACCTTTCACCTGCTTTTCGGATACATGCCTATCGATAAAAAAGAGTTAGCTTTGTTCATCGCTGAACGGATGGACGATCTCGTAGAGGGATTGAGAAAACGGTCTGGCCCTCCCCTTCTTACCGATGAGCTCATGGCGGAATATGCCCAAATCGATCTCAAGGGGGTGTATGCGTCCCGCGAAGGGAGAAGAGAAGCGCTGATTCACAAAATATCGTCCATCATTCCGGATATCGCCGTGCCGAATCAGAGAAAGCAAGAATTGGCGGAGGTCACCGCCATGCTCCAGGAGGAATCCGGGCAGGAACAGCCGAGACGTTTCCTGCAGCTTGCGCTCCTTCGTGATTTGCAGTCGGAAAGCGAGCTTTCCTTTTATGCGAATCAGCTTCTCCCTTTGATTTAACGAGCTGGTGTAAGGCCCATAGCCCTGCTTTCATGATGCTAGGAATGAATAAATTCGTGTAATCAAATCATGAATCAGGCAGCCGGTCGGCAAAACGATCTGGCTGCCTGGTTGTTTTGGTGCGATTTTGCTTTCTTTAATATTCCCCTTTTATTACAAAAAACGAGCCTCGGATGGTTCCGGCCAGTTTAGACTTCTGCCGGGCAAACTTAAATTTCTCTTCTAATTCCTTGGGCACTTCCATCCCTTCGGAAAGTTTGAAACCAACGGCCCGCTTCTTAGGGTCATCAACCGTATACATGACATTGAGCCCAAGCCCATCCTCATAAAAGACGTAGGCCATTTTGATATTTTCCACTTGAAAACGCGACGTCTCTAAAGGTTTGGCCGCAAACTCAATATTACGTTCTTCTTTCAAAATCCGGTTCACATAATCAAGGGTCTCCTGGCTTTCGCTAGCCGGTACAACCGTAAATTCATGCTTATATTTGTTCATAAAGTAACGAGCTTCATTCGCTCGTAAACCAGCAAGCGCTTCTGCTACGGGTGAAGACTCTAAGCCAACCGTAGACACATTTTTAAAGTCAACGATATAGGACATGCTCATACCCCCTTTGATCTCTTTATTTCCTAACCACAGGAATCCACATTTCACCAAATACTAAACCATTTCGCTGCCCCATCACAACCGATGTATTTGGCCCGCCAACATAGGCAAAATCTTTTGCTTCCGGCAAGGCTTGGCCAAAGGCAATGCCGGCAAGCGTATTATTTAGCTCTTCAGCCGACTTCCCTTCCCCTTTAACAACCAGGTATTCCCCCTTAGGAAATTGAATAACCCTGGTTGCTTCCGGTAGCGAGGCCTCGCTCATGACACCAGCATAATGCATCATCTTGTTATTCACCGCTTCGTTCACGGCAAAAATGTAGTCATTTTCGGCTACAGCCTTTAAAGTGTCAAGCGTTCCATCTTGTTTCACTGCCTGCCAAAAATCTGCCTTTTCTTTGTTTATGCCGGCATAGTCCGTATAATCGCTCTTAAGCTCAGTACCAATGCCTACAACGGTAAAGCTGTCTTTTTCCTCAAGAGTATAATTTGCCATATTCAAAACCTTCCTTTTTTTAAAATTTATCAAATGATTTGTCTTTTCACTTGATGGGTTTATAATAACCATAAATCATGTCAAAAAATGATACTGTTTAGGGGAGCCCGATGAAAAAAGTCGAACGGATTAATACCATCATGCGATATATCAACAACCGCGCCCACTTTACCATTTCTGAAATCATGCAAGAATTCAACATCTCTCGTTCGACAGCGATTCGAGATATCCGGGAAATTGAAGCCATGGGGATCCCGCTTGTCGCTGAAGTTGGAAGGGATGGGGGTTATTTTGTCATGAACAACTCTGTCCTGCCCACGGTCCGCTTTACCGATAATGAAATTAAAGCTCTGTTTATTGCCTTTATGGCCACAAGAAATCAACAACTTCCTTATCTAAAGAGTCGTCAGTCTTTAGCTGAAAAGTTACTCGGCCTGATCTCGGAAAACCAGCAGGATGACCTGGTACTTTTAAATGAAATATTGCTGTTTGAAGGGACCAACCCCCATAATCCCGACCTGCTTGATCTGTCAGACCTGCCCCATCCTATGTTGGAAAAGCTTATCCAAATCCTGCTGTTGGACAGCTATTTATTGGTTTCCATCGAAGAAGAGAAGGAAATAAAGTCGTATCCCATTTATCTCTTGCACCTTTATCGTGAAAAAAGCTTATGGTTAATTGAGGGCTTTGACTTAGAGGAAGAAAAGAGGCGGATTGTTCCTGTCGACAATCTCACCGACGTAGAACCCTACCCTACGAAAAAAAGAGCAAGCAAGAAAAAGATTTTAGAACAACTAAGCAAGCAGGAAGAAGCAATCAACCTTGTCCTTGAACTTGGTCCAAAGGCAATTGCCCAGTTCAAAAAATACCATCCTTTAAAAGTTTCACTTTCCTATACAAACCCTTACCAAACCACTGCCATTCTAAAGGCTTTTATCCATGTTCATCATTCAGAGGAATTAGCCGAAATCATAAATTGGCTGCTGTTCCTAGGCGGGGATATCAAGGTCAGGGAGATGCCGGAAGAAGTCTTGGAAGGGTTACAAGAGAGATTAAACTTATACTGCCCCTAGGCAGTGCCGGCCAGTCACCAAATCAATATGACTTCAGGTCCGTATCGAGCTTTAACCGCTGCTTCTCCAAAATGCTGGGAGAGTCGAAGGGAAATTCCTGTACTATCCGCGCAACCCCTTAAAGGGTTCGTGCCTTGGTATCCCTCATGCTACCTTTGCACGATTATCCCTCTCGTTCAGGGGCACCAGGGGCCCGGAGTGAGGCGAGCTCTTCTCCACTTCTCGGCTATCTGATCAAAGGGGATAATCATGCAAAGCGTCCGGGTAGCGTGTATTGATCTTCGAAAGAATACAGACCAGCGGTATATCGCAAAGCCACTACAATATTTCGATGTATCCTTCTGTTCCATTCACGCGAATTCGTTGCCCGTCTTTGATCAGTTTGGTGGCATTCTCCACACCGACAACGGCTGGTAAACCATATTCACGCGCGATAACGGCTCCATGGGTCATCAGTCCGCCAACTTCGGTGACTAGGCCTTTGATGGATACAAACAAGGGTGTCCAGCTAGGGTCGGTGAAGGCGGTGACTAATATATCTCCATCTTCCAGATTAGCATCTTCCAGACTCAAGATGACACGTGCTCGTCCCTCGATCACACCTGAAGAAACAGGCAGACCTGCAATCGCTGCGGCGGGGAGATTTTCCCGTTTGTACTCCCCTGCAATAATTTCGCCATCAGACGTGATAACACGTGGTGGAGTTAGTTTTTCGTATAATTTGTACTCTTCTTTTCGTTTGCTGATGATCTGGTAATCCAGTTGATTTGTGCGGACGGCTTCGTGAAATTCTTCAAAGGCGAGATAGTAGATATCTTCTTTTTCGCGAATAACGCCTGTTTGCACGAGTTGTTCGGCTTCTTTGAGCAAAGCCTGCTTATAAACGAAGTAGCGATTAATATAACTGTATTTTGGATATTCCCGATATCCAATGAGATTGCGGACTAGGTCGATCATTCGTTTTGTCTCTTTGGCTTTTTGTTCGCCATCCGGTAATTGCTTCAATCGTTCTAATAACTCTTGTTCCTTTTTCAAAGCTTCCTGTCGCCCTTGCTCAAACTTCCGCTTTCCGGCATTAGGCTCAAAGTTTTTGATATTACCCAAAATCATGGGGACAAGTGTAATTGGTTTTTCGCTCCAACGGGTTCTGGTAATATCGATTTCTCCGGCGCATCGCATTCCGTATTTGCCCAGAAAAGCACAGATCGCCTCCCTAGTTTCCTGCCCTCCATCCAACTTAAGCAGTTCATCCAAAAAGTTATCATCTTGCACATGTTGTAAATAGTCAATGACTTCCGGATAAGGACGTATCACATCTGCGACATCCATTAGAGCCAGACCCATTTCCGAAGTGATATTGTTTGGTACAGATTGAGACAGCGTATCTGCTGCGTTTTTTTCACCCAACCACTCCAGCATTTTTTCATTGATCCATGATGAAGCATTCATAGCAGTCATAATCACACCAAAGCTTCGTGGATCAGATACGCTCTTCCTCTTCCTTAATTCCTGGATATCTTCCAGGATAAAATCAAATAGATCGGCTCCTGATTTCGTTTGGATCTTATGTTTTAACTCCTCGATCGATGATTCACTTCGCTTAATCAAATCAGAAACGATTGTCGGATCGTAATCGTTTAGTGTTTGATAATCCGCAAGCGCCGGACCTTGATTGCCTTTTCCGTTACTCTGTTCTTCCTTGTCATCCGGTACCGATTTTATAAAATTCCCCCGCTCTATGACGGTCGTCAATGCATCTTTTATGAGCGGATCGTTTTTTCCCAGGACATTTATTAAAGTTTCTCTGCCGGAAGGTGAAGCCAGCATAAGTGAAACATCAACAAACAACCTTCCGCCGGCTTTACGCATGGGCGCAGGAGTTAGCAACAGGTAAAAAGACAATCCCAATGGTTTCATGGGGTCGGTCATCATTTGCTGGTGACCGACGGATACATAAACGTGATTTTCCTGATCATTCGCTTCAGGGATCGGGTATAAAGTCGTGATTGGACGGCTTTGGACGATATAAAAAGTGCCGTCAGCCAAACACCATTCGATATCTTGCGGCTGGCCGAAATAAGCTTCGATCTGTCTTCCGATGCCCGCCAGTTGTAAAATTTGCTCATCCGCAAGGGTTTGCGTCTTTTGCTGATCGGGATCGATCTGCCGTGTCTCTGTTCCGCCTTCTTTCCTTCCATAGATCGCCAATTTTTTGGTGGCTATCCGCTTATCGATGATTTCCCCTTCCAGCACTTTATATCCATCAGCAGATACCAAGCCGGAGACCAGCGCTTCTCCAAGTCCAAAACTGGCATCGATAGATAGCAGCTTTCGGCTTCCGGTCATCGGATCAGCGGTAAATAAAATCCCCGAAGCCTGCGGGAAAACCATCCTTTGAACGATAACGGATAAATAAACTTGGCTATGGTCAAATCCGTTCTGCATACGGTAGATGACCGCGCGATCCGTAAACAGGGACGCCCAGCATTTGCTGATATGCTGCAAGATCGCATCGACGCCGATGATATTTAAATAGGTGTCTTGTTGACCGGCAAAAGAGGCATGCGGCAAATCTTCAGCAGTCGCACTGGAACGCACGGCATAAGCATACTCCTCGCCAAACTGGGATAGATAGTGAGCTACTGCTTTCACCACATCGGAAGGAATTTCAACTTCCATAAGGATTTGCCGAATCTCCCTGCTGATTTCGCCAATTTGATCTCGATCTTCTGCTTTTAACATGGTTAGTTGACCCAGCAAAGCATGATACGGTTCGTTTTGTTCGATGGCTTTTTGAAATCCCGCGGTTGTAACACAAAATCCTTCAGGTATTTGTATTCCTTTTAGTTTTGATAACTCACCTAAATTCAACCCTTTTCCGCCAACGAGCGAAAGCTGTGTTTTTTCGATTTCCTTAAAGCCGAGAACCAAAGAACTCATTCTGCATCTCTCCTAACCATTAAATTGAGAAAAAACATTTGACAAGAGTTTACCGGCATGGTACACTTAAAATGTAAGATGAGATATTTATGTTCACCCCCACGAACACGGTCGTGATCCGATTATATCATCGTGTCTGTTCATATGCAATATTAAAGAACCTGGCAAAATTGCCCAGGTTCTTTTTTGATTTCCCGCTATTAATGGCTACTTCCAAAATGTAAAATACTAAGCGCATTCCCCTATGTTCCGGCTTACCCCGTGAATTCCTGCACCCACTCGCTATTGTAGTAAGCAACACCGATTTTGGTGTAGGAGCTATTTAAAATATTGGCTTTATGCCCAGGACTGTTCATCCAATCGTTCATCACTTGAGTAGGGGTGCTTTGCCCTTTAGCAATATTTTCACCGGCTGAATTGTAGGTGATTCCGAACTCCTTCATCATATCGAACGGGGAGCCGTGTGTTGGGGAATTATGATCGAAGTAGTTATTGTTATACATGTCTTTTGCCTTGACCATAGCCATATTGGCCAATTCAGAACTCATGGTGAGAGCGCTTAAACCCGCTTTGCTTCTTTCCTTATTGACCAAATCCAGCACTTGCTGCGCAAATTGGGAGGAATCCTGAGCTTGTCCTGTAGTGCCTGTAGTAGGTGAAGGCGTTGCAGGTGTCGGATTCGTTGGTCTTGATGGAACTTGATTGGTCGGATTGGCAGGTGCCTGGTTTGCCGGATTTCCGGCAGGAGGGATGAAGTCCCCTATATTGGAAGGAAAACCATCGGGAGTTTCTTTTATCCTAACCGATCCGTGAGCCCGAGTCGATGTAGCTATTGAAGACGCCTGTGTGGTGACAGGAGCTGGTGCGGCCGTATGAGCTTTCATGGAAGGATTCTTTACCGCGTTGTTTCCCGCCGCATTGTTGCCGGTTGAACAGCCTGATACCAGCAATATTACTGCCAATATAATGTACTTTGCCATATTCCAATCTCCTCTGTTTGTTAAAGTAATGAATAACTGAAATTAATTTTTCCTGCGGGGCCTCGATTTATTCTTACACGGACAGACTGACATAATCAGCAAAAATAGCCTTGGCCGACTTATGGCCAAGGCTATTTGCATGCGGGCGGATCGAAGTCGATTCGCGCTAGCCGTCATTATGTTGCTTTCTCATACAAATTCGCCGGCAATACCTGCACAAACGGCGACCAATCGGCCGTCGTGTAAAGCTGAAGCCGGTGCATGGCCCGCGTACATGCGGTATACAGAAGCTTGCGATCGTTGTCCCGGCCGTAAGCTTGAGGTGAAGCCTCATAAATCAGAACGGCATCAAACTCGATACCCTTGGCGAGATATACGGGTATAACCACCGCTCCTTTCACAAAGGTAACTGTCTCCTTCGTAATGAGCTGCAATGCTTCGCTTCCTTGCGTCCGTAATGATTCAAAGGCGGTTCGGCTTTCGGCCGCCGTCTTCGTAATGACGGCAATCGAGTCGAAGCCTGCGGCTTTAAGCGCCGCGATGTCCTGCGACATTTGCGCGTCACGCTCCTTCCCGCCTTCTAACCTCACAAGAAGAGGTTTCGGTCCGCTCCTTGCAAAGGGGACGATTTCCGACCCATCAGCGAGCAGTTCTTTCGTAAATTCCACAATTTCCCGTGTTGAACGATAGCTGCGCACCAGACGGATCAAGCTTGTTTCGGATTCGCCATAAAGCCGAAACAGCGGCGAATCGGACTCCTGCAGGTTTGTAGACTGCGTAAAGATCACCTGCCCGAAATCGCCGAGTACCGTCATGCGGGCACGGGGAAACAGTTTTTTGAGATACTCATATTGAAACAGCGAATAATCCTGCCCCTCATCAACGAAGACATGCCGAATCTCCGTGTTTGTCCGCACGCCTTCGATCAGTTCTTTTAAATACAAATACGGAGTCGCATCCTCATAAAATAATTCGAGCCGGTCCAGCTTTTCTTTGGTTTGCTTGCAGATTTCAGGCCATAGAACAAGGATATCGGTCTCATTCGTCTTCTCCCGGTAAGCAGCTTCATCGCTAAACAATTGGACGTATAAGCCTTGGACATCGATAAACGATAATTTCCTCACGCTTTGCCTTAGCGGTTTGAAGCTCATCTTCACAATCCTTTGGCTGAGCAAATCTTCCTCCCGTTCGGCAAAGTCAAAGTCGCCTTCATCTCCCCGGCGCTTTTTGCTTATTTTCTCGTAAACTACGGCGTAACGCTCAGCAATGTCAAAGACTTCCCTATCCTTGTGCAGCTCGCCGAATACTTCCGCGTATTGCTCGCTGTCAAGATATTGGAGCTCCTCCTCTACCCAGGACGCCCCGCGTTCCTGGCGTTCCAGCAGTGACAGCTCCTTTAGCAGCCATTTCTGCAGGAGCTCGACACGATTGGCCAAGCGCAAGGTGGGGTCGTAACTGTAAAATTGTGATCTCATTTGCTCTGCGGTGATCAGATCGCGGTCCCGAAACCGAATGCCGTTGAAAAGCATGCCTTCCCGCCCCAGCCACTGCGCATAGTTCTCCAGTGCTCTCAAGAAAGCCTCGGACGCTTTGTACTTTATCCCCTGAAGGCGTGCCTCATCATTGGCAGCTGATCGAGCGGTCAGCACATATTCGATTTGATCGAAGGGGTCCTCCAGACGTAAGGATGAACCAAGCCAATATTCGAGATATTCCTGCAAAGTCGTCTGCTGCATGTTCTCCTCGCCGAGCTCGGGAAGGACGGAGGATACGTAACTGTTAAAAATCGGATTCGGCGAGAAAAGAACGATCTGGTCAGCCTTAAGCGAATCGCGGTTTTTGTACAGCAAATACGCCACACGCTGCAAAGCCGCGGAGGTCTTCCCGCTGCCAGCGGCCCCTTGCACGATAAGCAGCCGGCTATCATCGTTTCGGATGATGGCGTTTTGCTCCTTTTGAATGGTGGATACGATACTCTTCATTTGCGAGTCCGCGCCTTTGGCCAGCATTTGCTGGAGCAGCTCGTCGCCAATCGTTACGTTCGCATCAAACATATTCCGGATTTGTCCGTCATGGATCTGATACTGCCGTTTCAGCTCCATCGTGCCGGTGATCCGCCCGCCAGGCGTGTCGTAAAAAGCCGCACCGGGGGAATGGTCGTAGTAAAGACTAGCGATCGGACTGCGCCAATCATACACCAGGAAGCTCAATCCATCTTCATCGACGAAGGAAGATACACCGATATAAATCTGCTCACTCTGGTTCAGGCCGTCCTCCAGAAAATCAACACGTCCGAAATAAGGAGACGGTAACAGCCGTTTTAAACTTCTCCATTGTTGCGTCAGAAGCCGGAGGCCACGCTCCCGTTCAGATAACACCGCGGCCTGTTGTTTGATCGTATAAAATGTTTCTTCAAATTCTTCGTCCGAGCCCGTGTTGACCGTAACTTCATCCCAGAACCGCCTGCGAATCTCACCAGCCTGGTCGTGCAGCCCGGCAACCTTCGGTTCCAGCTCGTCCATTCTCGCTTTCAGTTTTTCCCTAACCCGATCCAGCCGTTTTTGTTCGGTCCGCCATTCCTTCGCTTCCATGTTCTTCTGAACACACTCCTTTTTAGTCAAGTCTGGATAAAAAAAGAGCATTGACAAATCAGAGGTCACCGGTGTAAAATTAAATTAGGAATAGAAAATAAAATATCGGTTTTATCATGATTTTTCAGTGCGCTAATGATTATAACATAGCGCTTTTTTGCGTTCAATTATTTTTTTGTATCGTACCAATAGGCAAAAAGCTTTCCATAACCCCCTTTGCGGGCGATTATAGAAAGCTTATTTTGCTTTGTAGAGCATCTATCTCGCTCTCCTTAAAATTTTTCAGGAAATTGTATACTATTATTTCCTTCTATAATGCAATGGCGCATGGCCCGTGACCGCCTTGAACACTCGGCCGAAATGCGTCACACTTCCGAAGCCTACCTTCCTCGCGATCAAGTTGACCTTTATGGAAGAGCCTTCGAGCAGCTTCTTGGCTTCTTTGATCCGCACGCTGTTCACGTACTCTACGAACGCAAAGCCTGTCGCCTCTTTGAAGGAGCGGCTTAAATAATAAGGACTGACATAAAACCTATCCGCCAGCAAATGTAGCGATAGTTCCTCCATGTAATGCTCGTTAATATAGCGGACGCTCTCCGATATTCGTTCGTGCATCGGACTTGGCGATGCCGGGAGCACCACATCCTGTTGCCGGAAGTGCCGGCAGCACATGATGAGCAGCTGTACAGCGAGCGTCTGGGCAAACAATTCGAAGCCGCTTCCGCGTTCCCGCATCTCCTGAATAATCGCTCTGGAAAGTGTTTCGATCGGCTGCCTATTGCGCAATGAGCCGTTCATGATCAGGTAATCCCGATCCAGCAAAGGCCGAAGCGTCTCCTTGTGTGAGCCGTCCGGCGAAAATAACCGTTCGTGCATGTTGATAATGAACCGCTCATGTTTCGGCCGCTCCGCATTGGTCGTACGATGCAGAATATTAGGAGCAATGATGACGACATCGCCTTCGTTAATCGTAACCGTCCGGTCCTGAATAAAAAATTCCCGCTTGCCGGACATCAAGTAATAAATTTCGTAAGTGCTGTGAAAATGGCTCGCCGGCATATGGTGGCTTAATGCTTTCCGGTGGGACACCTGGAAAGTGCCTGTATCATTCTCGAAATAAAGATCTCCCAAGCCGCTCAGCTCCCCCTTCCACACCTGTTGTTCATTATACCGCAAGAAATAAGAAGAAAGGGCGATATTCCGCAAAACATGTACATATTCCGATGCTAGAATAGGAGTACAAACAACCAAGGAGGAAGGATACGCATGCAAACCGCTTCATCCCTTATGAACCCGATAAAATGGGCGCAAAAAGCCTGCGAAGCGATCATGGCCAAATTCGAGCCGGAAAAGCTTCCGCCGGACCGGTTCCACTATCATCAAGGCGTTTTTCTGTCCGGCATGGAGAAATGCTGGCGCCAGACCGGCGAACAAAAGCTGTACGACTACATGAAACGGTGGGTGGACAGCCAGGTTCGCGAGGACGGCAGCATCAAAAAATTTAATTCCGACGAGCTCGACGACATTCAGCCCGGCGTGCTGCTCTTCACTCTCTACGAGCAGACGGGAGACGAGCGGTACAAAAAAGCGCTGCACAACCTAGTGCCTCTGCTAAAGTCGTGGCCGACAAATCCGTCTGGCGGATTCTGGCATAAGGGGCATTATCCGAATCAAATGTGGCTGGACGGCTTGTATATGGCTGGCCCGATTGCCGTGCAATTTGCCAATACATTTGGAGACAGTGAATATTTCGATATGATGGCCTTCCAGGCGCTGCTCATGGAGGAGCATACGAAAGACCCGGCCACCGGCTTGCTGTACCACGGCTGGGACGAAACTAAAAAGGCAGCTTGGGCCGACCCCGTCACCGGTCTCGCGCCGGAGTTCTGGGGCCGCGCCATTGGCTGGTATCCCGTCGCCTTGCTGGAAATGTTCGAACACATGCCGGAGGATCATCCGGATAAAGCAAAGCTCGTTACCATTGTCCAGGATCTGCTGATCGCTCTGACGAACTATCAAGATCCCGCCACCGGCCTGTGGTACCAGGTCATCGACAAAGGTGACCGCCCGGATAACTGGCTGGAAAATTCCTGTTCGGCGCTGTTCGTGCATGCCATGGCCAAGGCCGTCCGGTTCGGCTATCTGGATGCCAAGTACATGGAGTATGCCTGGAAAGGCTACCAAGGCGTCATCGATACGCTGAAGTTCGACGAGAACGGCAACGTTGTGATCGGCAACATTTGCATCGGCACGGGAATCGGCGACTACGCCCACTATATCGCCCGCCCAACCAGCGAAAATGACCTGCACGGCGCGGGCGCCTTCATCCTTATGTGCGTAGAGATGAATCTGGCGATAAATTAGGTCAATAAAGGGTAGGCACCATGCCCCCGTCCATACGGATTGGAGAGCCCTTAAATGCGGAGGCGTAAGGGCTGCATACAAATGCAGCCAGCCTGCCTATTTCAAAAGGCTTGATAAACCGCTGTATTTCGGATTGGGGCAGGTTTGCAACCATAAATTTTTTCTCTTTTTCCGAGAACGGCATATCATCAGGAAACAAACTTTCAATGATTTGATATACATTTTCGGAAAGCGTTGGTCCCGGCAAAATCGTATTGGATGTGACTTCCGTTCCTATCGTTAGTTTAGATAAGCTTTTGGACAGCGATAATAACATAGATTTGGTCATACAATATTGCGGCATTTGCCCTGAAGGCATAATCGCTTCTTCACTGGCAATAAAGATGATTCGCCCATAATTGTTGTTCAACATTTTAGGCATATAAAATTTGGATAATCCATTGGCGGCAAGGACATTCGTCCGAAAATATTTCTCCCATACTTCATCGTCAACATCCTCATAGGACATGATTTCATAAATCCCCATGTTGTTCACCAGAATATCGACATGGGGATATTTTTCAAATAAAGCTTCTCTTTGCCGGATATTCACAATATCGGCTGCAGCATTCTGAGGTGAGGTGGACGGGAACTCGGACTTCAATTCATGTACGGTTCGTTCTACCTCTTCATTATTCCGGCCATTTATCAGGACATTGGCGCCTTCTCTGGCAAGTTCAATGGCGATAGCTTTCCCGATCCCTCTTGTCGATCCGGTTACTAATGCTGTTTTGTTCTTTAATCCCATATCCATAACTATGTCTCCTTTGTTGTCATTTACGGCAAGCTGATAGGGATTATATTACTTTGTCCGGATCGTTCGGTAACTAGTATGCAACGCCAAATTTCTTGTTTAACCCGCCAATCATGAAATCTAGGAGATTGTCGCTAAATATTCGGAACGCCAATTTGCAGGAGTATCGCCTTCCCAAAGGCGAAAAGCGCGGTAAAACGAGTTCTGGTCTTCATATCCAATCAAGAAAGCCACCTCTTTGATATCGAGCTTGGGGTCTGCCAAGTATTCTCGTGCCTGCTCATGCCGAGCTTGTGCCAACAGCTGCTTGAATGTTGTGCCTTCGTCAGTAAGGCGGCGCTGTAAGGTGCGAACGCTCATGCCCAGCTCGCTCGCCACTGCCTGAATGTCAAGGCGCCCTCCAGTTAGGCTGCGCTTCAAGATCCACTTGACCATCTCGGGGAATGAACGGCTGAGCTGTTCTTCCAATGAGCGGTCTAATACGGGAGTCATGAGCTCCAGCAACTCTTTGTTATACGAAAGAAAAGGGCGGTTCAGGTCTCTTCGATTCAGCGTTAATCGGTTATTGGTCGCACCAATCCGGATAGGGCATCCAAAGTAAGCTTCAAGGGCCTTTACATCGCCCATTGGGCTGGAAAATTCCACGGACCGTGCAGTTAAAGGTTGGCCCGTGCCCCGTCGCCCAAGCTCTAGTAGAAAGGCCAACGTGGTTCCAATCAACACCGGCGGGCCGGGTTGCTCACCAGGCATCCCTTCCAATTCGATCGTACAGCGCTCGCCTTCTTCGGTGATACGCAAGCTTTCCGGAGGGCACAATGGTTTGTACCGGGCCATTCGGCTAAGGGCGTCGCGATAATCGCGAGCATGGTAAGTCGCTAAAACGGTCGGCGGGTACTGAGCCGTTTCAAAGGCGGTTGCAAGCTTGATGATCCCAATGGCTGGGTCACCAATGAGATCGGCGTATGCTTGCCAGGTTCTGAAATATTGGGCGCTGGTGACAGCAACGGGTTCTGTAACCATGGTGAGCGGCAGCTGCGCTTTGCGTGCGACGTCGTGCGGGTCAATTCCTAATTGTTGTAATCCCGCCCAAAACCCCAGCGGGAAATTTATACGGTCAGATTTCATTATGTTTGGATCTCCTTTAGTTGCTTACCTATTCGTTCCGGATATGATTAAGTATACATAAAAACCGTTGATCTTTTCTTCAAGATCAACGGTTTTTGACATGGTTTTTTCTGGATCGCACACCAGTTGATGGGCATTTCACTGCTAAAGTGGATTTGATGATTGCAGCAAGTATTTTCCCGTGATCGACTGCTCCGCATGGATGATCTGTGAAGGCGTGCCTTCGAACACCACCTGGCCGCCCTTGCTGCCTCCGTCCGGCCCCATATCGATGATCCAATCCGCCTGGCTGATCACATCGATGTTGTGTTCGATGACGATCACCGTATTGCCGGCATCCACGAGGCGGTTCATGATCGCAAGCAAGTGGCCGATATCCGACATGTGCAGGCCGGTCGTCGGCTCGTCCATCACGTAGATGCTGCCCTTCTTATGCAGCTCGCTGGCCAGCTTGATGCGCTGGCATTCTCCGCCCGAAAGCGTGCTGAGCGGCTGGCCGAGCGTAATATAGTTCAGCCCCACATCGCTCATCGCCTGGAGTTTTTTAACAATCTCTTTTTGCGTGAAAAAATCCAAGGCCTGCTCCACCGTCATCTCCAGCACATCGGCAATGGACTTGCCGTTTAGCTTGTACGCAAGCACTTCCTCCTTAAAGCGTCTGCCTCCGCACACTTCACATGGCAGCTTCACGCTATCGAAGTAGGAAATGTCGACATACACAACGCCCAGCCCCTGGCAGTTCTCGCAAGCCCCCTTGGAATTGAAGCTAAACAAACCTTGATTCACCTTGTTGGCGGAAGCAAACGCCTTGCGCACATCATCCATAATACCCGTGTAGGTCGCGGGATTCGAACGTGTGGACACACCTACCGCCGATTGGTCGATGACAATCGCATCCGGATGCTGGCTGAGGAATACTTCGTTAATCAGCGTGCTTTTGCCTGAACCGGCGACACCCGTAACGACGGTCAGCACACCGGTTGGAATATCTACACTCACGTTCTGCAGGTTGTGAAGGGTGGCATCCTTGATGGACAGCTTGCCGGATGGCTGCCTTGAGTCATGCTTCAGCTGGAGCGGCCGCTTCATGTAGTTGCCTGTCAGCGTATCTGCCTTGAGCAGACCCTGATAGCTTCCTTCATACACGATGGTACCGCCGTGGCTGCCAGCGTGAGGTCCGACATCGACGATATGATCCGCCACTTTGATCACATCGGGATCATGCTCGACAACAAGCACGGTATTGCCCTTGTCGCGCAGCTTCTGCAGCAATTCGTTTAACCGGTGTACATCCCGGGGGTGCAAGCCAACACTGGGCTCATCAAAAATGTAGGTGACATCCACCAGACTGCCGCTCAGGTGCTTCACCATTTTGACCCGTTGCGATTCGCCGCCGGACAAGGTATCCGTCTCGCGGTCCAGCGTCAAGTAGTCAAGTCCGATATCCACCAGATGCTGCAGCCGCTCCGTCAGCGCCCTCACGATCGGCGCGGCGGCAGCCATGTCAACCTCCCGAATGACGTGAATGAGCTTTCCGACCTCCATGGCGGACAGCTCCGCAATGTTAAGCCCATTGATTCTGCAGCTTAGTGCGGCCTGACTGAGTCTCGCACCGTGGCAGCTAGGGCACGGACCCTCGGAAATGTACGGCGCAACCGTTTGTTGTGTGCGCTCGGACTTCGTTTTCACGTCTTGCTTGATATATTTGTTGGTGAACTTTTCGATGACGCCTTCCACCGTAATGTTTACGGTCTTCCCGCCGAACTGTGTCGCCACTTTCCTCGCCTTGCCGTACAGAAGTTGTTCCAGCTCTTCCTCCGAATAATCGTTCAGCTTCTTGTCGGGATCGAAATCCCCCGACTGTACGATCATGTTCCATTCCCAGCCGTCCACCGTATAGCCCGGCAGCATAATTGCTCCTTCACGGAGCGACTTGGTCATGTCCAGCGCTTTGCTCATGACTACGCCAAGCTTGCGGCCAATCCCGTTGCACTCGGGACACATGCCCTGCGGATCGTTAAACGAAAACATGTGCGCTTCTCCAACATAAGGCTGACCCACTCGGGAGAAAAGAAGACGGAGAATGGGCGAGATATCGGTAATCGTACCCATCGTAGAATGGGAACCGCCGCCCAACCGCTTCTGATCCACAATAACAGCCATGCTCAAGTTCTCGATCGCGTCCGCATCCGGCTGCGGAACTCGCGGCAGAAAGGTGCGCACGAACATGCTGAAGTTTTCGTTCAGCAGACGCTGGGATTCGGCCGCGATCGTATCGAAGACAATCGAGGACTTGCCGGATCCGGATACCCCGGTGAAAATCGTGATCTTCCGCTTGGGTATGCGTAGGGATACGTTTTTGAGATTGTTTTCGCGCGCAGCCGTGATGACGATATACTCCTGGTTTGATTCGCTCATGCGTAACTCCCTTCCAGTGGTGTACCGAATGCATTTATTGTTCCAACAGCTTTTCACGCAACAGTTAATTCTCTAAATTGGACACCATTTGGTGACGGTTTGATTGTAGACACCTTTTGATGTCGCGTCAACGATATTCTTGAAATTTTAAGTAATTACATAAAGACGGTCGTCAGCTACGTGTATCAGCTAGGGATATAATGCCCCATTTGGCTCCTTATCTATGTGCAAAAAGCCTCGGCGCGATAACGCCGAAGCTTTATGATCATGACCAACACACCGAGGCCTATTTCCTTTATCGCTACGTTATCGTTTCCGAAGCATCCGGCCGAACACGCCCAAAATCGGAAGCAGCAGTACGGCTGCTGTTAACAAGGAGGCTCGGATGGAGAACCGGTTTCCGATCCAGCCCACGGCCGGCCCTCCCGCGGTTTGGCCAAGCGCGTCCGACTGGCTGACCATCGACAGCACCGTGGCCCGGGTATCACTGCGCAGATTCATGTTCAGCCATGTCGCATAGATCGGCTCGCTCACGGTAACGACTACGCTCACGGCCAGCACGGATACCAGCGCCCAAACGAAGTCCGTCGCCAGAAAAAGCGAGAAAACGCCGGCAACGCGAATGAAAGTCAGCATAAATAAGGCCGCGGTCACGGTCCGCTCGCTGCTCATGTTCAGCTTTTTCTCGGTGAAGCCTACCGCTAGCATTCCCAAAATCGTGGAGGCCGCACTGATCAGGCCAAACCAAACAGCCACCTGCAACGTCCGGTCCGGAAAGCCGATTTCCTAGATCAGATGAATCTCCCATAGCCGGTCATAACCTTCCGAGGCCGCGCCGCTAAACAACGTGACGAACACGATGATCATCAATAGCGGACTGCGTGCGACCACCTTTGCCCCGCTTTTCCAGGTTCGGGTCATCTCTCGAAAATGAGAGACTCTTTCGCTGCGCGGCGGGCGGACAAAGCCCGTTTCCTTCATCTTGCGGATCAGGAGCAGGCCGAGCACAGCATACATCAGGCCTCCCGCTATATACGGCAGATTCGGCGCCAGCACGGAAAGGCCCACGCTCACGCCAATTCCCAGCAGAGATGCTGTCAGAGCCACACGTTTGGCGCGAATAAAAATAGACCCGGCGGCGGATTCCCCCGCCTCATCAACAATCCAGGCGCTGTCCGCCCCGCTGATAAAGGTGTGGCCGATGCCGAACACCACTTGGGCCAGCATCACCCAAACAACGAGCGGGATCGCCAGGCCGAGCCCCTGAAACCAAATGATGCTGCCTTCAAACGCAAACCCTGCGCCCAAAATGAACATGCCGATAATGACCGATAGTCTGCGGCTGTATGTATCGGCAACCACGCCGGTAATCCCCTCAAAAATCAGCACCGTTAATTCCAATACGGTTCCGATCAGAACAAGCTCAAAGGGATTTAGGCCCAGCTGTGTGACGTAATAAATGCTGTAGGTCGTAAATATAGTGCTGTTTGCCAGCGAAGAAATAAAATTCATCAAATAAAATACTTTTGCCGCTTGAACGTTATGCAAAACGGATTCCGCCTTTCAGGTAGGCGGCGCGTCATTCTAGGTCCAGAAGGTAAGATTCGCTACTCAATTACTCGCTAATCACAATCCATACCGCAGCATGCGGCCGCTTACCGTTCTTCTTTTTTGATCTTGATTTACTCCGGTTCGTTGGTTGGATTGAAATTGGCTTTTTTGCATATCAAACACCTCCAAAATAATTAAAAGAAACGCATAATAGCTAATTATATCAGCATTACACTTCCAGAACACGTAAAAAATTTACAGCTATCATGACCTTTGTTTAATGTGATTTCCTTGCGTTTGGACACCAAATTATATCCTTAAAACAAAAAAATGTCGCCAATTAGACGACTTATTAACTCAACTTTCGCAGCAAAAAATCGGCAGACAAGCCTTGATTTGCTGGGTAAAGCAGCAATCCATTCATTGCCGGAGTTGACGCTGAATTAGAGGCGGATAGTGTCTTCCCTGCCTGTGGCATGATCTCTAAATCGACCAAGCAACTCGAACGCTTTACTGCGATTCCGCTCAAACATGGAAGCATGGAAGCGTCAACGATGAAGAGGGCGCCACAATTCGCCGAGGTCAGCGCAGCTACCTTTTGCACCGTAGCCATTTCGAGCAGTGTCACAAATCGACGCCAGGTGTGAGGGGCTGTCTAAAGGGTCAGTGTCTTGGTGTCTTGGTGTCTTGGTGTCTTGGTGTCCCTGCTTGCTGCTTGCCTTTGCACGATTATCCCTCTCGTTCAGGGAGCAAGGAGCTTGGGGTGGGGGCTGAAGCAAGTTCCAATAAAAGAGAGAAGAAAAAACAAAAAAGATGAAGAAAAATGAGGCGGTTCAGGTGAGATTTTCGGCTTAAAAAAGGAACGTACGTTTGGTATAATAGAACAAATCGAACACACGTTCTCAAATTCTTGATTCGGGGGCGAATGAACATGGAGGTCAATACGGGAACGGAACTTCAACCATTCACCAGCCGTTTTAACAGCGAGCAGTCCTGCATGGAGGCGCTGATCGCGATGAAGTGGCCGAACGGCTTTGTCTGCCCGCGCTGCGCTCACACCCGGTGCAGCCGTCTGACTTCCAGGCATATCCCCTTGTTCGAATGCGGAAAGTGCAAGCATCAAACGTCGGCTTTGGTCGGTACGATTTTTGAAGGAACGCATTTGCCCCTGCTCAAGTGGTTCGAGGCCCTGGATTTGTTCCTGCTTGAGGGCGGCATCTCGGCGATGCGGCTGAGTCGGGTGATCCGGGTCACCTACAAAACCGCCTGGTTGTTGCTGCACAAAATACGCCATGCCGTCGGGGAATTCGATGCCCGGGAACTGCTGAGCGGAGACGTGAAGGTGAACAGCGATCTGTATGGGCGTAATCCGTCCCGGTGTCAGTTTACGCATCCGTATGCCACGGCGGTTATAGCGGGATGCACGGTGACGGAGTCGGGCGAGCCGGAGCAGGTCAAAATCCGCCTGGTGCCGCATAAAAGAGGAGACGGACAAAGGGCAAACCGTCACGAACTCGCTGCGTTCATCAACGGGCATGTGGATGTCCGTACATCGGCGGTACAGTCGTTCCCTCTAGCTTATCGGCTGTATGCGCCCTTACGGAAAGTGGTGAGAGAAGCATGGGAATCGTTGAAGAGTACATATATAGCCTTGGGACTGAAGCATCTGCAGGCGTACCTAAACGAATATACCGGACGCCGTCGGCTGCACCTGCCCGGAGCGGAAGAAACGATGCGGCAGAAGTTGCTGCGCATGTGTGTGGCGATTCCGGTGATCCCCTACCGCCGGCTGATCGCGCGCCAACCGAACCAGCCCCTTGCGGCTGCGGCCTGATCGATACGCTGGAACGGTGGGGGGAGTTTGACGCAGATCAACTTGATTGGTGTGGGTTAATCATGAACAGTGCGGGCGTTGCTGCAGATGGAAGGATTCAGGCCACAGCAAAATTACGGTCTTTTCGTTTCCCTCATGTCTTGTCCCTGATCTCCTGTCTTGATGTCTTTGTCTTGATCTCTTGTCCGGTCTGTTCCACCTCCCCTAAACCCGATTTATTCTCCTAAATCCGTCTAAATTATCTCGAACCGATCTGCTTCTCCACCAAATTTTTCTTCTCCCGAGCTTGTCTGTTTCTCTGCTACCCTGATCAAACGGGATAATCGTGCAAGGCGTCCGGACAACAGTGAGTGTTGATCTGCCGCCCCCCCATTTCCCTATCCTAAAGCTTTCAACGCCCTTGGCAGTTGATTTAGGTCGGGCTGATGGTCTATAACAATGAAAGACACCTCTTCTGTCTGATCATTGTAACAACTGCTATTTTACAAAAAAGCCCTTTTCTAAAATCTTACGGTTGTCAGCGCCGTTATTTGTCTGAATCTAAGCAAAATTAGCCGGGTTTAAGTGAATTAAGCGCCATGGCAACCGTTAGAATAGTTGTGTGGTATTCGGCGAAAAGATCGTTGCAATGGGGACATTCTCCGCATGGTTGCGGCAGCGCAAAAAGGAAGCGGGGTCCCCCACGCTTCCTCAAATTCTCCTATTGGCTCCGCCCCAAGTAGGCGCTGCCTTGGTTACTGCAGTTGCCACAATGCAGGCACGTTTGCCGGCTCCCAGCCCGGGAGCGAGGTATGCGCCTGAATGCACGCGTAAATGCTGCCGTTATAGGCCACCAGGTCATTTATACTGTAGGCAACCCACGGCTCCCACGGCTGAACTTCACCTTCACCCGGATCGTCCTCCGCCGTCGTCGCTCCCTGAACGGAAGCGGCCGCAGAGACATTGCCGGCAGCGTCCTTAGCGGTTACCGAAAAGGTGTAAGTCGTATTTGGAGACAGGCCGCTAACGGTTGCCGCGGTTCCGGTTGCTTTCACGCTTCCGGTATCATAAGAAATAGTGTAGCCGGCAACACCCACGTTGTCGGTGGAAGCGTCCCAGGCGAGACTGATGCTTGTTGGCGTGGCTCCCGTTACACGCAGTTTGCCGGGAACGGTTGGCGGTGTGGTATCCGGTTCCGGGTCGGGATCAGGATCGGGATTGCCTCCGCCGCCCAAGCTGTCCAGATAGGCCCGGTGACTGCCGGAGAAGGCGTAGTTAGCCGCTTTATCCCAGTTGATCGACCAGGTCATCAGCCCTTTAAAGCCGGGATATCCTTCGGGATTGCGCAGCGTGTAGCCCCCGCCAAAAGATTTCCCTTTTACGAGGTAATCCAGCGCTTTGTGCACTTCGGCCGGCGCTGTATATCCGCCATTTGCCGCGGCCTGTGTCGCCGGAAGCCCGATGAGCACTTGATCCTGGCGCAAGGCGGGAAAATGGTTGTTTGCATTGCCGCCAACGTCAAATCCCTGCAGCAGCATCTCGGCCATAGCCACCTGGAAATCCGCGGTTCCCTGGGCATAGGATTTCCCATCCAGACCGGTCATCGATCCGGAGTTGTAATGCTGCACGTGCAGATAGTCCAGAAAATCGCGTAAAGCATAAATGACCGGCAGGTACGCGCCCCACGGACCGCCGTAAGCGGCGTATCCACCTTGCACGTAAGCTGTTTCCGGCGCCATGGTCAAGACGAAGCCGGAACCGTAGCTGTTCACGATCTCCCGCACGGCGGAAATCAGGTTGACGATTTTAGGCGTCGTCGGATTGCGAAAATCCGTATCGCCCGGATTTAAGGACAACGAGCTTCCTTCCAAATCGATATCCAGGCCGTCGAAGCCGTACGTATCGATAATGCCTTTCATGGTGCTGATAAATTTCCGTTTGGCCTGGTCGGTGGACAATTCCACGGCTCCGTTGGCTCCCCCGATGGAGATCAGCACCTTTTTGCCCTGGCTTTGCAGCTTCCGTACGTCGGCTTGGAATTCGCCGATCGAGGCGTTATAAGGCTGGAATGCCATATCCCCGCTCGCTGCACCGCCTGAAGGCTCCGCAAACGCAACCTGGATCACATCATAGCTCGAAGAGACATCGCGTAGCCGGATGTTGCTGGACCCGTTATCAAAGTTGTGCCAGTAGCCGACGATGATTTTATCACTGTTCGCGGCAGCGGCCGCCGCCCCCTCCTCGCTGAATGCTGCGAGCGAAAACAATGGAACGATAAGCGCGGCAACGAGCAGCCAAATGCCCGATTTGCCGAATATTTTGGCATGTTTTTTCAATTGGTTTGTCCTCCTTGCAAAAAATAAGATGATGACTGCCTGTTAAAAGCTGAACCTGAACTGCTTAAATCAACCTATCATCTGCCTCCTTTTCTAAATAGGGTCAACCTCCCAAAATAAGACAAAAAGAGATTGCTAGAGTTACTATTTTACATAATCCCCCATTAATCCTGCTATATTTTTCAACATATTCTTTGATTTGATAGAAATATGGCAAAATCGTGTAGACCCATGCACAATTGCATGGGCCTCTCACGCAAAAAAAGACTGCCGGCAAATTCTGCCGGCAGTCCTTCGCTTTCAAGTAGTATACTCCTCAATCCTATTCGCTGGACAATTCCTTCAGCGATTTGATTTTACCATGGGGATGCTGTTCTTGCTTTCGTGACTTCCAGGCCGCTTCTTTCCTTCTCTTCTGGTGAGCCATAACAGGTATCCTCCTTTGGACATTGTGATGTATACCACTTCCTTAAGTTGTCATTTCTAGGCTCTGTTCATTCATAAACCTCCAAGAGAAGATTCAGGCAAGCTCTGTCCTCCGTCGATAATAATCGTTTGTCCCGTGATGAAGCCAGCCTCCTTGGGGGCAAGAAATGCAGCTGCATGTCCCATTTCTTCAACAGTTCCAAACCGCTTCATTGGAATTGCCGGAAGCATGGTTTCAATGTATCCTGGGAATGTTTGAATCAGTTCAGTCATTGTATTACCGGGCAGGATTGCATTGATTGTAATACCAAATGGAGCTAACTCAAGCGCTGCACTGCGAATAAAACCGAGTTGGGCTGCCTTACTGGCACCGTAATGCGACCATCCTACAAATCCAGTCACCGGCCCCATAATCGAAGATGTTAGCACCACCCTTCCATATTCAGCTTCTTTTAAGAACGGCAGACAAGCCTGAATAGAAAATAAAGCTCCACTTACATTAGTATTCATCATATTATCCCAATCTTCAGCAACCATTTCTTCAATTGTAACCATAGGGCCAATACCTGCATTAGCACATAACACATCAATGCCGCCAAAGGCCTCAGATACTGACTGAGCCATCATTTCCATAGAAGATCGATCCGTGACGTCACCTCTAAAGCCTTGTGCATATCCGCCGGATGCTCTAATTTCGGCAGCGCAGATCTCGGCCTCATCCAGATTCCGAGAAATAATGGCTACTTTAGCCCCCTTTTGGGCAAAGACTGTAGCGATCCCTTTACCGATCCCCTTACTGGAACCAGTTACAATAACCGACTTGTTTTTGAGCGTGAAATTAACCTTTTTTTGGTATATATGAAGGATCGTGAATATTCAAAGGAAACACAGAAAGGTGGCCACGAGAACATTGCTACGACTCAAATATATACGCATGTGATGGATGAAGTTAAGGAACGCGCCATGAATAAAATACGACCGGCCATCCCCTTTATAATAAACAAAGAGGAGCCATAAGTCGCCTCCTCTTTGCCCCGATTTCCCGGAACTCTTCTATATACTCAACCTCTGCTGGAGAATGACCGCCAGTTCTTCAACGGTATCCCAAACGATTGGACGGATCTCCTGGATTTTTACAGGAAGCTTATCGGCATCGCTGCTGTTCACGGTACATATCAGAGGGATGTTCAAACCGAGCGCATATCCCGCCGCAAAATACACTTCAGGAGCTTGCCCCGTTAAATCCGCTATAATCAGTTTACTGTCCGCTATCATTTCCAAGGAATACTTTTCACTGTTCTGCGTTTTCGCATGTGTAAGCAAGCGCGGCAGATAACCGTGCTGCTCGATTTTAGGCAACAGCCTAGCCAGCCATTCCGTACGCAAATCCTCCTCATTCGAGATAAGAACGGAGCATGGCTTTAAGTTTTTTCTTTCGGCGGCGGCTTCGCTCCATCCTGTTTCGGTTAACTGAAAGGTTAACCCTTCCCTGGTGAGCAAATGCTCGTTTCTCAGCTTATCAATGATATATACCAGTTCTTGCTGATTGGGAGAATACGTCAGGTTATAGTTGCTGGAGAGCGGATGAATGACAACCGGTTCCCCCGGAGCGCTGGAATGTCTATACAAATACTGGAGCAACCGTTTTCCTTTGTCTTCAATGGTCACAGGAATGTCGGGAGAATTTGCAATGGATTCCAAATCGTCGATAGATAGAGTAACCTTTTCATTACCATCCGTTTGCTCCCGGATATAGGCCGATACTATATGAAACAAGCTGCGTTTCTTTTGGTACGGGAACGAATTTATAGCATCATAACTGTCGATCAGCAGGCTATAAAACCCGTCGGGTGAACAGCTACAGCCCATGTATCTATCGTAGTCGCCCTCCTGTTTAGTGAAGACAATCTTATCACAGAATAAACAGCGTTTCTTCCTCATGACAACTCATCACCTCTTATGGATTGCTCTCCTCCTACCTTACCAAGATTTTTTGGAAAAATAGACAAGAAAATATTTCCGCTAACGGCCATTCTTGAATAATTTTCCTCTTTTGTCAAACAATAATATTCAGGTCATATAGGAGGCTGATGTTTCATGTGTCAACGTTTTTCCATGGCGGCTGAGCTGGCGGAGGTTCAGGAGCATTTTCAGATCGAACGGGTGATGTACTACTATAAAAACCGCTACAACATTAGCCCAACGCAGCAAATGCCGGTCGTGCTGCAGCAGCGTGGGGAGCGGATTCTGGATGAGTTCCGTTGGGGATTCATTCCCTACTGGGGAAAAGATGCGATCAACGCGGATCTCAGAAACGTGCAGCGGAATCCAACTTACCGCAGAATGGTGGATAAGCAGCGGTGCATTATCCCGTGCAACGGATTTTACTATTGGAAAAATGAAGGCAAGAAGTCATATGCGGTACGGGTCGTCATGAAAAACCGCGCCATGTTCGGGGTGGCCGGTTTATACGAAATCTGGCGGGATACGCGCGGGGAACCGCTCCGCACCTGCACCCTGGTCATGACGGAAGCCAACCCGTTGATCGGGGAATTTGAGGGCCGAATGCCGGCGATTCTCTCCCCGGAGAACATGACCCGGTGGCTGGATGAGGAGACGTACGATCTGGATGCGCTAGATCCGATTCTGCGGCCCTATGCGGCAGAAGAAATGCAAGCGTATGCGGTAACGCCGCTGATTGACATCGAGGGGCACGACACGGCCGAATGCATTCAGGAGATGGATCTGGAGCGGGCGTGGGTAAAACGATGATTTTTCCGGCGCACGGAGCATAGTGTCCCCGTGGCCGGTTTTTTTTAAAATGTACAAAAATTAGTTTCCTTTAGTGAGCATTCGCATGTCGATGGCGCCCTGCCGTCTCGCCCTTTTTGAAAACCGCACGTTCGATCCATACCTTCAACTGTGCAAAAGCATAGACAACAGTGAAGGAGCATGCTACTGTCGTCAGAAAAACCAAGAGCACAGCCGAGAAGAAGGGAAGCGCGTCGAGCAAACCGCCGAACAGGCGCAGCACAATGGTCAAAATGAACACGTTCGCCGTAAATGCCCGGTACGCATAAGTAGAAAGCCATTTATAATACGGAAGCGAACGGGAACCCAGGCGAAGCAAATGTCTGGCCAGCATGTAGATCAGGAAGATGATGACCAGGCTGTACAAAGTCATGGACGGCTTCAAATAAATCAGGTTGCCGAATGACATGCCGTTGAATCCAAAGCCGAAGAACTCCTGGTTTGTCCATATAAGCAGCAACAGCGCCGCCGGAATAAGCAGGAACTGGATCCGCCGGAGCACTCCGTCGAACCGATCCTTATAAACCCAGGCAATTCCGCCCAACAGGGCATAAATAAAGTAGCTGACAAAAAAGCGGTCCAGGTAACGCAGGTTGATTTCGTAGGCGCCATGGAATACATAGCTATCGTAGAACCACAGCCAGGCCCCAAAGACAATGAAGCTCACAAGCAGCGTTGGGATGACTCGCGAAGGCTTGGACAGAAACTTGTAGCAAACATAGATAATAACGGGCATCAACACCTGGAACTGCAGCATCATAACCGTGTACCAGTATTGCGGCGATGAATTGCCGACCACATAGGATTCGACCAGCGTCCAGAAGGAAGTGACGGATCGGTTCACCTGCAGGTCGGGGAAAATTATCAAGCTGGCGGTCGCCCAGAGAAAATACGGGATAACGAGCTCGCTGAATTTTTCCTTGTAAAAATGGGCCGGTTTCGTATGTTGATTCCCTTTCACCATGCCGTATACGATGGCAAAAATAAAGACAGGCGCCGTGTACTTCACCAAGTTATATAGGACGCCAAGTAAGGCCATGTCCATCTCGTTATGGGCATGTTTCAGAAACACCCCCAGCACGCTCTGCATAATCGCGCCGCAGACGGCAAACACCTTTAAAATATCACTTTCATTGATATGGATATTTTGCTCCGCTTTTTTTTCCATAAAATACACTTCACCCTCATTTCCAAGGATTGCGGACGAGCTTGGGGCCTGATGGACAACGCAGCACCACCGTGCTGGTCCGCTTGTCGATAATTTCGCGCAGGACATAAGCTCCGTCCTTCGTTTCCAGTTGGATATCGATGCGGACCTCCAACTGATCCAGCTTCCGCAGCAGGTTTGCGGCTTCCGCATAATCCATGGCTTCCGGACGGTCAATCACAAGGTCGAGATCGCTGGTGACTTTCAAAGACGGACAACCCGTCGCCATTTCAAAACCCGCGCTACCCGCCGGGCCCCAACGCCAGTCCGCCAATAGCTCTGCCACCTTGTCCATGACCCGGATCACGGGCAGCTCTCGTCTCTCCGCAGACACGGCGTTCCACATCCGGCGCTCGGCAATCTCATAGGGAGTCACAATCCGTCCTGCCCCCTCCGGAGCAAGCAGCGCGGCTTCCCGCTGGTTCCGCTCCGTTCCTCGAATGCCTACGGGAATGCGGCCATCCGCCGGCGGTTTGGCCCGCCGGACCACCACATAAGGGGCACGCCTCAGCGAGGCGGCGGCCCATTCCTTGTCTTCATTCATAGAGAGACAGCTCAAATCGGCAACCTCGATCAAATCGTGAGGCCGGACCGCCATTACCATTGTTCGGACAACGCCTTGCGAACCTTAAGCGTTGCCGCGCGTCCGCCGGCCAAAGCTTCTTTGGTCTCCAGGCGGAAGCTGAGATCGCGGGGGGCGTCTTTCGTGCTGTCGATCGCTTCGGAAATGGTCTGTTCCACGGTTGCCACGTCGCCGCTTTGCGGATCGTCCGCCTGGATGCCGGACAACAGCCGATATAGCGGTCCTAATGTACTGTAGCTGCGAACGTCATAAGCCATGGCTGGAACCTTCTTGGTGGCTTCATCCAGTTCGGCGATGGTCCGCTTCGTGATCCGCGCCGCGGAAGCCTTGGACATGGCCTGAATATTGATTTTGTCGTCGTCCAAGGCGATCAGCCGGTTCGATTGAAGCCCATGGGCGAGGAAACCGCCGGAAATCGCATTGCCGACGATGACGCCGATCACGGGATGGCCCTGCAGTCTGGCCGTCGCGTATGCGTCCGCGCTTGCCGCGAGCGCAAGGCTGATCCCGACCATCTCTTCCTTATAGCCATAGGCCTGGCTGGGAACGTCGATCACGGCGATAATCGGGCGTTTGACCTCACTGTGCTCGTCCTGAAGAATGGCGTCTCTGACGATCTGAGCCACCGTCCACCCTTCCATCATCCCAACTTCGCCTTTTCTAACGCGCGGGAAACGGTTTTCGGCATCCGGAACGATGGAAATATATCTGCACAATTGTCCATTTTTCTCCACGTCAGCCGCTAGCACCGTAGGTACGTCGCTAACCGGATGGGTTATGCCCGTAAGCTGAGAGAACCAGCGGTATCCTCTGCCATCGCTAGCGTCGGCCGCCCCTTCTTTGGCCAGCGGTATGGGCTGCTTGACCGGCTGTTGCTGCTTGTAAAATTCACGGTAACGCTCGGGTGTCCACGTCTCGGTTGGATCAAGAGCTTTAAGCAAGGTCAGATAGAAATCGATTTGCTCGGTTTTGGCCGGTTTGACCGGCGCACCCAGCGCAGCGTCGACCGCCTCGATCACCGCGTCGGTGGTATCTTCCACCACATCATCGATCAATCCGGTATGCAGCCGCTGATTTGCTCCGATGGTGTTCCAGATCAACGCTTTGTCACTGGAATCGAACTCCATCACGCCCGCTTCCTGTTCGATGACTTCCGGGCCGTTCAGGCCGAGGCGGGCTTTTTTTGTGGCGATCAAGGTTGTGAACAGCTCGGCCGTAATGGACATGCCTCCGAACGCCCCCACGCGGCCGGGGATCAGCCCCACCACAGGAACGTATTTGCGCAGGGTAACGACCTGGGCGCCGATTTCCGAAATCGCCAGCAGCCCGTAGTTCGCTTCCTGCAGCCGAACGCCGCCCGTATCGAAGATCATGATCGGATACAGGGGGTTTCCCTTTTTATTCTCTTCCAGCGCCAGTTCCAGCGCGCCGGAGATTTTCGCTCCGCTGACTTCACCGATGCCCCCGCCTTGAAAAGCACCTTCCATCGAGATGATCAGGACTTTCCGCTTGCGGATTTCCCCGGCGGCCAAAATGATCCCGTCATCGCTCTGCGGGACGATTCCCTGCGGCTCAAGATGCGGAGATTGCAATTTGTCCAGCGGTCCAAGCAGTTCCCGGAAGGTTCCTTCATCCAGCAGCGCTTTGGCGCGATCGCGTCCGTTCAGTTCCACAAAACTATTCAGCATATTCGAGCACCTCCAAAACTTGCGTAAATCTTAACATCACTACACCCGGAGTTGCTCCAAAATCATGAACCGTAAAATTGGCGGTAATCGGATAACGGTTGAAAAAGCGGGTCAGCACGTTCTGCCAAACCTGTCCGAAACCATCGCTGCCGGTCAAAATACTGATGTTGGATGTTTGCCCCTCCACCGGCTCCACGATGATCTCCAAATCCCCCGAACCGACCACTCCGATGTGCGCGGCCTTGCGGATCGGCTGCGAAGTTTGGTATTGAAACTGTAATTTTTCCATCCTTAAGGAACACCTCCATGAAATATGTTAATCGACAAGAAACAAGGTTGCGGCGAGCAAATCGGCGCTGCCTCCGGGAGAGAGCCGCTTTGAGCGGCAATACTCGGACAGGCGGCGGAACAGCTTTCGGCCCGTCCGGGTTCTAAAGCCGTCCGCGGCCAGAAATGCACCGGACATCCGTTTGACCGCCAGAAGATCCGGCCAATCACCGCGGTGCAGGATGCAGGTGTCGTCCACCGCCGCCATCAAGGCCAGCAGCGCCTCGATGCGGGCTTCCTCCTCCGTCTTCCCGCAAGCTCTGGCCCGCAGTAAGGCCGGCAGCGCCGCTTCCCGGATATGGGGAAAGCCGAGCTGCGCTTCTTCCGCAGCTCCCATCACCGCATACTTCCGCTTGACCGCCTGCCCATGGGTGCGCTGTTCCGGGCGAAACCGGTCAGGGAACGAAGCGATGGTCCCGGCTACGTCCATGATCCGCTGCGGATCCCGCTCCTCCGGGAAGGCGGCTCGTGCGCTGGTAAGGAGGCCCAAGGCCCAAATCGCGCCTTTATGCGTGTTGACGCCGTTTGTGGCAGCGAGCATCGCTTTCTCGCCTTCCCGCCCGATGAAAGCGATTTGTTCGCGTAAAGACTGGTCCACCGGACGAAGGTAGGAGACCTGGGCGATTTCCCGGAATGTTCCTTCCAGAGCCTTCGCTGATTTCAGCATAAGCTCGAGAGACATATCCGTATGGGAACCGTTGTCTCTGGCATCCACAAGCCCTGGCTTGGGCGTAAGCAAGGCCTCGTCCACGAGCGCCTTCACGGCTTTGCCGGCCAAGGCCGCCCCGAACGCCGCGTGAGTTGCCGCCAGCATGGCTTTAAGACCAGCTGCGGAATTTAGCCGGCGGCTCATACAGCCCGTCCGACCAATCCACAAGGTCGTTGATCGTCTGCGCCGCCAGCAGCGAACGTTTAGCTTGTCTGCGCATGATGCCGAGATCCTCCGGATAGGCTACAATGCCTCTGTCGCGCAACCCACGCACATCGCTTTCGCTGCTCTCCATGCCCAGGGGCGATACGCCGGCAATTGCCGCGAGCGCCTGCTTTCTTTCCTCGACGCTGTCCGTTTTGTAGAGGTAAGCGATGCCTTCCTCGGTGACGACGTGGGTGACATCGTCGCCGTAAATCATGATTGGCGTAACCGCGAGGCCGGATTCGTCCTTCACCTTGACGGCGTCAAGTGAATCCACGAATACCGGCTTCTTGTTGGCGCCATAGGTTTCCACCATCTGCACGACCAGCTTGCGGCCTTTGGCGAGCTCATGCGGGCGTTCGATCATGTCGAGCCATGCCTTTGTCGCATGCCGGCGTCCACGGGGATCGTGGCCCATGTTCGGCGCGCCGCCGAAGCCGGACAGTCTGCCGGAGGTCACGGTGGACGAGTTGCCCAGCGGATCGATCTGCAGCGTCGAGCCGATGAACATGTCCACGGCGAATTGTCCCGCCACCTGGCCCATTGCCCGGTTGGAGCGCATCGTGCCGTCCTTGCCGACGAAAAATACATCAGAACGGGCCGCGATATATTTTTCCATGCCGACCTCGCCGCCGAAGCTGTGGATGCTTTCCACCCAGCCGGATTCGATTGCCGGAATCAGGGTCGGGTGAGGATTCAAGGCCCAATGCTTGGCAATTTTGCCCTTCAACCCGAGCTCTTCACCATAGGTTGGCAGCAGCAGCTCAATCGCCGCGGTATTAAAACCGATGCCATGGTTCAGCGACTGTACGTGATGTTTACCGTAAATGCCTTTGATCGCCATCATTCCCATTAGAATATGCAGCTCCGTGATGTTTTGCGGGTCGCGGGTAAACAGCGCCTCCAGCGCATAAGGCTTGTCGGCTTTGACGATCACGTCCACCCAGGAGGCCGGAATATCCGTTCTCGGCAGCTCATCCACGATTTCGTTGACCTGCACGATGACGATACCGTCCTTGAAAGCCGCCGCTTCCACGATCGTCGGGGTTTCTTCTGTGTTGAAGCCGGTATAAAGGTTGCCCTCGCGGTCCGCTTTGTCCGCCGCCACCAGCACAACGTCCGGAATCAGGTCGATGAACAGGCGGCCGAACAATTCCAAATACGTATGGATGTCGCCAAGCTTCAGCGTTCCATCCTCGATCATTTGCGCAACGCGCAGGCTTTGCGAGCCGCTGTAGGAGAAATCCAACTTCCCGGCGATGCCTTTTTCGAAAATATCCAGGTGCTCGGGTCTGGAAATGCTGGACATGATCATATGCAGGTCATGCACCTTGCCGGGATCGACTTCCAGCAGCTTCTGGGACAGAAAGGACGCCTGCTTTTGGTTATCCCCCTCCAGAACGACCCTGGCGCCCGGTTCAATCAGCGCCTCCAGGATATCGACGATCCGGGAGGACTCGACGTATTTTCCGTTCAGCCACTTCTCTACCTTATTTAATTTTTCCCGTTTTTTATCGCGTTTTTGTGACCAGGAACGCAGCACTTTGCTCATTCTTCTTGCTCCTTCCATTTTCTAATCAGATATTCGGCCGCTTCCAGACCAACCTCGTCCACGGCAATCTGCCGGGTGTCATGGTGGGCCTGCTTGACGAGGCGGGAAAGCGTGTGGCCCGGAGGCATTTCGATAAAGCAGTCGGCTCCGGATTCGGCGCAGACGGCCGCCATATCGATCCAGCGCACGGGGTAAGCTACGTTTAGGGCCAGATCCTCGGCGATTTTGTCTTTCGCCCTGAGCATTCTCCCCGTATGGTTCGCCAAATAAGGGATCGCAGCTTCCTGCAAAGGAAAGGTCCGTACCAGCTCCAATAACTGCTCGGATATACCTGACATCAAAGGGCAGTGCGATGGAATCGGCACCTTCAACAGCGCAGTTTTACTTGCCCCCAGCGCTTTCGCCTGCCGAAAAGCCTGCTGAATCCCTTCCAATGAGCCGGAAAGGACGATTTGCTGTTCGGCGTTCATATTGGAGAGATAGACAGGCGCCACCTCGCTGTGGGAGCGATCCACGGCTTGCTGAACTTCCGCTTTGGTAAGCCCGATGATGACACCCATTCCGTAACCTTCAGGGTAAGCAGCTTCCATTAGCTTGGCCCGGCGCCACACGAGCCGAAGCGCATCCTCGAACGAGAGGACTCCGGCAATGACCGCGGCGGGAAAAGCGCCGATGGAGTGCCCGGCCACAAATTGAGGGCGGATGCCCCGCTCGATTAGCCGGTATGCGAACGCAGTCTCCTTTACGAAAAGCCCCGCCTGAATCCAGACCGTCGAGTCCATCGCGACTTCATCATCTCGCAAGGGGGTCCCTACTATCTTTGCTGCCTTTTTCACATACTCTGGCACATCCTGCAGCATACCGGGAGTTTGCGCCCCTTGACCGGGAAAAGCAAATACGATGTTCAGAATCTCACCACCTTTAGCGGATTCGACTTCGTTACACTGTTTATTGTAAGAAGCCCGTAAAAAACTGTAAAATACATATATACATATATAATTGATAACCTTCCGGTTATAAGCGATAGTTCAAAAAGTCAGCTTTTGAACACACATTTTAATGGGAGAACTCGCACTATAAAGGGGATGGATTCAGCATGGATTTTCTGCAGCTTAAATATTTTCAAGTCACCTCAAAACATGAAAATGTAACGCGGGCTGCCGACGAGCTGTTTATCTCGCAGCCTGCGCTCAGCAAAATGATTCGGAACCTGGAGACGGAATTGGGGGTGCAGTTGTTCGACCGGGAAGGCAAACATATCGTGTTGAACCAATACGGCAAAAAGTTTCTGAAACGGGTGAACCAGTCACTGTCCGCTCTGGAACAAGGCGTGTCCGAGATCAAGGAAATGCAGCAAGAAAAAATTGAGATCATCACGTTGTATGTCGCCGTAGGCTCCATGCTGCTGCCCAGTCTTGTCCAACAGTTTCGCGGCCTGTACTCGAATATCCGGTTTAACTTGACCCAGCATCCTATCCAGATCAAGAAAGAGCTGGCTTACGATTTCGCAATCATATCCGAAGAAATAGAAGGCAATGAACACACCGTTCTGCTTGAGGAGGAAATATTACTCGGCGTGCCTTCGGTTCATCCGCTCAGTTCCCTTGATTCCGTATCTCTAAAAGACCTGGAGCATGAGAAGTTCATCAGTCTGACGACGAGCCATCCGCTGCGAAGAACGACCGACCGCTTCTTCGCGCAACTGCCGTACGAACCCGACATCGTCTTTGAAAGCGATGATCCGGCCACGGTGCGAGGACTGATCCAGACGGGCATCGGCGTCTCCTTCATTCCTTCCATCCTGTGGAGCAAGGTCGTTACCGAAGACATTAAGCTGCTTCACATTAGTGAGCCCCGGTGCAAGCGCACCATCTATTTGTCCTGGCCCGCCGGGCAGCGGCTGACCGACACGGAGAATTCGTTTTTCGAGTTCATCCTGCAATTCTTCCGGAATATCGGCTCGAGCCTTGGAGAATAGGCTTTCCATAAGGAGAAATAAAATGCGGCAGCCTCGGACAAGAAAAAAGCCCTAGACTGCCGCTATATTATTGAACTTATCTTTTATTAAACCAAACTTAACTCCCGCTTTAAACGGTCCAATTGCAGGAGATGATGCCGGTAATGCATCTCGATCAGCAGAAACCACTCCTTGGCGTTTAACGGGCCGAATCCGGGATGCGGCATCTTGTTTCGTTCGGGCGCCTGGCCCAACACAGGTTCCGTGTGTTTCATCCGCTCCACCACACCACGCAGCCCTTCCGACAACTGCTGCTTGCTCTCCGGCTGCTGCGGGGTGTATTGCGGCGAAGCCGGGACCCGAACCCGAATGGGCGGAAAGCTTCCCAGTTCGAATGCCGCCCGGCCTCGCTCCGTTTTTTCCCCTGTGTGGACCAAACTCGCTTCGCTTTCGGCCAAACATTGGTCGATATGGCTCAGATGCATATATTGCGCCGATTGAATCAAATGCATATACATTTGCCCGATGGACCATTCCTCCTCATTCGTTTTTTTAAGCAGCTGCTCCATATCAAGCTTTTCCAATTCGCTCAAATACCCTTCCACCGTTGCTTCAAACGCCTGCAGTGCCTCAGCCGTACTTCTCATCACTAAAACCAACTCCTCTTCAATCATGGATATACTCCCATTATAAAAAGACGCTACTGACAACAGCGTGTCAGTAGCGTTTTAAAATTTTTTCGGCCTCTTCCCGAATCCGGCGGCGGAGGGAATCCGGTTCCAGCACCTCCACCTCCCCGCCCCATCCGAGCACATATGGCAGCAGCTCCTCCAACTGCCGGACGCGAAAGGTGACCCGCAGTCCGTCCTCCCGCTCCTCAGTCTCTTCTACATAAAAATTAACGGTCTCGGCGATATTGTCGGCGATATTGGGGTTCACCCGAACCAGCACCTGCAGGTTACGGTCATTCGGCGGGCGGTAACGGCTTAGATTAAACCCGGGCGGCATGGAAAAACGCTCTTCCAACACGGCAAGCTCCTTCATCCGCGACAAACGGAAATGGCGGATATCCTGCCGCAGGTCGCAGCGCGCGATCAAAACCCAATTCCCCTGTACGAGCGTCAGCCCATATGGAGCGGCCTCCCGCCTGCTCTCCCTGCCCCCGTCCGCTTCCGGGATTTTTTTCAGATACGTAAAGCTTAATTTACGCCGCTCCAAAATCGCCCGCCGTACTTGGCCGAGATAGTCTTTCTCCTTCCGTCCGGTTACCGGTTCGCCGGCACGAAGGAGCCGCATCGTCTCCCGTACGCGCGCTGACTCACCGCGCACCGGCTCCGGCAGAATCGCTTCGATTTTGCGCCTGGCTGCTTTGGCCACGCTGCTGTAATCGCCATCCAGCCTCTGCTCGATAAAATCCGTTCCCATAAGCAAAGCCACGGCCTCTTCCGCCGTAAAGCCGACCGGTGGCAGGAAATATCCTTCCATTAAGGAGTATCCCTGCCCGGGAGCCCCGACTATCGGAACCCCCGCTTCGCTTAAGGCTTGAATGTCGCGGTATATCGTCCGTACGCTTGTCTCGAATTGAGCCGCCAAGTCTTCCGCTCTGACCACCTTGCTTCGCTGCAGTTCAAGCGTTATGGCGAGCTGCCGTTCGGTTTTGTTCATGTTCTTTTACCCTCGCCTCGAATAATTAAACGTTGTCACTAAGCATGTATTTCCAGATCGATATCATTTTGATTTAAAAACTTCAATAAATCGTTATTCAACCGCACAATTTCATTGTTTGCGCTACTCGCATAATCCGGCAGCATCATATCCTTAACCATTTTAGTCCGGAGCCATATCATAAAGAATAAATCCAAAATCAAATTAGGGAATTTAAGCACAATTTTGAGTGCAGATGGATTAATAGCAATGCCAGCTTTTTGGATTGCCTTTAAATACGTTTTTAAAGTGATTGTTATTTTATGTGCCGTTTTTCTGGTTTTAACTGTTTTTTCATCAATGATCTTATCTTCAGAATGTAAAACACTAAGCATGGCAATGTCCGATACTGAATGTGTGATTAGATAAGCTTTCATATCCTTATTAATTGCGTAGGGAAGTTTTGCTGTTTCAAATAATTTTGCGAGGTTTTCTGCACGTTCTGTCACTAAACCATTAATTTCTCCAAACATAGTAGCCACTAGAACCTTTGGTGGAAACCGGGCATACAAAATTCCATCTTTAATCTGTCCGCCGGCACCGGGGAAAGCTGGTAAAAGCCGATCTCCAACCATATCCAGCCACGAAGAAAATCCAATTGAATTGCTGATCATCGTAACAATATTTTTGCTTTGATTGTCTTTTAATGCTAACAGCGCTGATTCGGATCGATCGTAACGAACTGTAACGAAAATAAAATCATATACATCATCATTTTCAAGCGTATCAATGACATTTACTTTTATAGATTTAACCGCACCTTTTGCATAATATTGAAGGCCATTTTCTTTCAATGTTGTAAATCTATTAGAACGCGCAAACAGAGTGACGTCAATTCCTGCTTCAATGAATTTGATTGCGTATGCGCAGCCTATAACACCTGCACCAAAAATTAAAACTCTATTTTGTTTTGCTGACATAAACCCCCCCCCTATTTTTCAACATTTCCTTTTAATCATCAGACAACATGTTGTATAATGTGATCATAGATCTTTATTATTCCTTTATCAACCATCAGTTTTTCATTATTTGTCGGATGATATTCATGTTGGAATAGGGGTATAAAATGAAAAAGCAGCCGGAAACAACGGAGAAAACAAAACAAATCTTTATAGATGTTTTTTGTGAGTTATATCGCCAAAAGCCGATTGAAAAAATCTCCATTCAAGAGCTTGCGAATAAGTCAGGTTATAACCGCAGTACATTTTATCAATACTTTTCTGATATTTATGAACTGTTAGAATATGTTGAAAATAATTTATTGAACTACATAAAAGAAGAATTGGCGAATAAAGAGTTATCTATGCACACGGTCCAAAATGCGCTCCATTGTTTGGACAAAAGGGAGTATCTCTCGATTCTCAGTGCCCTCCTGGGCGATTATGGAAGCACTCGGTTTTTAAATCGCTTAAAAAGGGAAATCGCTTTGGATAGATTGGAATTAAACATTCCGCAAAACCAGTCCATAACGCCGTACTTGATTGAGTTTTACCTCTCAACATCCCTTTCTTTATTTCGTCTTTGGCTCCAGCGACAAAAGGATTTATCATCAGAAGAATTTTTCAAGTTAGTGGACAACCTGTATACAAAGGGGATTACGCCTTATTCTAAATAATAAACCTACCATTCAACAAAGATAAACGAACCTCAGGCGCTAATGCGCCGAGTTCGTCCATCTTTGTTCAGGCAACCTCTTTCATTATTAATTGAAGCCGCCGTTTACGCGAATCGTCTGTCCCGTAATCCACCGGGCTTTGTCGCTGGCGAGCAGCTCGATTGCATTCGCGATGTCCTCCGGTTCGCCAAGCCGACCAAACGCGTTCATGCGGCGATACGAATCAATCTGCTCATCCGATTTGCCGTTTAAAAATAACTCGGTCGATACTTGCCCCGGCGCAATGCAATTAATGGTGATGTCTTTCGGACCGAACTCTTTTGCCAATTGGCGGGTCAACTGCTCGACCGCTCCTTTGGTTGCCGCGTATACGCTGTACGTCGGAAGCATCGCGCCTGACACGGAGGTCGAGAAGTTGATGATCGTCCCGCCTTTCTCCATATGCTTCATCGCTTGCCCGCAGGCAAAATAAGTCCCTTTCACGTTAACGGCAAAATGCCGGTCAAACATCTCCTCCGTTACATCCTCTATTGCTCTGCACTCCATGATTCCGGCATTATTGACGAGAATGTCCACGCGCCCGAATTTCTCAAGCGTTCCGGAAAATAATGCTTCGACTTCGCTTACGTTGCCGACGTTAGCCCGGATGGCGATGGCTGCCCCGCCGGAATGCTCTATCGATTTTACGACCTCGTCCGCTTTCTCGGGATTCGAGGAATAATTGACAACCACTTTCGCTCCGAATTGGGCCAACTGGATGGCTATTTGCTTTCCAATCCCCCTAGACGCGCCGGTGACGATGGCGACTTTTCCATTCAATGTCATTCCCAATCTCTCCTTTTTTGAATTTAGGCTGAAGCGATGACCGCCGGATTTGACCTTGCAAGTTCATTATAATTTGAACCTGTATGAACCCGTTAGAACATACCTGTTCGATTCTTGCCTAATTCTCTTCGGTCTCGTTATTATAGAAGCAGATTATGTTATATTTTCCGGAAGGAGTCCTTAGCCATGGACCAAACGAATGAATCACAACGCATGGAGCAAGCTTTGCAGCAAATGGCGAGCTTGATCCTGCGCCATGCTCCGCTTAACGAAACGCATCATACGGCCGTGCCTTCTTTGGCGCTCATGCATACCACCCGGCTGTCGGAACCGCTGGAGTCGGTGTATAAACCATCCATTTGCGTTGTGGCGCAAGGAGCGAAAACGGCCATGCTGGCCGAAGAAATCTACCGTTACGATCCTTCCTATTATTTGGTCACCTCCGTCGAACTGCCCATCGTTGGCAAAATCATTGAAGCTTCGCCCGAGGTCCCTTATCTCAGCTTGAAGCTGGGCTTCGATGTCGACGTTATTCTGGATATCGTGAAAGAGATGAACCTTCCGGTGGCCACTCCCGCTGAAGCCCGCGGCATAACCGTAAACCAAACGTCCGCCGCGTTACTGGAAGCCCTTGTGCGTCTCTTGCAGTTGCTGGATACGCCTATGGACATTCCGATCCTGGCTCCGCTCATTACCCGCGAAATTTTGTATCGGGTGCTGCAAAGCGAGCAAGGCGCACTCATCCAACAATTCGCGATTATCGGCAGCCATGCGTACAACATCGCGCAGGCGATCCAGGTGATTAACCGGCAATACAACCGTCCGCTCCTGATGGAGGAACTGGCAAAGTCCGTAAACATGAGCACATCGGCGTTTCATAAACATTTCAAGCGCGTTACGGCGATGAGCCCTTTGCAATACCAGAAAACGGTGCGTTTACAAGAAGCGCGGCGCTTGATGTTGACGGAAGCGATGCAGGCCTCCGACGCTGCTTTCCACGTTGGCTACGAAAGCCCGTCTCAGTTCAGCCGGGAATATGCCCGGATGTATGGACGTCCCCCGATGATGGATGTTCAGGAACTTCGCGGTTCATTAACGGACTCCAATGTGCTTAGTTAAATCGAGGCCCGCTCGATGTCCGAGGGGGAGGTACAGTAAGCGGTATCCAACCTGCCAGCATCGCTCCCCCATCGGGATGGTTGCTGGCAGTAAGCTCACCCCCATGCCGCCTGACAATTCTTTGTGAAATGGTCAGCCCTAATCCGCTGCCTCCCGTGGAACGGCTTCGAGATGTTTCCCCGCGATATAGAGGTTCGAAAACGCGCCCCAGTTCCTCCAATGAGAAGCCTGGCCCCGTATCACGGATCGTAAACCATACTTTATCTCCCTCTTGATCACTTTGAACAACAATTTCACCGCCATTAGGGGTATGTCTGACGGCATTATCCAACAGATTGTTTATGGCGCGCTCCAAAAGGTGCGCGTCACCGTTAATCAACAAATCGTCCGCAGCACGGTTAGAGATCGAGATCTGTTTCTGCCGGGCCAGCGGGCTCAGACTGTCCATCGACTTCTGGAGTAGAAGTTTAAAATCAACCGTTTTGTTGTTCAGTTCCGTCTCCAAATACTCCATCTTTGTAAAGGTGAACAGGTCCTCGACGAGACGGTCCAATTGCGCCGATTTTTCCTTGCAAACCGCTAAGTATTTTGCCATTTTCTCCGGCGAATCCGCAATGCCTTGCTCCAAACCGTCCAAATAGCCGCGTAACGCGAACAACGGTGTCCGTAAATCATGTGCGACCGCGGAAATCACGAATCGGCGTTCTTCTTCCAATTCCACTTGTTTCCGGTACGACTGCTGCAGCCCATTTACCATCACTGCAAAGCCGTCGCGGACTTCAGCGATTTCCGTGATCTTGGACCGGGGTAACTGCACATCCCAATCTCCTGCGGCAATTTGCCGGGCTGCATTACCCATCTTCTCGAGCGGCTTAAGCAGGAACCTCCGCATTTCAACAGCAATAATAAAGAAAGCTAATAAAAATCCGGCAAACGCTGAAATCATTTGAACGGTATTTGACTTAGGCAGGTAAATGACCACTCTTCCCAGCAAATGGCCGTCCTCGATGATGGAAAACCGTTCCGTTGACCGCAGAGAGCCGCGGCGCTCCGGATTGGACCGGTAAATCTCCTGATCCGACGCAGAAAAAATGTCTGCATCCATATTCGCTTTCCGCAGCTCTCCATGCAACTGCTTTTGCCAAGCGGAATCCTTCCACTTGTCCGAACCGCTTTCAATCTGCTGAGTGATCCCGGTTAATTGTGCTTGCAGCGCTTTATTTTGCAGCCCGCTGTTGGAGATGCTAAACGTTTTGGTTTCCATAAAGTGAGCTGTGAGAAAAAAGATCCACGGCAATGACAGGATAAACAAGAAGCAAAGCAAAGTAAACGTACGGATGCGAAGTGTTCTCATTTTATCCTCCCTCAAAGCGATACCCTATTCCCCATACGTTCACCAGGTATTCCGGATGGTTCGGATCAGACTCGATTTTCTCGCGCAGCCGGCTGAGATGGACGCGAATCGTATGGCGATCGCCTACCCCGTCCCAAAATTTTGCGAGCAATTGTTCATATGTAAACACATGTCTCGGGTGCTCGGCGAATAGTCGCAACAGGTCATATTCCTTTGGCGTCAGCACGACGTCCTTCCCATCTGCCAGCACTTCTCTGGTGGACAAGTTTAACTTGATGCGGCCGTAATCGAGGATGCTTCCGTCCATTTGCCGGCCCGAAGCGGTTCGCCGCAATACGGCTTTGACCCTGGCCACGATCTCTCCGGGCGAAGCGGTTTTGACGATATAGTCATCGCCGCCGAGCGTCAGGCCGCGAATCTTGTCCACATCATCGCTGCGCGCGCTAAGGAACAGGATCGGCACGTTGCTCTCCGCCCGAATCCGGCGGCATAACTCAAATCCATTTTGCCCCGGCATCATGATGTCAAGCACGATACAATCGATGGAATTTTGCTCGAACAAAGCCCATGCTTCAGCGGCGTCACCCGCGGTGACCACTTGAAAATGATCGTTCTCCAAAAAGTCCCTTAATAGTTCAACGATACTGCGGTCGTCGTCAACAACGAGGATCGTATGTAATGCGCTCATGAATATCCCACCTTCACCCCCTAGTTTATCATTTTTTGTGAAAGAGCTGACAACTCTCTATGTTTTGTGATGGTTTGTTTATTGTTTTGTGACCTTTTTGCAGCTTGGTTTGAGATATTCGTTTGTTATGATTGGAATTACTTTGAACTAGGAGGATTTACTGATGCTAACCGTGCAAATTGTGTTGTTTGACGGCTTCGACCTGTTGGATGCCATCGCACCTTACGAGGTGTTTAACGCCGCTGGCATGCATGCCGAAAACGCGGTGAGCGTAGAGTTCGTCACCGCCGAAGGGCCAAGATCCGTGACCAGTGGTGTCAACGGGTTAAAAATTGAAGCCAGCGGCCGGCTTAATCCGCAGCAGGCGGGGATCATTCTCGTGCCTGGCGCGGCGGGGGATGTCGAAGGAGACAGCCCTGATTCGATCCCGGCCATTTTGAGCAGAACGGCGCAAACGGAATTGACCGGACTGATGGAGCAAGCCTTTAGGCAACAAGACATCATCGTCGCCACCGTATGCGGCGGTTCCCTGCTGCTGGCCATGGGAGGGCTGCTGGAAGGCAGACAAGCGGTAACCCACCATATGGGCATGGATGTACTTGGCGCAACCGGAGCGATTCCTGTCCACGCACGTGTGGTGGATGACGGCAACCTCGTTTCCGGCGGCGGCGTAACTTCCGGACTCGATGTAGCGCTGTATCTGGTGGAACGTGAGCTTGGACCTCGTATCGCCCACGCGGTAGAGCAGTTGTTCGAATTTGAACGGAGGGGGACGGTCTGGAAAGAAACCGGACTGGCGCCCGGTGGACAGAAGCAAAAGGCGGCCGGCGAACCAAACGACGCGGCGGACAAAGCGAAAGCGGCTTATGCCGCTGGAGATAACCAAATCACCCAGGCATCCGTCTTCGACGGGGACTGGGATGCGATGATCGCTACACCTGTGGGGAAAATGCAGATAAAGCTCTCCATCTCAACAAGCAGCGGAGTAATCCAAGGTAACGCAATTCAAGGGGATGAGACAGTCCCGTTTTTGGACCCCCTTCTGCAGGGCAACAAACTTACCTGGTCGCTGCGAATCACAAAACCGATGCGCTTAAATCTAAAATTCGAAGCCGTCGTAGACGGAGATGACATGATCGGTGTCGCCAAAGCCGGCATGCTGCCGTCATCCAAACTAAGCGGAAAGCGGGCTTCTTGAGCCGGGGGATCACATGAACAAACGCAAAACATTATACGGAATTCTGGCCGTGATCGGCACCCTGTTTATCATTCACACCTTGGTGAAAAACTATTGGATCGATCCGGGAGCCACGGAATTTTTAAGCCATAAAACCGGTTTGAAACGCGAGCTTAATCTTCCCGTTTGGTTAAACGTGATGTATGTTCACGTTGCTTTTGCCTGCATCGCCATGGCGGCGGGACTGCTCAACTTCTCCAAGCGAATCTTTGAAAAAAGCCGCAGGTTTCATCGCATTAACGGCTACGTTTACATCGTGTCCGTACTGCTTGTCGTGTTGACTTCCGGATACATGGCGCCTTACGCTACTGGCGGTAGAATCGGCAGCATGGGATTTAATGCGCTGAATCTGATCTGGCTGTTTATCACGATGATGGCGCTCGTCCAAATCAAAAGAAAACAGATTGATCGGCACCGGAACTGGATGATCCGAAGCTACGCCTTTTGTTTTACGAATATGCTGATTCATCTCATCACCACCCTTTTTCATCATGGGGTTGGTCTCGTTTACGCAACCAGCTACACCATTGGCGTTTATGGCTCCATCGTGCTGCTGCTGATCATTCCCGGCATTATCATTAGAATGAATCGCTAGGGTTTATTTTGTGGATGATCCGTAATCCGTGATTGTAAATTGGATATCAAAGATTACCGGCGTTTGACTGAACACGTCGTCCCAATGGTCCTCCACCTTTTTCCAGTATTTCGGTTGCTGAATTTTTAGCTTTTCACCAAATCCGGCCACTTCAACTTTGTATTTTGACTGCATTTTTTGCAATGTTGTCTCAAGCATTTGGGACAACTTTTTTTCGAATATCTTCTTCACCTTCTCCTGATATTCGATTTTGGACGGATCCTCCGAAACATCCCAATTTTCGATGATCCGTCCTTCCGATTCGATCTTTACATGAAACGAAAGCTGGTTTTCCCGTACCTTAGAGGTTATTTGGCTCTTCATGGATTCAACCTCATACGTGATCGGTTCATTTCGCCAGTCATAGCTTTTAATAGCTCCGCCTTGTACTTCGCCTTTGATCCAGGAAATGCTCTCCACATCCGTTTGGTCCAGCGAACCGATCCATCTGCCGGTCTCCCCTTTTATAATACCCGCTCCCGAAAATTCCGTCTCGCCATCGCCCGCCACCACCTCCTGCAGGATAAAGCTCCGCTTGGAGCCTAACAAACCATCCAGTTTAGTTAGAATAACCGCCTCCATGATTTTGCCGGTTCTAAAGTGACCGCGCAGCAGGTCCTTCAGCTTGAATGCCGGGATTTCGCCGGGCTGCCCCGCTTCAAACGTATCCCGTGCCAGCCCTTGGCTGAGCAGGACAATACAGCTTGGACGAATATCGTTATCGCGAAGCACGAACTCCAGCAGTTTGTCCAGGCTTTGCTTTTGGACCAGCTCGGTGGAGATGACGATCACCTTCAGATGGTGGCCGATGACCGCACGCTCCCGGCGAAGCGAATACTGTCGCATAATCTCGAAAAGAGAGTCGCCCGTTTCCGATGTGTTCAGAAATTCAGGCCCTTCCTCTTGTTGTTTGCCGCTGCCGGAGGTTTTCATCGGAACGATCTGAACTGTGGCCGTCATCAAATTCCGCTTAGGATAACTTCCCCCTTGCTTCTCCAACTGCTGTTCAACGGCTGTCGGCTTTCCTACATCCAAAGCCAATCCGACGTACATGCTTAAATCTTCGATTTCTTTACTGCTCCAGCATCCTGTTTGCGTCACAAGCAATCCGGCGGCAACAAACAGGAACAGAATACGTCGTCTACACATGCTGCTTGAGTCCTTTCTTCCGGATGAGGAATATGACGGATAACGGCAGGGTCACCAAAACGAACACAATGACGCTCATGATTCCGTTTGCTCCGCCAAGTCCAAGTAAGTCGTTGATGCTTTTGGGCAAGAGCGCGAATATAAAAATCACCGGCATTAGCGCAAATAAGACAGCAGGGAACTTAATGCGGAAAACTTTCGATACGCCTAGGGAGGCGACGAAAAAATTGCTGGTGAAATTGCAAAACATCTGCATGATCCAGATCACCAGAAACGGAAACTCAAATCGTTCGAAAAACAATCCGCTGATTTCAAAGCTGCGCAGAAGATCAAGCGTCGGCCAGGTGCTTCTTAGCACCGCGTCGACCGACATGCAGCCCACAACCATCACGAACGTGCCAAGGTACAGGGCAATCGGAATGCTCATCCCGGCCAGCAGCATTTTGACCGCTTTCTCGGGCTGCTGCAGATGTCCGACCAGAATCAGCACGACTTCGAAGCCCGCAAAACTGAGCAGTGTTGATTTCAAACCCGCAATTACAGGGGGCAAGCCTTCCCCGAGCAATGGACGCAAATTATCGATGTTGAACAGTCTCAGGCTGAGAAACAGGCTTAGCACCAAAACTAGAATACTTATAGGGAAAATAATTTGGAACAATCGGGCAATGCAGTTGATTCCTCCGGATGCCAAATAGGCCGCCACCCATATAAAAGGAATGATAATGGCCCAAATGGGGGTGTCCTCGAGCAAATAAAATATCGTCACCTCCCCCAATATGCGGATCTCAAAAACGGCCATCATCATAAAGTAAACGATCAGCAGCGCAGACAAAATACTGCCCGGGATGGTGCCAGCGATTTTTCGGGAGAATTCAAAAACCGTGTTCCCCGGAAACTGCTGGCTCAATTTTATCATGATGAACACCACCAGCAACGCAAGGACGCTGGCCAGCATAACGGATAACCAGGCGTCCGGGGTTTGTACTTCTTCGGTCGCGCTCCTGGGCAAAGTCAGAATGCCGGCCCCCAGAATACTGTCGGTCAAAAATACAACCGCTTGCGATGCCGTTATTTTGTCATCAGAGCGTGTGAACACAAGGGCCCCTCCTGATTTTTCCAGTTTAGGATCTGCGCTGCTTACGGGTCGTCTTTAGCATCGCGGGTCTGCGCTTCATTAACGTCAGGGGCGCGCGAATGAACAAATCCTTCCAGTCGCGGAGCCTGAGCGGCGACACAGGAGTTACATAAGGCACCCCAAAGCTTTCCAGCTTGGTTAGATGGCTGCAAAGCAGCAGGAAGAAAAGGATCGTTCCGAAGATCCCCAGCACAGCGGCAAAAAACATCCCCACAAAACGCAAAATTCGGAGCGTAATCCCCGCGCTGTACATCGGGATCGAAAACGAGGCGATGGCGGTGACCGAGACGACAATGACCAGAAACGGGCTGACAATTCCTGCCTGAACCGCCGCCTCCCCGATGATCAGGCCGCCGACGATGCCCATCGCGGAGCCAATCGGCCGGGGCAGCCTGACCCCCGCTTCGCGCAAAATTTCAATCGAGACTTCCAGGATCAAAATTTCGATGAGCGATGGAAAGGGAACCCGCTGACGCGTCTCAATAATCGTGATGGCCAATTCGGTCGGAATCAGCCCGGGGTGAAAAGATATAAATGAAATATACAGCGAAGGAATCATCAGGGACATAAACGCGGTAAAAAACCGCAACAACCTCAACAGCGATCCGCCCATCCACCGCTCATAGTAATCTTCCGGAGACTGCAGCAGCATGCTGAAGGTCACCGGAACAATGAGCGCAAACGGCGTTCCATCCAGGAGCAGTGCGATTCTTCCTTCCATCAGGGCACTCATGACCCGGTCCGGCCGCTCCGTATTTTGCGCCTGCTGAAAAGGGCTTAGCATATCATCTTCGATCAGCTGCTCGACATAACCGGACTCGGCGATATAATCCAGATTTATGTTGGCGATCCGTCTCTCTACTTCCTGCAGCAAATCGGGGTTCACAATCGTTTTCATGTAGGCGAGCGCCAGGTCTTTTTTAACGACGCTGCCGACGGTGTATTTTTTAATTTCCAGCTGTTCCGTTCGTCCCTGGCGCCGAAGCAATGACGTGTTATCGCTCAATTGTTCAGTAAACCCCACCCTTGGCCCGCGCAGCAGCGCTTCCGAGGTGGGCTCCTCGATAGATCTGGTTTTTCCCTTTGGGGCACCCACAAGCAAAGCTTGAGGCATCCCCTTCACCAGCAAGGCCGTATGTCCCGTCAAGATCGCTTCGTTAAGGCGCCGGGTCTCTGTCACTTCGGTAATTTCGCTAATCGGCAACATTTTTTCCTTAAAGTATGCAGCAAGTTCTTCAGGAGGACGTTTGGGTTTTTGTTCGGCATCTTGAGCGGCGTCTGACATCAATACCTGCAAAACCTGGCTATCGATCAGCTGTTCCTCCTGCATCCCGTCAATGTAGATCAACACCGCCCGCGAGCCAAATGGCGTGATCTCGTATTCACGAAAATGCACGTCGTCATTGCCGCCGATCGTCTCTTTGATAGACTTGAGATCGGCTTCATAATCTCCGGATAATGACGGGCCGGAGCTTTCCCGGGGTGATGGCGAACCGCCGGCGGGCGCTGCCCCGCTCCCGCTCCCGTCCCCGGACTGGTTTTGCGACCCCGTTACGACCGAGCGTAGCCAGCGGTGCAAAGCATACATGATGATAGGAATCAGCAAGGTGAACCCCGCCTGCACAAAGACCGTCCAGTCAGGGATATAAGCTGCGATTTTGGACCACACAAGAAACACCCTTAGAAAAATGGTTTTCTTTAATCTGCCCAGAAATTAGAAGTTAGATGCACACCAGCCAGATGGTCGAAAATAAAAAAACTGCCCGGTCAGGCAGTGTGCGCAAAAACGCCATGCTTATGTTTTACGCCAGATTCAAATCATCAAGCTGTTCGGAGCTTAGCCGGATATCCAGCGCGCCCAAATTTTCTTCCAATTGAACGGAATCGCTCACGGCAACAAGGGGTAAGGCCGCCGGAGCGTTTTGCAGCAACCAAGCAAGCACAATTTGATTTGGCGTGTGTCCCGTCTCTTTCGCCAGCTTCCTTAACGCCTGCAATCTGTTCAATTGTTCTTCGTTCCGGTAACCGTCGGGAAGCTCGGCATTCTCCTTGTCATACAAACCGCCAAGCAGCGGCGAATACGCGAGAAGCATAATATCTTTATTCTCCTTGCAGTATGCAAGCATATCGTCATCCATACTGACTTGCAAACCAAAATCCGCATCCTTTCGCGGTCGCAAGTAAGTATGCCGTTGCTGGATACAACCATAGGATGCCCAGCCGTTGGCTTTGGAGACCGCCATGGCCTCGCGGAGCCGGGGCAGCCGGTAGTTGCTGCAGCCAATCGCCCTAACCTTGCCTGATTTGACCAAGCGATCAAACGCTTCCAAGGTTTCCTCCAACTCAGTGCCGGTATCGTCAATATGCGCGTAGTACAAATCCACGTAGTCGGTTCCCAGCCGCTGCAGGCTTTCGTCTATCGCCTTTTCAATCGCTTTGCGGCCCAGGCCTTCGATTTGATCGAATCCCGCGCCCGGGAACCTGGGCTTCGCGCCCACCTTGGTGGCCACGACCATTCGGCTTCTGTTTTTCCTTTCCTTCAACCACCCGCCAAGCAGCGACTCGCTTTCGCCGCCGGTACATCCCTCGTTCCAGAAAGCGTAGTTGTTGGCCGTATCCAGAAAATTGCCTCCGGCGTCGACGTAACGATCCAGCAAACGAAAAGAAGTTTTTTTATCCGTTTTGGAGCCAAAATTGAGACAGCCCAAGCTAAATACGCTGACCTCGATTCCGGCGGTGCCTAATGAATGTTGTTGCATGCTTCATCCTCCTTGTTAATCCTGCTCAAGTTTAGTCTCCGCTTCCCAGGATCGATAGTAATCGATTTTATCCCGCAGCATGTTCAGAGTTTGCCAAATCGTTTGGAGCTCGGCATGCAGCTTCTGCTCGTGCTTCTCCAGCATTTCTCTGCGTGCCGGAATGCCCGCGTTTCCCAGCCGCATGAACTCGGCGAATTGCTTCATCTGCGCAATCGGCATGCCCGTAGCCCGGAGCCTTGCGAGCAATACGATCCATTCGAAATCGTACTCCCGATAAAGCCGATGTCCATTCTTGGCACGTGGTATCGGGTCCATAAGGCCGATCCGCTCATAATATCGCAGTGTATGTACGCTTAGACCAGTGAACTCGGCAGCCTGTTGAATCGTCAACTCTTTCCCTGTCATCAGTAACCCCTCCTGTCAAGTAGTCTACAAGTTTGAGCGCGCTCTAAGTCAACAGGTATTGTGTCAAGAAAACCTGCGAAAACCAGTTGCCTGAAAACTCCAGAGAAAAAAATAAGGACATAAAATGTCGCTATTCTGGAGAAATCCATCCATTTGAGAAAAATAGAGGTAATTTATGCCGCTATTTGCCTCCACCGCAAGGAAATGCCGGCGTTCTAGACCATTCATAGGAAAATAAGGACAAAAAGTGCCGCTAATGGGGATGAACATGCCCAACTCCGGATCATAAGCACATAAAGATCCGCTATTTTGAAGGCCAACGGTTATTGCTCCTACAGCTGGCTGCCAAACACCGATTTCTAGGTTGAGCCCAAATTTTTCATGAGAACTCAATAGAGTAAAGAAAAACCAGTGAAAAATTTCACTGGCCTGCTCTATTTTAATTATGCAGAAACATACAGCTACTCCACCGGTGGATCGGCATGAAGCTCCCGGTCCTGCTCGGCGAACGCCCAGCGGGTAAACGTAACCTCCAGGCCGTCCCGAGTCGGCGAACATGTGAAGGGGCCCGCTTGATTGCCGGAAGGATATGGGAAGCGGGCCACTCGGATGGTGCGCCAGGCATGGTGTTCCGTTCGTGCCCGGATAATGACGGCATCCTTCATGACAGAAGCGCGAATGGTTACCTCTTCTCCCTCCCATTCGGGTACGGCCGTTAAGGACCAGTCCGAATACCCGTCCGTTACTACGGCGGACAACTGAGGAATTCCATCGTTGATTTCAATGCCCGCTTTAATCCACTGTTCCGGTCCATGGTATAACAAGATACCGGCTTGGTCATACAACTCGGTGAACGTGGAAAGCAAAAACGACACCTCCACCGCTTTGTCCGTTTCCCACTCCGTTAACAGCGCCGCACCGTCTTCAAACTCAAAACCGTACAACGTCTTTTTCCAAAAATCCTTGCCTTTTTCCGGAACAACCTTTAAATGGTCTCCCTCTTGCTTCACAGACAAAGGCGGATTCAACCATTTTCCCGTCTCCCAATTCAGTATGTCTTTGCTCACTTCCGATCTCCTCTCCGAATAAGTAATCACTACTTCCCTAATACCAATTCTCGCTGGCCTTCCTGATTCCCTGCTCCCCGCTTTATTCATATACAGATGATCTTTTAATGCTCCGCAGCTTGCGGAGAATCTCCAGCAGTATGACATTCATACTGATCCATACACCGCCGAAGACATACCCGGCAAAGACGTCGCTTGGATACTGTTCCTTGAAATAAACACGACTGACGCCAACCGCGAGGCAGATGAGTATGACCCCAAGAACAACAGGCACACGAATATAGCGTTTTTGCTCATAACGCAGCAGCAGAAAGGCCGAAAACCCGTATACCGTCAGCGAGATCAGCGTCTCTCCACTGGGAAATGTATTGAGTGGCAGAGCACCTGCCGCAACCGGTCCCAGGCGATGAAAAATGAGGCGCAAAATGGGGCCCAAAAATTCTCCGCCTGCTACAACCCAAACAAGAAAGGCCAGGTCAAGCCTGCGCTCCTTGCTTTGCAGCACGATCCACAGCGCAGTAAGTCCTAACACGGGCCCGTAGAAATAAAGTGTTCCCGGCATACCCGCAACATTCATCAAACTTGTCCATTTCGGACCGAAGATGGCTGCCGCCAGATAGGAGGCAATCTCGTCGAACTGCCCGAATTCATGGGCCAAAAAGTCTTGGATTACGCCAATCATCAGCGAGAAAAATAAAACGAATACGGTGAAAGAAGCCAGCAGCAGAAACCGGACTTTGCCGAACGAGTTAAAGCGGCGGACACCTTGCGTGAGCAATTGCACTAACGCCTCCACCATGTTTCGCTTATACTTACGGTACGCAAAGACAATGCCGGTAAGCAAGGCCGAAGCAATGCCCAGGATGATCATGTACCGGTTGACGGTCGAATGATATTGCTCCCATTTAGGGCCAAGCACTTTGCCCAGGGAAATGAACAAGCTCACCCAGAAGATCGCCCCGGAATAGGCAAAAAGCGCCAGTTCGTTAAGATTTCCAAGGTTGATCTCCTCCGGATGCAAGAAACAGGCGGTCTGCAGCCACGCAAGCCGCCTTGCTTGTCTTTACAGCGGATTTTAACACTTCTTCCCTGCCCGTAGCAATCTGCCTGCTCTTTGCGGACTTTTTAATCAGGCTCATAAAGGGTATACTTGAATACGCAGAAATTGATGGGAGAATAGGAAGGGTTATCTATCATGCAAAAGACGTTCCAACGACTGAAGACTGTAAAACTATTTACGACGCTGTACCGCTTAAAAATCGTCCAAATCTTACTTCCTATCATCATTATCGGCTTGATTATTTGGGCCGGCCAGGCCGAGTTCCGCCGCATCAACTGGACCGCCACCCTTCATGCGCTGCACCGCCTGGAGCCTTCGCGAGTTCTGTTGCTCATCGCCGTGTCCCTTGTCGCCGTCGCTTCGGTAAGCGGCTACGAGTTCGTGCTTCGGCGCCATTTTCGGCTCCCGATCGGCCGCTTGGCAACGTTCCGCTTTGCCTGGATCGCCAATACGTCAAATAATATCTTTGGGTTCGCCGGGATCGCCGGAGCGGCTTTGCGAACGTACCTGTACCGGAGCCGCGGGATTTCCGTTGCAACCATCACAGCGTCCATCGCTTTCCTGTCGACCATCACTATTACGGGCATATCTTTGCTGGCCTGGGGAGACCTGGCCGGATTGTTGCCGATCGGTGCCGTCACCCGATCTCATCCCTGGACGCTGTATGCCGTCTGGGCGCTGGCACTTTACCTGCCCGGCTACGTGCTTTTTCAGCGCTCGTCTTTTTATACCAAATGGCTGAACCGTGATCTTCCGCGGATGAACTTTTCCACGATCGCCGCGTCGGTGACTGTCTCCTTGGTGGAATGGGTATTATCCGGCATCGCCTTTTGGATGATTGCTTCGACCCTGCTGCCGGACCTATCGTTCCGTACTGGGCTTGGCATTTACACCATCGCCGCCGCGTCCGGTCTGGTGAGCTTGGCGCCCGGCGGCATCGGCGGTTTTGACCTGATTGCGCTGCTGGGGCTTCAGGCGCTCGGCTATGCACCCGAAAAAACCGCCGCCGTGCTCGTTTTATTTCGGTTGATGTACTATATCATTCCCTGGCTGATCGGCTTGGTCATGGGGGTATTCGAGTTTGCGAACGACCGGCGCAAAACGGCAGAGAGCAATACGCAAACGGTGGAAAAATCGCTGAACGCCTGGCAAAGGTTCTGGGAATTTCCCGGCCAGTATGCCTGGCTTTCCGAAATCGGAGCATGGGCGCTTGGCAAACTGGTTTTTTTCAGCGGAGTGATTATGCTGCTTTCGGCGGCAACGCCTGGACTTCTTTATCGGCTGAAGTTGGCCGAACAACTCCTGTCCCTGCCGCTGATGCGGTTATCCCATCAATTGAGCGTCATCATCGGACTGATGCTGATCGTTCTTTCCTGGGGAATCTCCCGGCGGATCAAACGGGCGTACCAATGGACGATGGGTTTGCTGGCTGCCGGTATCCTATTTACCTTCACCAAGGCGTTTGACTATGAAGAAGCGATCTTTCTGTTCTTGATCGCCTTTCTGCTTTTTGTGTCGCGCAAGCGGTTTTACCGGCTCGGGGCCCCGATCGGGCAGGGCACCATGGCAACATGGGCGATTACCACAATTATCGTAGCTTTCTTCTATGATCTGATCGCATCGGGGACACAGCCACCGATTTTTAAACACCTGCCGCCGGGTCACGAGCGGTATCTTCATCTGATTCTGAATCCGACCGAGCATACCATTGCGGTCATAACCGGGCTTGCTGTTACTTGGATCCTCCTCTCGCTCGCGCTTATTCTCCGCCCGCACAGGCTTGTTGCGCATGGGGCGTCCGAAGCGGAGCGGGACAAACTGCACAGCTTTCTCGGCGAAACCGCGGGCAATCTCCTGACGCATATGCTGTTTGCCGGCGACAAAAGCTTTTTCTGGGCTTGCGGCGGACGCGTGTTGTTTCCCTATTCGGTCATCCGCAACAAATTTGTCGTGCTTGGCGATCCCATCGGCCCGGCGCCGCTGCTTTACGACGGGATTCAGGAATGCCAGCACTTTGCCGATTTATACGATCTGGAGGTTGTGTTTTATCAGGTGTCCCCTGTCAATCTGACGGTTTACCACGAACACGGATACCGCTTTTTCAAACTGGGCGAAGAAGCGTTGGTTGATGTGCCAAACTTTACGTTATCGGGAAAAGCCAATACAAGCTTGCGCAATGTGAAAAATCGCTTTGAACGGGAAGGGTTTCGGTTTGAGGTGCTTCAGCCTCCGTACGACCCGCAGCTGCTGGACCGGCTTCACCGGATCTCGGACGAATGGCTGGATGGCCGCCGGGAAAAAGGATATTCACTCGGTTGGTTTGAGCCTGCGTATTTGCAGGAATCCCCGATTGCGCTTCTTACCACGGCGGACGGGCAGGAGATCGCTTTTGCCTCGCTGGCTCCGAGTTATGACGAGCGGCAGACCATGTCCGTAGACCTGATGCGCCATTTGCGCAATACCCCGAACGGAACGATGGACTTTCTGTTCATTCGTCTGCTAGAGTGGTCACAGGAACAAGGTTATGCCGTCTTTAATCTGGGCATGGCCCCGCTTTCCAGCGTCGGCGAAGCCCGCACCGCGCTGCGGGAGGAAAAACTCGCCAATCGGGTGTATAAATATGGAGGCCACTGGTACGGCTTTAAAGGACTTCGTCAGTATAAAGAGAAATTCTCGCCGCGCTGGGAACCGCGTTACCTGGCTTATCCCGCCCGCGTAACGCTTCCCGTTCTGCTTGTCGAACTGGTTCTATTGATCGCCCGGCGGCCGAAGCAAGGCCGCTAGGGCAATTTGAATAAAAAATGCGTCATCCCAAGAAGGGCAAGCCTGCTCTCATGGGATGACGCATTTCTTTTTTTACGTCACTTGTTCTCCCTCTCCTTGCTCCGATGCAGAAAGACGCCCCAGCACCGCAACGACGGCCTGATGAATCTCTTCGTAACCCGTACACCGGCAGATGTTGGATTGCAGCCAGTCCGTGATCGTTGCTTGATCCGCATCGGGATGAATCCGCGCCAGCGCATAGATATTCATAATAAAGCCGGGGGTGCAGTACCCGCACTGGAAAGCGAACTTTTCCACGAATGCTCTCTGCACCTCCGTATCGTGCAGGCCTTCGATGGTTGTTACTTTTTTTCCCGCCGCCTCAACGGTAAGCATTAGGCATGATTTCATAGGTATGTCGTCGACGAGCACCGTACAGGTGCCGCAGTCTCCGTTCCGGCAGCCCGGTTTGGAGCCGGTCAAACCGAAGGAATCCCGCAATGTATCTAGCAGCAGGTCTGCAGGACGGATGGCGGCGGTCCGCATCTCCCCGTTTACATCCAGATCCAGCACCATGCCGTAACGTTTCATTTCCGCCATATTATTCCGCTCCCAACGCTCTTAATATGTCTTCCAAAGTAAGCTTCAGGATCAGCTCACGATATTCCGCCGAAGCTTCAATGTCATTTAGAATTGGCGCCGGAAACAGCGAACCGACCTGTTCGACCCTTTCTTTCAGAGGGATGTCCCGGAGGTTTAAACGGGCTTCAATCGCTGCCGAGCGGAAAGGAAAAGCGCACACCCCGCTGAAGGCGATACGAATCCCGGAACCCGCGCGAATCGCGGCTACAGTGACGACCGGATAGCCGATCGCGGCCACTTTTCGTTTCTTTATGGTCATATAGGGCAGTTTCGTGTAACTTTCCTCCGTAACCGTCTGTACCAGAAACTCCCCTCTCCCAAGCTGAAGGGTTTGCTCGAACACTTGGGTAATCGGCGCTTGCCTTCCCCCTGCCGGACCGAAGATTCGCACTTCGCTGTCGGTTAAGAGCAGCGGAAGCACCGCTTCGCGGTATTGGAATTGCCCGCAAATGTTGCCGCCAAACGTAATTTTATTGCGGGAGGTACGGTCGGCAACGCCGCCTCCGGTTTCTCCAAGCAGAGGAAACACCCGGGAATCGTAAAGTTCGGACAACGTTAGCGCGGAACCGAGAATCAGCTTATCCTCCCGAGCTGACATCTCGCGGCATTCGGGGATCGCTTTCAAATCGATTACGGCCCCGGTAATCACTTGGTTAAGCCGGCCCAAGGTGATGATTTCGGTGCCGCCGGACCAATAAAGCGGCTGTTTGCCCTGTCCGTCCAATTGCTGAAAAAGGTTGGCGGCTTCATGGACAGAGGCCGGCCGGTAATATTCGAAGTCATAGGGAATCATGCGGCTCCCCCCTTCTGGTCCTCCAGATCGTTTCCGGGAAAAGCGGCAATTGATTCAGCCGCACTCCTGCGGCGCGCGATAAGGCGCTGGCCAATGCGGCGGGCATGCCGATCAGTCCGTGTTCGCCCAGCGCGCGGCTGCCGTACGGCCCATCCAGGCACGGACTTTCGATAAATTCGACCACATATTCCGGATTTTCACCATAACGGATTAGAGGATAATCGCGAAGCGTCGGATTATAGACGGCGCCGCTGGCGCTAAACAGAAACGTTTCGCGATTGGCAAAGCTGAGCCCCATGGATATCGCGCCCATCACTTGGCCAAGCGCCGCTTTAAGATTCAGCACCTTGCCCGCATCGTTGACGGAAATCGCTTTGAGCAGCCTGTAGGAATAATCCCTGGTATCAAGCTCAATCTCCATGGCTTGCGCTCCTACATTCCATTCCGGCCCCGGCGTACCTTCCCCGGTTTCCGGGTTGATCACGTTCATACGCCGCTGGATATAGTTGCCGCGGCCTATGATTTGGCCGCCAATGGAATTTCCGTTTGGATATCTGTAGCCATAACAAATATCCTTAACTCTTACATTAATGCTCGGGTCAGCCCGGACATACACATGCTCCCACCCCAGCTCCAGATCGTCCGGGTCCGCTCTAAGCACGCATGCGGCGATTTTCAACAGCTGCCTGATCGCGTCATCCGCCGCTTTGAGCACCGCGCGGCCGGCCAGAAAAGTGCCGCGGCTGGCCACCGTTTTCCAGTGTTCCGGGGTAATTTCGGTATTCACTTTAAATTTCACATGCACTTTATCGGGACTCATTTTCAACCGCTGCGCCAGAATTTGAGCCAAAACCGTTTTCGTGCCGGTTCCGATCTCCACGACGCCGGTTTCCAGATTCACGCTGCCGTCCGGATTGAAGATTATGATCGCTCCCGAGGTGGCATCCGGGTCCGCGGAGGAATTTTTCCAGAAGCAGCTGATTCCCTTGGCCCGGATCTTATGGGCATCCACCTGCCTTACCTGCCAATCGTCCCAGCCGGATAGCAAACGCAAGCGGTGCATGCAGGTTTTTAAATCCCCCAGATTGCTTACGGTCAGCACATCCCTGGTGGGGGCGGTATCGCCGGGCACGGCAATATTCCGCATGCGCAGCTCCCAAGGGTCCATGCGGAGTTTCTCCGCCAGCGCATCCATCGCCCGTTCGATCGCAAAGGTCAGCTCCGCATGCCCGTATCCCCGAAATGCCGAGGCATAAGGATGATTCGTGTACAGGGTAAAGCAATCGCAATTCAAATGTTCGATCGAATACGGCCCGGAGCAGTCCGCCAAAGCAGCCCGGGCAATATCGCTGGATTTATCGTTGTAGGCGCCGCCGTCAAACCGGTACACGATATGCGCCGCGGTGATCTTGCCTTGCATCGTGCTGCCCAGTCTGACCGTAGCGTCAAGCCCGATATGCCCCGGCGCGGTCAGCATATCTTCTTCCCGCATGTTGATGATTTTTACTTTGCGGCCGCCCACCGCCCGCGAAGCGATATAAGCGATCAGCTCCAGCTGGATCGCTGCCTTGCCGCCGTAACCGCCTCCGACGAATGGCGTAGTCACCACGATCCAACCGGGATCGATCTTGAAAAACAGGCTGAAATATTTTTTGACCGCAAACGGAGCCTGCGTCGACGATTCGATGTGAACATGCCCGTCCGGCTTAATCTCTGCGATAGCGCTTCGCGTTTCCATGGCCGCATGGTCCGATGGTACGAACGAAACCGTATTTTCAATGATGATTTCACTCAGCTTCCAGCCTTCATTCAGGTCGCCCTTGCGAACCTTAAGCAGACTGGCTACATTGGTTCCGGGGATGGGCCTAACCCCTGGCGCCGCTTCATATTCCCCCAGCTTCTCATGAATGAGCGGAGCGTCTCCTCGTAAGGCGTCCACCGGAGAGTTCACTACCGGCAGCGGCTCGTACCGGACCCGGATCAAACTGGCCGCGTACTGGGCCTGTACTTCGGTATCGGCGACCACAACAGCTACGGTTTCCCCGTAAAATCGTACACGGTCTTTGGCGATGATAGGTCTGTCGCGGATTTCTTCTCCCGTAAGCACATCGCTGGATTCCCCTGTCAACACGGCCCGAACCCCTGGTGCTTGCCGGGCTTCGTCCGTGTTGATCTCGACGATCCGCGCATGGGCATACGGGCTTATCGCGATACGGGCATGGAGCATTCGCGTATCGGTTTGATCCCCTGTATATAAAGCGGCGCCCGTTACTTTATCCCAGGACTCTTTTTTCGGAACGCTTCGCCCGATGACCTCCAAAGTTGTCCTCTCCTTTCGAAATAGCTCCGCACGGTTTCCACAAATTACTGCATTATACGAATCAGGACAAAGCGTTATGCTCCTAAAGCGCAAAAAAAGACACCCCTTAATAAGGAGTGCCAGGAATTAAGTCATCCGCTGAAGTTGTTTAAGAAGCGCGGATGTATCCGTATAGATGGCTGACGAAAACCTTAGAGGCTCGTCCGGTGTAGCCCCTATCTGGCGCAGCTCAAGGGACGAAACGGAGAGATCGGCCGATTTGGGACTTGGATTGCTCCAGTACACGCCAATCGTTCTTAGCAGATTAGCCCATTGTGTTCGCGCGGATTCCGCCAGCGTCCCCGTGGAGTTCCATTCGGAGACAACATTCACCGTATTGTCCAAATAGGCTGCCCCTTGCTTTATCAGTGCGATGCGGTTTTGATTTTGCTGTATCTTAGAGCGGCTTGCAGGCGCGATCACATTGAATTGGATACTTTCCGCCGCCTGCTCCATTTGTTTTTCTACTTGAAACAGCCTCTGCCGGAACAGTTGCAGCGCTGATTGTACGGCCTTTTTTTGCTCCTCGGAACAACCGTTTTGAATCCAGACCGCCGCTTCGGTGTACCGCTCCGATAAACTTTTCATTAATGCATAAGCTTTCCGTTCGGCCGGTTTAACAAAATTCGGCGGATAAATTAGTATGTGCACGGCGAGTCCGACAGCGATGCCAATAAACGTATCGCGAATGCGGTCCAGCCCGTAAAGGTCGGATTGTTTTTGCAGCGCAAAAACGAGCAGCACGCTTAATGCCACTTGATGAAGGACGCTTTCCTTCCTGTCAATCAGTAAGGCGAATCCGCAAACCAGGGCAATGAGCCATGCCAGCGTCCAGCCGTTTAAGGCCATATGATCGGCGGCCCAAAAAGTCAACGCCACACCGATAACCGTACCGAGCAGCCGATGGAATGAAAACCGGATGGATTGCAAAATGGTGGTTTGTATGCATAAAATCACCGACAGCGGCGCCAGATAAGGGTGCTTCGACCCGGCCAGCCTGGCGAGCTCCCACGCAATTCCGGAAGCGGCGGATATTTTGGCGATAAATACGATAAGCTTGCCGATATTTCGCACTTTTTCCTTGGTTTGTTCGGTCAAAGCACGCCCTCCGTTTTGCCAAAATTTCGTTAAACGTCACATGTAGAATGCAGCATCCGCATTATTTTTATGTAATTAAAATAAAAATCACCCGCACTCTGATCCATCGATCATAAGGTGCGGGTGATCTCAATCGTTTTGTCGAATCAGTATTCCTGCGCCAACTGTTTTAAAGCTGCCAAAGAACGTTGCACTTTTTCGGTGGGAATGCAATAAGCCATGCGGAAATATCCGGGACACCCGAAGGTATCTCCGGGAACAAGCAGCAAGTTGTATTTAAGGGCCCTTTTGCAAAAAGCGGCCGCATCCTCTTCCAGAGCTTTAGGAAACATGTAGAATGTTCCGCCGGGTTTGATGCAGGTATAGCCGAACTCCGTCAAAGCATTGTACAAAATATTGCGGTTCGTCTCATATACGGACAAATCGCTGACCAAATCGATCACTTCCGCCACGGCCAGCTGAATAATCGATGAAGGACAGTTGTGACCGATTCCCCGTGAAATTTGGCCGCACATATTGACGATCGTCTCCGCCTCCTTGCACTCCGGATTCACCGCGATATAACCGATTCTTTCGCCGGGAACGGATAACGATTTGCTGAACGAGTAGCAGGTAATCGTGTTCGCATAATATTTGGCGATGTAAGGAGCCTGCTGCCCGTCAAACACAATTTCCCGGTAAGGCTCGTCGGAAATCAAAAAGATATCGTGCCCATACTCCTCCTCTTTGGAGCGCAAAATTTGCCCCAGCTTTTCGATCGTTTCCGCAGAGTACACAACGCCGGAAGGGTTGTTGGGCGTATTGATCAACACCGCAGCCAGTTTGGGGGTAATCATGTTTTCAAACTGGGAAAAATTGATTTGAAAATCACCGGTGTCGGGCGGCACGATTTTTAGCACGGCTCCGGTCGTATTGACATAAGGCACATACTCGGGAAAATAAGGGGCAAATGTCAACACTTCGTCACCGTCCGTGGTGACCGCTCTAAGCGCATGGGCCAGCGCACCCGCCGCTCCCGAAGTCATAAAAATATGCTCTTTGCGGTAATCTACCGCAAACCGCCGCTGCAGCGAAGCGGCGATTGTTTCGCGCACCGCCGGAATCCCCAGGCTGGGGCTGTAGCCGTGAACGGCCCCGGGGTGTTCGCTTGTGGCCAGCCGGATTAATTGCTGCGTAAACTCGTCAGGAACCGGAACGCTGGGGTTGCCCAGGCTGTAATCAAAAACTTGATCATAGCCGATCTCCTTCGCCTTTTCGGCCCCGTACTCGGAAATTTCGCGAATGACCGATTTTTGCCCCAGCATCCGTTTGTATTTTTCTGAAATCAACCTGCTTCTTCCTCTCCGCATCAAGATATTCCTTGTTTTTATCACCCATCATAACTGCAATCTCTTGCTGCGTAAACCTTTTTTAATGACTCTAGCCCTTCAAAATCATTTTCTTATCCTCGATTTTGACCTCCTTTCTCCTTTTATTTGTCTAAATGCCGGATCGACGGAAGCAACATGCATAGAAGCGCAATGCCGATGATGCCAATTCCCGAAAACGTAAACCAATGATGAATCCCGATTCGATCCGCAAAAATACCGGACGCGATTAACCCCAGCGGCATAGCAAAAGATGTTATGCTGCCCAACAGGCCAAATGCCCGCCCAAGAAACTCCGGCTGAATTTTCTCTTGAATGAGGGCCGCTTGCACACCGCTAAAGAATGGACTTGAAAAGCCCATCAAAATACTGCATAGAACAAAGAAGAGGAACCCATTTACCGGCAATAATCCGGAAACTGCAAGAGCAATCCCCATCAATGAGACGGAAAAAATTATACTCCATGCCCGGTTTTTGAATCCGCCCCAAATGCCAAGCAGTAAGCCGCCAGCCAACATTCCAGCGGCAAAGACGGTTTCGACGATAGAAGCATGGGTTGCCGTTCCTCCGAAATACCTCATACTCATTAAAGGGAACAGGGCGCTGATTGGCATAAACACAAATGCATATAACGCGCTGATCCAAAGCAGCGCAAATAATCCCTTCGATGCTTTAAATGTGCGGTAACCTTCTTTTACCTCTTCGAAAAAGTTGCTATTAACACTATCGACTTGCGTCTTTTGTTTGGGGATAGCAACTAGCGCTACAGTTAAACAGGCGATCAACGCCCCTACCACATCAATCGCAATAATTGCGTTAAGATCCCATGCCGCATATAGAACACCGGCTATTACAGGGCTTAGAATATAGCTTACCGACTGTACCGATTGACTGTATCCTGCGCACTTCGTCAGTTGATCTTCCGGCACCAGCAAAGGGGTTACCGCACTCAAAGCAGGTGTATGAAATGCCGTTCCGATACTGCGAATAAACAAAACGACCATCACGACCCATATCGGCAAGTCGATGGTAAGCGCGACTACAGCCAAGGCTGCACCTGCGGCCGCAATAATAAGGTCCGCTCCGATCATCACCAGTTTCCGGTTCCAACGGTCGACCAATACGCCAATCATCGTTCCCAAAACAGCTTGCGGTAAAAAACCAACCATGGTTGCAAGCGAAAGCACCATCGCAGACCCTGTAGAATCTGTTAGATACCAAATGATCGCCATTTGCAGAACAGCGCTGGTAATTAGCGAAACCGCCTGTCCTGCCCATATTGTAAAGAAACTGCGTTTCCAATTTTGTTTTGTCATGTTCATTTCTCCCTGTATTTTTTATTGTCTGGTTGTTTTTGGGCAATAAAAAATACAGATCCAAATCCACCATGCGGGCAGTTGGTCTGCATTCATCACGAATAAGAACACGGCGATTCAAGGCATGGCAAAAAAACCATCCTAATCGCAATCTATGTCTACACGCGCAAAAATAAGCAGCACAAAAAAGCCCAGAGTAGTGGAAACTAATCTGCTTTTTTATTGCCGGCTTATCGAATACGCATGGAGTGTAGCATAGATAACGTGCCTCCTATTATTTAATGTAATCCATAATAACATTGACGTCTCCAACTGTCAAACTCGCATGGTTTACTTTTCGATACCTTGTTTAAATAAAGTGCCTAATTGTTCGCACAAGCTCAATGCTTTATGATGCAACTTAAGTTCTTAAAAAAAGAGGAGTGAACTTGCATGAATATTGCTTTGTGGGTTGTGCAGATCTTATTGGCATTGCTTTTTTTGGCAGGCGGGGGCATGAAAGTCTTTCAATATGACAAAACCTACGGGATGTTGCCTTGGGTAAGAGACTCATCAAAAGCGTTTGTGACATTTGTCGGTTATATGGATCTGTTGGCAGGGTTAGGTTTCATCTTGCCTGAATTAACGGGAATACTCCCTTGGCTTACACCTTTAGCGGCGCTAGGGGCTTCCGTGATTTTGATTCTCGCCGTCGCGCTTCATATCAAGAGAAACGAGATCAAAAACGCGATCCCCAATATTGCCTTTTTAGCGCTGGCTATATTTGTCATGATCGGACGTTTCTATTGATCGGACTCTTCCCCATATAGTTCAGTCAAATGCTTGCCATGAGCCATTCCCCACTCGTTCATGGCAAGCAACACAGGCAGCAAACTTCTTCCGTAAGCCGAAATGGAGTATTCAACTTTCGGGGGCACTTGCTGATAGACCTCGCGATGGACGATATCGTGATACTCCAATTCTCTTAAATGATGCGTCAGCATCTTTTTGGTAATGTCCGGAATGGCTTTTTGCAGTTCGCTAAATCTCATCGTACCATTGGAAAAGAGATTAAATAAAATCACGGTTTTCCACTTGCCAAAAAGTACTTCCAACACCGCTTCGTATTTACAATTTAAAACCATTTTATCACCGATCCCAGGTGTATATTAGTATTTGGCGCACTCCTAAATTATCGTCCAGCTTCTTCCTTGATGTCAATTCAAGTAGAACCACGTAATAAAAAAGTCCGCTTTCGCGGACACGTTTTGCTTTGTGTAATAACACTAAGAGCGAAGCGAATACAGTTACGAGTTCACCTCAGCTTTAAAAGCCCTAATAATTCCGTACTCGAGGTGCTCTTTATTTTCAATTATGATATTTGAGGATCGGGATGCGCACTCCATCAGTTTAAAATCCAAAAAGGACCCTTCATCAATAATTTGATGATCATCGGGATGTTCGTATTGTTGCCCCAGTTTGTCATCCCCTAACCCGCTCACTTCGAGGAATTCGACATTTGTGAAGCCGCGTTCCGTTAATGCTGCGCTCCACTCATCCCGATTCATGATCGAAGGCATGGGGAAAAATGATTTTAACTCCGTTACGATTTCTGCAGGCGCCGAATGCCGGACAAACATCTCACGATCGTAAAATACCCCGCCGGATTTCAGCACCCGAAAATACTCGGATAAAGATTGCTGGGCTTGCGTGAAATTGGTGACGGATTCCACTAGAACGGCCTGGAAGGTTTCATCCGGAAAAGGCAAGTCATGGGCATCGGCGAGCAGAAAATCCACTTCCACCCCCATTGTAGACGCTCGCTTTTTCGCTTTAGCCAAAATGTCAGGATGTATGTCGACAGCAACGACCCGATATCCTTGTTCGGCTAAATAACACGCCGTTCTTCCCGTACCGCATCCGATCTCCAGGATGGTTCCGTCCACCGACGGCTTATACTTATTGAACTGCTCGATGGTGGCGGCAAATCCGCCGGGATGCGCACTCCCTTCACCCAATCGAGACAACATGTCAAAATATTGCATGAATTAATCCCGCCTTAGTATTAAATGAACAGCCCGGACATCAATATGATCACCAGCAGAATGAACAAGACCAGGATGGCACCGGTAGAGGTAAAGGCCCCGCCTCTAAAATGACTCATGATAATTTCACCACCTTCTTTTTATGAAGTTAGTCTACGATATTCAAATGGATCACGGGCTGCTTGGGCAAATGCCGTTATTGCGCTCTACATTCATCACACCCGGCAAATACATCGATGGATCCGGTGTTTCTTGCGAATTCTCTGCCGAATATTACATTCCCGTTCCCAGCGTTTGCGGCGGCACCTGTACTTCGTTGCGGGACAACTTGAGCTCCGCTCTTCTATCTTTCAGCACAAGCAAATACACAACGGCCATCATACCGGCCAAAAGCAAAATCGCGCCTCCCAACTGCGGAATAAAGTATGGCAGCTCTCCTCCCCGGAAGCCGATACCTCTTAAAAATAAAAGCAGCCAGGTCAATGGCAAAAAGTTGGTTACGATTTGCAAAGGTTCCGGCAGCATCATGATGGGAAGCATCGCGCCGCTTAACAGAAAGGCGGGCAGGATCAAAATGATGGTGCGGCCACCCGTTTTATCCGGACTGGACGCAGTCCAGCCTATAAGCATGGCAAAAAAGCTAAGCAACAACGTGTAAATGAAAAACGGGATCGCCATTTCAAATAGGTTTGCTTCAAACCTCAGGCCGCCAACCTGTTTTAAAACGCCAAAACTCAGGAACAGCGAAACGCAGCCCAGCAATGAATAAGGAAGGATGCGAAGTAGCAGCTGCAGCGGGTTTGCCAATACTTCTCCAAGCCGGCCGGCTTCGCGCAGCCGCGGCACGATCGACATCGTTGCGCTTCCCAGCAGCATAATTAAAATGACACTTACAAAACCCAGCACGGTCGACATCATCATGCTGCTGGTCGGGTTGTAGAGCAGCCGCTGCTGGAGGTTCATGTTGGTCGTGAGCCCTGCGATTGCGCTGTCCGAAAGCCCCATCGCCTTTAGGCTTCCTGTATACACGGTGGCGTTTTCCGTTGCAATGACTTCATTGACGCCGTTCCTGATGGAACCCACCGCGGCGGGAATCGTGTTGTCGACAAAAAAACCGATATTCGTTGACGCGCCGCGCATGCGATTCTGCTCCAGTCCGGCAGGAAGATACAAGGCCGCAACGTAACGTTGGTTATAAAACAGCATATCGGGTTCGATCACATTATCGTACACGCCTTCCACAGAAATGTATTGCGAGGCGTCAAACTTGCCTATCAGTTCACGGCTGTACTTGCTGTGGTCCAGGTCGACGACGGCGAGCGGCGCTTCGTTAATCTGGCTGTTTTTGAATGCATACCCGAATACGGCAGCCATAATAAGCGGCAACACAATAAAGACAACGACAGACTTGCCGCTCATCAGCAGCTTCCATTCCTCAATAAAGGCCTTCATACTAAACTCTCCCTTTAAACTATAAGCTTATGGATTGGGATGAAGACGGAGCGGAAAAGGAGCCCTTCTCCTCGCTGCGGCGCAGCTTTTGCTCCGCTCTCCGCTCTTTAAGCACAAGCAGGTACACCACGGCCAACATCCCGGCCATCAGCAAAATTGCCTCACCGAACTGCGGAATGAAATATTGAAGTTTTCCTCCCCGGAAAGCCAAACCTCTTATAAATTCAAGCTGCCAAAATAAAGGCAGAAACTTGCTGAAAAATTGCAGCGGCTCCGGCAGCATCAATACCGGAAAATTGGCCCCGCTTAACAAAAAGGAAGGCAATATAATCATCATGGTGCGCTTACCGGCCTTAGCCAGATTAGCGGCGGTCCAGCCGATAATCATGGCAAAAAGGCTGAGCAATAACGTATAAATGAAGAACGGAATAAACATTTCAAATACGGTTGCTTCGAACCTCATGCCGCCGACCTGTTTTAAAATGCCAAAGCTCGTGATGAAAGAAACACAGCCTACCAACGAATAAGGAACGATACGCAGCACGAGCTGCAGCGGGTTGGCCAGCACTTCGCTTAATCTTCCGGCCTCGCGCAGCCGGGGCACGATTGTCAGCGCTGCGCTTCCCAATAGGGAAATCATCGCCGTGTTGACAAAGCCAACCACGGACGTCGTCATGGTGCTGTTCGTCGGGTTGTAAAGCGTCCGCTGCTGCAGGTTTAAACTGGTCATCATCCCTGTAGCCGCGTTGCTCGATAGCCCCATCGCCATCAGCCTGCCTGTAGATAACGTCACATTTTCCGTTGAAATGACCTCGCTGACGCCGCTTCGCAGGCCACCCACCGCGCCTGTCACGATGTTATCGACATAAAACCCGATGTTCGTTTGTACGCCCTTCGTCCGGTTCTGCTCCAGTCCAGCGGGAAGATACAGCACTGCGGAATATCGTTCGTTATACAGCAGCATATTGGGGTCAATGTCATTGCCGAACACGCCCTCCACGGAAATGTACTGGGAGGCGTCCAGTTTGCCTATCAACTCGCGGCTGTACTTGCTATGATCCAGGTCGACGACGGCTAGCGGCGCTTCATTAATCTGGTTGTTTTTGAACACGTACCCGAATACAGAAGCCATAATTATAGGTGTAAGAATAAAAATAATGATAGACTTGCCGCTCAACAGCAGCTTCCATTCCTCGATAAAAGCTTTCATTGAGCTTTAACCTCTACCGTCATACCCGGCAGCAGCTCCGGCGTACGGTCAATTTCGATGCGGATGATATACGAGGTTAAATCGGAAAGCCCTCTCTCCCGGCTCATTCGAAGACCGGCGTATTGCGGTGCCGAAGTCACCGATTTAACGGTTCCCTCTACATCCTGCTTTAACGCTTTGATATGAGTATTCACATGGTCGCTCACTTTAAAATGCGAAACATCCGTTTCGTTCACATACACTTCATAATACAGCTGATCGGTCTCAATCATGGCTCCTACGCCACCCGTTGATACGAGTTCTCCGATTTTCGGCACGATGCGCGTCACTTTGCCGTCAGTGGAAGCGACGAGTGTCATCCGTTCTTTTTGCAGCTTCAAGGTTTTATATTGAACATCTAGCGCTTCTTTTTGCTTCTTAAGCAGGTCGACATTGTATTTGCCGTTTTCGAGTTCTTTTTTCGATTGTGCTATCGAATTTAGCGCTTCCGCCGCTTTTTCGGTTTTGATATGCGCTTGTGCTTTTTCCTCGGCGGTTGCCCCTGCCTTCATTTTGTCGAGCGCGGTTTGCTGCTGGGCAACCGAGTTATTGGCTACGGCAAGCTGCTTTTCGGCGGAAATAACCTGATTATTAGCCACTTCCACTTGATTTTGCGCCGTTTCTAAGGCGATGTTTGCGTTGTCGAGCCGATTTTTGGCCGATTCCAGGTCGGTCTGGGCCACAAGCCCATTTTCGTAAAGGTTCTTAATCCGCTCGTAGCTGGTCTTGGCCAAATCGGCGCTTTTTTGCTTGGAGTCCAAGGAAAGCCCCGCTACCGCCAAATTTTTCTTGGCGGATTCCACAGCGGCTTCGGAGGCCTCGGCCGCTTCCTTGGCGGCTTCGACCGCCAGTTCCTGCTTTTCGATATCTTCGGAACGCGTACCGTTTTTAACCTGACTTTCCGCCGCTTTCGCTCCTTCAAGATCCAACTCGCTTTGCTTCTCTTGGGTTACGACTTTTTCGGACTGAACATCAAGCGACTTTTGGGCCTGCTCAATTTTTAATTTCGCCTGTTGGATGTCGCCCTCCATTTTGGCCATTTGCAGGTCGATATCCGTCGTATCAAGCTGCATGAGGACTTCGCCTTTTTTTACTTGCTGCTGTTCCTCCACCGCAATGGATACAACTTTGCCGCCGACGCCTTGGAAGGCTTGATTGACGGAATCGGCTGCAAGCAGCGCGCTTTTCTCCGATGCGGCAACCGTGACGGCGTCCTTTCCTTTTAACGCCATTAAAGTGCCGCCCACCACAAGCGCGACGACCAATAGGACATACATGATGTTCTTGCGGTTTCCTAGCTTCTTCATGGCCTCTTTATTCATTCTCTCAACTCTCCCTTGTGTAATTCCTGTTTATGTAAAACCAACCTTCATTTGATTGAACGATCGGTGAATTAAAATGCATAACATGCCCTTTAATTGATTGAACGTTTGTGTAACGAAATTATACTCAGATTGGTGAGTATCGTCAATCCAAAAAACAAAAAAACAACACACTCAAACGAGCCGTTGTTTTTTGGGTTCTATTCCTAGTCGATTTACATGTATCGTTAGTCCGGATTTTTCCAACATTCGAGAAGATAGCTGATAACCTGTTTCCGATATTTGAAAGGGTCGGTCTCCCCCACTAAATTAATGCCTATAAATTTGCTGATCACCATAAGCATGGACATCGACATCAGTTGAATGGCGGACATCTTAAAATCCATTTTGCGGATCTCTCCCTGTTCATACCGCCGTTCCAAAAGACCGGTAAGCCAAGTGGCTCGTTCCTGAATGATGCTTGAGAGCCGCGCCATCTCCTCCAAGTCCAAAACATCGCTTTCACGAATGAGAATCCGCAGCAATTCTTTGTCGCTCATCAACAGCTCTTCCGCCCGGGCAAAAACAAAGTATAATACATCTTGGAGGGGCATTTGCTCAACCTTTTCATTAGATTGATTCAATATGATGATTCGTTTTTCAAAGCTTTCTTTCAGTAATACCGTTAGTAATTCCCGCTTGCCGCCGGGAAAATAATGATAAAGGATGCCGTCCCCCATTTTTAGCTTCCGGTTAATCGCCCGAACAGGGGTTGCATGGTAACCATTTTCCGCAAACAAGGTTTTCGCGGTGGCCAACAACTTCTCACGCGTTTCGGCCGCCTGTTCTTGCCGCATATTACGTTCAACATGCCCTTTCATATGCAATAACCCTCATTTCATTGAACATTCGTTCAGTGAATTATAGCTTATCAGCCCGGCAATGTCAATGAAACCGATTACTCTTCCTGCTTACCTTGTACTATAAATATTATTTCCGCTTCCTTTGAATGTACCAGTAAACGAGCCCTATGATCCCAAGTGTGGTCACCATCGGAAGACAAGTTCGTCCTAAGGATCGTCCGAGTTGAAGCAAAGACACTTCCCGAAAAGAGGAGGCCGAAAGGAACAGGCACGATAGCCCCATAGCTATGATTAACGTAACGATCAGCCATTCCGTTTTTCTCATGCCGGTTCCTCCCGCTGCCCGGACGCAAAACGAAGCTCGAATCTCGACCCATGGCCAACCTCGCTGCTGACCCGAAGTTCCCCTCCTTGCAGCTCCGCCAGTTTTTTGGCGATCGGCAGCCCAAGCCCCGTGCCTCCATGCTGCCGTGACCGCGACTTTTCCACGCGATAGAACCGCTCGAAAATAAGCGGGAGTTCGTCTGCGGGAATTCCGATGCCGGTATCCTGCACGGCCAAAAATACGTATTCCGGGGTTTGATCCAGCTCAACGGTAATACCGCCCTTTTCCGTATAACGCACCGCGTTTTCCAGGATATTAAGCACAATCTGTTCCGTCCTCAAGCCGTCCCCGTAAACCAAAGGAACCGTGCCCTTGATTTTCGCCTGTAGCCGCAGCCCCTTATCCTCCGTTTTCAACCGCACTTTGCGCACCGCATTATCGGCAATTTCCGCCAAATCGATCCACTCCAGGGATAACGCGATTTTCCCTTCTTCCATTTTGGCCAGTTCAAACAAATCATTGATCAAATGCTGCAATCGAAGCGCCTCTTCGTGGATAATATCCAAATACCGGTCCTTTTCCTCCTCTGTATCGTACAGCCGGTTATTGAGGACTTTCGCATAACCTTCCAAATAGGTGATCGGAGTCCGAAGTTCGTGGGATATGTTCGCAAAAAATTCCTGGCGCGTATCCCGGTACCGCTGAAGCTCCATGGCCAGATGATTGATGGAATCTGCCAACATCCCGATTTCATCGTTCCGCCGAATAGCTAGCCGGGTTTCCAACTCGCCGGCGCCAATGTTGCGGGTCGCAACCTGCATCTGCACTAGCGGCCTGGACAAAATCCGCGCGATGATCCAAGTAATTCCCAAGGCAAGCAGAAGTGCCCCCACTCCCGCCAGAACCAGAACGCCCCGAACGGCCGAGAGCGATTTATCCATATGTTTGGTCGAAGACATGACGTAGACGGCCGCCGTTATATTTCCCCCCGTTGCATCCTTTACCGGTTTGGCCGTTATAAAATAACGTTCCCCGCTCGTATCAGTATGTTCCAATTTGATCGTCTGCCCGGCAAACAGCAGCTTCACGTCCATTAGTTTAATAAACGTGCGGTCCGTCGTATCATAGGGCCCGGAATTCGCCAGCACGGTTCCTTGCTTGTCAATATAGAGAATGCTGACATTGGAAAAATCGGCGAATTTCAACATCGTTTCTTCGGATAGCATATCCGGAGGTTCGCTCATCGCGGTGAAATGGGTCGTTAGTTCGTTGACCTCTGTTCTCATTTCCGCAGTATAGAAATTCGTAAACATCCGCTCGATGGTCAGCCCCAATGATATAATCACCAAGACAAAAGCCGCGAGAATGACCAAGCCAAGCTTAAAGCCTATTTTATTCCCGCTCATTTAGAAGCGCCCGCTCCGTTCCATTTATAGCCTACTCCCCACACGGTTTGAATCGGATTGAACCCGAGTTCCGCTCTTTGGGTTTTCTCCCGGATATTTTTGATATGCGTGTCAACGACCCGGATCTCCCCCTCGTATTCGCTTCCCCAGATCAAGTCCACCAATTCCTCGCGGCTGAACGCACGTTGCCCGTTTTTGGCGAGCGTCAGCAACAAATCGAACTCTTTCAGGGTGAACTCCACCGGGGTGCCATGGATATAAACCTCCCTGCCTTCAGGCAGGATACGAAGATAACCAAACTCCAATGCAAGCTCCTGCTTGAAGGTGGTTTGCGCGATCGCTGAACGGCGGATTAAGGCGTAAATTCGTGCGAGCAATTCCTCCTGCTCAAACGGCTTGGTCAAATAGTCGTCCGCACCGATGCCGAGCCCATGCACTTTATCCTTGGTTTCGGAACGCGCGGTAAGCATCAGAATGGCCACATTGTCATTCTCCCGGATCTTTTTGCATATTTGCCATCCGTCCATGTCCGGCAGCATAATGTCCAGCAGAATGACGTCAAATCGCTGTTTCGCCGTCATGACCAAAGCTTCATAACCATTCGTCGCCTCTTTCACCTCGAACCCTTCCCGCGTTAAATAAATGCGCAGCAAATTACGCATGTTCCATTCATCGTCCACAACCAGCACCTGAAGTTTTGACACTGTGGGCCCCCCATTACATGTACACATACATGATATTATAGCTTAAAAACGTATTGGCAGGACGCCAGATCGAACCTAACGCAAAACGCCCATTGGAAAAAATCCAATAGATTGACGGACAACGGACGCAATTTGGGACTCTAATTGGAAAAAATCCAATAGATTTCTCTCAAACCGCTCATTTTGCGCCCTGACGATCCTCATCTATTGGAAATATCCAATCAAGCCGCTGTAATTACCATAAACTTTCCATATCTATTGGATATTTCCAACGAGACCGTTCTTACGCGTTCTTGTAAGGACTCCTTTACCGGGACAGCTTTTGGAGCGCTTGCTTTATCTGCTCGTTTTGCGCTTTAAGCTCGTCCAGTTCCGCCCGAATTCCTTGCTCATTTGCCGAATGATGCGCTTGATCCCCTCGCCCATGAACATGCCCATGTCCCTTCATGCCAAACATCATAAAAATCATCACCAGCGGACAAACCAGCACCAGCAACCAAGACCAGTCCATTTTTGCATTCCTCCTTCAACATTTCAAACCTTTACAAGTTCATTCTACAAAAGGAATGTGTAGAAACGATGTGGAAAAAGCGAATAAATAAACACGATTCAAAAGAACCGTGTTTGCTAAAAAGGCAGCTGTATTTGTCAGTGGTTTGTTCCATGCATACTTCCATGCCCTTGTCCCGTCTTAGCCATGATTTCCAGCATCGAATCGATTTCACCCTGCGCCTTTTCGCTAATCGTTGCCGCCGATCCCGTCAGCCAGGCATGATTGTAGGGGCCTTCCGTCGGGGTCTGATCGTAAGCCGGCTGAACCGACATCACGTAGAACATCACCGATTCAGGCATCCCTTCCCGATCGGTCCACAGTAATGGAGCGTGTTTCCCCAGATGGGAAAACGGGGCGGCCGCAATCGCCAATAACGGCGAATCGACGTTCACAAAAGAAAAGTTGTGTCCCGGCGTGGTGATTCCCCACCCGAACCCGGTTTGCTCATCTTTATATTTGGCAAAAGCGATCGCATTGGCATATGGATCTTCTCCAGAGATGCGCACCGTATTGCCGAATAACTTTAATTCACTTTCAACCTTGGCTGAAATCACAGATTCGGGACCTAATATGTAAATATTAGCCTTGCCTCCCCGCGTCTGCAAAGCCTCTTTGGTTTCCTGAGGGATTTCGTCCTGCTTGACATACAGCAGCGGTTCGGGCATATGCGCGATCCAGTTGATGGCTGGCATGGTGTACTCCTGACTGTCCATGGAACCGATGATCACGGAGGAAGGATTGTCCCCGGCTACTTTCGCGTAATAGGCATCGATCGCCTTAGCCAAGGCAGCGGGATTGTCGGCCGCTAGTTTGTCCGTCTTGAAGCCCAGCTCCTTTACCTGATCTTCAACGCCTTGTCCGAGATCTCCCACCAAAATCACTTGAACGCCCTGGTTGGATGCCACACCGCTTGGCTGAAGTCTTTTTAATTCTTTTGCCGTGGCTTCGGGAACGCTGTCCTTGTCCACAAACAAAATCGGGCCATTGCTGGGATGATGGATCAAATCGGCGCTGACCACGGCATTTTGCCAATGGTCCGCAGAGGTGAGAATGACGCTTCCGGGCCGGTTATCTTCGCCGGTCGCCATCCATAGCGAACGGGAAACCGCCACCGCCGCTGCCACGGGATCATCGGTGTTGATCCGGGTCGTATTTTTGGAGGCAATCCATGGGGCAGCCGCCGCGGTCCCAGCCGCTTTAGTATCATCCGCGGTTTGAACGGCTTCCTTGGTGTCCGCTGCCTCCTTGCCGCCCGTGTTGGTACATGCCGACAGCACAAACATAACGGCCAAAACCGCTGCGCCAAGCTTAACAGATTTCTTCATGCAAACCTCCTGAAAATTCTAATTATTACCTAATTAGTGTTATTAGGTGATAACTATTTTAAACAGAGAAGATGAAGAAAGTGTGTGGTTTTTATGGAGATTAAACGCTTGGCAAATGAATCCGGAACAATGTCGGATAGTCGGCATCGCTCACAAGCGCCATGGTGCCTTGGTGACGCTCGATGATTTTTCGGCATATAGCCAGTCCCAGTCCCGTACCCTCCTTGCCGGAAGAAGAACCGCGGACAAATTCCTCAAAAAGCTGCTCCCTCTCCCGCTCCAGAAAACCTAAGCCGCTATCCCCGAGCCATAGAATTGCTTTCCCGTCCTTTTCCTCGCATGATGCATAAAGTTCGGTTCCCGGCGGATTATACTTCAATGCATTTCCGATCAAATTGGCCACTACGCGGTCCATATGCACCAGGTCCACCATGACATACAGGGGAGTTTCCGGAATTTCCGCGCGCAAGCGGAAGCCGTGATGCTCGATTTCGGGGTAAAATTCCGCGATTTTTTGCTGGTACCACTTTGTCAGGTTCACTTTTTGCAGATTAAGCTTCAGTTGCTCGTCATCCAGTTTCGCCAGCTCAAACAAATCCAGGATCAGTTTGCTCATATAGGAGGATTTATCGTGAATGTATTGTACATATTTCCGCCGATCTTTTTCGTCCGCCGGCGGGTTGTCCAGAAGCAGTTGGGAGTAACCCAATATCGACGTAATCGGCGTTTTCAGGTCATGAGACAAGTGCAGCAGCAGATTTTGCTTGTTCCTCTCGGCCGTTTCTTTGGCCGCGGACGCCAGTTGCAGACGTTCGGCCATGTCGTTAAAAGCGTCGCGAATTTCCGCAAATTCTTGTTCCGCGTCAAAATGGAGCCGCTTCTCGTAGTGGAATCGTTCCATCTCCCCGATGCCTTGGGCGATTTGTTGGAGCGGCTTCTTCATCTGCCGGACGGAATACCGCGTGTAGAAGAAAAGAGCCCCTATCAAGTACACGAGCAGGGAAGCCGCAAAAATACCGACGGCAAGTAGCATCTTATCGTTCGGAAATTTCCATAACAGGACGTACCGCTCGCCATTTGGTCCTTCAACCGAGTAAGGATGATAGGTAATGTAGTTATCATTACGGTACATATCGATTTCGGCAAAAAGCCTATCACCGCCGTAAGCAACGATATCGTCCTGTTTCTGCCCTTTCGTGGCGATGACTTCCCCCTCTTCATCCAAAAGCTCCAGCCAGCCGCCGTACCGGTCGAGCAAGGTTCCGTTTAAAGTCCCGTCCGCTTCGTACAGATCGGCCGCGCTGATTTGCTTAAAATCCGGAGTTTTGTCAAAAAAACGGTTCATCAGGAAATCCATATTGAGCAAAGCCAAGATGATCGCCGCCAGCACAAGGCCGGTAATCGCGGAGTAATTCAACAGAAACAAACGTTTGAGCGGCCGCTTGCCGGCTTGCCGGTTATGCTTTTTCAAAACGGTAACCGAGCCCCCTAATCGTCACGAGATGACCGGGTTTTCTGGGGTTGTCTTCGATCTTGTCGCGGATTTTGCTGATATAGACCATCACCAGATTTTCATCCCCCATATACTCCTCGCCCCATACCTGCTCGTAAATATGCGCTTTCGTAAAAACCCGTCCCGCGTTTTTCATCAGTAGCGCCAAAATTTTAAATTCATAAGAAGTCGTCTCTCTATACTCTCCTTGCTTGTACAGCTTGCAGCTCAGCAGATCCAGGGCGACGTCGCCGATCTCGATAAGCTCCTGTTCCCGTTGTTCCGGCGTATGATACGAATCCGCACGGCGGAACAACGCCTGAACCCGGCTGACGACTTCCAGCGGATTAAAAGGCTTGCCGATATAATCATCCGCTCCAAGCTGGAGCCCGTTAATTTTGTCCATATCGTCGGATTTGGCGGAAATAAACAGAAAAGGGACATGGGAATCCTGCCGCATCTTCCGCAACAACTCAATCCCGTCCATTTCGGGCATCATCACGTCAGCCAGGACCAAATCGATCTTCTCCTTTTGAAAAAGTTCAAGCGCTTCCTGTCCGTTTTCGGCTTCAAAGGTGCCGTAACCGTAATTTTTCAGATAGATCTCCAGCAGCTCGCGGATTTCCTTTTCGTCGTCGATGATCAAGATCGCTTTTATGCTCCTCACCCCATAAACGTAAATGTTCCCTTTTGTTCACAGAGAAGGCTCTGCAAACAAAAGGGACTTTACTATTTTATCCTAGTATAAGTTATCCGCGAACTTCGACAACAGCGCAGCCGCTTCTTGCCGGAGCATCGGCTCCTGCGACCGGTAGTCGAGACCGCTGCCTGGCGATCCTGCGATCTCCGGCCCATATAATCCTTTCGCCACAACGTAGCGAACTCCTTCAAGCGCCCACGGGCTGGTTGTCCCGCTTAGCTTCGCTTCCATTGGAGCTGCATGAAGGTAAGCGACAGCCATGTTCCAAACCAGGTTGGCCGCTGCTTCCCGGGTGATCGGTTTGGACGGATGGAACTTGCCGCCGCCCGCACCCTTGATGATGCCGAATTCATAAGCGGCTTGAATTTCTTGGGCATAGGGGCTGCCGGCGATATCCGCGAATACCGGATTTTGCCTTGATGGAGCGATCCCCGTCCAGCGGATGAACCAGCCGATAAACTCGCCTCTGGTTATCGGTTCTTCGGGCCGGAATGCCTCTTCCCCGCTGTCCCGGCCGATGATATCAAGCTGGCGCAGGTGACTGATATATGCTGCGTAAGGATTGTCCGGGCCAATATCCGGATACTTCCGGGGCTCGGGCATTTTTTGCGCCCAACTGTCCGATTTTTGATCGTAATAAAAAGCCCGCACCGTGTTGTCGTCATTCAACTTAAAGGCGGCTTTCACGCCGTTTTCGTCTTCGAACAGCAGCGGTTCGATCGCGCGCAGCCGGTGTTCGCCCAGTGGATCGGTTGCGATCAGCAGGCCGCCTTCGGCGCGAACGCGGGTCGTCCACATCCGGTTTCGCAGGTCGCTGTAGACGCCTTCGAATTGCTTCAAGGACTGCTGATCGGTGTTAGCCGGCAGCTCTCCGGCAGCGGTTTTTTCCGGATAATAATGATCCATAAAAGCTTCGAACAACGGAACCCGGAAGTCAAAATCCTTATTCACGTTGACGTATACGCCGACATTTTCCTCCGGCAGCAGCCACATGCCGCTGTGGTATCCGTCAATATCCCCGCCTTTTTCCACCACATAACGTCCGTTATAGATTTGGCGGTTGGAATATTCGAAGCCGTACGCCATGTTCGGCAGCTTCGCATGGATGGCAAGCTGCGGACGATGCATTTCCGCCGCCGACGCCGCATCCAAAATCTTAGCGTCACCCAGCTTGCCGCCGTTCAGATGCGCCATCATGAATTTCGCCATATCGGAGCCGGTTGAAAACATGCCGCCGGCGGGAAGCACGGTCGGAACGGTGGCATATTGCGGAATCGGCTTGCCTGTCACATCGTAGGGTACAGCCAGCTGCTCATTGATTTTCGGCGTAAACCGAAAGCCGCTGCTTGTCATCCCAAGCGGTTCAAAGATATGCTCCCGGACGTATTCTTCAAAAGGCTGGCCCGCTACCTGCTCAACGGCATATCCCTGCAGCGTGAAGCCGAGGTTGTCATAACGGTAGTATTTGCCGGGCTCTCGAACAACAGTGGGAACATTAGCTTTAATGAAAGACTTTAAAGAAACCTCCCGCTTTAAATCCGGCGACATTAGCTCGGAGGTGTCCCCGTAGTCGAACCCGGTGCTGTTCGTTAATAAGCTTTTCATCGTCAGCGGCGTGTTCGTTTGATTGGGAATGCGGACGCCGCCCAAATAGGGCGTTATATCCCCGTCCAAGTCGATTTTCCCTTGGTCCGCCAGCTGCATTACCGCTGTAGCGGTAATCACTTTCGAAACCGAAGCGATCCGAAATACGGTGCGCTCCGGATCCACCGGCAGCTTTTTCTCCGTATCTGCGTATCCGTACCCTTTTTGGGCCAGGACTTGATCGCCCTTCACGACCATGACCACGGCCCCGGCCATATTTTTGGAAATATCGGAGTCTTGGAAAAATTCATCGAAAAACCGCCCCACTTCTTCGGAATCACGTGGTCCCTCCTCTGCCGCGGAAGCGGTATTGTACAATCCGGTACTCCCTCCTCCGCCGATAGCGCCCGTGATCATCACGATCCCCAAGGCAACGGCCGCTTTAGTGCGGAACGCTCGCCACATGTTCATTGATTGCTCTCTCCCCTCGCTTTTTAAGTACGCTACAAGCGTACCCGAGCAATCTTAATCGGAATTCTATGAAACCTTAATGTAATCTTAAATTAAGACTTAGAATCGGGCGGCAGAAAATGTAAAGCACGGTTACCCTTTGTCCAAGTAACCGTGCTCTTTAATGGGTTTAGTACTCTAAGCCGAATGCCCGGATCAGCAATTCCGCGGTTTCGCCCCTGCTGAGCGTTCCGCTTGGCTTCAGCGTACCGTCCGGATAACCGACGATCCATCCGGAAGCAGCCGCCTGCTCCAGAGCCGAAGCGGCCCAAGCGGTGATTTGATCTCTATCCGTGAATCTATTCAACAGGTTCTGGTTCGAATCCGGCGAACTCGCTCCATGTGCCTTCGCCAGAATCACGATCGCCTGTTCCCGAGTCAGCGGAGCGTCCGGAGCAAACGAATCGGAGGATACGCCGGTGATCCAGCCTTGAGCATAGGCGTCCTGTACGTCCGAGGCCGCCCAGTGGCCTTCCAGATCCGCAAACGCAGCGCTTCCGCCTTCATCCGTGTTTTTACCCAGCGCTTTAGCCAGGACCGAAACAAACTCGGCGCGCGTCACCGGCCGGTCCGGCCGAATCGTGCCGTCCCCGTAACCCTGCATCCATCCGCGTACAGCCAGCGCCCGCAGCGCGCCGTCCGCCCAATGGTCCCGCGCATCGCTCCAGCTGTGCTCAGGCGCTGCCCCGCTTCCGGAAGCTGCCGGCGGTTTCACGCCTCCGGAAGGCGCTGCCGCCTCTTTACTGACGGCCATCGCAAAAGTGCCCGATGCCGTTAAATCAAAGGCTACGCCTACGATGCGGCCTGCGTCATCATAAACGAATGCGGCAGGAAGTTTCTCTCTCGTAGCGTCAGTGTAATAAGCCAGTATAAACGGATCCGCCGTTCCCCCGTTGGCCGATAATACGGCAGAGGCCTGATCAAGCGGCAGAACAACTCGCGGTGTTCCCGTCACCGCAGCGCTAACCCGCACCGCGGATCCCGCTGCCGATAGCCCCTCGCCGGAAGCCCATGAACTGAACACTTCGGAACCTGCGCCGCTTTCCGTTTCAAGTGTGACCTCCAGCTTTCGTCCTTCTGCGGCCAGTTTTAGCAGATCTTCTTCTGAAAGGCGGAAAGTCGCGTATCTGGACACGATGGAAGCGCCGACTTGATCGAATTTGTGCAAAAGATCGGAAGCAATGATCACTTGGCTGGCGCCTGTCTCATTCGTTAATTCAATGGAAGCGTGGTCTGCGCCGGAAAGCTCAGCCTGGCGGATCTGTTGATCCAAGTATGCAGCCGAAGGCGTATAGACCACGACCAAACGGCCTTGTTCGTTTAGGAACGATTTTTGAAGCGCTGAACTGCTAAGCGATCCGCCGCTACGTCTTCCACTGTTCTGACGGCCATCGTCGTCCCCGCCGCTGGTTCGAACGCCAGGAACCGTAATCGTGATTGGGACGGTTAGCGAGCCGGAGCCGTCCGAAACCTTGACTACCTGCAATACAAGCGTAACCTGAGTATCGTGTGCCGGACGATGGATGATTCCGTCCGTTTGCACGACCTCCGGATGGCTGCTGCTGGAGATCGCAATCGTGAACCCGTCCGGCACTGCCGGAAGCTGCAGTTTCGTATCCGCTTCGCCCGGACCGGGGAGAGATGTGATTGCCGCCGCTACGTCCGCTGCCGAAAGAAGCTTTACGTAGATCAGAGCGGACGGGGAACTTGCCATACCGTTCACCGTTTGCAGCACATAGTACCCGTTTTCCGCAAGCAAAGTAAATGTGTACGTCCCTTCCGCGGACGCCGTGCCTTCAGCTGCCAGCCGCCCATCGCTGTTATACAGTCCAAGCCGGGCGCCCGGGACCGCTCCGCTTACATGGACGGAGCCTGCTACGCCGCTGCTTGCGGCCGCAGCCGACACCGGGCGCGGCCGCACATGAACTTCGCGCACGGCGCCTTCCGCCATCCATCCATCGCCGCTATAATCATAGCTTAGGGAATAAATACCGGGGGCATTTATATCCACCAAACCCGTTCCCATTATCCCTTCCGCCAGAATGCTCCCATAAACGCTATCGACGACGGTCGCTCCCGGATCCCTAAAGCTGTCTCCGCTTTCGAACAGCATCGGATTCGTTCCGCTGAGGCGAATATAAGGTGTATTCGGCAGAGCTTTAAGTACGGTGAGCCGAAACGTTCTCTGCACGGCAGACGCATCCTTGGACACCGTTGCCGTCAAGCGAACCTCGGCATCCCCGTCCGTGTACCTTGGCCTGTTGACCCGGCCGTCCGCATCCAGCACTTCCGGCCGATCGGACGCCCATTCGATCGTAGTGTCAAAGGGGCCCGACCGGGGAAGATCGATGGAATCTTTAATCCCCGCAGGGTAATTGAGAACTAGCGTATCCGCCGCCAGCCGTACCGCCTCATCCGGGCGAATCGGCTGAGCGGGAAGCAGCAGCGGGAACGCCTTGGTCAGCGAATACGCTCCTCTTGAAATCGTCGCCGTCAGCGTCACGTTCTGATCCCCATCCGTATAACTCGGCAGGGTCACCTGTCCTTCCGAGTTCAGAAATTCAGGATGCGACGAGTCCCAGGCAATGGAAACCCCGTTTGCCCCGCGGTCCGGCAAATCCAAATCGTACGTCACCGTCGTTACGGGCAAGGTCAACGACTGATATGCGGCCGCCACCGCTTCCTCATCGTTAATCGGGAGGCTCAGGACATGAACGTTAAACGTCTTGACTCGTTCCAGACCGTCCAGCCTCAGCACAGCGGTTAGCGTAACATCCTTATCCCCTTCAGAATAAGCAGGCTGGTGAACCGTTCCGTCCGGCGCGACGATCTCCGGCGCACTGGAAGACCACTCGATCTGTGATCCGCCATAACCGGTTGCAGGCAGTGCGAGGTTGCCTGCAACGGCCGTCAGATCCCCGAGCGTAAGTTCCTGCTCCGCTCTGGCCAGAGCGGTTTCGGCCGGTTCCCTCAGCACGGTTATGTAGAAAGTCCTCGGCATCTTATACGTTCCCAGCATTACCGTCGCCGTCATTTCCACCGCGCGGTCCCCCTGAGCATACGCAGGGCGGGTCACCTTTCCGTCATTACCGGCCGTTTCCGGAGCGTTTGAGCTCCAGCTGACGGTTGTCCCGCTTAATCCGGCAAGCGGAAGCGTTAAATCCTGCGTCACCGCAGAAGCGTTGTCGCCGGGCGCATATCCGATTTCCAGCGCCGCGGCGGCCTCGTCAGCCCGTTCCGCCTCGCTTGGGACGTTCACGGTGATTTCCGCCGCCGCGCTGCTTCCTTTGGCATTAACCGCTTGAACGCTGTATGTAATTTCTCCTGCCGGCAGGACATCGGCATCCGTATAAGAAGTAAGCGGTCCGGAATAAATCAGCGTGCCGTTTCGTCTAAGTTCATAAGAGGCCGCGTTTGCTGCGGCATCCCAACTAAGCTTGGGAGCCCCATCTTGAAAGACGCCCGCAAAATTACCCGGCATCCCGGGCGCGGCCAGCAATTCTCCATAAGCTTCAAATTCGAGCACGGACGCCCATTGATTGTTGGCGGAATTCCCCTGATCGATCACCAGCCGGACGTAACGCGCCTCCGCCTGCTGCAGAGACCGTTGAAAGAGCGGATTAGTGTTGCCCTGCACCGTATCCACGGTCTTCCAATCCGATCCGTTCAAGCTTGTTTCCAGATGGAAATGATAAGGGTCCAGTCCGCCGGACCATTCATAGTAGAGCCCCATGCCGGTTACCTTCCAAGTACTCAGCGTATAAATATCCCCTAAATCGACCTGAATCCATTTCTCTCCAGCGGTTGCCTGGTACCAGCGGCTGGTTGGCTGAAGGGAACCGTCCACCGCCCTCGACGGTTCGTACGGGTCGGCAAAGCCGCTGGAAGTTACGGGTTTGCCTAGCGTTGCATTCACAGCCACCGCCGCCGACGCATCCTGACCCAACATCAAAATCGCCCCGCCGATGGCCGGCAAAAGCGGGATCAGGTACCGGAGTTTCATATTTTTACGCGTTTTACGCTTTGTTTTCGACACGCCCTCACCTCATCTTCCATGTTTACGATTCCTACTCGCGCGGCGGGAACGGGCCGTTTATAGAAATATAATAGGAGATCCCCGGCATCGGCGAAGCTCCGCGCAGGTCCGGCAGTGCAAACGTCGTTTGACCGTTCCCGCCGAATTTTGTTCCGAGCAAGGAATATAAAGCAGGGTTTTGAGAAATCGACAACTCCTGGCCTTCGGCTTTCATCCAGCCTTCCGGGGTGAAGCTGTAGGGGAACAGCTGAATCTCGCCTAAGTACGGATCTGTCGACGCTTCCGCCTGCCCAGGATTAACCGCTGTGCCTGCCGTTAACATCACTCCCAGCGCACCGAGGATCAGAGCTTTTTTGTAAAAACTTTTCATCATATACATCCTCCTTTTGAATTCACGGAATATATCGAAATTCTCGCTGTAGTCCGTGATAAAAATCATAGACTAAGTAGATATTAGCATGAATGGCAACCATTTAATATTGAAATTTTAATCGGTGCTGCCGTGGATTGAACATGACCAGTTCTTTTGCCGGCGCTTACAAGTGCAGATCGAAACTTTTTCCATGCACTGCCGTCTAAATGATGTGCCGAATTTTTCATATTTTAGAGGTGAATTCCTATGAAATGGAGCTTTAAATTGATCAAGATACAAACGCTTTTTCTTTTACTGTTGCTGTCGATCCCGCTTTTCCTGTCATCCGCCGCGTCGGCGGCTTCTTCCGATTCCGTAACCATCGAGGATCCCGTGCTGGAAAAAATCGTCCGCTCCCTCCTCGACAAACCCTCCGGACCGATTACCGCCGAGGACGCCGAGCGCATCACGGAGATCGATACCTCGAAGTCCTATGACGCCATGGCTGAAGGCGCGCAGAATGGCTCGGGCGACGGATCGGCCGGAATGTTTCCCGGCATTCAAAGCCTTGAGGGGCTTCAGCATTTCGCCCATTTGCAACGGCTTTATATCGCGCCGGACTATACCCACTCTTTTCAACCTGAGCATCGCATCAAAGACGTTAATCCGCTAAGCAAACTAAGCAAGCTTGAGGATGTGACCATATCTTCGGCTTCGCTTAGATCGCTTGACGGTTTGCAAAACTTGGCCAACCTGAAGCGATTGACATTGCAATATAACGGCCAGCTGTCGGATCTTAAGCCTCTCCGTGGTCTGACTTCTCTCGAAGAACTGGATTTGACCGGAAATAATGTCGCGGACCTGTCTACCATCGGCCAGTTGCCTAAGCTCCATAAACTCGTGCTGGATACGAACCCGCTGGTTGATTTAAAACCGCTGCGCGGACTTAAAAGGCTAACGGAGCTGTCGTTCGCCAATTTGACCATCGCCTACGACAACTCGAATCCAAAGCCGATCGAGCTGGAACCGTTAAGCGGACTGACCGGACTCGTTAAGTTAAACATGGAAGCAGCGCGCATACATGATTTATCGCCAATCGCTTCGCTTTCCCGCCTGGAAGAACTATATACAGGACAGAGTCCGAACCTTCGGCATCCTGAAACCGTTAAAGCGTTCCCGAATCTAACCCGGCTTTCGCTCCCAGCGGTTGGTTTGAAAGATGTCACACCGCTAACCGGACTTGCAAAGCTAGAATACCTCGATATCAGCATGAACGAAATCGAATCGATCGATGCTCTGCGCGGCTTGTCCAAGCTTCACACCTTTAACGCTGCCGCCAACCGCCTATCTTCGATCGACGTCATCAACGCTTGGCCCGAGCTTGAGTATGCCTATTTCAACCAAAATCTGCTCGTTTCGCTCGAAGGGGTCCAGCCCGGACCGAACATGAAGCAGCTTGATATTGAAGGCAACATCGTCGATTACCGTGAACCGTCCGGCTCCGCTGCCGTGATCCAAAAATTGAAAGAAGCCGGCGCCGAAGTAAGGTATTCGGCCTATGAACCTTTTCCGGACATTTTGTTCCGCCAGAATCAGGACGTATATGTTTTAGGGAAGATTGTAAAATTGGACGAAGCCCCTTTCAACAACAAAGGGAGATTTTACGTGCCGCTCCGGTTCGTGTCGGAAACGCTGGGGGCTGAGGTGAAATGGGATAAATCGGCGCGCAAAGTAACGATTCACGGGAAAAACCGTGAGCTTGAACTTACGATCGGAGAAAAAACCATCCTTGTGAACGGAAAACGCATGGAGACCGATGCGGCTCCGATGATGGTCGGAGGCACCACCTTCGTTCCCGTCCGCTTTGTTTCCGAACAGCTCGGCATTTACGTTCAGTCGATTGGGAACAGCGCAGTCGGCCTGATCCTGCCGGATTGATGCAAAACGAAAGAGGCCGCCCGCAAAAGTGTAATCACTATTGAGGAAGGCCTCTTCATTTACCCAATCAACACTATAGCTCGACAATCTTGGTGGCAATATGATCGCAAAATTCGCGGTCATGCTCCACGAAAAGGATGGTCGGCGCATATTGCAGCAGCAGTTCTTCGATTTGCATGCGCGAAATGACGTCGATGAAATTCAGCGGTTCGTCCCAGACCAGGAGATGGGCCTGCTCGCAGAGACTTCTCGCGATCAGCACTTTCTTTTTTTGACCGCCGCTAAATGCCGTCATGTCCTTTTCGAATTGGATTCGGGAAAAATCCAGCTTTCTTAAGATCGCCTTAAACAGGCTTTCATCAATGCCTTCGCCCCGGGCGTAGTCCGTTAAGTTGCCTTGGAGATGGGAAGTATCTTGGTTAACATAAGATATTTTAAGTTGACTTCCTGTTCTAACCGTCCCCGTGTGGCTAATCTCCTCACCGCAAATCAGTTTAATGATGCTAGATTTCCCGGAACCGTTTTTCCCGGAAAGCGCAATCCGCTCCCCCTGCTCGATCGTAAAGCTGATATCCTCGCAAACCGTCTTCTCCCCGTAAAAAATCGAAACGTGCTCAAGCTGGGCCAGCCGGGAGTTATGATAAGGAAGCTGTGTGATCTTTAAACTTTCCGACGTTTCAATGTTTTTCAATAGTTGGGACTTTTCCTCAATAGCGGATTGCTGCCGTTGCTCCATCGATTTGGAGCGCTTCATCATCTTGGCGGCTTTGTGGCCGATATATCCTTTATCCACCTTCGACCCGGAGTTTTTCGTACCGTTTTTCGTTTTTTCCACTTCATGCGACCAGTTGTTCGTCCGTTTCGCCGCTTCCGACAAGCGTTTGATATCTTTTTTTAGCTTATCGTTTTCGGCGAGCTCATAATTATCCTGCAGCTGTTTGTTTCCCCACCAATCGGAAAAATTGCCCTTCTGAATTTCGATATTCGTCTTGTTGATGGACAGGATATGATCCACGCAGTTGTCCAAAAACGCCCGGTCGTGCGAGACCAGAATAAAACCGCTTTTGCCCGCCAAATAATCGCTCACGAGCTTTCGCCCTTCCATGTCCAAATGGTTGGTCGGTTCGTCGATGAGCAGGAAGCGGTTTTCCTTCAGGAACAAGGTTGCAAGCATCACCTTTGTCTGCTCGCCGTTCGACAAGGATTCAAACGGCCGGTACAACACATCCTCGGACACCTTCAGCAAGTTCAGTTCGCGCATAAGTTCCCAGTTGACATAATCCGGAAATATTTCGCTGACGACATCCAGGGTCAGGTATTCCGGATTTTTGATCTGGAAGGGAAAGTACTCAAAGCCGACATCGCCAGAAATATGGCCGCTGTATTCGTATTTACCCTGAAGCAGGTTCATAAACGTCGTTTTGCCCCTGCCGTTCCTCCCCGTAAATCCAAGTTTCCAATCGGTATCGATTTGAAAGCTGACGTCTTCAAAAATGTTATCGTAACTGCCATCATAGGCAAAAGTCAGATTCGTCACTTTAATTAATGACATGAAATGATCCTCCTGCAAAAAAAATTTGAGCCGCAAGAAAGTTACTTTCCCGCAGCTCAAATTAAATACAGCAAATCTGGCCCACTTTTGGAATCAGATCAGGATATTCCGTTTGAGTGAAAAGGATAAGCAACTTTCTTGCATAGAAAAAATAAAACATGCGAAACCATTTTCGCTTTGTTGTTTTATAATTCTTAGCAAGAAAAATCCATTATCCTCTTCAGCTCCTGTCCTTTAAATTATGTGTATTTTAACATACCCGTTTTTAAAATTCAACCGTTCAACGCCAGGATGACCTACGGGCCTTGCTTTATTACTTCAAGAGTTGTCCGCTATAAGTTTTTATATCCAACGGTTCGGTTAAAAACTGACTCGCCTTGGCCACGAATGAGGTGAAATGTTCACTGGAATTATGAGAAGCCACTGCGGCCGAATCTTCCCAGACTTCAACCATCGTAAACGCATGTTCCTTTTCCGTATCTTTATACAGCCGGTACGATATATTACCGGCTTCATTTCTCGAGGCTTGTACAAGTGGCGCAATCTCTTCCAAAAAACTCGCTTCCTTCATTGGGTCTACTTGAAACCCGGCATGAATAATAATCACCTTTTCCATCCCTTTCTGTTTTATACGGTTTTTTCTCTCTTTATCCTTCGCCAGCCTCCTTTTTTTATCCTTAAAACACCGCAATATCCGTGTTGTGATAAGGATAATCCATTTGCTTTCTGATCTTTTCCGCTTCGCCCGGCCCCAATAATCGTTCCGCGATATACAAGCCCAAATCGACGGAAGTGGCTACGCCGCCGCCGGTAATCACTTTTCCGTCTGAAACGATTCTGGCCTGAACGACTTCCCGGCAATAGGGTTCCAGCAGTTCATAGGAAATAGGATGCGTTGTCGCTTTTTTGTTTTCCAAAAATCCCGCCGCCCCCAGTAGCAAGGAGCCTGTACATACCGATACGATGTATTCCGCCTCCCGGGCCCCTTTGAGCCAATCGATATATTCCTCATCATAACGTAAAGCTCTGGTCCCAAACCCTCCGGGAACAAACAGCATATCGTACGTAGAAAGATCGGGGTTCACTTGGTTTACTTTGATCGCCATTCCCCGTTCATCCGTGACCTCTTCCTTTCGTCCGCACAAATCCCAAGATACATCCTTCGTTGCTTCGAAATGTTTCAAGCGGGTCACCACGTCATAGAATCCGATCAAATCCAGGAAAGTAATCCCATCGAATAGAGCGTAAGCGATTTTCATGATTGAACACCCCCTTCATTTAGAAATGATTTTGCAGACTCAAAAATGCTCTAATGATCGGTTGATCCGGCGGGCTGATGTTATCCGGCAATCGGTTCACTTCAAAAAATCGGACCTCTTCCACTTCGGTCTCCTCTTTACGGATCGTTCCACGATACTCTCGGCACAGATAAGCGGTCACCACGTTATAAACTTCGTCCCCGTGCGGATACTTGTAATAAAGCTCATGCCCCGAGAAAACATCCATCAATTCGAGCTGAATGGCCTCCAAACCCGTCTCTTCAAACAATTCTCTCCGGGCTACTTGCTCCAACGATTCCCCAGGTTCCAGCGATCCCCCGGGTAACCCCCACATGCCGTTATCCGTTCTTCTCTCCAGCAAAATGGAGTCACCGTCGATAACCACAACACAAGCCCCTATCATAATTAAAGGTCTGGTACCCACAATCTTTCTTAAATCCATAATATAGCCCATGGGGGATCACTTCTTTTCCTGGTTATTAATAGCTCAAAACCAAAATGGGATTTGAAAAAGCAATATCAGAAAAACTGCAAAAACCAGGCTCCCTAAGAAATTCCATAGAAAAACATAAGTACATAAAATGGCGTTATTCCAGCTATATACGTCAATTTTGGGAAAATAGAGGAAATTTGTGTCGCTATTTTCTCAAAGCTCAAGGAATATCCGCCTTCTGGGCCGCTCAAAGGAAAAATAAGAACAAAAAATTCCGCTAATGGGGATGGACATGCCTGGCTCCAGAAAATAAGTACATAAAGTTCCGCTATTTTGCAGGCCCAGCCGGCGGTTCATCGTTCAGTAGTCGTTCCTATCAAACACCGATTTTTAAGTTGAGCTTAATTTAGTACTTTATTGTATTTACTCGAAACAGCACGAAACACAATAAATAAATGAAGCACGTAATGCCAAACAGCTTAAAAATGCTGGGTGTCAGCAGCATATACAAGCTGTACGGAAAACTCCAGATGAACGAAATCAATAAAATTAGACTCCGGGACAAAGCAAGACCCACGCAAAATAAAACAGCCGGGAGAACCAGCATAATAAATGTAATCAAAAGACTAATCCGATCAAAGCCGTTAAAATATGGGTTAAACCACAGCAGAACCGCCCATAAACCAACGGTAACCATACTTGCCGCATAACCGATTCGTTTGATAAGCCCTAACGACGGCTTAGTATAACCGCTGCTCATAGCTCTCCTTTAGCGAAGCGGCCACCTCATCGGCGGAAAGTTTTAATTTTTCCGCATGGTTGGCGATAATTTTTGCCGGATTCGGAAGCTTCTCTGGTTTCGGCCAATAGCTGTCATCCCACACATGCGACCGTTTGAACGCTTTGGCGCAATGCATGTAACATTCCTCAACTTTCACTCCGATCCCCAGCACCGGAACTTTTCCGAAAGCCTCCATGTTCTTTAGGATCTCCTGATCTTTCACGATCCAGGCCTGTCCATTGATTCTTAACGTCTCCCCCAGCCCGGGAATCATAAAAATCAATCCGATCCTTGGATTTTCGAGAATGTTCCGCAAAGAGTCAAATCGTTTATTTCCGGGACGTTCGGGAATAACCAAATGGTGGTCATCCATAACGTGTACAAAGCCGGCGGCATCTCCGCGCGGAGATACATCACAAAATCCCGCCGAATCGGCAGTGGACAGGAAGATGAGCGGGGACTTGGAAATAAAGTCGTGGCAATGCCGGTCTATGACCGTTATCGTTTTGTTCTTAACCAATTCTTTCGGAAATCCACATAACGTCCGGAGCTCCTCCTCCGAATTAACGATGTCATTAAAAATAGATGCTTTCACTTGAAATTCCCCCTGCGGATGATCTTATGGACGCTGGCTATAGTTCTGGGATTTTTACTTCTGCGATTGATCTTACAATAAAATCAGCCGCTGACAGATCTTGATTCCCCGAGTTTGGATTCACGAATCCGATGCATCGCATACCGGCGCTTTTCGCTGCCGCCACCCCGTGTTTGGCATCCTCCAGGACACAGCAATGCTCCGGTTCCACGTTCATCGCCCGCGCGGTTTCCAAATATACATCCGGAGCGGGTTTCCCCCTGGGAACCTCTTCCCCGCTTGTGATGCATGCGAATTCATGCAGGATGTTGAATTTGCTTAACACCTTTTCGATAAATATTCTGGGGGACGATGAGGCCAAACCGATCGGAATGTTCCCATCACGCAACTTCTGAATGAGCTCTCGTATCCCGGGAATGGGTTCAATGTCCGATTCATCCAAATAGGCAAGTTTTTTCGTTAATTGCAGTTGAATCAACTCTTCAATCGAATGCGGCAATTGATATTCATCCTTGATTAATCTCCACATTTCGGGATTGGTCATGCCCACGTATTGCTCCAGTTTTTCTTTGCTGCTGGCAACGCCGATTGAGTTCAACGTGTATAGATCAACTTCAAAATGCAGCGGTTCGCTATCAATAATTACGCCGTCCATATCAAAAATAAATGCTTTCAGCATGCTATTCATGTTATCTCCTTCTCTGAACTAGTTTCTCGGCTAAAGCCCGGGCGTCTTAGCTGGAATACAAAGAGCAGTAAGTATTCGTAAAATTCCCCGCCGACAAATCCTCTTTCCGTATGAAAAATTGCAGTGCTCCGGCATCCCACCAGCAAAAACCAACCTCCTGGTCCGAATCTAACGCCAGCAGCAAAAGCGTATCGCAGACTTCCTGCTTCGCCTTGTCCGAATCCCCTTTCAAGTGCGCCGTGATCCGCTCCATGGCCGCTTCCTCGGAATAGTTGTATTGCTCCCCGGTCAATATCCCCAGCGCCGCTTCCATTTCGCAATCCCCATGCTGGGTAGCCGGATAACCGAACAAACCCGCCAGGTCGCCGGAAGACAAATCGCTCAACTCGAAGCAAAAATCCTCGTACTGCCCGTAGTCATGTTCCTCATCCTCAACCTTCTCGTAATCCACATAGCCGTAATTGGGCGGCTCCAGCGTGGCTCTGGCCGTCACCCGGTAACCGTTAAACGGTTCCTCAAGGGCCGTCACTTCAGGTGAAGGACGACGCCTGGCCTCCTTAAGCTCCTCTTCATGCAGGTACACCACTTTGTGTTCAATATGATAAGCCGGTTCATCCACTCCAACGAAAAAATACAGCACGCCGTCCTGCGGGAGCCGGGAAGCTTCGTCATGAGGCGCCAATTCACGCAGGCGCAGCTGCGCCAGAAATGTCATAGGTGTTCCGCCGGAAATCAGCGGCCACGCCACGTTCGGCGGCAGATCAGGATCTCCGCCGATGCGGGAAGGGCAAATTTCCGTGTAATCTTCCGCCCCGGTCTTGGACAGGCGGATACCCTGACGCACCGTCTCTTTCAAATAATCCAGCGCATGCTCAAATTGATGTTCACGGACCGTCCGCTCCAGCTTATTCTTATCGTTTTCGCTTAACATGGTCTCCACCCTCCCGGTTCTTTCTATATCATTTGTTTTCCAACCGCTTCACCAGCTCCGCAAATCCTTGCCCTGCAGCGCCCCTTCCACCAATTGCGGCAGCATGGCAGGCGTGCAGGCAAAACTAGGGGTTCCGTCTTTAGCAAAAGTCCTGGCCAACTGCTCATCATAAAACGGTTTCCCTTCATCCGACAGGGCAAGCAAACATAACGTCTTGACGCCGGCTTCCTTCATCTCCCGCATCCGCCGGATCAGCCGGGATTGATTGCCCCCCTCATAGAGATCGGAGATCAGGATGAACAGCGTTTTCTTCGGTTCTTTAATGAACTGTTCGCAATAGGCGACGGATTTATCGATATTTGTGCCGCCGCCAAGCTGAATACCGAACAGCATATCCACCGGATCGTTCGCGCATTGCTCGGTTAGATCGACCACCTCGGTATCGAAGACGACCACCCGGGTATCCAGGGCGGGAATGCTGGCAAAAATGGACCCGACCACCGACGCCCAGATCACCGATTCCGCCATGGAGCCGCTCTGGTCGATATCGACGATAACCGTCCATTCCTTGCTCCGCTTCGCACGGTCAAAGTAATAGAACCTTTCCGGGATGATCCGCTTATGCTTTGCATCGTAATGCTTCAAATTCCGCTGGATCGTCCGCTTCCAGTCGATTCCGCTAAGCGAGGAAAGCGGCGTATGCTGACGGCGGTTTAACGCCCCGGTGACCGCTTTCTGGAGCTCATGGCTCATCCGCTTAACCAAGTCATCCACCACCGCCTGCACAAGCATCCGTGCGGTGTCCTTCGTCTTCTCCGGAATCTTCCCTTTGAGCGAAAGCAGCGTGCCAACGAGCTGGATATCCGGTTTTACGGTGGCCAGCACCTCCGGCTCGAACAGCAGCTGCTTCCAGCCCTTACGTTCCATCGCATCGTTTTGGATCACCGAGACCACGTCTTCCGGAAAAAAAGTCCGTACGTCACCAAGCCACTGCGCGAGGCGGGGCATGGACTTCCCATGGCCCGCACCGCGCGAACCCATACCGCTCCCGGACGCTCCTTCCCCGCCTTCTGCCGTTTGATCATAAATGGCCGCGAGCGCGCGATCCATAATCAACTCATCGTCCGAGAGCTCCACTTGCCCTCCGCTGCCGTACCGGCCAAGCTCCCCTGCTGCGGCCGCGCCCAGAATAAGCCGCCAGCGGGGCAAAGCCGTTTGATTTACTGCTTCCGCCATCGTCTATAAATCCTCAAAATCAAAATCATTAAGTTCGTCCAGCATCCGGGCTTCATCCTCCTTAAGCTCATCCATCATGATTTCGGCCGCCTGCTCCGGCTCCACACCCCACAATTCGCCAAGCAGCTCGGCGACCATCGTTTTTTCCTTCTGGCTAAAGACACTGAATGCGCGGCGCAAAAAAACCAGTGACCGCACAAACTCGTGATCCTCCAGCGTACTGATATATTCGTTAAGCTGCTCCCATAAGCTCATACGCGACAGCAGGGCATAGCGGTTGCGCATCGCCAGACCCTCAAACCAGCCGGCGCCCAGGTCGGCCGGAATTCCCGGCGAGAGCCGGCGCGAAACTTCGGCAGCGCATTGCTCGGCCGTCAGTTCCCCCCGCTCCAGCAAAATCGCACACGCCAGACCGGACAACCTGGGATGGGCGTCATCCCTGTCCGACAAAGCGCTCAGTTCCTCAAGCCACAGCGCTTCATTCACCTCATCGCTATGCTCCGCAGCGATATGGTTCAGCTCGTTCATCGCTTCCGCCATCGCCTGCGCCGCTTCATCATTGCATTGGCTCGCATCTTGCAGAAACAATGCGGCGCGCAAAAACAGCTGCTGCAGCAAAGGGATCAGCGGGGCCGTATCCATTCTGCGAATGCCGCCGAAGCGGATAAGCTGGGACAGACTTCTCGCCGCGGCCGCAATTTCCACGACATTCCGGCTCTCGACCGCCAGACTTTGCAGGGCCGTTCGGCCGGCCTCCATCTGCTGAATCATCCCGCACTCGTAGGCAACGGATATTAGCGCGGAAGCCTCCCTGATCGTTGAGCAGTCCTCCAGCCGCTGCTGCAAAACGAAGGCCGCGGCGGTTTCCACGGTTTCGCCCAGCAAATTGGATTCCACCACTTCGATTTCCACTTCCGGCGACCATTGGACGACCCAATGCTCCGACCAAACAGCCTGATCGGCGGACCTTCCCCGGTCTTTCACAAAATGAATGCCGAGCAGCTTCAAACGATGGAACCAAATCGAACGGTTCAAATCGAGATAGGCCGCTTCCTCGGAATTCACCCGCCGGTTTTCCCGCAGATCCAGGGCAAGGTCCTGGGCAACCGCGGTTTTGTATTTTTCCAGCTTAAGCCGCTTCAGCTGGCGGTTCACGTCGTCCTGAATCGGCGTCTGGCTGACGCCTTCGGCCAGGGCCCCGATCGCCGTCCCCACCTCCGTACGCGCGAGCGCTTCGGCGACCACGGCGAGTTCCCCATGGCCCAGGAGCGTTTTGGCGGCATCTCTGAGGTCCATCAGCGCAGGCAGGCTACCGCCATGCAGGGCCGACAGGGATTCGGCGAGCCTGACCGCCTCGATCACCTCGGCCGTGGAGCGGTACGTTCCCGTCTTTCGCAGATCCGCGGCCACGGAAGCCAGATAACGATGCGGCAGTTCCCCCAGCGTCCCCCGCTGCATTTGCTCCCACATCATTTCAAAATAGTACGGCGCAGTATTCCCCGCCCCATACCCGGTTATGGACGAAAGCCGCAAATAGGAGTACGGCATCAGCGTCAGCTTCGTCTTGCGGGAAGGAAGCTGGGCCAGTTCGCCGTCGCTCATCGCGACGGAAAGATCCTGGAGCGCGGAAGCGTGATACGCCCCGCAAATGACCACGATCTGTTCAGGCTTATGCCCAGCTGCGATCACATCGGCAATTTGCCGGCACATATACGCTTCGCGCACCGCATTATAGGCGTATTCGAGCGTTTGGCTGCGCCGCTCCTGCTCCTCCGTCAGCTCCCGCATCTGCCCGGAATACGCCAGGATGGCCTGACGGTATGCATCCGGATGCAAATTGTGCTCAAAATTACGTTCCCAATAAGCGTCATAATCATATTCGCCGGCGATTTCCGCGATCCTGCCGTACAAGGAGCTTTCTGGCTCAGCGCTTTTTTCCGATACCCGGCCTCCTCCTTCCGGGGGAGTGTCCTCGCTGCCGTTGGGCCGGATCTCTTCCTGATCACGGGCGGCGCCGCGAGCATCCTGCAGACAAACTGCGGAGGACGAAGGCAAATCGATAAAAGCGCAGTGCGCCTCGTGCTTTCGGGCCCAAAGCATCGCCTGATATTCCGGCGAATACACGGCAAACGGCCAAAGCACGGTCCGAACCGGAACCTCCTCGGTGAAGGCCAATATCGCAACCGGCGGCTTGGTCGAGGTGTTCGTCAAATGCACGATTTCGGCGGAAGCATCCGCAGGACCTTCGATCAGCACCGCCGTTGGCTTTACCCGATCGAGGAAGCCGGCCACATGGTAAGCGCCGGCCGGCGACAGGTGCCGGACGCCAAAAATATGCACGCCAGCGCCGCTAGCCGTCTTCATTGATTCATCTCCTTGCAAGCGTTGTACAGACCGCGCCAGCTTGCTCCGCGTTTTTTCATCACATTGTCCAGATATTCCTTCCATACGAGACGATCTTTGTCGTCATCTTTCACGATCGCCCCCTGCAGGCCTGCGGCCAAATCCTCGTCGGTCATTTCCCCGCCGCCAAAGCTGGCCGCCAGCGCTATGCTGTTGGTGAGCAGCGAAATGGCTTCCGCCGTGGAGATGACCCCCGCCGGGGATTTCACCTTCTCTTTTTTGTCCAGTGTCATGCCGCTGCGCAGTTCTCTAAAGATCGTCACAACCTTTTGCAGCGCTTCGTCCGCAGGAACAGCCGCCTGCAAATCATAGGAAGCGGCGATTTCGCTGACGCGCTTCTTCACGATTTCCACCTCGGTTTCGAGGTCCGCCGGCGCAGGCAACACGATCATGTTAAAGCGGCGTTTCAGCGCCGTCGACATTTCGTTGACACCCCGGTCGCGGGTGTTGGCTGTAGCGATTATGCTGAACCCTTTGCGCGCATTGAGTTCCTTACCAAGCTCGGGAATGGAGATCGTTTTCTCCGACAAAATCGAAATCAGGGCGTCCTGCACCTCGGAAGCGCAGCGGGAAATTTCCTCGAAACGGGCAATGCCGCCCGCTTCCATAGCCCGCATGATCGGGCTCTTCACCAGCGCCTCCGGCGTTGGCCCCTGGGCGAGCAGCATAGCGTAGTTCCAGGAATAGCGGACCTGCTCTTCCGTCGTCCCCGCCGTCCCTTGCACAACCAGCCCGGAGTTGCCGTAAATGGCCGCGGCCAGATTTTCCGACAGCCAGGACTTGGCCGTACCCGGCTCCCCGATCAACAGCAACGCGCGGTCGGTCACCAGCGTCGCAATCGCCATTTCAACGAGGCGCGGATTCCCGATATATTTCGGCGTGATCACTTGGCCGCCGGCCGTCCCGCCGACGATAAATTTAAGCACCGACTGCGGGGACATTTGCCACCCGGCCGGGATTTTTCCTTGATCCTCACGGACCAATGCCTGCAGTTCTTCCTGATACAAAAGCTCCGCCGGCTTGCGCATAATCTCCTGCATTGTGGATTCCGTACTCATCACCGTTTCGCTCCTTTATGATAAAAATATGAGTTCAAAAAGTCGGGTTTTCAGCACCGAGAAGATTGGATGAAGCTAGGGACTGAGTAGCGGAGCGTACGTTTTGGGTACGTGAGCAACTGAAATGTTTCCGCAGGAAACATTCTTCGGAAGCATCCACTTGGTCCGGCTGAATTCAAGATTCGACGCCCGATCCACTTCATAGCCTGCTTCGTGATCAAAAGACGACTTTTTGAACTACCTCTTAAATGGATGATTCCATCGTTTTTAGAATATATCCCAGTTGCTCTACGCTGTTGTTGACGAATTTGGGTATGGCCTTGCGGATTCGCTCCGCATATGAGGCGGGAAGCCGGCAAAGCTGGTCGAACAGAAACGGTTCGATTTCGTGGCATTCCGTATTCCGCTCGTCTTCCAAAGCCCGGACGAGCGCTTCATGCAGCTCGTTCTCCGCGATTCCCGCGCGAACCAGCCCCATGACCGCCAAATTGGCAAATCGGTTGCGAAATTCCGGCGAATTGCTCAGCTTGGTAAGCAAATAGGATGCGGCGGCCACATGTCCCGGTCGAGCGAAAGCGCTGGCCAGTGCCAGGTGATCCAGGGTGATGAAATGGTCCAGCCAGCGCGGGTCCCAATTTGCGGCGATTTCCTCCGGCGTCGGCATATCCACCCGATAGACATAGTTTTTTCGTTCATTTGTCCAGACCGGCGTCATTTCCTGATATCTGCGGTTAACGACCAAACCCTCCATTGTCTCGAGCAGTTGCTTGGCGTAATTGGCGCTTTTGCTGATGGCCGAAGCATTCAACCGGTCTTGCAAAATACCGGCGTACTCCTCATACAAGCGTTCCGGAGGCAACGCGGACTGCGCCTTGACAAAGGTATCACGCACATACGTGTTCGTGCCCGCCGTTTTTTTCATTTCGATTTTTACCGCGGCCCTTACAAGCTCATCCCCCTCAGCGGAGCCGGCTTTTGTTATGTACTGCATCGCTTCGTTCGTTAAAAAGGCCCAGCCGAGCGTGTAAGCATAGTGTGCATAGTTCCGCAGAACTCTGAAAAATATCTGTTCCAGCTCAGGGATCGTTTTATGGTGCAGCGCCCAGAAATAACGTCTCGCCAGCATCGAGATTTCCTGCGTTTTCTCCTTATCCGCTACGCCCGCTTCCACAGACTGAACCAGTTCGGCAAAATCTCTGGCCAGCCACCCGTTTAACCGCTCCGATTGGCTTCGGTTTAACGCCGGGCCTACCAGCTCGCTATCTTTGCCTTTGGAAACCTCATACAGACGTTCGGCCGCGCTTGCCCAGTCGCTGTCCGCCAACGCCTGGTACGCTGCTTCGCGAATGCTCTTCTTCTTGTCGCGGCTGAAATCGAGCAAGGCTTGCTCATATTCGGCATGCCCCGCAAGCAGACGAATCGCCGTCGTCCGCACTTCATCGGAACCCGAAACGGCGGCCTCATAAATGACAGGCAGCGCTTGTTCGCCGCCATTACTCGCGATGACGGTCAGCTTGCGAGCTTCAAGCTTCCCTCCGGCGGGCTCAAAGCTTCGGGTCAAATATGGTACGATGGCAGAACCGTAGCATGGCAAGATGTCGGTCATCGCAAAGTCGGCGATTTCCACGTAAGGGTCGTTTAAGGCTTCTATGGCAAAAGGAAGGAGACGCAGATCCTGAAACAATCCTTCGCGGAACGCTTCGACAATGATTTCATGGCGTCCCCCGCCCCGGGTGGTAAGCGCCTGGCGGACTACGGACAATTTCCGGTAAGATGCGTACGTCTTCAAGGAAACGGGCTTGTTTTTCAAAGGGGCCGTCTCACTCTCGGCAGAACCTTTTCCTTGGGTACGCAGCACCGACTGAAGGAGCAGATTAATATCCTGCAGCCGCTGGGCCGAATCCGCCCCACTATCTCCGGCAATCAAAGATTCGATACCTGCGGCGAGTTTTTTAAATACAGGCGCCCGCTCGCCCAGCTGTTGAAAAGACGGAAGCAGCCGCTTCAATCGAAAATCCCCGGATGCCAGATCGCTCCCGGCAATATAAAGCCGCCGGATTTCTTCGTTCAGCTCAAACAGTAAGGTTTGACTCATTATGCTTGTTCCTCCAATTCGGCTTGTTAGTAGAGCAACCGTACCAGCTCTTGTTGGTTTAAAATACTGAGCGGCTGAACCGTTAGCCGGCCGCTTTGGGAATTATGGTGAAACATCCCCAGCACGGCGATGTCCTGAAGACGCTCATCCGGCAAAAACCTCATAAGTTGGACGGTTCCGTCGTCCAAAACATCGCGCAGCTCCAACGTGTCCCCTTGAGCATCGGCAATAAACAGCCGGCCTTCCGAATCGGTGACCACCTTTTCTACAGACAGCAGCGCGACCGGGTTAGGATCACCCAGCGGATTTTTAAGCTGGTTTTTGACCCGCTTGACGGTGTCGGCGAAGGATGAAGCGGCGCAGCGGTAAATTTGGCCAAGATCATTCTCCTTCAAGGCTCTTGTGGTCATGGATTCGAAGCGGACGCGCCGGTTCAGATCGCCAGGGTAGCGGTAAAGCTCCGGCACGGCGGCCACCTCAAAAAAGCTGTCTTCTTCACGCATTAATTTCGCTGCTTTATAAGGACGGTACTGGACCGTGTAATGAATTTCCCCGCTATCCGGCTGAATCCAATAACCGCAGTCGACGTATTCCTGCCGGGCAGCATCATCATAGCTCAAAAAGGCAAGCTGAATCAGCTCGGTTCCCGGAGCGGCCAATCCCGCCTCCTTCAGTTCGGTCAGCTGCCAAGCATGCCCGAGCCATTCCTCGATGGAAGACTCATGGTCCAGCGCCAGCTCAGGATCTTCCAGCCTTGCGGACAGATGCGCCCGGCCTTTTTTGATGAAAGCATGAATGACGGCAAGCTGCTCGGCAGCCAACGAATAGGCTTGCTCCGTATTTTGCCGCTCCGATAAGGTCAGCAGCAGCTTGCTAAGCTGAATTTGCGCGCCGGCCAAATAGTGGCTTTTCATTTGCTTCGCATGCTCCTGAATCACTTTTAGCTCTTTCGTATCCAGGGTTCCGAGTCCGCGCCGGATCAAAGACTGCGTTAACTTCTCGAGCAGCTCCAGCCCTTCCAGTTGCGCCGTGATTTTTTTCTTAAGCGCTGATTTATTGACTTTCTTCGGCTTGGCCACGGCTCCAGCAGCGGCCTCCTGCGCTTTTTTCTCTTCCCGCTTCCCGGCTTTTTCCCGTTTGGCCGCCAGATCTCCAGGCACCTCTGCCGTCGTGAACGGCTTCCCTTCCGCATAGGCATACAAAAGACCAAGTACATGCTTGCACGGGAATTGCCGGCTCGGACAGCTGCACCGCATAACCGGTTTGTCGGGAACGGCGAAATCCGCAGATGGCGCGTAAGGCGTTTTTCCGCTTCCCGCACACAAGCCAAATAGCACCTGTTCATCCTCGGATCGGTGCAGCTCGATGTACTTGCCTTTTCTGTTCAAATCTTGACCGTTCTTAATCGCCGCGCTATTCGGTGCCTGTGAGTCGATCCAAGTTTCCCTAATCTCAATCAAACGTAGTTCCCCTCCGCCATCGGTAAGTTTACTGCTCTGCCAAAATTATCATATAAGTCTTTCTTCTATATAATACCTAATATTCGCAGCCTTCCCTACCTACTAAAGTCCCAATGGGAACATATATTCTTATATATTTATGCTTTACCTAAGAACTCAACTTTCGCAGCAAAAAATCGGCAGGCCAGCAAGATGTAGCTGGGGCTAACATTTCGAGCAGTGTCACAAATCGACGCCAGGTGAGGGGCTATCTAAATGGTTCGTGTCTTGGTGTCTTGGTGTCTCGGTGCCTTGGTGTCCCTGCCTGCAACCTTTGCACGATTATCCCTTTCGTTCAGAGAGCTGGGGGTGGGGGCTAGAGCAAGGGTGCCAAAAAAGAGAGGGGAAAAAATGAGGCGGTTCAGGTGAGATTTTCGGCTTGATAAGGGAACGTACGTTTGGTATACTGAAGTAAATCGAACACATGTTCATAAATTCTTGATTCGGGGGCGAGCGAATATGGAGGTCAATGCGGGAACGGAACTTCAACCATTCAGCAGCCGTTATAACAGCGAGCAGGCCTGCATGGAGGCGCTGATCGCGATGAAGTGGCCGAACGGCTTCGTCTGCCCGCGCTGCGCTCACACCCGGTGCAGTCGTCTGACCTCTAGGCATATCCCCCTGTTCGAATGCGGAAAGTGCAAGCATCAAACGTCGGCTTTGGTCGGTACGATTTTTGAAGGAACGCATTTGCCCCTGCTCAAGTGGTTCGAGGCCCTGGATTTGTTCCTGCTTGAGGGCGGCATCTCGGCGATTCGGCTGAGCCAGGTGATCCGAGTCACTTACAAAACCGCCTGGTTGATGCTGCACAAAATACGCCATGCCGTCGGGGAGTTCGATGCCCAGGAACTGCTCTGTGGAGATGTGAAGGTGAACAGCGATCTGTACGGGCGCGATCCGTCCCGGTGTCAGTTTTCGCATCCGTATGCCACGGCGGTCGTAGCGGGATGCACGGTGACGGAGTCGGGCGAGCCGGAGCAGGTCAAAATCCGCCTGGTGCCGCATAAAAGAGGAGACGGACAAAGGGCAAACCGTCACGAACTCGCCGCGTTCATCAACGGGCATGTAGATGTCCGTACATCGTCTGTACAGTCGTTCCCTCTAGCCTTTCGTCTGTATGCGCCTTTGCGGAAAGTGGTGAGAGAGGCGTGGGAATCGCTGAAGAGTACATATATAGCCTTGGGACTGAAGCATCTGCAGGCATATCTTAACGAGTACACCGGACGCCGCCAGCTGCACCTGCCCGGAGCGAAAGAAACGATGCGGCAGAAGTTGCTGCGCATGTGTGTGGCGATTCCGGCGATCCCCTACCGCCGGCTGATCGCGCGCCAACCGAACCAGCCCCTTGCGGCTGCGGCCTGATCGAGACGCTTGAACGGCGAGGGGAGTTTGATGCAGATCAACTTAATGGGTAGGGGTTAGCTTAATGCGGATCGACTTGATTGGTGTGAGTTAGCATGAACGGTGTGGGCGTTGCTGCAGAAGGAAGGGTACAGGCTACAACAAAATCACGGTCTTTTCGTTTCCCTCGCGTCTTGTCCTTGATCTCCTGTCTTGATCTCTTGTCCGGTCTGTTTCACCTCCCCTAAACCTGATTCCTTCTCCTAAGCCCGTCTAAATGATCTCGAACCGATCTGTTTCTCCACTAAATATTTTCTTCTCCCGAGCTTGTCTGTTTCTCTGCTACCTGAGCAATTGTTACCTGATTAAACGGGATAATCGTGCAAAGTCTCTGGACAGCGAGTGTTGATCTGCCGCTCAAAGACTCAAGCTGATTTTGCTCTGCGAAAGTTGAGCTAAGAAGATTCACTTAATTAACGGTAAAAAAATCTCATCCACAATTTCAGCAATTGTGTCCTGTGACACAGGCTCATAGGTAATTAACACCTCATGTCTAACAAGATCAACAGGCAGCCTTGCAATTCGTGGAGTAATTTTCTCCTGCCTAATTTCTCCTCGCTCTACTGCCCGATTCAGAATGGTTTGCATGGTATTGGTTCTTCGGAAACTGATCAATTCAGATAAGGGTATACCCGTTAGAACAGACATTAATCCATGAATCGTTTCTGGCCCAATTTGACGGAGCATTTCATTCAATCGATTCAGTACGATGATGACATCGCTTCGCAGATCGCCAGTATTAGGGACTTCATCCGGCGGTGCCGGTAAATTATTCTGAATTGCTGCCAAGACAAGCTCCTCGCGATTTGGCCAACGCCGATAAATAACTGGCTTACTGGTTTGAGTCCGGGCAGCAACCCCTTCTATTGTAAGACTCGGAAAACCAACCTCCATCAGTTCATCCCATGCTGCTTGAAGAATGGCGGCTTCTAATTCCGCTCCTCTTCGTCTAGTCGTAGACTCTCCTTCATTTTTCTTATTCATATTTAGCCCTCCAATAAAACACGTTGCGTTTCTTATGTGTTTATTATATCATAAACTCAAATAAGAAACCATAAGTATCTAATATTGAAAAGGAGTGAGCATGCATGGATAAACAAATTGAACAAACAGCCAATAAAAAAATAGATCCGGCCGTTATGAAAATGGCATGGATTCTGTTGGTTGGACTTCTAGCCCCTTTATTCGATACCACCATAATGAATGTCGCAATCGATACGCTTGGAAATGCTTTACACGCGTCCGTTTCAACGATTCAGTGGGTGATGACGAGTTATTTAATTGCCCTTGGTATTGTTATTCCCATTTCAGGATGGGCACTTGATCGTTTTGGCGGTAAAAAGATATGGATATTGGCTTTAAGTTTATTTTTAATTGGGTCTGTTTTATCAAGTTTGTCATGGAATGTAGGAAGTCTCATTGCTTTTCGGGTGATTCAAGGATTGGGTGGTGGCTTAATGATGCCAATCATGCAGACCATGATTGTGCGGGCAGCTGGCGGAGAGAAATTAGGTAAATTAATGGCCATTGTTGGTTTACCTGTACTTATCGGACCTATTCTTGGACCTGTATTAGGTGGGGTTATTATTAATTATCTTAACTGGCGTTGGATTTTTTATGTCAATCTTCCTGTTTGTTTAATCGCTTTAATCCTAGCCGTATGGGGTTTACCCAAAGATGATGCCACAAATCAGCCTCAAAAACTGGATATCCTTGGTTTATCCTTGTTATCACCTAGTATCGTGTTGATTATTTATGGGCTTACCAAAGTAAGCTCAGATCATGGCTTTTTTCATAGTTCAGTCATCGTCCCTATTGTCGTTGGAGTTTTATTTCTGCTGGTCTTCTGCCTCTATGTTTTAAGAAAATCTAACAATCCAGTAATAGATATACGTATATTTAAAAGCATGCCCTTTACCGCATCCTCTTGCCTTTTGTTTTTATCAGGTCTATCCTCTTATGGAGGCATGTTATTACTACCACTCTATTATCAACAAGTTCGCGGGGAGAGTGTTCTCGCTTCAGGGTTATTATTGATTCCTCAAGGTATAGGGATGTTATTGACGCGTTCATTAGCAGGTAAACTTACAGATACAATCGGCTCTCGATGGATCGTGCTCTGCGGTACCCTTCTAACAATATTCGGAACCATTCCCTTTGCCTTTTGCAGAGCCAATACCAACGAATTTCTGCTTGCCATTGCCCTCGTTGTCCGTGGCGGAGGACTTGGCGGAGTTATGCTCCCTATTATGGCAACAGCTTATGAAGGATTAAGTAAAGAACAGGTCCCGCATGCCAGCAGCGCCACTCGGATTCTACAGCAAATCGGGGGAGCTTTTGGTGCTTCAGTGCTTGCAATCATCTTACAAAATCAAATGACCTCTCAATCTGTTATTAATATAACTACGCGGAACGCGGCTTTTAATCATACATTTATGTGGACAGTCGGCTTCACTTTAATTTCACTCCTTTTCATAGCCTTCTTACCTAATAAAAAATCCAGTAAGAAATAAGTTAATTACACTAAAAAAAGAGATCAAGCCATTCTGGTTGATCTCTTTTTTAGAACTTCATATCGATGGGCATTCAAATACAACGCTCAAGATTTTTAGTGATGCGAAAACGTCTTTCTCCTTACGAAACGTCTGTCTACCCAATAAACAACGAGCAGCGACAACAAGCCGACACCGATCGGTATACCGAACGCTTCATACGAAAATGGCGCTCCTTCAAGCTTAAGCTGGCTTGTGGCGCGGTACTCCAGCCGCTTGGCGGCGAACTTTGCCGTCCGGATATCTTCCTGCTGCGCCAAATCTTCAAACGCAGGCTCCATCGCGAACCGCTCCGGCACATCGCTGTGCAGATAAAGCTGCTTGGCCTTGCCGCCGTTTTCGTTCCAGCTGCGGATATCGTCCGCAGCGAGCGTTTTAACGTCCGGCCCCACAAAAATCATTTTGTCAAGCTGCGGAGCATTCGCTATTTGATACCGGGCGATCAGATTCAGACCGTGCCGGGTAACGACCGGCCCTTGTTTGCTTGTTATCGTCAAGTTTGTCGTCGTGCCGGAAGCTCCGTACGTATCAAAAGCTGAGGCTAACATCAGCTCGTCGGCCCCGTTATACAGCATTACCCCGTTCTTTTTCTTGCTCCATTGAAACGCATTGTTCAAAACATAGACGATATCGCTCAATCCGGCCGTGAATGGCTCCATTTGCGGATGCTCAACAAAATCGTAGGAAGGGTAATTCATTTCCTCCGCCACTTTCTTCGCCGCCGGCTCCCCCAAGTGCCGGGATATAACATACAGCGTGGCATCGATCCCCGAAGTCAGACCGGCCGAGGAGACTATGTTGCCATCAGGTACATAACGCTGATCCCTTTTCCAAGTCACTTCGGTATATTTCTTTTCCAATCTGCCGATATCCCCCCAATGCGTTGCCGCAGCTTTCCCGTTCAGCAAGCCGGTATCCGCCAAATTTTCCGCCCCATTGCAAATGGACAACAAGATCGTTTCCTTGCCTGAGTGTTTCCTGATCCAATCGCGGACAGGCATGTATTTAGTCTCATCCAAAATCGGCATGTAAGGAATCACGATGATATCCGGACTTTTACCCGTCAATTTGTCCAACTCGTCAAAAGTGTACTGCGGTACGACATCAAGGCCGCCCGTTAACGATTTGATGTTTTTGTCGGGAGCCGCCGCAAACACATTGTACGAACCCGTCATTGAGAACATTTCGTAGGGTACGAGAAAATCGAACACTTCGGTCACTTCATTCGCCAAAATAACGGCCACGGTCGGCTTTTTCGAATCATAGGCAGGAGCTTGGATGTTTTGTAAAGATGCAGGAACCGGCTTATCGTAAACCGACATAGCCTCCTGCATCGTGCTCATGAAACCAATCGCTCCGGTCCCTCCCACAACCAGAACGAAAACAAACACATACACGATGAAACGCCATACTTTTTTCACTCGTCTTCTCTCCCTTAATTTTCTCTAGTTAATGATTAATTGTTACTTACTTTCATATTTCAAGAATAAGAGGAGAAGGCAAATTAATAAACTCGCCCGAAGACTGAATTTTCCCTCGACTAAGGTCCAGGTAGAGGACTTTTCTCGAACGGCGGCCGAATGCTTGTTTCTTTCTATTATCATAGCTGACCGGCCCTTTTCTGAATATGACTCCATCAGGCTATCTTATTCGAGGTATTCGAGCCACAACTCTTATGTTCAATAAGGCAACACTCAAAAAAAAGAAGCGGGGTTCACCCGCCTCCATTCTCATTCAAGTGTCTTTTTTTTCAATATCCTAAATCAAATTATCGATGGTAAGAACTGCTTTCACATAAATGCTGAAGGCGCTCCATATAGTATCTAATTTCACGGCCTCATCTGGCTGATGGCCGCCCCCTTTTCCCGTCGGAAAGGGGGATTCTTCATCCATGCGCAGCGGTCCGAAAGCTACCGCTCTCGGGATCCATCTCGCATGTGTAATACCGCCCATCGCATAAGGCGGCAGGTCCGTGCCCAGCTCGCTATTCGCAAGCTTGCACAGCTCCATTATTACTGGATCATCTTTCGGAATATAATGAGGCGGACTGTCCTCACTGTGAGTCAGTTGAAAGCCGTAGCGGTTAGCGGCTGCGGATAGCCGCTTGCGAATGTCGTCGCCCTTTTGGGTCACACCGTAGCGAATATCGCATAAAACTTTGAGCCTTCCACCCTCTAATTTTACAACGCCCGCATTGCTGGTGGCCGCACCCGCTTCATCCTCAAACTCGATTTCCAGCCCTTTACCATAAGAGCTTTCGAAGCATTCCTTCACAAAACGCAGCGCTCTGACGGCCGCAGCCCCTTGCACAAGCCCATAGTCCAGAAGCGCAGCCGCCAGCTTTACCGAGGCGTTTTCCGTTCCTTCGGGAAAAGCGGCATGCCCTGCTTTTCCGTGTGCCGTAATGACCGTGACACTCCCCTCGAACGTGACCGTGAATGGACCTGACAGCCTTTTTTGGACTTCGGCCGGATCAAGTCCGCTTAAGCGGGCTGACGCCGAGGCGGGAATGACGTTGTATTCCTCCCCGCCGGCAAAAGCTAGCAGATTACCATCCATAACTTCGGTTTCAAAATCCGCTTTAAGCATCCCCTTTTCGGCAAAGCAAACGGGAAAATACGCATCCGGCACAAGGCCAAATTGAGGCGGCTCATGCCGTGATAGGAAGTACTGGATATCACGCATGCCGCTCTCTTCGTTGCAACCCAGAAACAAATAAAGACTGTGGCGCAAGCCGATACCGCTCTGAGCAAAAAACTTCAGCACATAAAGCGCCATTACGGCAGCCGTTTTATTATCAACCGCTCCTCTGCCGAACAGATAACCATCCTGTACGAACGGCTCGTAGGGAGGAAAGCTCCAACCCTCTCCTTCCGGCACGACATCCAGATGATTAAAAAATCCTATGCATTTGGGATGCTTTCCAAGCTGCGCCTTGACGCCATACCCATCAAACAGGGTCACATCCAGCCGTTCTCTTTCAAGCAGCTTAACCGCCTCATCCAAAACCTGGCCGCAGCCTGGGCCAAACGGCTGCGTACTATCGGAAGCAAACTTTTGCCCGACGCTTCTGATTCGGATTAAGCGCTTGGCATCCTCCACGATGTAAGCTTTATTTGCCGCTAAAAAAAGCTCTATTTCCTTGTTCAAATTGTTATTATCCATCAGATTTCACCTTGGTTCTCCATGGTCAGGCCAAGTTATCGTAACCTGTTCAACCTGCGGTCCAGTTCCTCCATCGTGTCCGTCGAGAGGCTTACCTGAGCCCCCAAAATATTCTCATGCAGGTGCCGTTCCTTTCTAATCCCGCAAATTACATTAACATACTCGTGCTTCGCCCTTAGATAGGCAATCGCAATCGCTCCTGCGGAAACTCCATATTCCTTGCCTATTTGTGTGAGATAGCCCGCAAAATCCACCGCGCGAGCAAATTTTTCACCCTGCCACCAACTATCTCCGTTACGGGGATCGTCTTTCGGTACCACATAATCTTTGCGGATATTGCCGCTGAGCAGCCCTTGGGCCAGCGGAGAATAAGCGTGAAAGCTGATGCCGTTCTCCTTGCACAACGTAAGAATTTCGGCTTCCACCTCTCTTGACAGCATATTGTATTTTCTTTGTACGATCGCTATTTCTCCTTGCTCGATATAACTCCGAATGTGATGCGGCTCGCAGTTGGATGCGCCGATCGCTCTTATTTTGCCTTCCTTTTTAAGCCGGAGCAGGGTATCGATGGTATCTTCTAGCGGCGTTAAAAATGGTTCGCAGGCAGGGTTATGCGTATAATAAATATCGATATAATCAGTGCCGAGTCTTTTCAGGCTCTGCTCCACTTCAATTTTTATGGTGCGCGGACTAAGATTGCGTTTGACCCGTTTGCCTTCCCAGGTAAAGCGGTAGCTGCCTTCGTCATCTCCCCACCATAAACCGCATTTGGTCGATAAAACCACTTTATCCCGCTTGCCCTTAATCGCTTTTCCGATGATCTCCTCGCTGTGTCCAAAACCGTAAACGGGGGCGGTATCTATGATATTGACCCCAAGATCAAGCGCCGTCTCGATGGCTCTAATCGACTCCGCATCATCGGTACCGGGAAACTGGAAGCCTCCGCCGATGCCAAAAGCGCCAAATGTGATCACGGAAGCTTGAATCCCGCTTTTGCCGATCTCCATGTATTTCATTGATCGAGCCTCAGATTGCCGGCAACGCCAACATTTTCATCGGCGTGCTCCTTGATAATAACGATGGTTTTAACATTAACGCCCTTAAAAATTCGTTCTGCGGTAATCTGGATGTTTTTCACCAGATCGCGTTTGGCCGAAACGGGCTTGCCGGGAGCGGTGTATACAAAAAAGGTGATTTCTTCATAATTCTTCTTAGTACTGTTTACTCGGGGAAGCTCAAGGAACGAAATAGTTTTCAGTTCAGGCGGGAGCAGGAGCGATTGTGTAACCGCAGTGCCGATTTCATTTACAAAAGTCTCCTTCTCGCTATCGTTCAGTGATGTGTTCGCAAATGCAATAACCGTTGCCATATTTGCCCATCTCCTTTTAGTATAGTCAGATTACAAGTATTACAAGTTATAGGGCTTTTTAACGCCGTGGTATGTTTCCAACAGCCAATCCGAGTATTCTTTCGAGGTTAAAATTTCAACGACCTTGTCAAGCCACTCTTTGTTTGCATCTTCGGTTCCTTTTTTGACTGCCAACAAAATGCCGCCGTATTGCTTGTATACTTCAGGCGTTTCCTGAAATAAAGCTGTGTCGATCGTTACCTCGGGATCATTCATCTGATACACCGTAATGGCGGGAGCGGTCATCGCATCCAAATCGGCAAACGCCCCCACCCTGCTGCGCGGATCAATCTCGATAAAATTCAATTTTTTCTTGTTTTCTTCGATATCCAGCAGCGTAGGCAAATCAACGCCTTGGCGAAGCTTGATCAGGCCGTTGTCCGCCAGAAGCTCCAGCTCGCGCGCGCGGTTGGCGGAATCGTTGGCTATGCCGATCTTGGCGCCTTCAGGCAAATCATCAGCAGTTTTGTATTTCTTAGATACAAATAGAACAGGTGTGGTATAAATATTAGGACCGTAACCAACAAGATGGGAATCATTGCTTTCGTTAAAGCTGTTCATATATTTCTCATTTTGAAAATAGTTTGCATCGATACTGCCGTCCTCGGTCGCGTTGTTCAGTGCGATATTGTCGTTGAAAACACGAGTCTCAATGTCATAGCCCTCGGGCTTCAGCTTTTTGGCCACATAATCAATATCCGGTTGCTCGCGGGCGATCACGCCGATAATGATGTGTTTGGATTTTCCGCCTGCGGAATCGGAGGTTTGAGCGCAGCCCGCAAGAACGGAAAACGAAACAATGCTAGCTGTAATTAGGGCGATGATGGAAGCTTTTCGCATGGATAATCCCTCATTTTTCGTAAAATTATTTTAGTTTTCGATAAAGCGCGTTGCCGCCAACTTGCATCAATTGAACGATAATGATTAAGATAACAACCGTACTATACATAATGGTGTCGTTGAAATTTTGATAGCCATAGGTAAGTGCAACGGCCCCCAAGCCACCAGCGCCAACCGTCCCCGCCATGGCGGTAAAACCAAGCAGCGAAACAAAACCTAACGTCAAATGGGAAATGACCGAAGGAATCGACTCGCTGACGATGACGTGAAACGTAATCTGCCAGTCGGACGCCCCAAATGATTTTGCCGCTTCAATAAGACTAGGATTCACTTCCTTGAAGCATCCCTCCAGCAGTCTGGCAATCAGCGGGGAGCCGACAATCGTGATGGAAAATATCGCGGCCGTCGTGCCGATGGTCGTTCCAACCACCAGTCTGGTCAAAGGAATAATCGTGATGATCAGGATAATAAACGGCACCGAACGGAGCACATTGATGACCGCGCTGGTCCCCTCATATACGAGCTTGTTGGGACGTAGTCCCTTAACATCGGTCGTGACCAGAATGAGTGCAAGTATGAAGCCGAAAACCGTGCAGGTAACGACAGTGCCCCCAAGCATAATTAGCGTATCGATCAGACCGGGGATTATGATTTGGTTTAGCATCGTCTGGAAGTCATATTGATACATCAAAGTTGCCTCCATTCCGTGCAGCTTCGATCCAAGTAGGCTTTGACTTTTTCAAAATCATGTTCATCCACCGCAAGGGTAAACGCCCCTGCAATGCTATCCACGTACCGGTCCAAACCGCCCCACACCAATTCAAACGGCACGCCAGTCGCCAATGCAAAATTGGAAAGTACATCTGTCTGATCAGGCCGCTGAACGATTTCAAACTTTACCTTCCCTTCATCGCCATCGCCGCCTTCTGCGCTTCTAACCCCAAGAAAGTCGTTTAAGACGTCGGAGCGTTTCAGGAATATCTCTTGCACTGAGCCGGTTATTCTCAGCCTGCTTTCACTTAACACGGCAATGTTGTTGCAGGTTTCCTTAACGACTTCCATCTGGTGAGTCACAATGACAATGGTTATGCCAAGCTCCCTGTTAATCTTTTTAAGAAGTGCAAGTATGGACTTGGTGATGTTCGGATCCAGTGCGCTGGTCGCTTCGTCACACAATAAGATATTGGGATTCATGGCTAGCGCTCTGGCAATGGCCACGCGTTGCTTCTGTCCTCCCGACAGCTGACTTGGAAAGGCGCGGACTTTGTCCGAAAGCTCCACCAGCTCCAATAACTCATAAATGCGCGCTTCCGCTTCTTCCTTTCTATAGTGAAAACATTTCATCGGAAATATAATGTTGTCGTAGACGTTTTTTCGCTCAAGGAGTGAAAATTGCTGAAAGATCATTCCGATTCCCTTGCGGAAATTTCTAAGTTCGGTTCCACGCAAACTAGTAATGTCAATCCCGTTGACGAAAAGTGTCCCTTTTTCAAAACTTTCCAGCCCGTTAATGCATCGTAACAAGGTGGATTTACCCGCTCCGCTTACACCGACAAGACCGAAAATATCTCCGTCCTCGATGGTGACATTAATACCAGATAAAACCGGCTTATCACCGTAGGATTTATATAAATCTTTTATTTCAATCATATCTGCTCCCCCCTCTGCTTCCCGTTGTAGTGAGACAAAGCGTCTCTAAATGATGATGAGTAAGACAAGGAGCCTCCGGTTTGTCCGGTCAAGCAAATGCAATTTTGTTCGCGTTTTCCCAAAATTATATCGATCTAATTTTAGAATAAAAAATAATTACCGGTTAGCCGATAGCATTAACTTAAAATCACATCAGATTACTTGGAATAATGCTAACAGACGTCTCGATTTCTGTCAACCTAAAAATCAACCTGGAGAAATTATGATATACTGATCACATTATATTTGAAATTTAGTCATTTTTAAGGAAATGTAGAGGGGGGAATACAGTATGTCGTCATCCCAGAAAAAGCGGGTTACTCTTCAGGATGTGGCCGATGATGCGGGCGTTTCCCGCGCCACGGCTTCTCTGGTGGTCAGAGGCAGTAAAGCGATCAAAGAGAGCACACATAAAAAGGTAATCGGTTCGATGGAGAAGCTAGGCTATGTATACGACCGGGTAGCTGCTAGCTTTCGTTCCCAGCGCTCATCAACGGTTGGCGTCATCATTACGGATATCGAAAATCCGTTCTATCCCATTATGCTGTCCAGCATCGAGGATATTTTTTATGAACAGCGATTTACCGTACTTCTAGGCATGTCATCCGAGTCGTTAGAAAAGCAGGAACGCGTGCTGAATACGATGCTGGAGCATCGGGTAAGCGGTATTATACTCACCCCTGTTCCCGGAACTCCCCCGTCCATTTTTACTAAACTGCGGAATATGAATATACCTGCGTTGTTGATAGGGCGGGAAATCCAAGATTTGGATGCCGACTATATCGGGACAGACTACCGCCTGGGTTCACAATTAGCCATTCGTCATCTGGTGCAGCAAGGTCACAGGCGAATTGCTTATTTGGGAGGGAAGCCTCCTGGCAGCACCGCTTACCGGGAGCGGGTGGAGGGCTATTGTACAGCGCTGCGGGAATGTGGGCTTGAGGTCGATCCTGAGCTAATTATTCCCAGTCCGGTGAATCGAGAAGGAGGTATCCAAGCCTTAAAAGAGGCGCTTGAGCTCCAGGATCCGCCGACTGCCTGTTTATGTCACAATGACATCATTGCTCTAGGCGCCATTATGGGTTTACAGCTTCAGGGACTGGTTGCCGGTGAACACATGGCAATTGTAGGCTTTGATAACATTCAGGAGACAGAAACCGTCAAACCAGAGCTGACCACCGTATCCATTTCCCAGGACCGGTGGGGCATCGAAGCGGCCAAACTAATGCTGCAAAGAATTGAAGGGTTTCAGGGCAATTCCGTAAAAATAATCATTCCGCCCCGGCTTATTGTCCGAAAATCTTCTGTTTTTACCGAAGGATAATTCATCCCCAAGCTTAATACTTCACCCCATTTTTGTTAAAGAAAAGCCCGGCATATGCCGGGCCAAAATGTTAGCATTATGTGTATCTCAGAAACGCCTCAGTTTGCCGTTCACGAATTTGAAGCCGCCCTTAACGGATACGGTTTCTTGGTTTCGCGGTCGGCTACGCTGACCATCACCGATTCAGGCTTGACCCTAGCAATCAAACCCATCGCCTCAATTCGACCAACCATTTCCGAAAGATAGGCTGCCGTCTGGTTCTTGGCCTCGCGGCCGCCGTCAATATCGACCATAAAGCGAATGTCCGCCCCTTGATCAAGATAAGGAAGGATCAGGTTTTCGAGGCTGATCCGCTCGGCCACCCCGAATTGTGCGGCAATTTCTTGGCTGTATGACGTTTCCAAAGACAATTTTTCGCGAACCGAATAAATTTCCCTGGGGAGAATCACTTGGCGGCTGCACAGCCATGCCCCTCTTCCTACACGGTACACTACAATGTAGCTGACGAACTTGGTATGTCCCGGGTGGGTCTGAGCGTCGGTCGTAATAACGAGGTCGTATACGCCCCGCGGATCGCTTGCAATGAACCGGGTTATCCGCTCCATCACATCGCTAAACTCAAGGTTCTGTTCCGTCGTATTCCGAAATGTCGTCTCATGGATCAATGGGTACTGTCGTCTTTTACTTTTCATGGGTTTCACCTGTACTGCAAGGTTGGCTTCTTCCTTTCGTTTTGGAATTTTTCGGGCTATATAAGTTGAACTATTGATTGTACGTGATTGGGCAGCCGTGTGAAATGTTCTTACGATCGCTGTTGTTCGCGGATTTCTTTGATTAACTAAATTCAAATACTGTAGAAATCCGCTCACAAAGGCGACCAAGCATATGCTTCCGATGCAGCTTTCTTACAGAAAGCTTTCAGTTTCTTCAGAATCATTTCACCTAGGTTCAATATTCTAAAGTGTGTATTATTTAGAATATTGAACACTCTTGCCTAACTCCCGATTTTTCTTAGTTCAACTTATATAGCTTAGGATCCGGCTTAATAAAACGCCGAAGGCTCCCTTTTCATAATATGTCTTGATCGCCGCTGCTTGATCACAAGTGTGCCGAGCCGGATTCGAACCAGCGCGCTTTTTACAGGCCAGATTTACAGTCTGGTGGTTTCAACCACTCACCCATCGGCACATATAATCATGGTGCGAACCCCAAATTTAAATGGAGATTTCCACGCACAGCTTTCATCCAGCGGAGATGAAATTTGGCAGGGGGCGTGGGAATTGAACCCACCACAGTCTGCTTTGGAGGCAAACTCGCCGTCCTAGGAACATGGACCCCTACAGGATGAATAAAGATGACGTGGACGGGGCTCGAACCCGCAAATCCCGGCGTGAAAGGCCGGTGTGTTCATCCATTTTCACCACCACGCCATGCTAAGAACAGAACTGGATTACGGTAAATCCTTGCTAAGAGCGGGTTAATCTCCCACCGATTTTTTACAGCTTGTGTTTCGTTGAACCACAATATTGAACCCTGTCAAGTGACCCACTCACACTTTGCGAACCGTAAAGATATGTACTTTTAATTGGGGAGATCGACCGGATTCGAACCGGTGCATTATCTGGGCCACAACCTGACGTGTTATCCACTTCACCACGATCTCCGCGAAAATAAGTGACGCATGCCGGATTCGAACCGAGCGATTGCAGGATTGAAAGTCCTGTGGCTTTGGCCGCTTGCCTAATGCGCCATGAAAAAAAGACTACCTTCCCCAAAGCGGCACCATTCGCTTCCCTTGCCTCTCCCAAATCCTCCGGGCAGAGACAAGCACAAATGGACCACTTGCCAGGGTGCAAGTAGCCTCTTACGTACTGTATATGTATCGACGGAATTGAAACCGGAATTCAGAACGGTCCGTGATTCACAATCACGCTAGCACCGTTCCTCCTCCTTTAAGGATTTTACGGACTAAGCGTGGTACGTAAAAGCTACTGGCGATCGGATCGAGATAGGATGGTTCGCCGCTCTCTCGCCAAATATTTGCCTGTTGGTTATAGCTTTTCTCCAGAAAATCTAATGTATGGTGCTGTTTCATTTCCTATCCCTTCCTTTCTTCGTAGATTTACGAAACACATCGTTACATTAACGCTTTAACGTTTTGCCCTCTTGATGTTTATGATCTTAGCATGAGGTTTTGGGGATGTCAACCCTTTTTTTATCTTTTTTTCAACATTCACCCAAAATGGTCAAAAAGAAAACCGCCGAGTCTCCTCAGCGGTCGTATATCCGAACAAATTCGCACTTTGCAAACAACGTTAATTTGTCTACATCCTTCCCTAAGGAAGAGCATGTTTGGATATATCGAAATGGCCGCATGACGAGAATAAAAAGGTTTCGGCACAATCAAACAAGCGGTTGTCCTCCAGAAGGCACCACTGCTCCATATTCTCATACCCGAATGGATACATCGCCAATTTCATCCCCGTTCACGCTCCTTTCATTTATTTTCCTAAATTTTCATCAGCTTAATTCATCTCATCGTTATTTGTCAAGGAAAAATTTGTCTTTACCAAAAAAGGGTTATGCCCCTTGCCCTTGCCCGACGGCATCGCACCCGGCACACCATCCGCTTCCAACAGCGGGCGGACGACGAGTTTCACCGGCCACTCCCCGCTCTCGAAGATCGCCCGGTACAGCGCGGCCCGGTCGGCTTCCGGCAGCCCGGCGGCCAGCAGCGCTTCCTTCCATGCTTCCTCCGTGATCGCCCACAAACGGGACTCGGGAATGGCGTACACGCCGGACAAGGCTTCCATGATCGCAGCCAGATTCACCTGAGTGCCCAACGACTGGACATAAAAAATCAGCTTCTCGATCGTCTCATTGTACAAGCTGTTGGAATAGCCGGGGCGAATGCGGTAGCCCGGGTCCCCAATGCCATGCTTGTCCAAGTACGGCTGATGCAGGCGCACCGAATCGTGGTCGCGAAACAGCAGTCCGCTCACTTGATTATGCTTCAAGACCAGACAGCAGTTTTGTCCATGAATTTCCGGTACAACCCCAACCTTGAACAGACGCATCACCACATCGTAGAACATGCCGGCCAGATCGGTGTAGAAGCTTATGATCTCCTCGGCGGAAAGCGGCTTGCCCATCATGTCGGACAAAAAATGCCCGCCCCCCAATTCCACGCCAAGCGCGGACATCGGGATCACCTTGTACCCTTCCTCAAATAGCTCTGACGGATAAAACCGGAGCTGGGCGGCCAGATGGCGCGGATGATCGTCGAACAACCCCATCGTCGCCGGCATGTAGCCCCACCAATGGCGCTCCTCGCACAGATAAACCCGGCCGCGCAGCGTCTCATCGCAAGCCACCGCCTGACGCAGCAGCTTCTCTCCGGCCAGGCCGTTAAGCAGCTTCACCACGGGCAAATAGCGGGCGGCCCCCAGCGACAGCACGCTGACCGGCAGCTTGAGCATAGCCGGGGCAAGCCCGGCACCGGCACCAGCCCCGGCTTGCGGTACCATGGAACGCAGCGAAGAGGTGGCCAGGAACTCGCCTGCCTCCGCATCCAGCACCACGATCGTCCCTTCCTTGATCTCCTCAGCGAAACGGGACACGATCATATGCTTAAGCTGCCAGGGATGGACGGGCAGCGGCACGTATTCGTCCGCTCCCATCCCCCGCCGGCTCAGCTCCGCCTCAACCAAAGCCCGCTGCTCGGCATTCAACACATCCAGGCAGGACAACTCTTCCTCCTCGCAACCCCGCTCAACCGAATTCCTATGCACCGCTACCCAGCGAAGTCGGATCGGCTCGCCGAACTCCGCCGAATACCGCAAGCTGTCCGGCCCGGTGAAACCGATTTTGGCTTTGGCCGTCGGATGGAACGGGCGGTCCCGCAAAGCGGCGATCCGTTCTCCTTTGATGAACCACTCGTAAGCCGTGGCCGGGGCGAATGCCAGCAACGGCTCCATACGCTCCGGACTTAGGCCGAGCGCTAGCTGCTGAACCGCCGTCTCCACAGCGTCCAGAAAATCCGCAACGCCCGGCCGCGCGTAAGCTTCCGCGGACAAAACCGAACGCAGCACGGCTTCCGCCAGCTCCGACGCAGAATCTAAGCCCAACCAGCTTTCGTCCGCCTGCTTTTTATAGATGGGCGAATCCTGCACCCACTGAACTCCCAGCCGGATGCCGGGCTCAGCCAGAAACACTATTTCCCCTACATATACCTTGGTCTCGTCTCCATAGTTTCCATAGTCTCCGTATAACCCCCGAATCTGCTCCGGGGCAGCCGCCAACGGCCTCAGCGTATCCTCTTCCAGCCGAAAAAACCGTTCCATCAAAAAAGCATTCAGCAAATCGGCGGTAATCCGCGACTCAGCCGCCTTTAGGCCGAGCTGCATTGTCGATGTATGCATGACCATTTCCTTCCGTCAAATAGTAAAATTCCGGGTGCGGGTGGCCGAGAAAATCATGGTGGGAGATCGTCCAGCAATAGGCCCCCGACTTCTCAAAAACAATAATGTCGCCGACGCGCAGACACTCCACTTCGGCGTCGGTGTACAGCCGGTCTTTCGGTGTGCACAGCTCGCCGACCAACGTCACTTTTCCATGTCTTACTTCCGGTCTGGCAAATGGCTGCTCCCACTTATCCGCCGGCATGATGACAAATGGGTGATTGTGCCCCCAGGAAGCGGGCAGCCGGTTATGGTGAGTACCTCCCCGCAGCACGGCAAAGTGCTGATCATGCGCTGTTTTGATGTCAATCACCTCGGACGCATAATAGCCGTGCTCAGCCACGATCAATCGGCCCGGCTCGAACCATAGCCGCACCCCGGCAAGCCGTTTCCTCGCTTGACTCCGCGCGATCAGGGACGTGAACAGCGGCCAGTCAAATGCCGGCGCAGCATCGTAGGAGACGCCAAAGCCACCGCCCGCGTTGACGATTTCAATGTCCAGATTGTAGCGCTCCGCCCACTCCTCTGCCTTCTGCAAATACAGCTCAATCATCTCGGCGTGCAGCTCCGCCCGCAAATTGTTCGACAGCGAGTGAAAATGAAAGCCGCATAACCGGACCGCCCCCTGGCCCTCCGCCCGGATGATGCCAATCGCTTCTTCGAGCAGCAACTCGTCCAGCCCAAAAGGGGTAGGACGGCCTCCCATCGCAATCTTGGTCTGCGGCAACGCAGCCGTTCTTAGGTTGATGCGCAGCAAAATGCGCACCGGCTGGCTCCGCCCCTGAGCCAGCTGGATGATCCGCCTCAGCTCCAGCAGGCTTTCCACATGGATATAGGTGACATTGTGCCTGATGGCCAGCTCCAGCTCCGCTTCTTTTTTGCCGGGACCTCCGAACAGAACCCGAACGCTCTCACAAACTTTCCTGACTTTAAGCAGTTCGCCGGCGGATGCCACCTCAAACCCGTCCACCAGCGGCAGCAGAGACTCGATAATACGCCGGTCGGGGTTGGCTTTGATGGCGTAGAACAGCCCTGTCCCATCCGGCATGGCCCGCCGCATCTCCCGGACATGCGCCTGAATCCCCGCCAAGTCATACAGGTAGGCGCATACCGGCTCCCGGCTCTCCACTCGTAATCGGTCTATCGCCTCCCACACGTTTGCGTTCATGTCCACTCACCCGCGGCCCGATAGTCATTTCGCTTTTGCATATACGCGCGGAATGCCGTGTTTCTGTCATCTCCCAGCACATAAATGCGTACGCCCCGCTCCGCCCACAGCCGCATATCCTCCCTGCTTCTGGCCACCGCCGCGTACGGAACCCCGCAGCGCTGCGCTGCCGCATGCAATTGCTCCAGCCGCCGCTGCACCTCTGGATGCCCGGTTTGCCACGGCAATCCCAGCGACTGCGACAGGTCCGCCGCTCCTTCCAGCACAAAGCCGATCTGCGGGTGGGACAAAATGGCTTCGCTTTGCCGGATACCTTCCGCACTTTCAATCATCGGCACAATCATGATGGCTTCATTGGCTTCGCGGATGTAGTCGGCCAGCGAATATTTGGCGAACACGCCCGGCCGGCCGCTGTTCAGGCTGCGTATTCCGAGCGGATGGTAATACGCCCAGCGGACCGCCTCCTCCACCTGCTCGCGCCGCTCCACATGGGGGATGACGACGCCCTGGGCGCCGCAGTCCAGCACCTTCAGTATTTCGGTACGTTCCACGCCCGCAACGCGGACAAGCGGGGTCACGCCCGCCAGCTCGGCAGCGCGGATCAGTTCCTCGACGCGCTCCATATTCGTGGCGGCATGCTCGCAATCGATTATGACAAAGTCATATTCGGCATGGCCGATCAGCTCAACAACAATAGGATGCGGAATCGAGACAAACAGTCCGAATACCGGCTGCTTTCGGTTTATTTTTAATTTCAGCGTATTGGGTTTCATGACAGTGATAAACTCTCCCTCGCCAGCCGCAGCGGATTGCTTGTTTTACGGAAATACAGCTCGCTATCGCCGTACAGTCTCCGTTTGGTCATCTCCTCGATCAGGGCATCCGCCGCAAACAGATCAAACCATTTAAACCTCTCCTTATACTCGGGAAACTGCCGCTGATACCCCACAATCGTTGCCGCACATAGGCTCCAGAACTCCCGCTCCGATAGTCCGAACCTTTCGAGAGTCAGGGCGATATCCGTCATACAGATAAAAAAGAAAGCATCATACGTATAATCCCGCACCTCCGACACCTCATTGGCATGGATATATGAATACCTGTTGAACCGCCGATGCGTTTCCGGCTCAGGGTACAGCTTGGGCGCCCGGTCCGGAAACAGCAGCTTGTCCGGGACATACCGCACGCCGTCATGCAGGTCCTTGACGATGATCCGCGCTGGCAGCCCGTCCTCCAGCACCAGGATGATGTTCTGGGCATGCGCTTCCAAGGCGATGCCGTGCGCGTAGAGCAGATGAATCATCGGCAGCGTCAGCGTTCGCACGAGCGCTTCGCTCCACCGCCTGATCCCGTGCCGGCCGATGACATCCAGGAGGAACGGCTCACCGTTGTTTTGCACCAGCATCAGCGCGTTCAGCGGCCAGGCCTCCTCCCCTTCCCGCAGATGGGCGGACACGTTCTCCCGCCAGATCGCTCCCAGCGTGCCGTACGCGCTGCGGTACTGAACCCTGGGCAACTCCTCGTATCGGAACGAGAGCCCCATAACCTCTTTGAGGATGCCGAACCGCTCCCGCTGCAGCAGCTCGTCCTGACGGACCAAATCATCCAGCCAGTCGCTGATCAGCGGCGCGTTTTGCGTCGTATGATGGGCCAAAATACGGCTGGTTGAGGTATTGGTGATGCTGAGCGACAATTTGATGTAAGCTGCCTCCGCATAATCTCTGTGCGACAGCGTGCGGATCGATTGCTGCGCCCGGTAGTTGCCGTCCGAAATCCCCAGCGGAATAAGCTCTCGGCTCAGCCGCTGGCGGGTGAAGGCGGTTTCAATCTGATGCTCCCACTGCCAGGGATGGACAGGGATCAGTACATACGCGCTCCCATCACCCTGCTCCTCCAGAATGCGGCCGAACCTCTGCTGGTCATTCTCCGTCAGATACTGCCCGTAAATTTCCTCCGCCGAGCAGCCGGCGGAAAGCGCCATATCAGTAAGCTCCTGCTTGACGGCAACCCAGTACAGACGAATGTTCCGATTGAATTCGGGACCGTACGCCAGATTGTCCGTTAGCGTGAAGCCAAGTCTGGACTTGTAGCTTGGGTGGTAAGGATGCCCGTCCGTCATATGGCTTTCCAGCGCATCGTAGTGTTTGTCGTCGTCCGGAATAGCCTCGGGGAGCTCGGCCCTGCACTGGCTATCCTTTGCCAGCGTTTCCAACAGCTCCTGGATAAAGCAGGTGATCCGCTCCCCTTGCAGGTTGCCCAGCACCAGTTCCTCCAGAAACAGATACAGATCGGGGCAGGGTTCGCCTTCTCTTTGGATGGAACCTTTGACGATTTTCACCCGGCCGAACGAATATTTCTCCTCCGCCTCGCAAGTATAAGCGACGGGCTTTCCATCGCTTCCTACTCCATCTGTCCGCCAAACCCTGCCGGTTTCGGTACGGGTCAAGATGTCCTCAAACCACAAAGCCTCCAGCGTCTGTCGCATCATTCTCTCCTGGACGTCATGGTAGGCAGCCGCCTTCGGGTCGGACAAGTCAGACAAACTCCTCATGGTTCCCACTCGCTTCACTCTCCCGTTTTTTTCATCAAATTACCGACCGGCACATAAGCCGGCGCCTCGCCGCTTCCGCTTAAGCAGCTCAGCATGTTCCGCTTGGCATAAAACGTATCGGCCGTCAGCAAGTGTTTCACAAAAGCATTGCCGGAGCTCTCATATTCCTGCTGAAGCGTTTCGCGCGCGATCGCCCAGAAATGCGCTTCGGGAACGCCCGCATCCCTGGCCATGGCATGAATAAGCGAACCGAGATGGTTCACGATAAAATAGTACGATGTCCGCGCCCACGCCTGCTCTCTTGAATAGAACAAGGGACCGGATAGGTTCTGCTCCTGGGCTGTCCCCGGACCTTTCGCCGCCTTGCCGGACTCGACGCTAACGCCTTCCAGATCGCGAATGATGAAGACCTCCGGCATGCCGTCCCGCAAGGTCAGCAGCGTGTTCTGCAAATGGGCTTCAAAATGAATGCCCTTCTCCCACGCAACGCGCACGAGCGGCAGCAGCGACAGCTCCAGATAGCGCGCAAACCAGCGGTCCGCCTGTCCGCTCTGGCCGCTGCCGCCGCCCAGCATCGACATCAGACGCGCAGGCTTCCCCGGCTGTGGAGCTTCTACCAAGCTTGCCAGCACATAGGTAGATGCCGGATCAAATTCGACCGGACGGTAAACCACCGTGAACATCCGGGTCAGCTCCTCATCCGCAAACCGGCAGGTGCTAATGCCCGTCTCATAAGCGATCTTGATAGGCGAATCTGGACCGAAACAGCCAAACCGCAGCAAATAGCGGGAGGCGTCCAGCGTCCTGCGCATTTGCTCATCGCTGTTGGTGCGGATCAGATTGGTGATCTGCATATTCAAGGACAGCTTGATATTGCAGTTCATGCCGGGCACATATACCGTGCGTACGGAGGTCGTCGGAAAGACAACTGGCCCCAGGCTGCCGAGGGGAACTATTTTCCCTTCGCGAACATAATCCTGAACCTCGGGTAGGCCCAGCACATGCCTATACTGCCATGGGTGGGCCGGAAGCAGGAAGTATTCGCTGCTTTTGTCCCCAAGCGTATGCCGGACATGCGCCTGCACGCTCTCATGCGGCGGCACTTTTTTGTCCTCGGCCACCCACTCTTCCCGGTACACATCCTTGCTCACGGCAAAATACCCGAGTTGAAACGAGGTACGCAGCTCCGGGCTGTACATTCGCACATCCTGCTCGGAAAATCCCAACGAATTTTTGGGAAAAGGGTGAAACGGATGCCCGTAGATCAGCGATTGCTCCGATGTCCGGTAGTCAAACACTTCAAGCTCCGCCGTCCGCTCGATAAACAGGGCGAGGTTGCGGCAGCTGTTGTCCACCTTTTCCGCAAAACTGCGCGCCTGTTCAGACATAATCAAGTTTTCACCTGGCGGCCAGCCTTCGCCTGTCTCCAAACCTTCGCTCGACAGCTCCCGGATGATCCAGCGGACCAGATCCCTGTATTCCACAGGGGCACTCGCTCCGTTCGCGCCGGACCACCGGATGCTGTCGTATTCATGCTCTCCGGCGGCGGAAAAATAAGCCAGGTTCCCAAAAACCGTAACCCGGCTGGCCGGGAAAGCGACGGCATAATCAAGTGTGTCCGCGTTCAGCGTAATGTCAGCCTCCCTCTCTTGCGCCAGCTCCCGGATGTAACAGTTAAGCAGCAGCTTGCACGTGTGCCGGTTCGCTTGCTTCAAGCTTTCGGAACGCAGCTTGCTCTCCATCTCCAGCAATGATGCCAACCCTCTTTCTCGATAGGGATAAATTCACCGGCTCCTGTCTCAGCATGGAGCGGGAGCCGCGGGCAGCTCGGACAGCGCTTCGGCTACCGATTTCGCGAATATCGCAAGCACGTCCGCGGCTTCGCGTTCGGTGATCGTCAGCGGCGGAAGGAAGCGGATGACGGCGGAGCGGCGCCCGCCCACCTCCACAATCAAACCGTTGTTGAAGCAGCGCCGCTGGATGGCGGCGGCCAGTGCCCCATGCGGCGGATAGTGGCCCAAACGATCCTTGCGGCCAGCGGTGTCCACAATTTCCACCCCGATCATCAAACCTCGGCCGCGAACATCGCCGATAGCCTCGTATTTGTCTTTCAAGGCGCCAAGACGGGTCATAAACTGCTCGCTGCGTTCCTGTACATTGTTAAGCACATCCTGTTCCCGGACGTAACGCAGCGTCGCCAGTCCGGCGGCCATCGCCAACTGGTTGCCGCGAAAAGTACCGGTATGCGCACCCGGTGGCCACACATCCAGCTCTTCCTTGTAGATGACAAGCGACATCGGCAGACTGCCGCCGACCGCTTTGGAACAGACAATCACGTCCGGGACGATCCCGGCATGCTCGAACGAAAACATACGGCCCGTGCGCCCGATCCCCGTTTGCACTTCGTCAATGATCAGCGGGATGCCCCTTTCGGCCGTGATGCGCCGCAGCTCTCTCAGCCATTCCAGATCGGCGGGGATCGCCCCTCCCTCGCCCTGCACCGTCTCCACAATGACGCCGCAGGGAGCGGCAATCCCGTTTTCACAATCATCAAGCAGGTTTTCGATATACTGCGCGCTCAACTTAGGGGTCATCTCGCCGCCCATGCCAAACGGACAACGGTATTCATAGGGAAAAGGCAGGAAATGCACATCCGGCAGCAGGCTCTGCAGATGCTCCTTCTTGCTGAGATTGCCGCTCATCGCCATCGTCGCCTGCGTTGATCCATGATAGCTCCCTTGAAAGGCCAAAATGGACCTGCCTTGGGTTGCGCTTTTGACCAGCTTGATCGCGGCTTCAACCGCATCCGCCCCGGTCGGACCGCAGAACTGGATTTTGCTGCTGTTTCCTATTTCTTCGGGGAGTATCGAGAACAGTTCCTCCATAAAAGCCAGTTTGAGCGGCGTGGCCAGATCAAGGGTATGAAGCGGAATTTGCTGCTCAAGCACATCGCGAATCGCCTCCACCACAACCTCATGATTATGGCCCAGCGCCAGCGTGCCGGCACCGGCCAGGCAGTCATAATACGTGCGGCCCTCCGTATCCGTCACCATCATTCCTTTCGCCCTGCTGATCACAAGCGGAAAATGCCGGGAGTACGCGCGCGCATTGGATTCTTTTTCTTCCTGCAGCCTCAAATATTCGTTTTGGACATTATGGACCTTTACCGACATATCCCTCCAACGCTCCTTTGATTTAGTTATGGGGTGCAGAAAGTGTTTCTTCAAACAGATACTCCAAGTACATGCGGGTGACATCGCGTGAAGCGCCTTCATATGAAAAAACGTGATACGTAAAATCAGGCAGAGCATTGACCTCCAGGATGCCGCCGGATGCTTTCGTTACCGGCTGACCGATATCGGGGCAGCGCATGTCGATGCCGGCGACATCAATCTGCAGTGTTCGAGCCGCTTCTATTGCCATTTCGGCATTAGCGGAGCAGATGGACTCCGTACGATCGGCGTAAATTTCGCTGATCTCTCCAGCCGGAGCATTATGCAGATCATACAGTTCCAGCTGCGCTCCCGCCGGAATGACATCATCAAGCGCTGCCCCCTGCTTGTCCAGCACTGCTGCCAGCCGCGGCGAATCCGATTTGATTTCGGCAAACGCCTCCATCTCACCGATGTCGCTCTGTCTGATTCTCGTCGCATTCAACCGCCGGATCAATTCCCTTACCGCTGAGGAGCCATCCCCAAGGATAAAGGCGGGCCGGTACTCGGTGACCGCCGCAACCTTGCCGCCTATGACTAGAACGCGATAATCCGCGCCCGGCACAAACCGCTGGATCAGGATGCTTCCGCTGTATTGGCCGGCTTTTCGGATGGCCTCGTCAAGCTGCCCGCTGGTCCGGACGTCCAGCGTGACACCGGCGCTGCCGCTGGCATCAAGCGGCTTGACCACCACGGACGCGCAGGCCTCCAGAAACCGGGCCGCCTCCTCCCCCATTTCCGGGACCACGATAAACGGAGGCACCGGCAGCCCCTGGCGCTGCAGCAAATGGTTCGCCGCCTCTTTGTTCTTCGCCAGCAACCCGGCGATCAATGGCAGACGATGGGACCTCGTTTTGTTGATCACGATGCTTTTGCCTTTGCAGGTAAGCTCCAAAAAATCCTCACACCCGGCAATCAGCTGCCGGCAATCCATGCCCATTTTCTCGGCCTTGCTCATAATCAGCCGATTTTGTAAATTTTGGCTCCTCGCCTCGTGCACTACAACTCCTCCCATCCCCGAAAAAGCAACGGTTGTTTCACTTAATTCTGATAATATCGAAGAAACAATTTAATGATAATGATTATCAATATCATATGCAATTATCTTACAGGAGGTTAATGTAAATTGTCAATTATAAACTTTTAAGGAAATATAAGTTTTTTAGAGGGCGTTATGGGCGTTTACAATATCGGAGGATAGGAATAGAAAAAGGATGCCAAACGAGAGGTTTGAACTAGCAGAGGCGATGAGGGTTGAGAAACTGCAGCGTGGAGCCAGCATGTATGGGCACTGGTTGAAGGCGCATGATTATGGGTTCGGCCCGGCCGTATTGCCGAGACGTAGGGCCCTACTGTCAAAAATTAAGGCAATACAGCCGAGACCTAATGCCATATTGCCAAAAGCCGACCGTATTACCAAGAGCCGACCTATTATCTGGGATGCCGGCCGCGGTGCCATTAGGCCGTAATACCGACTTGCCGCCCCTAACGGACCCCAGCGCCCTTATTTCAGCGAAATCAAGAGTTTCCAGAATGTAACGGACACCACGGACCTTATTTGGCATTTAAGCGTTCCTTTTTGGCCATTTTAGGACAAATAAGCGCGCCTCTGTCCGTTAGATATGGAAACGCCGTATTTTCAGGCAAATAAGGGCTCCCCAGTCCGTTACTAGCCGAATCGTCCTCGGACAGCTGTCGTGCCCGTCGTGCAACGTGCAACATGCAGCACGCCCCATACCACACGGCCCGGGGAAAGCGGCGCCAATTCCAGTAAAAATAAGGGGGCACTCCCCGCGTTAACGATTCCGTTTGGGGCATGTCGAGCAATAGTCGTGCGGAGTGTCCGACGTCAAATAATACAAGCAGCACGTTTTGCGCATGCGGATCGGGTTATCGGATTCAGCCGTGAACACTTTGGGACTGTTGAACTTTTTGATCGGGTTGCGCGGTTCGCCAAAAAGACGGGTCGGCGCATCATAGAGCAGATAACGGTAATCCTCCTCCATCCGCTGCTTTTGCTCGGGACTGGCCGCTTCCGCAAATTTTTTCTCATATAGCCAATAGACATAAATCGCCGTATTTTCCCATAACAAGGCTTTGGAGATGCCGGCCGCTTTGGACACGGCATTCCATACCCGGGACAGGTTTCCGGCAAACATCGTTTCGATCACCCGGTTGCGCCATTCGCTTCTCTGTCCCTCCTCGGGCTCACTGGCCTGCAGATCCAAGAGCCTCGCTTTGGGCAGCCATGCCTGCCCCTGGTAGCTCGATTCAATCCAACCGTTCTCCAGGGCCAAATTCAAGCCTTTGTTGAAGGCAGACATTGCATAAAGTCCGGGGGCGATGACAAGAAAAGCATACCGCTTGGCAAACAGCGAGACGGCGGCAAGCTCGGAATCGGTTTCGAAAATGCCTTTTACCCCGCGAAAATAGGCCAGGCTTTTCTCCGGGTCCAGCAAATCGGCAAACGGAATGGAGAATGACCGGTCGGGCGAGGAATCCCGCGTTAACCGGTAGTCGGCGGCCAGGATATTATATTCTTCCGGCAGAAGCAAGGAGTCTGCGGTCTTTTTCATCATGAATTTTCCTTCCCCTTCCGTGAGGGATACATAATGGTGTTCCAAACAACGGATCAACGGTGATCTCGCAATCCATCCGGAAGACGGTCCGGACCATCTCCCGGGTTACGATATCCTCCGGTCTGCCCTGTGCAAACACGGTTTTGTTGTGAACCGCAACGATATGATGCGCGTAACGGCAAGCCAAATTCAGGTCGTGCAGGACCATAACGATGGTGCGGTTCTCCTGCTCGTTCAATTCAAACAGCAGATCAAGGACTTCAATCTGGTGGCTCATGTCCAGGTATGTTGTCGGCTCGTCGAGCAGCAGCGTTTCCGTGCCCTGCGCGAGGATCATGGCGATCCAGGCGCGCTGGCGCTGTCCTCCCGACAGGGCATCAACCGGGCGATCCGCCAGCTCCGACAGACGCGTGGACTCAAGCGCAAGCTGAACGATCCGCTCATCCTCGCGCGACCACTGCTTCAGCCAGCTTTGATGCGGATACCTCCCCTGCCGCACAAGCTGGCTCACCGTCAGCCCTTCCGGAGCGGATGGTCCCTGGGGCAAAATCGCCATCTGTCTGGAGACCTCCTTGGTCGGCAGTTTTGCGATCTCCTCCCCACTCAGCAGCACTGTGCCCGACCGGGGCCTCAGCAGGCGGGCAACGGTGCGCAGCAGCGTCGATTTGCCGCAGCCGTTGCTGCCGATCAGCACCGTGATTTTTCCTTTGGGAATCGCCAAATTCAGGTTGTCGATCACTGGCTCCGTTCCATAAGAAATGGTCAGGTCTTTTGTTTCCAAGATACTCACGGTTCTCCTCCTTCTCAAAGAGGTTGTTCAAAAAGTCATCCAAATTTTTGAACACACACTTAAAACTGATTTCTGTTCTTGAACAGCAAGTACAGGAAAAACGGCGCACCAATCCCCGCGGTGAACACTCCTGCCGGGACGTCCAGCGGAAGAAACGCCGTGCGTCCGACCAAGTCGGCGCCGAATACGAGCAGCGCGCCGGTCAGCGCCGACACGAGCAGCAGGCTGCCGAACATCCGGCCCACCAGTTTTCGGGCGATATGCGGTGCGATCAATCCGGCAAAACCAAGCGTGCCGGCCACGGCAACCGCAAATCCGGCGAGCAGGACGCTGCACAGCAGCAGCGCAAAGCGGTGGCGCTCAACGGTGACGCCGAGTCCTGTAGCCAGATCGTCCCCGAATTCCTGCGCGTTCAAGCTGCGGGCCAGCCAAAGCACAAGCGGTAGGACGAGCAAAATAACCGGAATTATCGTATAGACATCCGTCCATGAAGCGCCGTACACGCTGCCTGTCAGCCAAATATACGCTTGCCCGGCAGTATAAAACGGACTGATGATCAGCATAAACGTCGTGCCGGCGCTGGTGATGGCCGAAATGCCGATGCCGATCAGCACGAGGCGGATCGGCGCGACTCCTGCCTTCCAAGCAAGCGCATAGATGACCATCGAAGTCACCAATGCTCCGGCAACCGCAAAGGCCGGCAACAGCTTGATGCTGACCGCCCCGCCCAGCAGCGTCACAAAACCGACAGCAACAGCCGCCGCGCCGCCCGTGATGCCGATGACATCCGGAGAAGCCAAAGGATTGCGGATCACCCCTTGCAAAATGGCGCCGGACATACCGAGCGCGGCTCCGACCAACAGGGACAGCAGCACCCGCGGCAGCCTCAGCGTAAGCACTACAAAATCATACTCCCCCGCATTCAGTCCCAGAATCGTCCGGAGCACCTCCAGCGGCGAAATCACGTCGTTGCCTAGGCTTGTGCCAAGCACAGCGGCGAGCAGGACGAGAAGAACCAGCACGGCGATGACCAGCACCGCCCTCCTCTCCACCTGCAGGGATACCGCTTCCTTCTTGCTGCGGAAGATAATCGTTCCTCTCATATCTTCGTCACCCCCTTGCGGGCAATGTAGACGAAGAACGGTCCGCCAATCAGGGCGGTCATGATCCCAAGCGGAAGTTCCTCCGGCAGGATGATCAGCCGCGCGGCCACATCGGCCAACAGCAGCAGCACCGCCCCGCCTATGAGCGAGTAGGGAATAAGCCAGCGGTAGTCATTCCCGACCCATGTGCGCATGATATGGGGCACGACGAGTCCGACAAGACCAATGGAGCCGGCCACGGCCACGGCGCCCCCGGCGAGCAGCACGGTTACGACACCCATGGCCGTTTTGACCAGCACAACGTTTTGCCCCATGCCTTTAGCGATATCATCGCCGGTCAACAGCAGATTGATCGCCCGGCCCATAAACAGCGCGGCCAAAGCTCCCGCGGCCATATACGGCAGAACGGGATACAACATCTCCAGCGTGCGGCCGCTGACGGAGCCGGCCAGCCAGAACAGCACCTCCTGCAGCCCGGTCCCGTCCAGTACAAGCACCGCCTGTGTGAAGGACGAGAACAAGGCGCTAATCGCCGTCCCGGCCAGCACAACCTTGATTGGGGTCAAGCCGTCCCGCCCGATGGAGCCGAGCGCATACACAACGGCCGCCGCAATGGCAGCCCCGGTAAAACCAAACCACATCATCGTATTTAACGAGGAGACCGACAACAACACATTCGCAAGCACGATAAAAAATATCGCCCCGGCATTGATGCCAAACACGCTTGGAGAAGCAAGCGGGTTGCGTGTCAACGCTTGCATGAGCGCACCCGCAACCGCTAGGCTGGCGCCGACAACGGCGGCGATCACCGTGCGGGGCAGCCGTTCGGTACGGAGCACGATATGCGGGGTGGATTCTTCGTCATAATGTTTGAACGCTTCCACCGCCGTGGAAACGGTAATTTCCGTGCGGCCGTAAATCAGGCTCGCGGTACCCGCCGCGGCCAGCAGCACCAGCAACGCCGCCAGCCCTAAAATCTTGGATTTCCCTTGTGCAAACAGGGGCAACATATCCTCACTCTTTCCCCTTAGTTCAGTTTGAAATACTCGTACAGACCATCGAGCAAAAGGTTGGCCGACTTGTATCCGCCCCCGAGGTTCCATATCACCTCATCCACCTGGACAAACTGGTTGTTTTTGACCGCATCCAGATTGGCCCACAGCTTGCTTTTTGTCCATTCCTCGTAATTCTTCTGGGCAGCTTCGCCCTCCGCCTTGTAATTGAAGTTAAAGATCATGTCCGCATTCATATCCGGGATGCTTTCCTTCGAGGCAAGTTCGACACCCCAGATATCTTCGTCATGACCCGGAGGTCTTGTAAAGCCAAGCTCTTGCAATATTTGACCGGCATAACCCATATAGTAAATCCGCACCTGATCGGCTCTGAAATTGGTGATCGTGGCTTCAATCGGCAGGCGGTCGCCCATCTTCTCTTTAAAGTCGGCCACTCTCGCCTCCCAATCGGACAACAGCTGATCTGACTTGTCTTCAAGGTTCAACGCCGCGCCCGCCGTTTTCAGCGTTTCCTTCCAGTCGTACAACGTCTCCAGCATCACGGTCGGCGCGATTTGGGACAACTGCTCATAAATGTCCTCATGCCGCGTCTTATTGGCGATAATCAGATCAGGCTTAAGTTTATGTATTTCCTCCAGGTTCGGCTGAGTCTCCTGCCCGACGATGGGCACGCCTTCCAGATCAGCCCGCAAATATTCATAGACAGGCTGCTGCGCCCAGGATTCGACCACTCCGGCCGGCTTCACCCCCAGCGCAACCACGACATCGTTCGCCCCTTGGAACAGGGTGACGACTTTTTGCGGTGTTCCCTTAATCTCGGTTTCCCCCATCGCATGTTTAATGATCCGCGTCTCTTCCCCGGCACTGCTATCCGTTCCGCCCTTTCCGCCGCTGCCCGCATTCGCGCTGGAGCCCGCCGCCTGGCTTGTATTTGCCGTTCCTTCCGCCGCCCCGCCGGCGGCTCCGCAGCCTGCCAACATCGTAAAAATCAACACAAGCGCCATATGGCTGAAAAATGATTTGTTGAACCTGAACATCATGGCTTTCTCCCCCATTACATCCTAAATGATAATGAATATCAATATCAGTTAGATTGTAATGGAGACTGGAACATTATTCAAGTGGTATTTCAAATTTTTATTATAAAAAACACGAGCCGCAAGGGCCTTTTCTCCCCCACAGCTCGCTAAACTCGATATGCCTGCTACTTGCCCGATCAAATCAACACTAAGCCGGCTCTCCAATCACTTTCCATTGCTGGATGCCGGTTGACGCAGCTGCCTTGGCCTTCATCGTTAACCGGATTTTCGTCGTAGTCACCGGGTCGAAGGTGGTCACATTATACCGATCCGGAAGCACGCCATATGCGGAAGGGTTCGGCACCTGCATCCAAGCATTTCCGTTCCAGTATTGCAGGTAAAAAGACTCCGGCAGATCGATCCCCTGATTATCGTCAAACCAGTACACTTCGCTGGAAGAGATCTTAACCGGATGGTCGAAGTCATATTGAACCCACTGCTCGGTTCCAGGGTTATCCCAGTTGCCATATACCGGGTGTCCCCGATCCGCCGAGTTTTCCGGTTCGTATTCATCATTCAGCCCGGCCAGGCTTTCCCAAGGGGATACGTATGAGGTAGAGGCCGTTCCATTGGCGGCTACATTTTCAGTCGGGGCTCCTCCCTGCCCAACGTTGATAGTGAATTGTTTGTGCACCGGAGTGCCCTTTTCGTCGTAATCGCGAAGCTGCACAGTAAACTGATAGCTTCCTTGGGCATTGCCGGATACGGTTCCTTTGATTTCGCCGGTAAAGCGGTCCAAGCTCAGACCTCCGGGCAACGAGCCTTGCGTAATCGTCCAATCGTAGAAAGGAACTCCGCCCTCGGCCTGCAGCTTCAGTGCGTAATTCCCTCCCGGCGTTGCGTTAGGAATAGAGATATTTTTGATGGACGGACTCAGGAAAGGTGTCAGCTCGCGATTTAATTTCCAGCCCGCTTTTTCCGCAATCAGCAAGGCCAGTTTGGTCAGCATCCAGCGCTTATTGTCGTGAAAAAGATGGTTATATCCGCCGTTCTGGCCGCTGAGCCGATCCCAATACTGCTGATCTCCGGGGATATGGTAGCTATTGTCCAGCGGTACCGGAACGCCTTGGTAGTCTATAATATTGTTCGCCGTTCTCCAGCCGCCGCGCTCATAGGCCGCCATCCCTTGCCAGCTATCGGAATACGCGACCGCGTGGCCAAACTCGTGCATGATCAGGCCGTAAACGTCCGTGCGAGTACTCGACATTTCCGACAGGTACCATTCCTCGTCATTCAGCGAAGCAAACGGCGTCGCGGTATCGTAAAAATCAAGGATCGTTAGCAAGGAACGATGAATATTTCCCGGTACGGTCACTCCGCCCCGCTTGTGGTATTGCCCGTTGTTCGCCGGCCCGCCGGTCGAATAGGGTCCGTTGAGTCCTCTCAAGTAGATCCACATTCCGTTGTAAGGCTCATTGTTGGTTGCGGCGACATGCCCGTTGAAGCCATCCTCCGGCAGCCAGGTCGTTTCCGCGTTGGCCGGAACGGTGTCAAACGGTTCCATATCGAAGAAATAAAACCAGTCCTTGATCGCCTGCTCACCGGCTGCGCGGATCGCGGGATTGCTGAAATAGGGCTGAATCGTGTCGTATCTGTAATCGAATTTAAGCGGCAGCTCCGGCTCCCTATTATCGTCCTGATCCAGGACGCGAATCGGAGTGGTTTGTGTGCGGGAGGCGCCATTCGCGCCGGTCACCGTCAGTTCCAGCGTGTAATGTTCGATTTCGCCGTTCCCGCCGATCCGGTCTGGTTGGATCTCGAGGTAAAAAGGCTTGCGCTCGCCGGCGTTTTGGAACGACAGTGTCTTGGACGCCCCGTTTGCGCTAAAAGTGCTGGGACGGTCCAACATCAATCTGGAGGTGCCTTTGGCCTTAATGTTTATGGTCAAAGGATAAGCGGCGTTCTGTGGCGGAACAAGCGTTAATTTGACAAAAGGATTGGCGATATAGCCCTGCCAGTCCACCAACTCCACGCCGTAATTGTTCAGGGTTCTCCCGAAAATATCGACAATTTCCGCTTCGTTGCTAAGTTGCTGCGGCTCCGCGGGCTCGGCGGCAGCCGGTAAAGCGAATAAGGAAACCGTTAACAGGAAGCTCATCCATAACGAAACCCATCTTTTCATGCTTTATATCCTCCCTTAATTTATGGTTCAACCTAAAAATCGGCGGTTGATGACCAGCTACTGGTTCGACTAACCTCCATCCTACGAAAATAGCGGTACTTTATGATCTTATTGTCCGGATTAGATTATGTTCATCACCAATAGCGGAATTTTTTGTGCTTATGTTTTAGCTTGAATCTAATTCATCTGCTCATTTAACACTTCAGCCTGCAGGAACTCGGCATAATGCTGATAGACTCGCTCTCTGGCCTCCGCGATGCCCGGCGCAAATTGAATCAAGGCGGAGGCGCGCACACGCCGGACCTGCTGGATCGCATCACGCAGCTTGCTTTCCCTGCGGCCTCCCAATACTCCCGCATCGCCGCAAACGGCCGCGGCGGCGAGCCGCCCTTGAGCCATAGCCACCAGCGCGCTTTCGATCCCGGTAATATTGCCGGCGATATACAATCCCGCAACCGGGGTTTGCAGCTGCTCATTGTGCAGCGGAATATGACCGCCCAGCTCCGGAACATGCATAAAAGGGCATCCGGCCACCGCAGCCAATTCCGCCAGCGGGTATAATCCGCCCGCCAGCGCCACGAAATCCACCCGCTCCTCCCGTTCGCTTCCGGGGATGAGCTCGCCGGCTCCGGTTACGTCCGCCAGGGTGACGGATTCCACCCGGTCCGTACCGTTAATGGACACGACCGCCGTCCGCAGCATTAACGGGATACCCCATATTTTTATCCCGCCTCGGGGAAAAAAACGGGCAACCGGCCCGGCCAGCCCTAACGTACGCGCTATCCTTCCACCGATCCTCATGAACGGCGAAGGTGCCAGATGGGCCAGATCCATCAGCTTCGCCAAATTCGCCTTGGGCAGGGCGTCTTCGCCGGACAGCGGACCTGGCCCCGGCAGCACAATACCTGCGATCGGCACGCCGCTGACCGCCAGCTCCCGAGCGATAGCCATGGCCAGCGGATTCACGCCGATGATCAGTCCGCGCTGGCCGGGCTTCACGTAGTGGACATTGGCCAGCACTTGGGCGGCGCCGATCGACATCACGCCGGGCAGCGTCCAGCCGGGGCAGGGCCGAGGAATTTCGGCAGCGCCCGTAGCGAGCAGGACGCGTGCGGCCGTTAGCGATCCGCCGGTGGTTCTGACTACCCAGCGGTTATCAAGTCTAACCATGCCGTAAACGGACAAGCCGCAGCGGATTTCAACCCCTAAGGCAGCGCATTTTTCCAACAATTGCTCAGCTTCCCGCCGGCCTACCCACCAGTGCCCTTTTTCTTCGTGAAACTGGCCCAGCATGCGTCCGCCCGGTTCGGGGAACTCATCCAGCACGGCTACGCCGAGCCCATGTCCGGCTGCTTCGGCCGCGGCCGATAATCCCGCCGGACCGGCGCCCACGATCAACAGATCGAATTGCGGAGGTTTCGTCACGGCAGCTTCCTCCCCGTGATTTCATTGGGCAGCCGCCGCCCCTCGGAAACACGCATCCCTGCTTCAAGCGGGGTGAGACAGGCGCGTACCGGCCCCTTGCCATCCACGTTCAATCGGCATTCCATACAGTGGCCAATGGCGCAATACAACCCGTGAGGGCTCCCGGATTCCTCGTGCCTGCGCAGTATGCGGATCCCTGAGGCGAGCAAAGCGGCGGCGATCGGCTCCCCTTGCCGTCCCGTCAATTCCTTGTCGTTAAACGTAAAGCTCACCGTATCACGCGGCGTTCTCATCGGACCCAGAATCGGGTGGTCTATGATCCGTTCCACTAATCCTCCCCCCTTGCCAGTTGGCCGAAAGTTACGGGCCGGATCGGCGGGCGGTAGGCTAACAGTTCGACGTTGCGGGGGGACTCGGGAACCTTAGCGTGTAGCCAAGCCTCCAGCAGATGTCTGCATACCCTGCCCTGGCAGGCGCCCATCGCGGCCCGCGTTTTCATCTTCAGCTGCCGGGAGGTCCGGCATCCCGACTCATAGGCCGCCTCCAATTGTTCCAGCTCCACTTCTTCGCAGCGGCAAATCACCATGGATCGACGTTGCATATCGTAAGCCTCCTCCTAGAAGTAGCGGATGGCGCAGGTTTTTAATTCGGTATAGAAATCCAGGGCGGCTTGCCCCTGTTCGCGCGTGTGCGAGCTGGAGAGCTTCAGGCCGCCGAACGGGGCTTGATATTCGACGCCTGCCGTCTCCTGATTGACGCGGACCATTCCGGCCCGGGCTTCGTCCAGGAACCGATGGGCATAAGACAAATCCCGGGTGAATAAAGAAGCGCTCAGGCCATAAACGGTTTGATTGCACAGGGCGACGGCTTCCGCGAAATCGGACGCTTCCTGCACCACGGCGACCGGTCCGAAAATCTCCTCCTGAATCAGCGGATGCTCTGCGTTTAAGCCCGCTGCCACGAGCGGTCTTACATAATAACCTTCCTGATCCCCTGCGGCCGCCGGACCTTGTGCTAAAATTTCGGCATGCTCCCAGGCCAGCTGCACATAAGCGTTCACCGTTTCGTATTGGTTTGCCGAAGCCACCGGTCCCAGGTAAGCCTGCGGATCAAGGGCCGGGGCCAGCTTGAGCCTTGATACCGCTTGCGTCAACGCTTCGGTAAACGCATCGTAAATGCCGGATTCCACGATGATGCGGCTGGTCGCCGTGCATTTCTGGCCCGCCGAGCGGAACGCGCCGCTGACAATCAGGGGAACGGTATGCTCCAGATCGGCATCACCCAGCACCACGGCGGCATTTTTACCGCCCATTTCGGTTTGATATTTGATATTGCGTTTGGCGCAGGCCTCGGCGATGTGCGTACCAGTGGCCGTGGAGCCGGTAAAGCTGACCGCGTCCAAAGCCGTTTGCTCCAGCAGCGCATCGCCGATTTTGCTGCCCTTGCCGACGACCAGATTGACGACACCGGAAGGAAGTCCGGCTTCGGCGAAGATTTCCGCCAGCCTGGTCGCGGTTAAAGAGGCGGACTCGGCCGGTTTCCAGATTACTGTATTGCCGCAGATTAGAGCCGGCGCTATTTTCCACAGCGAAATGGCCACGGGAAAATTCCAGGGGGTGATAATTCCGACCACCCCAAGCGATACCTTACGGCTATACTGCAAAACATCCGGCTCGCTGGAAGGAATGACCGCGCCATTAGCCCGGACGCCTTCTGCGGCATAATATCGCAGCAGGTTTACACCGCGCATGACTTCGCCGCGCATTTCCGTTATCGGCTTGCCCATTTCCATACTGGCGAGTTGGGCAACTTCGGCGGCCCTCGACTCCAGGGCCGCCGCCAGCCGCTGCAAATGCTCGGCTCTTGCGGCTCCCGTCAAGCGGGACCAGGAGGCGTAAGCCAAACGAGCCGCCTGCTCCGCTTGCGCTACGTGCGAGGTATCGGATAAATGAAGCACGCCCACCTCCTCCCGGGTGTCGGATGGATTGACCACGGCGCACTCTCCTGCCGCGGGGACAATCCATTCTCCTCCGATCCAATTCCGGCTGTGTATCATAGACGATTCCTCCTGTTTCAAGCTCATTCCAAGCTCCCTTCTTTTGCTTCTTTTTTTGGACTCAACCCAGAAGTCGGCGCTTGGCTGCAAAGTCAGTTGGCCAATCCATTCGTTTTGAGTTAACGGCTCTGCATCCCGGATCTTCAGTCTTTCGCTAACGGTTGTAACCAGCGCTTATTTAGCCGAAAAGACGGGGATTCAATATCTAACGGTTGCTCTCGCTCTTATTTGGGTAATAAAGGGCCGAATCTTTGAAATAAGGCAAAATAAGCTCTGTTGCAACCGTTAAATTTGGTTTCCCCTGCATTTTATCGAGATAGCGGCGCTCACAACCGTTAGAATGACGTCGGTCTTGCTTGAAGGAGCTGCGCCGTCCTGATGGCAAGCGCCGCTTTTGCTTTTGCGCCCTTCATTTCGCGCTTCCTTCTTATGGCCGAAGCCGTGTTCCGGCAATTGCCTTTGTTTGCGCGGTCTGCCGTTTAATTGGCCGGTTGGTTGCGGTGGGCGGCATGCTCGAACGCTTGTTTGATCAACTCATAATCGGCTTCCGGCAAAGGCAGACGCGGCGGGCGGGACGGCCCCACTGGGAATCCGGCCAGCTCCATCATGTACTTGATCGACTGGACGAGCTGCGGGCTGGCATCGAAGTGCAGCAACGGCAGCAGCCGGCGGTACAGCGCGGCGGCTTCCTGAACCTTGCCTTGTCTGGCCAGGCCAAACAACTCCACGCCTTCCTGCGGCAAGGCGTTCGGCACCCCGGAAATCCAGCCTGTGGCTCCAAACATCACGCCCTCCATGGCCAAATCGTCAACGCCGATCATCACTTCCAGATCCGTCTGGTCCAGAATATCGTGAACTCGGCGGATGTCGCCGGAAAACTCTTTGACGGCCACGATATGTTCGAGCCCGGAAAGCCGGGCAAGCAGCTGCGGCGTCAAGTCGACCTTGTAATCATGCGGATTGTTGTAGGCGATGATCGGCAGCCCCACCTCATTAAGCGCCTCGTAGTGGGCGATAACTTCATGCTCCAGCGGCCTGTAGTTGATCGGCGGCAAAGCCATCACGCCGGCAGCGCCCGCATCCTTCGCGTGCTTCACCCACTCCACGGCCTGCCGCGTGGAAGGCGCCGCGGAGCCGGGCACCACCGGCACTCGCCCGGCCGCGGCCGCGATCACGGTTTCCACGACTTTGGCCCGTTCTTCGCCGGTCATGGTTGCGTATTCCCCCAATGATCCGGCCGGAACCAGACCGTTCACCCCTTGTGAGATCAGCCAGTCACAAAGCTCGGCCAGACGCTTATAGTCCACCTCATAGCTGTCGGTGAACGGCGTGACGATGGCCACGTAAACCCCTTCAAATCTAGGCATATCGCGATTTCTCCCCTCGCCATATAATTATTCACATAATAAAATATTAATCTAATAAAGTATAAATCCTTCCGGCAACGGATCGGCTGGGTCCAGCAGGAAATTCATAAAACCTAAGAGATGGGCGGTACCCGTAAACCGCGGGATAACGGCCCTACAGCCGTAAGCCGTCGTTACCCCGGAAATGCTTCCAATCGCACGGGCGCCGGTTATCCCTTCATAGATGATCTGCTGGCCTCGCGCAAGCAAACCTCGGGAATAGAGGACTGCCAGATGAGCGCAAGCTCCCGCTCCGCCCGGTGACCGGTCAAGCTGTTCACCGGCGAAAACAGCCGTACTCCGGTAGACGATCTGCGCCGGATCACGGTCATCATGGCAGACATCAAGACTGGCTTCACGGCGGCTACCGGGCCCATCGTCCCTGCGATAAAAAAACACGCCATGGAGCCCCGTACTCCAGTCCACCAGCGGGCGCTTGCCTTGCAGCCGCCCATCCGCCGCCTCGCGGATCAGCCGGGCCCACTCCCGCAGCTTGAGCAGCGGGTACGCTTCACTTGCTCCGAACAAGGAAGAGGTGTCGACGACGGCAAACAACTCTCCGCTGAAGGCAATGTCGACCCTCACCTCCACACCATCAACATTCACCGTAAGCGGCTCGTCATAAGCGAAGCTCGGAACCGGCTCAATCGTAACCGCGCGAACTTCCTCCCCTTCGCAATCGGCAATCGCGCGAACTGTGCCCGCCGGGCAATCGATCAGAACACCCGCGGCGGCTTCGGAAGGCTCCAACTGCCCTGTGGCAATCCAAGCCGTAACTGCGGCGATAATCCCGTGGCCGCTAATGGCTGCCAGGCCTTCCTGGTTCAAGAACAGCAGGCCGAACCGCGCTCCTTTCGTTACCGGTGCCGTGACGACCGCCCCGGTCATCGCCCCGTGCCCTCGCGGCTCGGCCAGCAGCAGCTTCCTTGCGGAATCAAAGTTCCGCCGGAAAAATCCCGCCTTCTCCTGCAGCGTTGCTCCAACCAGCGGCGGCAAGCCGCCGGTAATGATCCTGAGCGGTTCGCCGCCGGAATGCGTATCGATCGCCGCATACCATTTCTTCATGTTCATGTACACCGGCCCCCGAACCCATTCATATTAGAGGTGATTTTGAACTCAAACGATTAAAGCAGAAAGAACCCCTGATTGAGCTTATCCCGATCCTGCAAAACAAACTGGTGGAAACCCGTCACCCAAGCCGATCCGGAGATTTGCGGGATGACCGCCGGCAAGCCGCCTACCGTCGTTTCTTCCACAATCTTGGCCCGGAATAGCGAGCCCACGATGCTCTCATGGACAAACTCCTGTCCTCGGCCAAGCTCCCCCTTGGCGTGAAGCACGGCGACCTTGGCCGAGGTTCCCGTCCCGCACGGGGAACGGTCGATTCCTCCGGGAGGCACGACCACGGTATTCCGGCAATGGGCCAACGGCGATACCGGATCGCTATAGAACTCGATATGGGTAAGCCCGCGAATGACCGGGATTTCGGGATGTACCACCTCAACCAGGCAATTCACCGCTTCACGTATCTTAATGGCCAAACGAACGATTTCCGAGCCCCGCCCGGGAACCAGGGGAAGACGAAGCGGCCGCGCATCGACAAGTCCGTAAAAATTGCCGCCATACGCGATGTCAACGGAGATTTCGCCATGCCCTTCAACATCCACCAACACATCCCTTTTGTATAAAAAAGAGGCGATATTCGTGAACATCACTTGCCGCACTTTTCCCTCTTCGATCTCCAGCTTGGCTTCCACAAGGCCTGCCGGAGTATCGAGCCGAATGACGTCTTTGCCGGCGGGATAGATTCCTCCCTCGATCAGCGCGGTGCAAAGGCCGATCGTATCATGTCCGCACATCGGCAAATATCCGCCGGTTTCAATAAACACTACCCCAATGTCGGCCCGCTCGTCGCAAGGCGGGGTCAAAATGCAGCCGGACATTACCTCATGCCCCCGCGGTTCGAACATCAGCGCGGTGCGGAAATCGTCGTAATGCTCGGACATGTAGACCATCTTTTCCGTCATCGTCCTTCCGCACAGCTCCGGCGCTCCACCGATCACGGTGCGGGTCGGGTTCCCGCCAGTGTGGGTGTCGATCGTGCTCACCAGTTTGGAAATGCTCTTACTCATAACACGGCCTCCTGATGGCGGGAACCGGAGCGAAAGCGGTCATAACGGAGCGGCTCGACCGGGATGCAGGTGGCGGCGCCGCTTAACATTTCGCTCATCACCTTCCCCGTGACTGCGGCCAGGCTGATCCCGTCCCCTTCGTGTCCTGCTGCCACATAAAATCCGGGGATTTCGTCGATGGCGGAAACGATCGGCAGATGATCGGCGGTCCAGGGACGCAAACCCGCGTAGGTGCGCAGCAGCGGTATCCGCTCCAGCGCGGGAAAAAAGCGGATCGCCCGTTCCGCAATCAACCGGATCACCTCCTGATCGACGCGGCAGTTCATCCCTACGAATTGGCGGCTGGAGCCGATCAGGAAGTTCTGCGAGGCGGTTGGTTCGAACACCAGCGCGATGCCGTACTGCTCGAACTTCGGATCCACCTGGCGCGTTCCGCCGAATTTGCTGATCAAATAGCCGAATTCCATCACTTTCCGTTTCCCGATGCTTTCCCAGCGGGAGGCCACGAGAATGTGGCCCTTGCGGGGTTCGATCGGAATGTCGATGCCGGCCATTTGCCCGATCCGCTTGGCCCATACCCCGGCGGCGTTAATGACGAACTTCGCGTGGATCATGCCGCCGGAGGTGTCCACTCCGCGAATCCGGCCCTTCTCGTCCAGCAAAAGCGCCGTCACGGACGTATGTGTACGCAGCCTTGCACCATGGCGGCGGGCGGTGGAAGCCAGCGAATAGGTTAAGAGTACCGGGTTCACCGTAGAATCGGTGGCGCATTCCAAGCCGCCCGGAAGATCGTCCGCCAGATAGGGCCATTCCTCCCGCAGGTCCTGCCGGCCGAGCATACGAAAAGGGAGGCCCGCTTCGCGCTGGCGTGAAACCCAGCTCTCGGCAGCCTGCATCTCCTCCTCGGTCTCGCATACGAGAATGCTGCCGGGGGCCCGGTATTCGAATTCCTCACCGAGCTCCCGGGCCCACTCCGCCACTAATTCCTGCGATTTCAGGGACATTTGGCTGTCAAATCCGGGATCCTTGTCAATCGCCAAAATATTGCCGTCGCATTTGGAGGAGGTGCCCCCGGCGATTTCACCGCGCTCGACCACAACCACGTCCATGCCGGCTTTTGCCGCATAGTAGGCGATGGACATGCCGATGATCCCCCCGCCGATGACGACGACTTCCGCAGCCTCCGATTTCATGGACACGATCCCCCCTTCTTTTATAGAGGTTGTTGAACTCGCATTATAATACGATCAGTTCTTTGTTTGATTTCGTCAGTACCTCAATGCCCGTTTCGGTGATGAGAATGTCATCCTCAATGCGGACGCCGCCGAAACCGGGGATGTAAATCCCGGGCTCCACCGTCAGGATCATCCCTGGCTCGAGCACATCCTCCGTTTTTTGCGAAAACCGCATCGGCTCGTGGATTTCCAAACCAAAGGCATGACCGAGGCCGTGGCCGAAGTAGTCACCGTACCCATAGCCGGCGATACAATCCCTGGCCAGTGCATCCCCTTCCTTCCCCGTCATGCCCGGCTTCAGCCCTTCCAGGGTGGTCCGGTTGGCCTCCAGCACGATCCGGTAAATCTCCTGATGGCGCTCCGTGGGCTCGCCAATAAAGACGGTCCGCGTCAAATCGGAGCAGTAGCCCTCATAGCTCGCCCCGAAATCCAGGGTCACGAACTCATTGACGCCAAGCGGCTTGTCGCTGGCCAGACCGTGCGGCAGCGCGGAGCGTACGCCGGAAGCGACGATCGTGGGATACGCCGACGAAACCGCCCCGTTTTTGCGCATAAAGTATTCCAGCTCCGTAGCCACCTCCCGTTCGGTAACGCCCGGCTTCATGAAGCCCAAAATATGATCAAAAGCTTTTTCCGTAATCTCGATCGCCCGCCGGATATACGCCTGCTCCCGCTCATCTTTGATGCCACGCAGTTTTTCAACGATATTTTCCGTCGGCACCAGCTCGATTCCCTGAAAAAATTTTTCGTACGCTTCATAGCCCGCATAGGTCACCTGATTTTTTTCAAACCCCAACGTTCTAACCCCGGCCACTTCCAGCTTCCCGCGAATCAGCTCAAGCGGTTCGCCCGCCGCCTGCACGACCTCATATGCCCCAGCCTGTTGCGAAGCTTGGTTGGTATAACGAAAATCGGTCACCAGCAAGGCCCGGTCCTGCGTAATCACCACCCAACCCGCGGTGCCGGTGAAGCCGGTCACATATCTGCGGTTATAGGGGCTTGCGATCAACAATCCGTCGATTCCCTGCTGCTTGAGCGCTTCCCGTACCTTTTGGAGACGTTGTGCTTCCATGGATTTAACCCTCCCTTTGCATTTTCAATTCTTCAACCCTTCATCCCGGTTAACGTAATCCCTTCAATAAAATAACGCTGCCCGATAAAAAACACGACAATCACCGGCAAAATCACCACGGTCGAAGCGGCCATCAGCAGATGCCACTGCGCGCTGTGCAGCGATTGGAACATCTGCAGGCCCAGCGCCATCGTAAATTTGCTTTCCTCATTCAAGTACACCAGCGGGCCCATAAAATCGTTCCATGAGTTCATGAAGGAAAATAAACCGATGACGATCAGCGGCGGCTTCGACAAAGGGATGATGATCCGGGAAAAAACCGTCCACGGACCGGCCCCGTCCACATAAGCGGCTTCGTCCATATCCCGCGGGATGCTGGTATAAAACTGCCTTAACAGAAAAATGTCGAAGGCCGAGCCAAACCACACCGGCAGAATAAGCGGGAAGTAAGTGTTGATCAGATCAGCCAGCTTCCAGCCGATAAAGGTCGGAATTAATGTGACCGCACTGGGCAGCATCATGCTCGACAGCAGCAGTCCGAAGAAGAACTTTTTCCCCGGCCAGTTTAACCTGGCATAACTGTAAGCCCCCAGCGAACTGCTGATCAGCGCTCCGGCCAAGCAGCCGATGGTGATGGTTAACGTGTTGCGGAAAAACCGGAAGAAATCGATCGTCGTTAAGGCCTCCACATAGTTCTCCAAGCGAAAGGGCGAAGGTATCCACCTTGGCGGCATCTCAAAAATTTGCAGCGAACTCATCATCGAGCTGCGGACCAGCCAAAATAACGGCAATAGACAGAAGCAGGCCCCTAAAATGAGGATCGCGTAAACGGTCATCTGCGAGATTCGTCGGCTTCTCCGCATAAACGCTACACCTCGCTTTCATAGAACACCCAGGACTTGGATGTGCGGAAAAAGATAACCGTAACCAGCAGGATGATCATAAAGAGAATCCAGGCAATGGCCGACGCCTGCCCCATTTCGCCGAATTGAAACGCCTGGCGGTAAATGTAGTAGTTATAAAACAAGCTGGCATTGTTGGGCCCGCCCTGCGTCATAATCAGCGCCTCGGTAAATACCTGAAATGCTCCGATCGACCCCATGATCAAGTTGAAGAAAATAATCGGCGTCATCATCGGGATCGTGATATGGCGGAACTTCCGGAGCGGGCCGGCGCCATCGACAATGGCCGCTTCATACAAAGACCGCGGCACGCCTTGCAGGCCCGCCAGGAAAATAATGATCGTGCTCCCCATCCCCCACAGGCTCATCAGCACGATGGAAGGAACCACGGTGGTTTCGGAATACAGCCAATCGAGCGTCGGCAAATTCAAGGCTTCCAGGAAGCTGTTGAACAGGCCCAGGTCCGGGCTAAACAGCCAAATCCAAATCATCGAGGACGCGACCGCGGGCACGATGGCCGGCAAATAATAAATCGTGCGGAACACGGATTTGCCGCGGATAAACTCCATGTTCAACAGAAACGCAACGATAAACGAAAAGACCAGGCCGAGCGGAACGCGAAGCACGACATATTTGAAGGTGACCCACAGCGAGTTGTAAAAATATTGATCCGTGCCGTTGAACAGCCGCGTATAATTCGCCAGCCCGATGAATTTGGGCGCATTTACGATCCGGTAATCCGTAAAGCTGAGCAACAGACTGGCGACCATCGGCAAAATGACGAACAGCAACAGCCCGCAGATACTGGGCAGGGCGAACAGGATGCCTGCTAGAGCGATACGGCGTTTATGAAGAATAGGAATCCCCCCAATCATGATGAATGGATAAGTCTGGATATTACCTGCCGTAATATCCTTGAATCAGCGGCTGCACCTTGGGCTCCACCCCCTTCAGCGCTGCTTCGGCCGTCATTTTGCCCGTCCAGACCAAATCGAGGGCTGGCGTTACCAGCGCATTGATTTTGTCCAGATTCTTCACTTCGAAGCCCGGGGTGCGGATGCCGCTTTCAATGGTTTGCTTCATAAAGGCTTCGGTGTATCCTTCCGGATGCGCCTCGTTTCCGGCCGCCCATTTGTTTATCAGGTCCGGATTCGTGTACCATTCTTTTTTCAGCGGCATCCATAAGCCGCCTTCGATCAGCGGCAGCACCGATTCAGGGTCGGCCATATATTTATAGAGCAGCCATGCTTCCTCCGGGTGCTTGGTCGAGTTGAAAATGACCGTCGGCGCCCCATCCAAAAGGGTATTGCTGACTTTAAGCTTCGGCAGCACCCCAACCCCCAAATTAAAATCCTGTTCTGCAAACGCTTGCAAAGCCCAGTTCCCTGAGACCGTCATGGCGACTTTTTTCGTCTGCAGCGCTGTATCGGGCAGGTTTTTGGTTTGCATCGGGGTGGGCGAAACATGGTGAACATACATCAGATCCGCCAGCTTTTGGATCGCCTCGATCGCCTCCGGCTGGGCCAGCCCAAACCCTTTTCCATCCTCCGTCAAAAAGTTGCCGCCATTAGAAACCACCGCCGCCATCATATTGTAGGGATCGTATTGAAGGCCGTACTGTCTGATTTTGTCCGGGTTAAAGTTGGGATCAAGCGCATTTCTTCCCTGGTCATCCAGCGTTAATTTTCTGGCAAATTCCACAAACGTATCCCAATCCCAGGCTTTATCCGCGTCGGTCGGGGGCAGTTCTACGCCCGCTTCCAGCAGCAGATCCTTGTTATACATGAGTCCGTATCCTTCCACCGCGGTGCTCATCCCGATGATGTTGCCGGGAGCGATTTCGTACCATACCTGGTCGAGATAATCCTCCTTTTTAAAATCCGGGTCCTTTTCGATAAGCGGGGCGAGATTCAGCAGTTTTCCGTCCGCGCCCCAGCTCAAAGCGGCACCGGAGGACAAATAACCGAGATCCGGGGCGACATTCCCCGCCACCATGGTCGTCAGTTTGGTTAAATAATCGGCCGGAACGTGCATCGGCTCCACCTGAATTCCGGTCTCCTGCTCAAAACGTTCGAGCGCTTCCGTAACCGTTTTTTTCTCAATCGTATCCCCCCAGAAGGAGAACTTTAGCGTGATCTTTTCTTCACTGCCGCCCTGGGTCCCGCCCTGGCTTTCGGAGGTTCCTCCGCTGTTCGAACAGGCCGATAACACGACGGTGACGGCAAGAACCGCCGCTAAAGCCAATCCCGCAAAACGCCTTGCACTCATCATCCCCTAACCCTCCATTCAGCTAAAAATGATTTGTATATTTATTGTAAAAAATCACGGTTCTAAAAAGAATTCGAACATTTTTGGATTGGTGGAGGATTTTTATTTGTTGGTTAAAATGTGTGTTCAACCTTTTTAAGGCAAGCGGATGTGTACTTGGGTCCCTTTCCCTTCTTGCGAAGTAATGGATACGCCGTAGGCTTCCCCGTAAATAAGCTTGATTCTTTTGTCCACGTTGTGGATGCCGATGGAGCCGCTCTGCATTTCGGATAATTGCTCCAGCCTATGGGCGGGAATGCCTATGCCGTTGTCTTCCACCGTGAACACGCGCTCGCCGCCCTCCATCCGGCCCCGGATCATAATCCTTCCCCCGGTATGCAGGCGGGAAAAACCGTGGACAATCGCATTTTCGACAAACGGCTGCAGAAACAGCTTGGGAACTTTATACGAATACAGCTCGGGGGAAATGTCATAGGTGACGGTAAACTTACCCTCAAAACGCTCGTTCGTCAGAAAAATATAATGCCGGAGCCAATTTAAATCCTCCGCCAAATCACCGATGTCACGGCTGTTTTCGGAGGTGTACTGCAGCATGGCGGACAAGCTGACGATCATCCGGCTCAGCTCTTTCTGCTCGTTCTCCAGCGCCGTCCAATTCATGATGTTTAAGGTGTTGTACAAAAAATGCGGATTCAGCTGGATATTCAGCGACATGATTTGCGTCTCTTTTTCCCTGAGCTTGACCTTGTAATTCTCTTCGATTAAATTTTTGATTTTTACGTTCATTTGGTTGTATTTATGAATCAACAACCCCATCTCGTTGTAAGACTCCACCGGGATGCGGGTATCGAATTCTCCTTCACCCGTCTTTTTGATCGCCCGCAGCAGTTGATGAATCGGCCTGGTGATCGAATTGGCGAACAACAACGCCAGCAGGAGCGAAACGATCAGCAGGAGCAACGTTAAATAGAAGGTATAGGACCTGATATCCGGTAAAAACGCGGCTCCCAAAGCTTCCGGCGAGATGGTAACCGCGGAAATCCAACCCGTCTCTTCGGACGTATCAAAGCAAACGATCAGCGGCTGGCCGTCCTCCATCATCGTCAAAGTCCCGCTTTTCAACCTGGTCATTTCCTCCAGCCAATCCGGCTTACCGGCAGCATATGTCCGCTTCATATCCGTACCGGCAACCACCTCTCCCCCCGGGCTTACAATAAAAAAAGCAGCTCCTGCGGAAGGGAGCGCATTTTCGAACCGGGCACGGTAATAATCCGGCTTATAGGTGATGAGCAGCACCGGGAGCTCGGCTTTGCCTTGCAGCTCGATTACTTCGCCATTGTTGATTTTGAACAGTTTGAGCAAGCGTACCCCGGCCAGCAGCCGGAAGTATTCCGGCGGGTTGGACGGGTTGATTTCCTGCTGGAACATTTGCGCAAACGAAAAGGTAGGGACCCACGCCAGCCCCCCGTCCCCTTTTACCGCAGCCTGGTATAGACTGGTCTCGTTAAAATTTTCATAAGGGATCAATGCGGAAGCTCCCGTCGGGCCGATGTTGGAATAGCTGGTGATTAAATGGAGCGAATACATGTCCTGCAAATCGGGAAAGTATTTGTTGAGCGCGCGGCTGACCTTTTTTTCCATCGTAATCATGCTGTATTCGTCCTTCGGGTTCGCATGCAAATATTGCTCGTACAGCATCTGCTCCGCAATCAGGGCGAGGCTGCTTTCCTCCACCCGGGCGAGCTCGGCGTCGATGATTTCGTTGTTTTGCTTCACGATGGAGTAAAGGTTTTGCCGGGCGAATTCGGAGACGAATTCCCTGCTGGAGAAATAATATTTAGAGCTGAGGATGCCAAGCGGAATCGTGATAATGAGGGCATAGGATAAAAAAAGTTTGGTCCTGTAGCGAAGATCCTTTAATCGCGGCAAACCGTAGCGTCCTCTCAAATGACATCCCTTCCTTATTCAGCGAATGGCGGACAGATGGCGGTATTCTTCCGGACTTGTGCCGAATTCCTTGCGAAACAGGCGGATAAAGTACTTAACATCCTTATAGCCGACGTTTTCGGCAATTTGGTATACCTTTTGCGAGGTATGCAGCAGCAGCTTTGCCGCCGCCTTCATGCGGGTTTGGGTAATGTATTGGTGGATGGTCATACGCGAATGCGTTTTGAAAAGGTTGCAAAAATACGAAGGATTAAAATGAAATTTCGCGGCCAGCGTGCTTAGCGACAAATCTTCTTCATGGTAATGCGTGTCAATATAAGTTTTGCAGCTTTCGATAATCATCTCGGCTTTACATCGCTTCCGGTCATTCGGGCGATCGCTCAACGCGAAAAGCCATTCCCTGGACGCCTTCGAGGCGGCGAGACGCACGGTATTTGCTTTTTGTTCCGCTTTCGCCAGCAGCGGCGCGATTCTGTCCTCTTCTACCGGCTTGAGCAAATAATCGCGGGCGCCAAGCTGGAGCGCGCGCTGCGCATAAGCAAACTCCGAATACGCGCTCATAATAATAACGCATTCGTTCCCGCCGCGGCGGGTCAAGTGCTCCACAAATTCGAGCCCGCCCATGACCGGCATTTGAATGTCCGTAAAAACCAGGTCAATGGGATGAACGCTGATGCTTTCAAGCGCCTCCGCACCGTCCCTGGCATGAAAAATGTTGTGCTTCGGGTTTAGCCCCTGAAGCATCCGCGACAGCCCTTTCCGGTGCTTCGGTTCGTCGTCCACGACCAAAATGTTCAGCATTTTCCATCCCCTCTTTTTCCGCCATTAAGCTTTGGAATCGGAGCAAAACACCGACAAATACTTGACCTCATCCGTCACCGGCGTATATTTATGATTTTCGAAGGAGTCGAAATACAAGCTGTCGCCGGCGTTTAGCGTATACGCTTCGTTGCCTACGTAATAGATCATGGTGCCTTCCAGAACATAAATAAATTCCTGTCCGACATGAGACAGCGTTCGTTTGCCCGTCTTCCCCTTCCTGGCCACAAAATAAAACGGCTGCATCAATTTCTCCGGCCGTTCCGCCGCAATCGCGGAAAAGGAATACCCTTTATCGGTGCGGACCATTTTATCCAGGCTCGCCGTTTTCGTGGTGTGTACGGTTCCATGCAGATCACTGTCATCGAGCAGCACGGAGACTTTGGTGCCCAACGCTTCGGCAATCTTGATGAGCGTGCCGATCGGGGGCACCGTTTTCCCGTTTTCGATTTTGGACAACAGGCTTTTCGTAAATCCGCAAACTTTGGCGATGTCGTCCAGACTGCGGTTTTGTGCTTTACGGATCTTTCGGATTTTACTGCCCAGTTCCACGTGAGTTATCCCCTAAATAAAAATGAATTCAACTTGGTTTAATCAAATGAAACAACATTTAATTGGAATTGTCAATAAATTTTAACAAATTGATCGGGGTAATTTAACATAACTGTGATTCTTGTTATACCTATTGGCAACAATTATACTTTTTGATATAATGACGCTTGTTGGTTAAAAATTTAAAATGCTTCACTTGGAGGAGCCTGTCACCAAGGGAGTGGTATGTCATTTTCGGCATAACATTCCCGTGGTTGCAGGCTCTTTTTGCATTTTTTTTAATTTTTTCCGCACAATTCACTTCAATGGAGGACGATTGACATGCTGATTTTAGAACTGGCCATTATTCTGATTGCATCTAAATTAGCCGGAGATCTAAGCGTAAGATTACGGCAGCCTGCGGTTTTGGGGAAGCTGCTCATCGGCATTCTGCTTGGCCCCGCAGTGTTGGGCTTGATCCATGAAACCGATATTCTCGATGAAATAAGCCAGATCGGCGTCATAATACTCATGTTTATCGCGGGGCTGGAAACGGATGCGGGTGAATTCAAGAAAACCGGCAAAGCCTCCGCTTATGTAGGTTTAGCCGGCATCGCCCTTCCTTTCGGATTGGGATATCTATCGGGTGTTCTTATCGGCATGCCCGTATTTGAGGCCATTTTTCTCGGGCTGCTGCTGTCCGCGACAAGCGTCAGCATTTCGGTACAAGCACTGAAAGAAATGGGCAGGCTCAAATCCAGAGAGGGAGCTACAATCCTGGGGGCGGCCGTGATTGACGATGTTCTCGTCATTATCCTGCTGGCCTTTGTCATGAGCTTCGCCGGCGGTGACGTAAACTTGGGAATGATTATTTTGAAGAAGTTCGCGTTTTTTGCGGCTGCGATTGGTTTGAGTTGGAAAGTTGTCCCTTGGGTGCTGCGCAAGTTCTCTCCGCTCCGCGTGTCGGAGTCGGTCATCTCCGCAGCATTGATCATTTGCTTCCTGTTTGCTTACATGGCTGAATTCGCTGGTGTGGCTGCCATTATCGGGGCGTATATTGCGGGGGTGGCAATCAGCCTTACCACGTATAAACATGAGGTTACCGAAAAAATCGAAACGATTGGATACGCCGTGTTTGTCCCCGTGTTTTTTACGACGATTGGCGTAAAGGTCGACTTTTCCGCGGTTTCCTCCCAGTTTGGGCTGATTGCCGGATTAAGCGTGCTGGCCATTGCCACCAAATTATTGGGATCGGCCTTTGGGGCTAAAGCCTCCGGCTTCGGTTGGCGAAGCGCCCTGGCAATCGGCGCGGCGATGGTGTCCCGGGGCGAAGTCGCGCTGATCATTGCCGCCATCGGTCAAGAAGCCGGGCTGCTGAACGAAGGGATGTTCGCCGTCATTGTACTGGTCGTGCTGGTTACTACGATCGTCACCCCGCCGATGATGAAGCTGTTTTTTAGCGAAAAGGAGAATGAGCCCGGCACGCTGTAGCTTGCATGGGCTTTTGAATTGAAATTGTAGACTCAAGGAGAGATCTCCAAAATCTCCTTGAGTATTTTTTCTCTTGTTTCCGGACTGGACTGATCCAGCATTTGTTTTAATTGTACGGCATGCCAGGACACATAAGATGGGTCTATCTTGGAATTACCGTCAAAAAAATGTTCGGGGTATTGTGTCAGCTCCAGGTCTCTTTCATTCACCGCGCCGAAATACTCAAAGGCGTACTGGAATTCGTTTTTCGTGATCAGCTCATCAACCACTTGTTCAATACGTGCTCGGCTGACATTGTCTACAATAATGACGTGATTGGAACACCAATAAGCCCCGTTCAAGCAGTGTCCGTTCTCTGAATAATCCTGCCTGATCGATTCAATACATTTTATCGTATAGAAATCAGCAATCCATAGTGTAGCATCGGGAAAGGTAACGACAACATCGACATGGTTGTCTTCTATGTCCTCTACCCATTCCTCCGCACCAATACGAATATGTCTTTTGGCTTCAAACATCTCGGTTAAGCTCCTTAATTACAAAGGGATTTAAGTTTTTTGATTGCGGAATGAACGGTAAGCCTGTGGAAAGTAACTAATTGCCCGCGATAAGTAACCCCAAAAATGCCATACGGCGTCGGGGATAACGCCATCAATTCTTCTCTGTTTTTCATATCAATGACTTTGGCTTCAATCCCGAGCTTTCGGGCCCCTTCCAGCATATTTTCGGTAGCAACGTCCACAAACGGGCATTGGTTGGTGCGGAAAATGGTTAGTTCATCGGAAGCTTTCAATCTTTCCTCCCAATTGTTTGGAAAAAAAGGAAGTGGACCATCCTTGAGCGGATGTACCAACAGTTCAAATCCGTAGGGCGCTTCTTGAATGACATTAAATCCGTTTTTCAAGAAGATGTCTTTGCTCGGAGTCCAGGAAGTGTCCGAATTGGTGATTACCGCAACACCGCATTTATTTTGTTGTCTTGCATCTTCAATGCATTTATGGATCAGCCTAGTTCCATAGCCTTTTCCGGAAATGTTGACCCATAAGCAATGGATGATCAAATAATCGTTGGCGTGAACGACTCTGGATGAATATTCCGCAGCCGTATACTCTATAAATCCCGCTTGTTTTCCGTTTTCCATCAGCTTTATGTCTTTTAAGCCCGCTGCCAGTTCGTTCTTTAACCAGTTGTTTTTGTTCTGATATCCGGTTGATAGTGGTTTGCTTCTTAAGCAATATCCTCCTTCTTCTTCAAGGTTTTGCTGATTTAATTCAATCATCTGAATAGCTTGCATCGGATTCGGGACCTTCCTTCCACGGATAAATTACAGAATACTTTCTAAATCGCTTAATGTTTCTATGACAAAGTCCGGTTCAACCTCATGTTTCCAAGTGCGTTTATGCCGGTTCAACCAGCATGCTTTTATGCCTTCTCGCTTTGCCCCTACAACATCGGAAACCGAATCTCCGATATGGATAACTTTGTCCGGGTTCGTATGATAAATTTGCAGCAGTTCTTTAAACATCGTATTGTGTTCGTCATTTTTATAAGACCGATACCGTTCGGAAGTCAAAATCCGCATCCCGTATTCCTTATAAAATTCCGGAATCATCGCCTCGTCTGCATCACTTACAATACATACTTTGTACTTTTGCAAGATTCTTTTTAAAAATCCGACCGTGTCTTCATAAAATTCCGAACGTGTGTGTTCTTCAAATAAAATCTCAAGGGCGGCCGCCGACTCGTATGACAGGTTCATTTGCCGGAATAAACTACCGAAACTGCGTTCATAGACTTCCCTCATAAGAAAAAATAGTTTCGTTTCTTTCATCTGTTGCCAATGTTCAAAAAAATAACTTAATAATAAACGCCCGCACTCGTCTGCAGCTTCATACGTATAGGTATTTACTAATATCGGCTTCCATATCTGCTCGATTCTAGAATCCACATTCACTAAAGTTTGGAACATATCCAAACTGACGACTTCAAGCGGTTTCATTTTTTATCATTCCTTAGAAAAGAAGATTATTGTCCGCGACACTATCATTACATTCCAGCAAAAAACATAAGGGAAAAAAATGTCGTTATTCTAGCGATGTCCGTCCATTTGAGAGCATTAGCGGAAATTTATGTCGCTATTTTCTCGGATCGCATAGAAATGCCCCAGTTCTGGACCATTCATAGGAAAATAAGGACAAAAAATGTCGCTAATGGAGGTAAACATGCCTGGCCTCGAATAATAAGTACATAAAGTTCCGCTATTTTGAAGGCCATTTAGTCTAAACCCAGCCGCTGCATAGTGCATCCCCTCACTTAAGTAGCCTTGTTTTAATAAAAATCCCTACTTCCATGAAAAAGTAGGGATCATCGATCCGATATCTATAAGAACGTAAACGCCGCTTTAAACTCCTCGTAGCTGCCGTAACGATTCACCGCAAGCCATGATTTTTCGGCCATGGCCCGCAGCGGTTCGGCGATGCCGGCGCTTACTTCGGCTTCGGTCTGCGCCGACGGTTTGTCGCTCCAAATGGCAAAAGAGCAGCCGATCAATGCGTCGGGGTATGGCCTCGCGTACTCCTGCCCTTCCGCCTCGCTCACTCTGGGGAACACGCCGGGATGCCAGCTATCGTAGATCTTTTTTCCCGTTGGATACTTGTATCCGGCATTTTCCCCCAGCACATAGTAGAAATACGAATCGTTATAATTCAATACGTCATGGCCTTTGTCCATAAAAGCTTGCACCCTGGCCATATTGCGGTGCCATTTGGTCCAATAGGCGATTTGCATGGTAGACTTGAGCGCGGCGCGTTCCGTCTGATCGGCCCGGTAAAAGCCGTCGTTCCACACCCGCACGACAAAACCCTTCCGCTCCAGATAATCGGCAATGTCGTTAATATAGTCGATATACGTATCGACGCCTGTTCCGCCCTGGATCCCCAACGTCTCCCGGGCATATGCCTCCAACTGGGGGTACGCTCCAAACTTCTCAAAATCGATAAATTCGTCTCCGCCGATATGGAAATAAGGGCTGGCATGAAACAGTTCAGCATATTCATCAATCAAATCCAGCACAAACGCTCTGGCGTGCGGATTCGTAATATCCAGCGCTCCCTTGGCCGGAACTCCATTCGTATCTTTCAACAGCCAGTCCGGATGATTCCGCAGCGCGTATCCCAGGTGGCCCGGCGAATCCAGGGAAGGGATCAGCGTAATGTGATAACGCCTCGCCACCCGGGTGATCTCCTGCACTTGCTCCTTCGTTAAATATTCCGGCGACATGACCTCCGAATGCCGGTCGCTCTGCAGCCTAAAACCTTCGTTTTCCGAAAAATGCAGCTGCAGCGCGTTTAGCTTCAGCCAGGACATTTCCTTAATTCTTGCCACGATCCATTCGGCCGTAAAAAACTTTCTCCCCATATCCACATGCAGCGCCCGTTCTTGCACCGCCGGGTAATCGACGGCCTTGCCGCAAGGCAGATAGCCCTTCCGCAGCAACTGCTGCAGCACGGTTCGCCCGCCGTACATGACCGCTCGCTCGCCAGGCGCTGTGATTTTAACAAAACTGCCAATATCGATCGTGTAGCCTTCCGGGCTGCTTGTTTCAGGCGGTTCGGCAAGCTCGATGACCAGATCGCCGGGGGCGGCATCGCCGATGGCTCCATATCGAACCGGCAGCTTGTTTTCGGTCGGCAGCCGTTTAGCCATAAATTCCGACTGAAGCAGCGACACCGTGTCGTCAAGCCGCGGATTGCCGTTGGATTTTGCATTGGAAATGATTACAATTTTGGAGGAAGGGGCCGGCTTCCACCGTTCTTCGGACGCTGTTGTAAACTGCTGCACGCTCGGAAAAAGACTTCCCATTCCATGCTGAGTTTCCATTAGCTCACCTCACATTGGTTTTATTCCGAAATGGCACTTGAACCTCTCTCCATATTAACACAGCTGCTGCCCCCGGGCCTGCCGATTTCCTCAAAAAATCACAGGGACCAGCTTGTTTTTTTTAACTCTTCCGTACTGAACAGAATGTCGTAAGCCTCAACCGCTGCTTCTTTAACAAACTCCCTGACAACACGCTGCACTTCCGCTTCCTCGGAGGCGTGAATCATCGCATATAAATTGTACGGCCAATCCGGATAGGAACGGCGCTGATAGCAATGGCTGACCTCTTTGAACCCAGCTAACCTTTGACCGGCTTCGCGGATTGTTTCCTGTGGCAGAACCGCAACAAACAGGCCATTGGCGGAAAAACCGGCCACCCTGTGCCGCAAAACGGCGGCTACCCGCTTCAGAACCCCCGTGGCCTGCAGCCTTTCCAGCCGGATCAATACTTCGTCTCGGCCGCAGCCAGCCCGGTCCGCCACCTCGGCAAAAGGATCGGGTAAAAGCGGCATATCGCCCTGCAGCTCGCGAATGATCCGCAGATCGAGTTCATCGGTCTCGCAAGCCCGCCGCGGCGAAAGGCTCACGCGCTCCAGGCTGCCGGGCAGCGGAGGGCTGCTCTTTTCGGCGTTCCCTTCCATATTCAAAAACACGTTCAGCTTGAACACCTGCTCGGACGGAAATTCGTACAGCCGCGCATAACCCGCCGCTTCACGAATCGGCCCAAGAATCGTCTCGCGCTCTTCCTCTGACCGTGCCGATAACGTAAACCACATATTCAGCCGATGCCGCCTGCGGTAATTATGGGTAACCCCTTTAAAGCCGTTGACGACGGCAGCAGCCTGGTAGAAGCGGCTCTCCTCCACCTCCATGGCATAGAGCCTTCCCGCGTAACCCAGACCCGCCGGGTTAAAAACGCCGCCAATCCGCCTGACAACCCCCTGCTCCTTGAGCCCCTTTAGCCGTTCCAGCACTTCTCCCGGCTTCAGCCCCAGCTCTTCGCCAACCGCTTGCCAAGGCTCAGCCGTCAGAGGAATGCGGGCCTGCAGCCGGTTCAGGAGAGACCGATCCTGCGCATCCAGCTTCATTTAAGCTTCCCTCCCGCCCGCTGCTCTTGCAGCCGGTCTTTTATGACACCATGGCTCCTCCGCCAAATAATTGCCGCCGCTGTAAAAATACGATCTGGCCCGGCAGCCCCCGCAAATCCCCACATTCCGGCACGACCCGCAGGATCCTTCGTATTTCTCGAAATTCCTTAAGTCCTGAAACGCCGGGCTGGTTTCCCAAATCTCGTGAAACGGCCGCTCGCGCACATCGCCGACCTTGACCGGGAGGTAGGGGCAAATATGCACCTCACCGTTAGGCAGGATAGAGCAATAGGCGACACCGGCCAGGCAGCCGCGCGTGTAGCGCAGGTTGAGGCCCATGCTTTTGGCCAAAGGCATAAACTGCGGAGCGCAGGTCGGCTTGATTTCGACCGAGGTCGACTTGCGCTTGGTTAAGACGTTTTTTAAGGCGGTGAAATATTGTTCGCGCTTTAACGCATTTTCTTCAATGTAAATGCCGCGGCCGGTCGGGACGAGAAAAAACGGATGCAGTGAGGAAACGTCCAGTTCCTCCGCCAATGCGGCCACCCGCTCGAAGTCGTCCATATTTTCGGAGGTCAGCGTCATATTGATCTGAACCTTAAGTCCGGCTTCACGCGCGTAACGTATCCCCAGCACCGCCCGCTCCCACCCGTCGGACGCATTTCGAAAGCGGTTGTGGTAGGCGGGAGAGGCGCTGTCAATGCTGATGGCGATGCCTGCCAGACCGGCTTCTTTCAGCTCAGCGGCTTTGGCGCTGTCGAGCAGCGTGCCATTGCTGCCCAGTGCGGCGCGCAGCCCACGCCCCGCCGCGTAAGCGATCAACTCGCAAAGATCGCCGCGGGTCAGCGGTTCGCCGCCGCTGAAAATGAGCATCCGGAACCCCGCCTCCTTGATCTGATCTATCAGCCGGCGCCCTTCCTCCGTCGTCAGTTCGCCCTCCGTCGGCGACTCCGGTCCGGAATCGCGATAGCAGTGTTCGCAATAAAGATTGCATCTTCTGGTCACATTCCAGGATACGAGCATGGCGTTATCTCCTTTTTATACAATCGCATTATACGATCCCGATTTCATGGTCGCTTAAATAACAGGAAGGATCGGCCGCCCAGAAATCACCGGTGGCCGACGCTCTTGCCCGGAAGTTGCCGTTGCACAAATCCAGCCAAGCACACGCTGTGCACCGCCCTTTCAGCAGCGGTTTCCGGTCTCGCAATCCGGCCATGACAGGGTGGGCCGCTTCCCGCCAAACTTCGCTGAACTGCTGTGTTCGAAGGTTGCCAATCTCCAGGTCCCGGGTGAATTGGTCCGGATAAATACGCCCATGCCAATCGACGCAGCCGATGGCCACCCCGGAACGGTTGCCGCCGTTTCGCCGCAGCAGCCCGAGCAGAATGGAGGCCCGCTCCGGGTCATGCTCCCTCATCCATTGATACAAATAAACCCCGTCCGCATGGTTGTCCACGGTGAGCAGCTCCGTCTTTTTCCCTTTCCGGTGCAAATCCAAAGTTTTGGCGATGATCTTATCAAGCGCCCGCCGCGATTGTTCGCGGGTAACATCCTCCATCTGCAGTGTGCTTCCTCTACCGGAATATACGAGATGATAGAAGCAGGCGCGCGGGATGTTCTCCTGGTCGATCAAATCGAGCACCCCATCCAAATCGGGATATGTATGCTTGCTGATCGTAAACCGTACGCCCACCTTTTGCCCGACGGACAGGCAGTTGCGCAAACCGGCCAGCGACTGGGCAAAAGCTCCCTTCCGGCCACGGAACAAATCATGGCGCTCCTCCAAGCCATCGAGGCTGATACCCACATACTTGACCCCGGACTCCTTCAGCAGCCTCGCTTTCTCGGGAGTAATCAGCGTTCCGTTGGTGGATACGACCGGACGCAGCCCTTTGCCGGCCGCATAAGAGATCAGCTCCAAAATATCTTTGCGGACCAGGGGTTCTCCCCCGGAAAAAAGCAGCACAGGCACCTGAAACGAAGCCAAGTCGTCGATAAACGCTTTGGCTTCGGCTGTGGAAAGCTCATCCGGTTCCTTGGCCGCCCGGGCATCCGCGTAGCAATGCTTGCAGCTTAAATTGCAGGAGCGCGTCGCGTTCCAGACCACAACCGGCCCTTTGCCGGCCGAAACGCCATGCGGTTTGTCTCCCGGCGTGATGTCATAGCGGAGATGATCCCCCTCGCCCTGCATGCCGGTGAGCAGTTTTGTCACATTGATCATTTCATTCCTCTCTTTCTCTGCGATAGTAAATTTATCCATTCGAAATTATTATAAACAAAGTATGTGAAAATTCACACAATATAATTCATGGACCGGCCGAGGCAAAAGCCTAGCGATCCCGGCCCACGATGAAATGTAGTAAATGTTTTAAGAAAACGGTGCCCCGCGGCAGCTCCTTCAAGGCTTCCTCGGCCAGACAGAAATGTTCCCACATTTGCTTTCTGGCGTCTTCCTGGCCAAGGATCGTCACAAACGTGGAGTTCTCGTTCTCCTGATCCTTGCCGGGCGGTTTGCCCAAACGCTGCAAGTCGCCTTCCCAATCCAGCAAGTCATCCTTGATTTGAAAAGCGATCCCCGCGTGATAGGAGTAGGTTTTCAGAACGTCCATCTCCGCTTCGCCCGCCCCGGCCAGAATGGCCGGGGCCACCAGCGATACCTCAAAAGCGATGCCGGTTTTGTAAAAACAAACCCGGTTCAGTTCCTCCAAAGTCAGCGCCTTGCCTCTGGAGCTAAGGTCCATCGCCTGCCCCATGCAAATTTCGCCGGCCTTTTGCGACATGTACCTTAGCAAAGCAAGCACGGCTCCGCTCGCGAAGCCTTCGAGGGAAGAAACCTCCTCGATCGCTTTCTGGATCAGGAATATCCCCGTCAATTCCGCGATCGCGCTGTTATGAACCCGGTGCAGGGTGGGCCTCCCTCGGCGCGTAGACGAGTTGTCCTGGGACGGCAGGTCGTCGAAAATCAAGGAAGCGGTATGCATATATTCGAGCGCTCTGAACAGCGGCGTAAGCTGCGCATCCGGCAGCCCGTACTCATTGACGCCCATCACCCAGGCGAGGATCGGCCGCAGCCGTTTGCCGCTGCCTTCCAGGCTGTAGTTGGCCGTTTCGATCAACAGTTCCTGCATCGGCCCAGCCGCGGCTTCCGGTTTGGAGATCGGCAACCGTTTATTAATGGCCAGGCGGGCCGTATGGACGATTTCGGCAAATTGCTCCTGTTCGCTTCGATGGCGGTTCATGACGGCGAGCAACTGATCCCGCAGCAGTTTATCCAAGAAATCCACGTCTTCCGCTTTGTGCGCCATACGCTCTATGAGTTGGTTCAATTCCGCACTGCCCGTGGAGAAGACGCCCATCACTTCGTTATATTTCTTGGCACCGGCGCGTTTCCGATATCGCTTAAGCCCGTTGATTGCCCGGTCAAGCAGGATTTCGCGTACCGCCGCATCCGAGCGGTAGACATGATGAATCAAATGGAAGATGACTGCCCAATACAATTCGAAGGGATTGATCAAATCCGGGCGTTGATGGCGGTATTTATAAAAATAGGTGTAAGGCGTTACTGCGCCGCGCTCCAAATCTTCGGACAAGTCGGCGAAATCGTCGGCCAACTGGTTGTACAAGCCGTAATAAAACACCCGCCGGTCAAAACCCTCGTCCTGAGGAGCGCCGATCACGGAACGGACAATCAACCGCGACGAAGAGGATTTAAGAATAATAGGCAAATAAAGTTCCTCGTTGGTATAGTCCGCATGCGCGAGCTCCTTCACCCTGTCCACATGCTGGGCATGAAAGAAAACATAGGATTGGTCGAAAAACGTCCGCTGGGCTTCCGCGGGTTGACGGTTTTTAATGTACTCGTAAGCTTCGCGAAGCTCCGTGTACACATACCGCATCAATTCGCGCTGCCCGCCGCTCCACTCCCCCGGTTCAGGTACGGTTCCGCTGATCAGCGCGGCGCGGATCATTCGGGAATAGTGCTCCTTTTCGTCCGCGTTCAGCGCCGCGGAATCAAGCAGGTCGTCGATAAAAGGATAAGTCAGTCCATAATAATAACCCGACTTGATCGCCGCTTCCAGGGTTTGCGCCCGCTTTGCGGCCGGAGCTTCTTCGCTGATTTCGTCCAAGGCGTGCAATACGACGCCAAGGATAATTTTGATCAGCTTCCGCTGGGCTTCCTCCGCATTCATTTCCTTAGGAAGATGGATGGACACGCTTTTGAGTTTATCGATAAGCCAGATGGCGGTATCCTCCACGTCTTCCTGTTGGGCCCAGCGGTAAAATGACCTGAGGCTAATCAGTTCGGGCAGGTTACCCTCGGCGGATTCGGCAGGACGTAGGAGGTGTTTTTTCAAGTCCGCCAGGAAATGCTCCACCCGCTTTAGCGTACGGGGTTCATTCAAATCTTTGCCCAGATCGCGCAAATAGATATAGGACACGCTGCGTTCCAAATAAGCGTCCAGTTTGCCCGACCGGTTCAACCACCTCAAATGGGTTTGGACATCGGAGGGATCGGGCCTTTTTCGTGTCTTGGCAAAAATAACCGACAGCGGGGCGCGATGGATGTGCCTCCTTTTCCACTGCCCGAAATCTCCAATTAAACCGGGGACATAACTCTGTTCAAGGACCTGCGCCTTCAGCGCGGCAAAATATTCGGCCGCCCGCTCCTCGGCCCTTCGGTACGAAGCGTCCGCAACCTCAATAAGTTCAATGTTCATAACGCCTACCTCGTCTTGTCTATTCTTTGATACGTTGTAATTTATGATTACGCAGCAAGCTATCATTTCGTTGCAAATAAAGTCACCCCATTTACAACTAGATAGCGGTAATTTTAGGCGTTATTTTTGATTTTCGATCCCTCGTCCGTGAAATAGCGGAACTATTGGTCTCTATTTTGTTCCAGACTTGAAAAAAACGGTAGTTTCGCCCTCATCCGCCGAAGATAGCGACAAAATATTCCTCTATTTGCGATGACCCCCCTGTCTTGATGTAAATAACGCCCTTTTATACCGCTAATTTCGCGGTGGCCCCACGTAAAAGACGGCGTAAAAAAGCGGCGGCCAACCGGGACCCGCAAAAAACTGCCAGGTCCAAGGTTAACCGCCGCTTTATATGCACGGCAATCAGCGGGTAAGGGCCAAACCGATTTCCGAAACAATCGCGCTGCCCAAATACGTTCCCGTGAAGACGAAAATGGCGACGATGGCGACGCGCCAGGACGTTTTGCGCAGATCCACCAGCCGGTTGGCCACCGAAATGCCCGCGAACGTCAGGATCGGTGTCGTGATCGCCAGGAAATTCACCGCTTGAATCGCATTTACGAACACATCGGAGCTAAGGCAAAAGATGAGCGAAGTGATCGACACCCAGCCGAGCACCGGGAATTCCTGCAAAAATTTGACCGGTACCTTCTTCATGACCGCCGAGATGAGGATGCCGATGAAGGAAAACAACCACAGCACGGCAAGCCCGCCGATCGTATCCCAAGAGATGGAGCCAGATTCCGGATTTCTCCAATATTTGACCTGTTCCGTGAACAGGATCAGCGCCACGCTAAGCAGGAGCACCAAGGCGTATTTAACGTATTTGTTGAATCCGCTCGTCATTTCGCTCTCCCCCTAACCAACAGTTTGTACATAAAACGCTGTAGCGGCACCGCCAAAAACACCATCGTGTACGTGCCGAGGAAACTGGTCAACAGTTGACTGGCGGACGCATACGCGGTGATCGTGTCGGCTCGCTCGGGCGCACCCGCGATCAGCGCGGAGGATGCCCCGGTCATCATGCTCGCGGAGCCGACCCCGGAGGACATGGCCAACGCTTCAACGGAGAAGCCGGCCGCTCTCATCAGCGGCGCAATGATGCTGAAGAACAGCGTGCCAAACAGCGTGCCGATGATATACAGGGACAACACGCCCCGGCCTTCGTCGGAGTCCAGCGTATACTTCTCGGAGATGTACGCCAGTTCGCCTTCCCGTCCGATGCCGAGCGTAGCCCCGATAGCTTCGCGCCGCAGGCCGATCCAAATGGCCACCGGCAAGCCCAGCAGGACGGTCCCCAAGTTGCCGATTTCCTGCAGAATAAATACCCAGCCAACCTGCATAATCTCATGGATTTTCGGAGCGATATCGGCTCCGTATCTAGCCATGAGCGGCAGCATGATAAAGATCAGGTATTTGCCGGCAAAATCCACGTTTTCCTTGCTGTAGATTTTTTTCATAAATCCTTTGCGGAATATAGCCAAGCCCAAAATCATCGTAATCAAGATAGCGAAAACGAGCGGCAGCAAACTAATGCGCACGGAGCCGACCGGAATCGACTGGATTCCGATCCACTCGGACACGGTGATTACGAATAGTACGAAAATAAGCAGATAGATAAAGTTTAACTTCGACTTCATGGGTCTCTCCTCGATAGGTTTTCGTCATTTCCGTTTCATGGCACTTTAAGAGGGCGTCACGATGGAAGCCAGCAGTTTCTCATAATCGGCGAAAGCACGGCGGTACAGCTTGCTGCGGTCGATGCGCCCGTTCATGCGGTCAAACACCCGGGTCAAAAATTCGGGGAATACGGCGTAAATGAATTCCGGGTCGATGTCCTTAAAGTCGTCCCCGTGAATCGTTCCCGTAAAACCGCTGTAACCGATTTGGATGCAGGGGATCATAAAGGACAAATCACCGATGTCGCCGGCCGCGCTGATCGCGTTATTGTTCAGACAATCGCTGATCTCCCCGGTTTCGCGGAACGCTTCCAGCACGAATTCCGATAGATACCGGTCCTGCACGAACGGCAAATACCCCATCTGCGTTTCGATTGCGACCTCGCCCTGCAGCGCCAGCGCGCTGCCTTTGGCGGCATCGTCCATTTTCGCGGCCACATCGGTCATGTATTCGACAGTTTGAGTCCGCAGATCCGTGCCGACCGTAATCTGGTTCGGAATCACGTTGGTGGACATATCCGAGGACATCACGATCGGGTTCATGCGTACTTTTTCCGCGTCCTTCAGCTGCTGGCGGCATAAGCCAAGCGCCACATTGAACAGCGTGGACATGCTGTACGCGTTTTTTCCCGAAAACGGATCAAAGCCGGCGTGGCTTGCCTTGCCCGTAAAGCTGTATTTCTTGTACAAAAATCCGGCCAAATCGCAATTGATTTCAATCGTCCGCCGCGGGTATTCCCCGCCCATAGCGTGAACGCAGATACCGATATCGATGCCGTCAAAGACGCCCAGCTTCATCGCTTCCGGTTTGCCGCCGTAATAAGAGATTTTGCCCTGCTGAAGCAGTTCTTCCCGGTAAGCCAGATCAAGGTATTCTTCGGCAGGCACAAAAACGAACGACAGTGTATAATCATACGCCTCATACGCTTTTGTCGTAATGAAATAGTTGTACAGAGCGAGCGCGATCGCCACTTGCGTATAATGGCCGCAGTTATGCGCCGCCCCGGTCTCCTTGTCCGCCCGCCAGTGAGTTGGCGCGTACACGGCATCCAACTCGGCGATAAACGCGATATGTAACGGCTTGCCCGGTCCGAGCGTCGTTTTTATACCGGTGGTGCTGAAGGTTTCCAGGGCAACGTCCGGGTTCACCTTCCGTAAATAATCCGACACCATTGCGCTTGTTGAGAACTCCTTGTAACCCAGCTCAGGATGGTCGAAAATCGTTTTGCCGATTTTGGAGATCTCCTCATACTGTTGTTTAAAAAACATTTCGTTTCACCTCCACAGCCAATTTTGTATAAACATAAATTAAATCTTATTTGAATGCAGCGAATTGTGTCAATATTTGTTGAAAAAAATCTCTTACCTTATTATGGTCTGCGCGTTCTGAAAAATTCAGCAAAAACAGCAGACCCTCCAACATGCTTCGGAGGTTCTGCTGTTTGAATGATGACCGGTCCCAGGTCCACTGCCTTCCTTTAATTCGGTCCCGGCAGCAACCCAGCCCCCTTATAAGAGCGGTGATTTTTAGCATTATTTTGCCGCTTAATCGTTAATCATTTGCGCCAGGCCTTGCTTGGAGTCGATGTTTTTTTCCATCGCGTCCGCCTGCTTCTCCCAGTTCGCAAACTTGCCGTAGGCCGTATAAATCGTCGATCCGGTCGGCAGCTCGGGATGCTCATTCTCCCCGTTCGTTCCCCAGTTCACCCAGCCGGAATCACTGCGCTGCACGATTTGGTACCGCGATACGACCTCGCTCGTGTACCACACCATGGCATAGCCGGTTTCATCGTTCAGCTCGGCGGTTTTGTTGGCGCTCATAGGGAAAATGGTCTGCTCGGGCGCACTGTTGACGTCCACCGTCTTTTGGAACAGCACCTGTTCGTTCCGCTCGCCTTGATGCACCTGCTTATGGGATTCGGGAATGATCTCGGCAATATGCGCCCTGATTTCCTCCGGCGTCAAAATCCCGTCCTGGATGCAAAAGATGCGCCAGAAATAATCCCAAGACACCTCGTTGATGTTCTCCCCAATGCTTTCCTTGTACTGCTTCAGCTTGTCGTTCCCCAGCTTGTCCGCGTCCGCCAGCAGCCGGTGCACACCGTCCGACAAAATATTGGCGTACAGGTCGCCTTCCCGGTAATACGTGCCCCCGTAAGAAGCGAAGGATGTAAATACGCGGTTGCCCTGCCCGCTCTCGAATTCGTCCCCGACGGTAATTTTATTGACGACCGGAATGCCGTCCACCGTGGTGGAGAAATCGTCGACCTCGTATTTTCTGCGGAACCAAGGGGAATTGTAGAAAAACTCCCAGGTCACCGAAAACTTTTTCCCCTGCAAATTTTCATCCAAACCATCAGGCACTTGGCCGTTCATACGGTAGCGGCAGTAGATCGGGCCTTCGGCCTCGACCACGTACTCCACCTTCGTGTGTTCCGGCGGATTGATGAGCCCATTTTTCGGCGTGAAGAAAGGACCGTAAAATCCCCCGATCGCATTGGAGTAATCCTTGATTAAATTTTTCTGCTCTGCCTTGGCTTCAAAATAGCGGATGCCCCATTTGCCATAGGAGGTGCCGTCGGCGGTGCCGGAGCACAGCTCCAAGATGTAATAGCCGGTGTCCAGCCGGCGGAAGCCGTCCGCCTGCACGGGTTCAAGCTGCTGAATGCCTTTAAACGCCGCGGTCTCAGCAACCGGCTTATCGGCGGCATACAGCCAATACGAGGTGACCAGTTTGTCCATGCTGACCACATAAACGAGCGACGCTTCCCGAATATATTCCCCGTCAAGAATCACGTCCGCGAGTTGAAAAGGAACTTTACGGTGCTCGTCGTCAAACAGTTCAAGGCTATCCGGATGAACCCGGTAATCGGAGAAATTCAGCTTGGTGATCACCGGCTCGTTTTGTCTCGGCAGATGATCCGGATTGTTCAACATAATGGGGAATTTATATTTAAATGCTTGCGCTCTTGTGTCCAAAGTCAAAACCTCTTTCCTTGGTTGGTCTGATGCTGCGATTTATTTGGCGAATTTGAAGGAAAACGGAAGCTTTTTACCCTTCTGGGCGTCGATCAGGACGGCGATCAGAATAATCAAGCCTTTGACCAGCAGCTGCCAAAACGAGCTAACCCCCATCAGGTTCAAACCGTTGCTTACGACACCAATGATCATGACGCCAAAGATCGTTCCGCTAATGCGGCCCCGCCCTCCGGCCATGGACACTCCGCCCAGCACGCAGGCCGCGATGGCATCCATTTCATACCCCTGACCAACCGAAGGCTGGCCCGAGTACATTCTCGCCGAGAGCACGATCCCGGCCAATGCGGAGAGCAGACCGGCCAACGTATACACGGCAATCTCCACTTTTTTGATGCGCACGCCCGAGAGACGGGCCGCTTCCCGGTTGCCGCCGATCGCAAAAATGTTCGTTCCGAACTTCGTTTTGTTCAACAGCACGATAAAAATAATAATCAAGATGACCATATAGAGTACCGGCAGAGGCAAAAATCCGAACAGCTTCCCCGTTCCCAACTGGGTGTATGCGTCGTTGGTGATCCGGGCCGACCGCCCGCCGCTGTAAATATAAGCGATCCCCTGGGCGATGTTCATCGTCGCCAGCGTCACGATAAATGCGGGCAGCTTAAACTGGGTGATGATCACCCCGTTAAAAAATCCAAGCAGTGTGCCGATGACAACCCCCAGCAAAATCGCCACGGGCATCGGGATACCGTTATTCACCATAAAGCCGACGGTCAACGTCCCGGAAACGGCCACGATCGCGCCGACCGAAAGGTCGATCCCGCCCAGAATCATGACCAGGGTCATGCCGAGCGCCAGGAAGACGTTATTGGAAACCTGCCGCAGCACCGTGATCAAATTTTCCGTCGTCAGGAACACCGGCGATACGATCGATAAAACCAGGCATAAAATCAACAACACGAAAATAATCCCGATATTGCCTTTGAGCATCGCTGTAAGGGCGCTATTTTTTGTGCTCATCGCTTTCTCATCCTCCTGTCGCATAGCGCATAATATTTTCCTGGGACAGCTCCTCCCGGTTTAATTGCGCCACAAGCTTGCCGCTCCGCATCACGCACACCGAGTCGCACATATTGATGATCTCCGGAAGATCGGACGAAACCATAATAATCGCTAACCCTTCATTGGCCAACCGGTTGATGATCGCATAGATTTCCGACTTGGCTCCGACGTCGACCCCGCGTGTAGGCTCATCCAGAATCAAAAGCTGTGGATTCGTGGCCAGCCATTTGGCGATGACCACCTTCTGCTGGTTGCCTCCTGACAAGCTGGACACCTCGATGTCCGCCGAGGCCGTTTTAATATTCAGACCTCTCACGTATTTGCCGATTTGCTCGCTCCTTTTTTTCTCGCTGACCAAAAACCGGCTGCCCATCAACTGATCGAGATTCGTTAACGTGAGATTGAAGCCGACCGAGTTCTCGAGGACCAGGCCCTGGTCCTTACGGTCTTCCGGGACCATAGCGATCCCCTGGGCGATGGCCTGGCTGCAATTTTTAAAGCTGACTTCCCCGCCATTCAAATAAATCCGCCCGCGGTTATGCCGGTAGGCCCCGAAAATGGTTTGCATCAGTTCACTTCTGCCCGCGCCTACCAGGCCGGAGAAACCGAGGATCTCGCCTTTTCGCACCCGGAAGGACACGTCCTCGAACACGCCCTCTCTGGACAGCCCTTCAACGCGCAGCACTTCCTCGTCCCGCACGGAATAGGTACGGGTATAGAAGCTTTCTAACTCCCGGCCGACCATCATCGCCACCAAAGCTTCCGTATTGGTGTCCGAGGTCCGCTTTGTGCCGACATAACTGCCGTCGCGGATGACTGTGATGCGGTCCGCCATTTTGAACAATTCTTCCAGCCGGTGCGAGATGTAAATGATGCCGACGTTTTGCCGCCGCAGCTTCTCCATCGTGACGAACAGGCGCCCCACTTCCTCATCGGACAGCGAGGAGGTCGGCTCGTCCATCACCAGGATTTTCACGTTAAATGAGATCGCCTTCACGATTTCGATCAGCTGCTGCTGGGCCACCGTCAATTCCCCCACCAAGGTCGTGACGTCGATGTTTAGACCAAGCCGCTCGATCATGCTTTTGGCCTCGTTTTTCATCCGCTTTTCGTCCTTGAACCCCCATTTGTTGACGGGCTCGCGCCCCAAAAAGATGTTTTCGGCGACGCTGAGATAAGGAACAAGCACGATTTCCTGGTGAATAATGCCGATTCCGTAAGCCCTTGCGCTTTGTACGCTATCGATATCCGCGGCCTGTCCGTCAATAAAGATTTGTCCCCGGTCCGGCTTGTGGATGCCGCCCAAAATTTTGATCAGCGTCGATTTGCCAGCGCCGTTTTCGCCCAGCAAGGCATGGATCTCGCCGGCTTTCAATTCAAAGTCGATCCCTTTAAGCGCATGGGTGCCCCCGAAGCTTTTGGCGATCCCATGCATCTCCAACAGATTTTCCGCCATTGCTATTCACCTCCGAAGCGATATCTTCTTGAAAAAATTTAGAATGCAAGGGATGCCTTGCATTCTAAATCATGCGTTTATTGCCACTCACCGGCGGTTTCTTTGGCCATTTCCTTCGTGACGATATGCGAAGGCAGCAGCACTTCCTGTTTAATCTCCTTGCCCTGCAAATAATCGACCGCCATATTGAAGGAAGTTTCCGCGATTTGAATCGGCACCTGGGCCGAAACCGCCGTGAACGAACCGTCGAGCAAAGCAGCTTTGCCGTCCGGAGACGCGTCGATGGAGTACACGCCGATATCGGTTCTGCCGCTGGCCTTAATCGCTGCCGCTACGCCCAAAGCCGACGGGTCGTTGATCGCAAAGAAGGCGTTGATGTCGGCATTCGCCTGGATGATGTCTTCCGCGATCGGCATCGAGGCATCCAGCGCCGCTTTGCCGTCCTGTTGGGCTACGATTTTAAATTTGGAGGCGTTGCCGCCGAGACCGTCTTTAAAGCCCGCGACCCGCTGCACGCAGCTTTCATTGGAAGGGAAGTCCAGGATGGCGATTTTGGCGCCGTCCGGATAGTCTTTCACCATCTGTTCGCCCATCAGCTTGCCGGCCATGTAAGCGTCGGTGGCGATGATGCTTTTCACGAGGTCTCTATCCTCTTTAATGACGGCCGTATCGACGTTGAACACCGGAATGTTGCGGTCATGCATCGCTTCCAGCCCCTGGCGGATCCCCGCGGAATCGACCGGGATGACGAACACAGCGTCAAAGCCCTGGTTGGCCGCGTCCGACATTTGATTGATTTGCTTGTTCAGATCATAGTCCGGATCCAGCATCGTATATTTGTAGCCTTTCTCCTTGGCCAATCTTTCAAAGGTATCATTCATCGCCGTTTGAAACGTATTGTTCTGCGTGTTTGTCAAAAAGGCAAAGCTGTACGTCCCGTCCTTGCCTCCGCCATTACCGCTCCCCGCTTGATTCCCCGCCTCGGTTCCTTTCCCGTTGCTGCAAGCCGATAGAGCCAGAACAGTAAGCGCTATCAAAGAAAACTTTAAAAAATGCTTTTTCACAATAAACCAGCCCCCTATGATGATTTAGTGGATAAAGAACGTCTGCGGTCGATCCGGTGCGCACTGTTTCCGTCGAATGAACCGCTTTCAATTTCTTTACGTAAAATGTATCACAGAAGGCTGGCGTATGTCAAATATTTTGTCGAATTTTTAAATAAAAAATAGTTATTAGTTTTATTTACGTAAATTTCTTAAGAATTAATTCCTCAATCTCTGCCGGAGCCGGTTCCAATACAATATTTTTCCAAGCCTTCAACAGATTTTTCGGTTCGACGATATAAGGCGGAACGCCGATATACTTATGCTCTTCATGGCCCAGCAAGGCCTTGGCGGTGGCCAAGCCTACCGCGATCCCTTGATCGTAAGGCCGCTGCGTAGACAGTCCCTTCACCATTTCTTCTTTTGCCAAATAGGTGGCGATTTCCGTGTCGAGATCAAACGTGAAGATAGCCACGTCCTCCCGCTTCAGCTCCTTCAGAGCCTTAATCGCCTCCAGCGCCGGTCTGTCCCAGGAAATATACAGGCCTTGAATTTCCGGATGCCGCTTAAGCATTTCTTTGCAAACGTCGTACGTTTTCTCGATTTGGTAAAAATACTGCTCATCAACGATTTCAATATTGCGGAAATTGCTGCGGATCGTATCGTTTGCTACGGCATCCCTTAAATGCGTGCCGTAAAACGGGGCGCCATGCCCGATGAAGCCGATCTTGACGTTCTGCTTATTTTTAAAATAATTGCCCAGCAGGAGCGCCGCATTTTGGCCGTTCTCCCGTTCATTTACCGAAACGCAGCAAGAGTACTGGTCTTTCGTCATCCCCTCCGGCACATGGCTCATAAAGATCAGCTTCGTTTCCTCCGCGATGTTCTTGAATTTTTTGGCGGTCAGCTCATCGTCGACCGGGATAGCGATAATCGCATCCGGTTTTTGCATGCGCAAGCCTTCCAGTTGCGTGACCTGCAAACTCGGGTCAAAACCGGCGTTGGTAATGGAAATAATGGAAATCCCGTATTGGTCCAACACATGGCGAATTCCGTTTTCGTATAGTCTTGTCCACGCTGTACCGCCGTAATGGAAAGAGATCCCGACTTTATAGCTGCCGGACATCAATTTTTCGACTTCATCCTTGGACAACGCCAATTCATCGGGAGAAACCGGCTTTTCGCCAAACGGTCCTTTGCCGATTACCTGGGTCGACTTCTGGATAGAAAATGTCATCGGGACTTTGATTTCCCGGGCCTCGCCCGGACCGTGATCCATGATATCAAGCAACATCGAAACCGCTTCCAAAGCCATTTGCTTCGTGTCCTGCTTCAGCATCGTCAGCGGCGGATTGATGATTTCCGACCATTCCTCATCGCCGAACCCGATCACCGAAACGTCGGCCGGCCATTCCAGCCCCAGTTTGTTCAACACCCGCAGCAAATTTAAGGTGATCCGGTTGCCGCTGGCCACAAAGGTCGGATTTTTATGCTGGCCCCACACCTCTTTGATCCCTTTTTCGAAATCTTCCAGCCGGTTTTGCTCCACTTCGATCAATAGCTCTTCACGAAACGGGATTTTGTAGGAACGAAGCGCTTCGCGGTAACCTTCCAACCGGTCTTCGACACTGGAAAAATCCCCTTTTTCGATAATCAAGGCGATTTCCTCGTGTCCGGATTTCAACAGATGGATGCAGCCTCTGTAAATTCCTTCCCTGCTGTCCGCCTGCACCGAGCCTACGCCTTTGAGATCAACCTTGCGGTCCAGGAATATAAACGGAATCTGCTGCTGCTTAAGCTTCTGAAACTGCTTCGCCTCCGTGCTGGCCGGCACGATGATCAGACCCGCGATCCGCTTATTGTTCAGAATGTTGGTAATGATGTTCTTCTCCAGCGTCACGTCGTCATGATGGAAATAGACCGTTAAACTATAACCCCGCTCAGTTAAATAGGATGAAATCGCCGATGCCAGTTGAGAAAAAAGCGTCCCCGACAACCCCGGCAATAGCAAAGCGATCTCCGATTTTTTGCCGATTCTGAACTTATTGCCGGCAACCGCGATTTTTTTGTCGTAACCCAATTGCTTGATGACGCTTTCCACTTTTTCCACCAGCTCGGGACTTACGTACCTCGTTTTATTAATCACATGGGAAACCGTGGCTATCGACACGCCGGCTTCCTTAGCAATCTCTTTGATTGTCGCCAATTCTCACACCCCCACCCATGAATTTACGTAAATTTATAAAAAAATTGTAGCATTATATATTTTTTCAGTCAATCCAATCGAGAAAAGCGGCTTTTTACATTCGTTTTTGCTTTTTAAATAGAATTTACGCATAATTCATTAGGGACATTGCCAAGGATGTATCCTGACAACCATAAATTTTTGTGTGTTACCTTTCGGACAGTTGGCCGGTCTAATAAACGAAATGAAAGAGAAAAGAGGTGAAACGATTTGGAATTTAGTGAGGAATGCATACTGCTGGCAAAAGCCGGAGATCGCACCGCCTTTGTTCAATTAATGAAGCAAGTGGAACTGCCGCTTTATCAAACCGCTTGGGCCATTGTCAAAAAACCGGAAGATTGCGATGATGCGATGCAAGAGGCTGTCTTAAAAGCCTTTAAATCCATCCATACTCTACGGGAGCCCTCTTATTTTAAAACATGGATTTTTCGAATCTTAATCAATGAATGTTTTAATATTTTGGGGAAGAACAAAAAAACGGTTGCTATCGGCGATCCAACACTCTTTGCCGGCTTGCAGCCCAACGATTATTCCGCAGTTGATTTACGGGATGCGGTTGATCGTCTTGAGGAAAACCTCAAGGTTGTGATTGTTCTGCACTACTATCAGGATATGAATATCAATCAGATAGCCAGCATTTTGCAATTATCCCCTGCTGCGGTAAAAACCCGGCTCTATCGTGCTCGTCAAAAATTGTTGCTGTCCTTTAAAGATCAGAAGGAGGGAAAAATAAGCTATGGAACATATTAATGAGGAAATTTCAAGACTAAAATCCCGGCAGCCCAATGAATTACCCCAAAGTACGCGTTTAAGATTGGACAATACCTATCAAATGATCATGGACCAAGATTTGAAACATTCAATAGATAATAAAGGAGCATTTACAAAAATGAAAATGGTCAAAAAACTTGGACTTACCGCGGCAGCAACTTTTGTATTGGGAGGAGCCGTAATCGGCTCGGGTTTTGTTTCTCCGGCAATGGCGGCCGCTTTGGAAAATTTGCCGCTGATCGGCAGTGTATTTAAGACCGCAGAAGAAGACCTGGGGGCCGCAGTCGATAAAGGGTTGGTAACCTTCCCTAATGTAAGTGTCACTCACGATGGCATCACCCTGAAAGTGGTGGAAGCCTATTATGATGGAAATCGTTTGAGTGTGGGTATGATCCGGGAAGGAGCGGATCTGGACGGTGTCATGATGCCTTGGCGCGACCTTGAGCAAAGTGAGAAAGTCAAGGGTTATATTGATTGGCGATCCAGTTTATTGGATGTCACCGTTAACGGTAAACTCGTGAAGGGGTTATATGGCGATAGCGGGGAAATTCCCGGGCAACAGGACACCTTCACTTATAACATAAGAAAAGGCTTGGAAGAAGCGGCGCTTCCGGATCGGTTTGAATTGTCGTTAGCGGTAAAAGTTACCCAAGTAGAAGAACCTTTCGTGCTTAAAATCCCAATCACCAAGGTTCAACCGATCCTCTCCGTCAATCCGGAAAAAACAATGAGCAAAGGCGATTTCAGTTACACGGTTAAACGGGTCAATCTGACTGCCGGTTCCACCAGAGTGGTCATTGACAGCAACGGTACAGTACCGGTAACCGAGAATCAGACAGGCGAGTATGCGGCCAGCAAAATGTATTACGATATTGTGGATGAACAAGGAAATCCAATTCAACAGTCGTGGGTTCCGTCCCCCTATGAAGCGCCAAAAAATCACTATCATGAGGACGAACTGTATAGCGCGTTCAGTACGGCACCCAAATCCATTACGATCAAACCGTATACCTATACGGTCAAAAAATCGGATTGGACTGCGGTTGACAAACAAACAAAAACGTACCATAAAGATTTGGAAATGACGATCCCGCTCAATCCGTAAATCAGGAGGAATACAATCATGATCAGCAGAATTTTTAGCAGAAAAATCGCCTTGAGCCTGCTTATCGCTTCGTTTTTAACCGCAAGCGGGCCAACCCTATCCGGGGTGGCTACGGCTGATGCGGCCAAACAAGAGTCCGCTGCTGCACAAAGTCTTTTTGAATGGGCTAAGAGAGATCCGGGTTTGCAGAAAGCGGCCAAGCAAGGGTTAACAAAGGTGCAAAATCAAAAAGTGACAAAAGATGGCGTCACCTTGAAGTTGACGGACTATCTTTTTGATGGAGCAAGAGTTTCCTTTGCTTTGCAAAGGGAAGGCGATGATTTTGAAACAACGCTGGACGATATAACAAATGCCGAGAAAAAAGGGGTTCTTCTATACGTTGATATTTATATCGACGGCAAAAAGATGGATCTACAGTCGTATGGAAGATCGGAGTTGCCAGACAACAGTTTGTTGATCTCCTTCAACGACCTGTCCGTTAAGGGCCCGCGAACCCTGTATCTGCCCAAGCAGTTCGAGCTTACGGTCAAAGCTTATATTTCAGGCGTGAAGGATCCTTTTACCTTTAAATTACCCGTCAAAAAACAAGCGCCACAAAACACGGTTTTAAGCAAAGCGGTGGTTAAGAAAGCGGGAAATTTCAGCTATACCGTAAAACGGGTAGAATTAACCCCTTATTCAAGCCGGTTAGAGCTGGCTGCACAAGGCACTCATAAGCAAGTAAAGGATTTAAAAAATTTAGGATTTGATCTCGCGGATAGTAAAGGGAATACCTTATCCCCTATCCTGCAAGCTAATGAGGGCGTCGTCAAAAAGCAGCGCTACTTCGACATGACATATACATCCTTTGCGGCTGTTCCAAGTTCTATTGTCGTAAAACCGTATACCTTTAAAACGGACAGCAAAGGAAAATTGGTTCAAAACAGCGACGGGTCGCCTATTAAAGTATATCTGGAAGATTTGGAACTTAACCTTCCCCTGAAAAAATAACCTTCTCGCTAAAGCTAAAAATGGGCCGTCCTCCTTATTGGGAGAACGGCCCGTTTGCTTCCGCTGTGGACCCGCGTTCAACCAGCTTGACGGGGATTTTGAGGCGTTCCCTGCAAACCGCTCTATGCTCCAGCCAGTCGACCACGGCAGCTGCCGCTCTGCGGCCGATTTCGTAAAAATTTTGCTCCACCGTCGTCAGCGGAACGGCGACATGCTCTGTTAGCGGATTGTTGTCGTAACCGATAATCGAAAGCTTCTCCGGTACGCGCAGACCGGCGTCCAGGCAGCGGTTCAGCAAACTGGCGGCGACGAGATCATTTTCCGCCTGGACGGCGGTCACCCCCTCGCTGACGTACAAATTCAGCAGCTCCGCAAAAAAACGGTCCCGTCCCCGCTCCTCGATCGTGGTTCTCCCGTCCACATGCACCCAGCGGCAATCCAGCGGAATGCCCGCATCCTTCAGTGCCTGGCAATAGCCGAAATACCGGTCGAGCACCGAAGAAGTCGATTCCAGGGAAACACTGGACAAAAAGCCGATATGGCGGTGGCCCTGCCCGATCAGATGGGACACGGCCTGATACGTGCCGCCCACATTGTCCGATTCGACGCTGCCGATCGCGAGGCTTTCGAAATGCTTATCGATCGTCACGATCGGGTATTCCTCCAGGGTCAGTTTATGGAGAATGTCGAAGTTCCCCTGAGCCCGCGGGTAATAAATGATAGCCGATACCCCGCGGCGCGGCAGCGTATCCAACAGGTTCCTTTCCTTGCTGTCGTCATAATTGCTCTGGTGCACACTTAAAAAATAACCGTGCTTGTTCAACCATTCGGAAGCCCCGCGAATGTAGCCCATCGTCCCCCGGTCGTCCTCTTCGGGGATAATGAGGGAGACCATTTTTCCGATCCGCCCGGTTTGTTCCTCCTGAAACCGGCCCAGCGGTTTGACGAAGCTGCCGCTGCCCTGAATCCGGTAAATGTAGCCTTCCTTCTCCAGCTCCTCCAGCGCCCGCCGGCTCGTCACCCGGCTGACGCCGAAACGTTCGGTCAATTCCGCTTCCGTCGGCAATTGATCATCCGCCTTATACACGCCTGAAGCGATTTTTGCTTTCATTTCCTCCACGATTTTACTGTACAGCGTTCCTCTCATGCGCCGTCTCCATCCCTCTATTTCTTAAAAAATTATTGCACGGCTTTGTAACGTTCGTATTGCGTTTTCTGGATTTCCAAATATTTTTGCGCGCCCATCCGGTCCAGCGTGTTGACGTAATTGTCCCAGTCCGACTCGAAATTGGCTTTGCCGGTCACGAATTTGACGCGCATTTCCGTAATGTATTTGTTGATGTCGGTCAAAACCGCGCTTTGCTCTTGGCTTTCCTCCGGCGTCGGCACAAAGGTCGGCCAAATTTCCTCGGGAAGGTACTTTTCCAGCTCTGCCGAATCTGTCTTAAAGTCCTCGTCCACCGTTTTCCCTTTGGCGGCGGAACGCAGCTCCGCCGGTGGTTCGACGTATGGGTAATAACCCCCGTAGACATTGTCGACGTATTGGAAGGCGCCAAGCTGCTGCCCGCCTTCATAATGCAAAATTTCATCAATATACACCGGTTTCCCGTCTACCATATTATATGTCTCCCCTTCGCTGCCGAAGAAACCAAACATCGAGCCTTCTTCCCCGTAAAAATAATCGACCCAAGCGATCGTTTCCTCCGGATGCTTATTCGCCTTGGTGATTGTAAACGAGGAAGTGCCGCGCGTCATCGGGTCCATCCAGTTGACCACCCGCTCCCCGCCCGGCCCGGCGAGCACGTTGATCCCGATGAAATTTTTCGGGCCGGTGGTTCCGATATAGGCCGGGTCTCCCCAGGAGAAAGCGCCGACCTTATCACCCGAAGCGTCGGTGACCCACTGGGCATACTCGTATTCGGAATAGTTGAGGAGCGGCAAGGTGCCGTCTTGGTACAGCTGATGCAAATATTGCAGCACCTGCTTGTATTTCGGGTCGTTAAAGACGAGCTTTAGTTTGCCGTCCTTGTCTTTGTATATCCATCTTTCCGCCGCCTTCAAGCCGCCGTTCCCCATGCCGAAGCTGCCGAGCAGCTGGCGCTCGAACATACTGTTGATAGAGCCGGAAGGCATCACCCAGCCCAACTCGTCGTTCGGATCGCCATTGCCGTTGGCGTCTTGTTCTTTAAAGGCCAGCAGCACCTCCCTGAGCTCGTCGGTTGTTGTCGGCGTCTCAAGGCCCAGCCGGTCCAGCCAGGTTTGATTGATGTACAGCCGGATCGAGCGGTAAGTCAGCGCACTGTCGATATAGGGCAGCGAATAAATATGGCCGTCCGGCATCGTCAGCGCTTTTTTCACCTCGGGGTGGTCCATAAACAGCTTTTTCAAGTTGGGCGCATGCTCCTCGATCAGGTCCTCCAGCGGCAAAAAAATCCCCTGCCCGCCGTAGCTGATCAGCTCATCGTTGCTGAAGCCGATCTGGTAAAACGCATCAGGCAATTGATTGGAGCCGAGCATGACATTTTTGCGTTCGGTCAAGCTGGCACCGGGAATTTCTTCCCATTCGATATGGACGCCGGTTTTTTCCTCGTATTTTTTCCACATCCACAAATCCTTCGACGGCGGCCGGACATCGTTATAGCTGACTCGCGCAAATTTCAGCGTAACCGGTCCGTCCGTTTCCCCTTCTTCCTTGGGCGTCCCCCCTTTGGAGCAGCCTCCTAACACTAAGCCCAGCGCCAGCAAACCGATCATAAACCAGCGGAGCCGTCGTTCCATCATTCCATCCCCTCTTTCTTTAGCCTTTAATGGCACCGACCAGAATTCCTTTTTCAAAAAATTTGGCAAGCAGCGGATACAAAATGAGCAGCGGCAGCGAGGAAACGACCACGACGGCGTATTTAATCCCCTCCTGCACCACCATCCGGTCCGCGTAACCGTCATCGATGGCGATCGCAACCATTTGCCGAAAATCGTTTTGGATCAATATTTCGCGCAGGATCAGCTGCAGTGGATACAGGGAGCGGTCCGAGAGATAGATCATCGCATCGAAATACGAATTCCAATGGCCGACGCCGTAGAACAGCACCATCACCGCGACGATCGGCGTCGAAAGCGGCAGAACGATTTTGTACAGCAGCCGGTAATCGCTGCAGCCGTCCACAAAGGCGCTTTCTTCGAGCTCGACGGGAATTTGCGTCTGAAAAAAAGTCCGCATGATGATCAGGTTATACGCGCTGATCGCCCCCGGCAAAATGAGCACCCACATCGTGTTGACGATGCCCAGCGACTGGTTGACCAGATAACTGGGGATCAGGCCGCCGCTGAAAAACATGGTGAAGGTAAACAGAAACGTAAAGATGTTTTTGCCGAAAAAACGCCGCCTTGACAACGGATATGCGCCGAGGATCGTCATGATCACGTTCAGCGCCGTGCCGACGGTCGTGTACAAAATCGTGTTGCCGTAACTGCGCCAGATATCCTTATTTTCAAAAATGGTGAGATAGCTTTGCACCTGAAAGCCTTTTGGCCAAAGCAGCAACGGGTTGTCATAGATTTGCCGCGGGTCCGAGAGCGATGCAAACAACACGAATGCAAGCGGATACAATATCAGAAACGTCAGCAGCAAAACGAACAGGAAAATGACCGCATCAGCCACTTTTTCCCCCGTTGTCCGATAGATTGCGGTATGCATGTGCGTTCCTCCCTTCGGCTTACCAAAGACTGGTTTGCCCCGCCCGTTTGGCGATCGCATTGAAGGAAATCAGCAGGATGAAATTGATGACGTTGTTGAACAGGCCGACAGCTGCGGAAAAGCTGTATTGGGCATTTAATATCCCGCTTTTGTACATGTAGGTGGAGATCACTTCCGAGGTTTGCAGGTTCATATCGGTTTGCATCAGCAGCACTTTTTCGAAACCGACATTCATGATGCCGCCGATGCTGAGGATCGACAGGATGACAATCGTCGGCATGATTCCCGGCAAGGTCACGTGCCACATTCTGCTCAGCTTGCCGGCGCCGTCCATGTAAGCCGCTTCATATTGCTCCGGCGGAATGCCGGACATCGCGGCCGTGTAAAGGAGCGACGACCAGCCGATGCTCTGCCACAGTCCCGACCAGACGAACAGATGCCAAAACGATCCCGGGTCCGCCAGGAAATCGCCGCCGGAGCCGCCAAACCATGCAATGACCGAGTTAATCACACCGTTCGTTGGTGAAATGAAGAAAAACAGGATGCCGACGGCGACGACGACGGAAATAAAATGCGGAGCGTAGGAGATGGTTTGCACGACGGTGCGAAAACGTTTGGAGCGGAGCTCATTAAACATGAGCGCGAGGATGATCGGAGCCGGAATGCTGACAAGCAGGCCATAAACGCTGATCCCCAGCGTGTTGCGCAAAATGTTCCAGAAATAATAGGCGTTGAAAAACCGTTCAAAATGCTCAAATCCGGCCCATGGGCTGCCGCCGATCCCCAACGCGGGCATGAAATCCTTAAAAGCGATTTGCACGCCGTACATCGGCCAATAATGCCAAACGACAAAGTACAGAAAAGCCGGGAAAATGATGACGTATAATGCGAGGTTTCTTTTGAGCTGGCTGCGGACATAGGTCCATCGTGTGGGCAGTCGCTTGTTCCTTTGCGAGGGCGGTCGCTTCTTCCCTTGCCGGGGCGATTGCTTGCTCCATGGCGTTGATCGTTGCATGATCCAGTGCGGGGGCCATCGGGCAGGTCGGTTTGCGGAGGCGGATGGTTTCGCCGGAGGAGTAGTTTTCACATGCAATCACGGCTCCTTTCTGAAAAGGTGGTGAATGCGCAGTCTGTTGCGGCGGTGATAAAGGTAAATTTGCCAAATTGTTATGACATATATTATGTCACGAAATAAATTTGGTCAATGTGTAATGACAAATTAATAAAATCACATTGGAAAAATCCAATCAAGCTGCTAATTTGGCACTAGCGTTGCATTAACTTTTGCTCAAAATTCCCCGTAAATGCTGACCGGAAATCTAACGGTTGTAGCAGCGGCTATTTTCCGAAAAAAGACCTTTACAAAATTTTAACGGTTGTGAGCGTTGTTATTTGCCTGAATCTAAGCAGAAATAGCCGGATTAAGTGAAACAAGCGCCATGGCAACCGTTAGAGTTTGAAATCAACGTTTTTGGAACAAATAGCGCTTGTGGCATCCGTTAGAAAATTTGTTTGGCTAGAAAATGCATCTTGTCAGATGAAATTTGATGCAACGCTAGTGCTAATTTGGTCAATCTTCTTTCCAATGAGAACATCCTTTTTAGGCGCAGGAACCCTGCTATACTTCTTCCTCCGGCGGCATGTCGGCAAGTCCCACCCGCAGTCCCGGCAAATCGAGACCGTCGGCGGCAAACGCCTGGCGGATGAGCTCCGGAGCGACAAATTCGTCGTATTTCCCCAGGTAAGGCGCTTCCTCCGGCGCCAGCAGGTCCTCTTCACGACAGTCCCGGCAAGCTCGCGCGATTTCTCCGATAAACGTATGCGCATCGCTTTTGCCTGAAACGATCAAGTAGTATGGCTCCATCGGGACGACGGAGCGTAAGGCGAGACGTTCGGACAAATGATGCTTGAGCAGCCGCTCCAAGGTGCGGAACACCTTGCTGCCGACCCATGGCAGCACGAACAAGGAGTCTCCGCCAGCCGGCAGGACGACTCGCCGGGCCAGCCCAGTCTCCCTGGCCAGTCGCCGCGCCCGCTCCAAGCGGTTTACCGCTTGCGGGGACAAATACGGATAAATGGCGGAGCCGGCGAGCACTTCCCGCATCTTTTTCACGACCTGCGTGTGAATATCTCCGCCTGCCCCAAGCCATAACGTATCCACTTTGCCGATCGCCGGTTTTACGTAAACCGCCTTATGCTTCGCGTCCACCTCTGTCACCTTCCACAGCTTCCCGGCCAGGGTAAAGCAGTATCCGGGTGGCGGAACGGTCGTAATCGAGCCGATTTCCTCGGAGCCGTGATACACCGCATGTTCTTCATCATCCTGAAAGACGGCGTAAAAGCGGAAGTTGTTTACGATCTTCTCCCCGGTCAGGCCGATGATCAGCGACTTTTCCTCCGTCCACTGCAGATGATCGGTTTGCAGGAGATAATTCAGGAACATTTTATACTGCTCCGGGCTCACCTGGCGAAACGACGGAAGCGTCAGCACCGCTTGGGCCAGTTCGGCCGGCTCGGCTTCCCCCATGCTTTTCAACATGCTCATCGTTTGATGATACATCGTGCCGATCGGCAGCTTGCGGATGTCCAGCGGCTCGATCCACTTGTCGCGGACGTACAGCTCGATCACCGCGATCGCACGCAGCAGCGTCCACGGCATGCGCGCCGGGAGCGGGGCATCCTCGTCCTCTTCTTCTTGGACGACAAACAGCATCTCGGAAGCCGCATCGCCGCGCCGGCCGGAGCGCCCCAGCCGCTGCACGAAGCTGGACGAGCTGTACGGAGCGCCTAGCTGCACGACCCGCTCGAGCTCCCCGAGGTCGATCCCCAGCTCCAGCGTCAGCGTCGCCGCGGACACCGCCGGTCCCGGGCCGTTTTTCAGCGCGTTTTCCGCCTCTTCCCGGAGCATCGCCGAAATGCTCCCGTGGTGAACGTAAAACACATCCGGCTCATGGCGTTTTGCCGCGACCCGGCGCATTTCCAGCGTCGTGAGTTCGGCATCGGAACGGCTGTTGGTGAAAATCAGCGCTTTCTTCAAATGTGTGCTGTCGTAAATATACTCGTAGTATGCCTTGCGGGCGTTCTGCAACTGCTCGGCCTGCTGTTCGTCGCGGGCATCGGGAAACGAAAAATGCTCAACCCGCAGCCGCAGCTTGCGCCCTCCCGCCGAGGATACGACCTCGACTTGCTCGCTGCTTCCCGCTCCTAACCATGCCTTGGCCGATTCGTAATCGCTGAGTGTCGCCGACAGCCCGATCCGCCTCGGTCTGGCACCGGCCATTCGCTCGATGCGGGCGATTTGGCTCAGCACCTGGATGCCCCGGTCCACCCCCATAAATGCGTGCACCTCGTCGATGATGATGTAACGCAAGTCTTTAAACAACGCTGGGATCGCGTTGGGACGGTTCATCAGCAGACCCTCGAGCGACTCCGGCGTGATTTGCAGTATCCCGGAAGGATTCCGGACCAGCTTCGTTTTATCGGCTTGCGGCACGTCGCCGTGCCAATGCCAAACCGGGATGCGCGACTCGCGCAGCAGATCCTCGAGCCTGGCGAACTGATCGTTGATCAGCGCCTTCAACGGGCCGATGTACAAAATGCCGACTGAGCTGGCCGGCCGGTTGTGCAGCTCGGTCAGCGCGGGAAACAACGCGGCCTCGGTTTTTCCCGAAGCGGTGCCCGAAGCGATCAGCAAATGGCTGCTTGTCCCAAAGCAGATGCGGCAGGCCTCCACTTGCACGGCCCGCAGCGCCTCCCATTTCCGCTTATAAATAAATTCCTGAATAAATGGGGCCAGTTGATAAAAAGGATTGTCGCTCATAGTTCAAACTCCGCGAGAAAGCCGTCGACTTCGTCCGGATCCGCTTCGGCCGGCTTTACCTGGTGCTCGCCGACAAGCTGCTGGAAGGAAGCGTCCGGATTTTGCCGCAGCGTATGCAGCAAATCCATAAAATCGCGGATCACTTCGCGCGGGGTGAGCAGTTGATCGGCGCCCAGGCGGCCGACGGCGGCCTCCATAAAATAAACGATCTCCTGCTGCGTAATCGACGGCGTATAGCCAAAATGCTGGGCGTGGATGTTTACCAGCTTTTGCAGGAGCAGCAGAATCTCCTCCGGCGACAGCATCTCCAGCTTCAGGATCGGCCCGGAATAATTCACGAAGCCGTTCCCGGCGTAACGCCCTTCCATCAGCCGGGAGCGCAGCGCTTCATAGCTGAACAGGCCCCTGCGCTCATCTTCGACAAATTGCGGCGTTCCCCCGACAAAAATACCCAGGTGCTCCGCTTTGCCTTGCATCGTATCGTTAAACATCGTCAGCAGTTTTTCGTAGTTGCTTTGCCGGGACACGCTATTTGAAATCTTGTACAAATTGACGGCTTCATCGATAAACAGCAGCAGGCCCCGGTATCCGATCCGCGCCGCAAACTCCGACCACAGCTTGGCATAGTCGTACCAATTTTCGTCATCGATGATGACGCCGACCTGCAGTTCCTTTTTCGCTTCCGTTTTGGTCGGGTACTCGCCCCGCAGCCAGCGGAGCGCCATCTGCTTCCGGTCGTCGTCGGCCAGTTTATGGCCGTTCCAATAGGCCGCCAGCACTTTGGCGAAATCAAACCCGTGCACGAGGTTGTGCATTTCGGCCGTAACCGCAAAAATCCGCTGCTCCACCGCATCGTTTAAGGCGGGATCGCCTGGCTTTAGGCCCGTCTCCCGCAGCGCCTCCTGCTGCAAAGCGGCGAACCACTTTTGCAGCATCGCTTCCAGCGCTCCGCCATCCGGGCGCGTCTTGGTGGACAGATGGGTCATCAGCTCGCGGTAGGTGGCCAAGCCTTGCCCTTTCGTCCCGACCAGTCTCCGCTCCGGCGACAAATCCGCGTCGGCCACGACGAAATCCCGGTCCATCGCGTAGTTGCGGATCGTCTGCAGCAAAAAGCTTTTCCCGCTGCCGTAACGCCCGGTAATAAATTTGCACGCCGCTCCGCCCTCGGCGATGTTGTCGAGGTCTTTGAGAATGGCGTCAACTTCCGCCCGGCGCCCTACCGCGATATGCTCCAGCCCCACCCGCGGCACCACGCCGGCCGTGAGCGAATTGACCAGCGCCGTAGTGAGGCGCTTGGGGATTTTCACTTCATTCACGAGAATTCTCCTTTCAAATGCGCAAAAAAGTCCATATATTCCGGGACAAGCTGTCCTCCGTCAACAACCAGGTCCCCGATCGTATCCATCGCCAACTGGTTGATTTCATCCAGGATCAGCTCCGGCATGCTGCCGCAAGCTTCGGCCACAGCGGCAAGCGCGCTAGCGGGCGCAGGGCTCTTCAGGGCGAGCAAGGCTTTGAGCTGCGCCGAATCAAGCTGACTAGCGAACGAAGCCCAGTCCTCGTCCAACTGCGACATATCCCAATACGCCGAACTTCCCCTATCTTTCTTGTCAACTTCTTGTTCAGGTACGACATTGTCCTCCGAGTCCAAAGCTGCTTCCGAGTCCAAATTCGCTTCCGGGCCCAAATCCCCGGCCAAATCCGAAATCACCTTCGCCGCCGTTCCGTCCCCTTCCTCATCTTCGATCGTCAGCCTGCCGCGCACATAATCCGAATCCCGTTTCAGCGCCGCCAGCTTCTCCGCGTCGATTTCGATCCGCGGCTGTGAAACCGTCTGCGGAGCGAGCTCTTTTTCCAGGTAACGGTCGATCAGGCGCTCCATCTCAGAATCCATAACGATGCCCCTCAAGCGTCCTCTAAAGCCTCTTAGTTCCCTTAATTGGTTTTCGGCATAGCGGATCGTTTGCGTAATGTATTTTCGCAGCGGACGATGGCTGCTGAGCGGGACCGAAACGAGGGCCGCCGTTCTCCCGTACAGCGAATCATCGTAGACCGCACTGCGGAACAGATACCGCTCGGTCGTCCGCTCCCGTCCGGGATGAAATTTGTCGATCAGTCGGATTCCCTGGGTTTTGCCCAAAAAGGCGTCGAGCATCCCGACAATCCGCGGGACCCACAGCTCCAGATCCGATTTGCCGGGCCCCTGATAAAATTTGCTGCGCCGCAAATCGTAATCGCTTAACGCGAGCAGCAGGTCCAGCGGAATTTGGGAGGGCTGTTCTTGAAAAAGCCGCAGCAGCTCCATATCCACCAAAGCTTCCGGATACGAACCGCCGCCGCGCGTGATGATTTCCAGCAGCGGAACATCCAGCGCGTGCACAAACGCAAAATCGGCGAGCCAATCTTTCAAATAGGCGGTCAGTTGCGGGTATCGTCCGCCATACGCGATCCAAATCCGGTTAAGTTCTTCGTACCCTTCCTGCGGGTCCGACCACCCTACGCCGTTGATCAGTTCATAAACGTATACGAATATGTATGATAAATCCGTATCGGGATAACACCCGGCGCGCACTTCAGAGCGCCAGTAAAAATACCATCTCTGCTGCGACTCCATCATATGTTCGTAGGTCGGCCAGTAGCTCATAAACGGCACAAAAGGCGCCGGCTCGCCCCGCTCGTTCCCCCGCTTCCGCGCTTCCTCGGCAAAATGGCGCTCGCGGCTGTAGAATGGAATGGATGCCGCAGACTGTTGGCTCAGGTCCGTGTCTTTTTTAGGCGGTATATTAAGTCCCGGCTCTTCTTCGTACAAATCGATTTCCGCAAATTCAATGGAACGCGAACGATTTTCCATGGCAAACTCTCCATCCTCATGGACAAACGATAAATTCCATTTTAGTATATCATAACTGGGGAACATTTGTTCACATCCGCTTATATTGAAAATAAAAAAACAGCGACCGGACTAGTCGCTGTTCTTGCAAAGTTATTCCGTGGCCTGGTCGTTTCCGATTCGCTCCAGACTTTCCTCATTGGAAGGAAGGGCCGTTACGTCGGGCTGCTCCGGCATAAAGCCGGTTCGCTGATGCGGGCTCGTATCCTCGTAAACGGTTTGCGGGTCCCCGTCTTTTTCGATGGATATCCGTTCATTAGGCATAGTTATTCCTCCTTTTTTGATTAGATTCCCCGGTTTCGTGAATTCCATGCTCGGGCGGATTATCTATGACAAGGACCATAGGCGGATCCTTTCCGTTATGATGCAAACAGACATGGAGCCTATGTCTCCCCCATATGCTGATAGGGAGGGTACTCTAGGAGGGATGGCTTTTGAAAATTCAAGTTCGCGCCGGGGATACGCTGTGGTATTACAGCCAGCTGTTTAACCTGCCGCTGCAGTTGATCGTGGACTCCAACGCCGGGGTGGACGCCGCGAATCTTGCTGTAGGCCAGGAAGTGAATATTCCGGGGTTTCTGGTTAGCGAATATCAAATCAAACCCGGTGACTCGCTTTGGAAGCTGGCCAGGGACCGGGGGATTTCGCTGGATATGCTGATTCTGCTGAACCCGTCGGTCAATCCGAACCGGTTGGAGATCGGGCAGAGAGTGCAGCTGCCGCTGCGAGTCACCTGGTTTGTGGTGGACGTCAGAAAACCATACAATTATGCCGCGCTTCGCTCCGATCTGAATCGGCTTATGGATCTGTATCCATTTCTCGGTTACCGAAATATCGGCCATTCCGTGATGGGCAAACCGCTGCCCGAACTGCGCATCGGCAAAGGCAACAAACGCGTTCATGCCAACGGGGCATTCCATGCCAACGAATGGATTACAACGCCTGTCCTGATCAAGTTCCTGAATCATTATTCGCTCGCATTAACCAACAATACCGGAATCAGGGGACTTCAAATGTGGCCTTACTACGAGGCGGCAACGTTGTCCGTTGTTCCCATGGTCAACCCCGACGGCGTGGATTTGGTCATAAACGGCTTGCCGGAGCAGGAGCCATACCGCAGCGATGTGTTGTCTTACAACAACGGAAGTACAGATTTCCAGGGCTGGAAAGCGAACATACGCGGCGTGGACCTCAACGACCAGTTTCCCGCACTGTGGGAGCGCGAAGTTGCCAGAAATCCGCAAGAGCGCGGACCGCGGGATTATGGGGGAACCGCCCCGCTTACCGAGCCGGAAGCGATCGCGATGGCTGATCTAACGAGAGAAAGCGATTTTGCCCGCGTACTGGCTTTTCATACCCAAGGTGAGGTCATTTATTGGGGGTTCGAGAATCTGGAACCACCCTATGCCGAAACGATCGTAAACGAGTTTGCCCGCGTCAGCGGTTACGAACCGGTACGGTATGTCGAAAGCTATGCCGGCTACAAAGACTGGTTCATCCAGGACTGGAGAAGGCCTGGGTTTACGGTGGAGCTCGGCAGCGGGGTCAATCCCTTGCCGCTGGCGCAATATGACGAAATTTACGAAGAAAGCCTGGGAATCCTGTTGGCCAGCTTGTATATGTAAGCCGTCAGATGACAGATCCTTTGGGGCGGGATTCTTAGGAGTTGAAACAGCTTCTCCGAAAACAAATGACCAACTTACAAAATCGGCGCTTGACGGCCGACCATGGGAACGTGTGGGCTTCATCCTGGGCTTGCTAAGGGACTGGAGAGCCCTTATTTGCCGAAAAAGTCGGCGTTTTATTTTTTAACGGACCGGAAAGACATTATTTGCCCGAAAACAGCCAAAAATATGCCTGAAAATGCCAAATAAGGTCGATAGGGTCCGTTAACACTCCTAAAACGCTTGATTTCGACTAAATAAGGTTATTTCAGTCCGTTAGCTTGCCCCACGTCTCCCTCCTCCCTACGATTCCAGGCTTCTTCCTGAAGCTCGTTATTGATGGCCATGCCTGCCAAGGCTCCCGCCGCGGCGGCTGCAATCACCTGATACTTGACGGAGGCCGCATCGCCGGCGCCGTAGACTCCGGGCAAGTTCGTTTTGCCGAGATCGTCGACGACCATAGCCCCGCCTTCCGTCATATCGCAGCCTAACATTTGGGGCAAGTCGGATCCCGGCACCAGCTTCGGCGCAAAAAAGATCCCGGTGCAAGGAACGGCCGTACCGTCCTGCAATACAACCTGCCGGACCGCGCCGTCTTGGGACTCGATATAATCGATCGGCAAATCGAAGACAGGAACCTGGCGGCGCTCAAGCTCCCCGCGGTGCCCCTCCGTCCATTCCCCTTGACCATGGGTACACACTGTAAATTGCGCGGTCCAGCCCGAGATCATTTTAGCCATATGCAACACATGATCTCTCGGAACGATCACGACAAGCGGCCGGTCCCGCAATTCCCAGCCGTCGCAATAGGGGCATACAAACGCGCTTTTCCCGTATACGTCGGCAAGGCCCCGGATGTCCAACGGCGCATCCTTCATTCCTGCGGCAATAAGCAGCTTTTTCGTATGGAGCGTATCCCCCCGTGCAGTAGTAATTTGAAAATGCCCATCCTCCCCCGCCGCCGTCACTGCGGTATCCTCTACAAAGCGAACCGTAGGATAGGCTTGGATCTGTTCTTTGGCGATGCGCCGGAATTCGGCCGGTTTGATGCCGTCACGGGTCAAAAAGCCGTGGGACTCGCCCGTCACCCGGTTGCGCGGACGTCCTTCGTCAATCACCACTACGCTTTTTCTCGCTCTACCCAAAACCAAAGCTGCGTTTAAACCGGCCGGACCGCCTCCGATAATGCCTACATCAAGCAAGGTTGTCATGATGAGTTTCCTCCTAAATTAATTCGATATTGTAGATTCTATATATCTATAATATCCGCGAATGAAATAATCGTCAACTACGACAATAGAATCCCCCAGTCGGTATAACCGTCCACGGATTTGAATGTACAAAAAAACCGGCCCTTGCAGGACCGGAGTTTAGGTGTTACAGCGATTCTTTAATAACCCGTTTATAGAACATAACGGACAGTAGTCCAAAGACAGAATACAAACCCGTGTACAGCAGCATCACTAGAATCATCGGCATCCACAGCTCGGTCCCAAAGAAAAACCAGCCGGATTTGACGGCAAAATAACTGTGGGACAAGCCGACGGCCAGCGGAATGCCGAAGCTGAACAACTGCTTGATTTGAATGCCGCGAAGCAGGTTCCCCTGCGTAAACCCGAGTTTCCTTAATATCGTGTAGCTCGGTTTCTCCTCCTCCCCTTCACCCATTTGCTTGAAATACAAGATGCAGCCCGAAGTGATCAGGAAGGTCAACCCGAGAAAGCCTACGATGAACATGATCAGACCCATGGTGCCTTTTTGTTCGGCGATAAACTGCGGCTGGGACATCTCGCCGAATTCATCCCCAAAGCTCCGCATATATAGCTCGTTAGCCTGGTTCAGCCGCTCGGGGTCAACGATATCGATCCCATAATATACAGGGTATTCCCTTTGGAGATCCGGATCCAAATCCTTCGCCATCTGCTCAAACACCGTCTGATCCACAATAACCGTAGGCACCCCATACGAAAAATAGCTCGAGATCACCGTATCTTTATTCATCCCGGTCAGCTTTAATTGAACTTCCTTAGTTTGTCCCTTGAGCGTCAATTCACCCGTCGACCGGATCGCCATAAACTGCTGCATCGCATCGCTCGAACCGGTAAAGAGGGCTTCTCCAGGGCCGACGTCCACGCCGGCCACTGTTTGGTCGCTGACGACCGATAGCGTCATGATCCCGCCGCTTTTGCCTTCATTGCTAACGCCGATGATTTGGGAGACGTCAGCGTCTATCTCAAGAACCTCGCGTTTGGTTTCCTTATACTCGATGTTCTCCTGCCGGAGCGTCTGCTCATACGCGGCGACATCCTTGGCACCCAGCAGGGAAAAGTGATTCGGCACGGATTGCTCGGCCGTTGTCTGCGCGGAATAATACGCGATGTAACTGAGCGACAGAAGGCCGATCGCCAGCGCCGACAGAGTTGTGATGATCGTCAGCAGCAGAGCGTTGGATTTCATCCGGAACATGATCGAAGAAAGCGAGAGCACCTCGTTGAGCGACAAATATCCGCCCTTCGCTTTGCGCACCAGATTGAATAAGACGCTGACCGACCCTTTATAGAATAAATACGTCCCGATAATGACGGAACCCAAAATCAGGATCATCGCCATAAACAGCGTACCCGCATCGTTGAAGGCGCCGCTGAACAATCGGGTCGACATCTGATATCCATAGAGGATTAGCCCGATTCCGAGCAAACCGATGATGACTTCGATGAAGCGTATTTCCCGGTACTTATCCTCCGTTGAAGACATGACCCGGAAAAGGGACAGGATGCTCTGCCGTTTAATGAATGTGTAGTTCATGAGCATGATCAGCAAATAAATCGCCGCGAAGACGATAATGGTTTGCAGCAGCGCCTGCGGCGAAAAGTTGAGCTTTGCCTGCGCATCCAAACCGATCACTCTAAACAAGACCATCAAAAGCAGCCTGGAGCAGGAAAAGCCGACGAAAATACCGATCAGCATGGAACCGAAATACAGGATCAGGTTTTCGCTGCTCAAAATCCGGAAGATTTTCCCCTTCGTTAACCCGATTAATTGAAACAACCCGATTTCTTTCCCCCGGCGCTTGATAAATATCGTGTTGGCATACAGCAAAAAAATCGCCACGATCGCCACGAGCAGCACCGAGGCGGCGGCAAGCCCCGCGGCGCCTTTGACGGAGCCCTTCATTTCATCGAGCGCCGGATCGTACTGCAGGGTCACAAACGCGAAATACAAAGCGACGCTGAAAATAAGGGCGAATACGTACAGATAATAGTTTTTGATGTTTTTCTTCAAATTGCGGTATATCAACTGGTTTAAGCTCATCCCTGGACACCGCCCAATACGCCCTGAGCCTTGATAATGTCGTTGAAAAAGGCCTGCCTCGATTCTTCACCCTTCACCAGCTGCGAGTAGTTTTGCCCGTCCTTGATGAACACGACCCGGCTGCAGTAGCTGGCCGCCACCGGATCGTGGGTGACCATGATGATCGTAGCTTCGATTTTCCGGTTGAGTTCGCTAAGCTTGCCCAGCAAATCGGAGGCCGACTTCGAATCAAGCGCACCGGTTGGCTCATCGGCAAAAATGATGCTTGGATCATGGATAAACGCTCGCGCGGCACTCGTCCGCTGCTTTTGCCCCCCGGAGATTTCGTTCGGGTATTTGTCCTTCAGCTCGTAAATCCCCAGCTCGGTGGCGATTGTGCGAAATTTATGATCCGCGTCTTTCCGGGACACTTTTTTGATCGACAAGGGCAGCAGCACATTCTCCTTGACCGTCAGCGTATCCAGCAGATTGTATTCCTGAAAAATAAAGCCCAGATGCGCTTTTCGGAACTCGGCCAGTTCCTTTTCCTTCATGCCGGTAAATTCCTTGCCTTCGATTTTGATGCTGCCGAGGCTGACCTTGTCGATAGAAGAGAGCACGTTCAGCAAGGTTGTTTTCCCGGAGCCGGACGCCCCCATAATGCTGACGAATTCGCCTTTTTCCACGCTGAGGTCGATCCCCTTCAGCACCTCCTGTTTATTGAATTTGTTGCCGTAGCTTTTATGAACTTTGCTGGCTTCCAATATAACCACTTTCCATCACTCCTTTGGTTCTGTCTCTATCTTATCCAATCGCCTCCTACCCTGTCCTGCGATTCGCCGAACAAAACACACTGGGCATGTGACAATGTTGTCACATGCCCAGTGTACTTACGAAATCATTGCTTTGCGGAAAATACAGGGTAAAAACGCTCCCCTCGCCCAGCCTCGATTCCGCCACGATGCGGATGGACAGCGAGTCCGCAACCTTTTTCGCCAAATACAATCCCATTCCCGTAGCCGCATTGTCCTGATGCGCCGCCGTCGACGTGAAACCCTTCTCGAAGATGCGCGGCATATCCTTCGGATCGATGCCCCGCCCGAAATCGCGAATCCGCAGCCAGGTTTGCCCGGCCTCCATTCCGCTTTCGATGGCGATATCGGAAGCCTCGCTGTATTTTACGGCATTGCTCAACAGCTGCCGGAGGATGAAGCCAAGCCATTTGCCGTCCGTCAGCACTTCCTTGACCGTTAGCGACACGTCAAAACCGCTGCCTTTTTGCAGGCACCAGGCTTGCAAATCCTTGATCTCCTTGTACAAGATCGGCTCCAGCGCCGTCCGCTCGATATACCGGTCATTTTCGATAAAAGCGATCCGCTTCTGATGCAGCTGGCGATCCAGCAGCAGGTGGATGCGCAGCCACTCGTACCTCAGCTGCGACTTCAGCGTTCCTTCCTCCAGCCGATCGATCATGAGCTGCATGGCGGTAAGCGGTGTTTTGACTTCATGAATCCAGGACATCAGCTCGTCTTTTTCCTCTTCCAGCCGGGCCACATGGATTGAAGCTTCCTCCCGGTATTTGTCCGTCTGTTCGCTGAGCATGTCCATCGTAATCGTTTCAAACGGGCTGTCGGGACGGGCGATCGCGGACAAATCGTACGTCTCATCCCAGGCCGCAAGGCTCTTGTAAAACCTCGTTTCTTTCGGATAACGTATAAAGAGAAAAACAGCGAACAAAAGCATCGACAAAAAGACGATGTAAAGGATCGGCATGAGCGGAATCGACTTGTCAATTATCGCGACGAATACCAGCAGCACCTGTAAACCGAGAATCAGCAAAATCCAGCTCAACCGTTCCCTGAAAAATTTCCAAATCATAGCAAAGCCGCCGCTTCCGTCGCCATATACCCTTGTCCCACCTTGGTTTCGATATAAGCGCCCAGCCCGATTTCTTCCAGCTTTTTGCGCAGCCGGTTCACGTTGACCGTCAAGGTGTTGTCGCTGACGAAGTGCTCGTTGTCCCACAAACTCCGGATCAATTCTTCCCGGCTGACAATCTGATTTTTATGTTCGATCAGCATTTTTAAAATGAGCATTTCGTTTTTCGTCAGCTCGATCGTTCCCTGCTCGTTCCGGATCGTATTCCGCACGTACTCAACCGTGGCCCCGCGCCACGTCCGCAGCTCCACCCGCTCCGTATTGTAGTCGTACACGCGCCGCAGCGTCGCCTGGATTTTGGCGATCAGCACTTCGAAATGAAACGGCTTCTGGATAAAATCGTCCGCCCCCAACTGCATGGACATCACCATATCGGCAGGATGGTCGCGCGAGGACAGAAAAATAATCGGTACTTTAGAGTGCGCCCGGATCATCCGGCACCAGTGGAACCCGTCATATTTCGGCAATTGAATATCGATCACGACCAGATCGGGACGGATCGCCGTAAACTCCTGCAGCACGTCCCCGAAGTCCCGAACCCCATATACCACGTAGGACCACTGCTCCAGCCGCGCTTTAATTTCCTGGAAAAGCGTCCGATCATCTTCGATCAGCATAATGTTAAACAAGCCTATCACCACATTTGTTCGTTTCGTTTTCTTTTTTAGTGTAATGGAAAACGGACAGCCGCGCTATATCCTCCTAACGTCTAAATCGCGGTGAGTTCAATCTCGAAGCCCAGATCCTCAATCATGCGGTGATCGAGGGCAACGTCCTGCCCTGCGGTCGTCAAGTAGTCGCCGACGAACAGCGAATTGGCCGCGTACAAGGACAAAGGCTGAAGCGAGCGGAGGCTCGTTTCGCGGCCGCCGGCCACGCGGATTTCCTTGGACGGACAAATGAAACGGAACAGAGCTAGCGTTTTCAGGGCCTTGAGAGCCGGTGTCCGTCCGGCCCGCTCCAGCGGCGTTCCCGGGATGGCGTTCAGAAAATTGACCGGAATCGAATCGGCGTCCAGTTCGCGCAGCGCAAACGCCATCTCCACGATTTCCCGGTCCGTCTCCCCCATCCCGATGATCACGCCGGAGCAAGGGGACAAGCCGTGGGCCTTGGCGGTTTCCACCGTTTCGAGACGCTGATCGTAGGTATGAGTGGTTGTGATGGACGGATAATTCGTCCTGTTCGTATTCAAATTATGGTTATAGCGGTGAACTCCCGCTTCCGACAGGCGCCTAGCCTGATCCGCTTTCAGCAGGCCAAGGCAGGCGCATATTTTGAGCGGCATGGTCTCCCGGATTTCTTTCACTGCCTCCGCGATCTGCTCCAGCTCCTTGTCCGTCGGCCCTCTGCCGGACGCCACGATGCAGTAGGTTCCTGCTTGGCGCTGCATCGCTTCGCGCGCGCCGGCCAGCAGCGTCTCTTTATCCAGCAGCGTGTATTTGGTGACCGGGGCCGCCGAGATGATCGATTGCGAGCAATAACCGCAGTCCTCCGGGCAAAGTCCGCTTTTGGCGTTAATGATCATATTCAGCTTTACTTTTTTGCCGAAATAATGTTTTCTGATTTGAAAAGCCGCTTCCATCAGGGGGAGCAATTCATCATCCTCCGCCTGAAGCACGGCCAGCCCTTCTTCCATCGTAATGCAATCCCCATGAAGCGCCTTTGTAACGTAAGCATCCCATGGCCCATCCGCTTTTATCATGTCATCCCATCCCTTCGGATATTAACACTATCGCTTAATTGTCAACCAAAAACCATTGAATGGGTTAACAATATGTCCAGTAAATTTTAACAAAAGAAACCGGTTATGCAAAGAACCTTTTTCGGGGACAAACTATACGCCACGTCTATTTTCATTGATAGATGCGATTGCAGATTGAACATGATGTTCATTTTAAATTTTAGCGAATTGGTTAACCCCATGAATGATGCTATAATGAATATATCAAACTTCTAAGGAGCAATCGTATGAAAAAAAATAAAATATTCGAATGGATTCGCAGAGTCATCATGATCATCATTGGGGCAGTGATTACCGGATACGGCCTGGAAGCCGTTCTGATCCCCAACGATGTCATTGACGGCGGCGTTACCGGCTTGAGCATCATGGGCTCCGACCTGTTCGGCATTTCCCTCGGCATTTTGCTGTTTGTTTTAAATATTCCGTTCGTCTACATCGGTTACAAACAGGTCGGAAAAACATTCGCGATTATGAGCAGTATCGGCATTGTGGCGCTGTCGGTTTCCACTGTGCTTATGCATCATATTAAACCGATTTTGGGACCTAAAGATCCTTTGCTTGTCGTCTTGGCTGGGGGGCTGCTGATCGGCGTCGGAATCGGGATCGTGCTTCGCAGCGGAGGCGCCATGGATGGATCGGAAGTGCTCGCGGTGCTGCTTTCCCGCAAAATTCCGTTCTCCGTCGGCGACATTATCCTTGTGATCAACGCTTTTATTTTTACGGGCGCGGGCTTTATTTACGGTCTGGAAAACGCCCTCTATTCGGCATTAACCTATTATATCGCCAAAAATGTCATCGACATCATTCAGGTTGGTTTGGAGAAATCGAAGTCGGTCAAAGTGATCAGCAGCAAATCGGAAGAGCTCGGGGAAGCGATTCAATCCCGTTTGGGCCGAAGTGTTACCTATACCCCAGGCCGGGGCGGGTACTCAAAGGAAGAAACTGAAATCTTAAATTGCGTCATCAACCGCATGGAAGAAACCAAGCTGCTCTCCATCATTAAAGACATCGATCACAGCGCATTTGTCGTTGTCTCCGACGTATCCGAAGTGCGCGGAGGAAACTTCAAAAAACGCGACATCCACTAAAAACGGCGACACCCGCCAATAAGGAGCTGGATCACATGAAAATGAACCGTTTGGGCGCATCCGATTTGCTTGTCGGCGAAATCGGACTGGGCTGCATGACTTTGGGGACGGACGAAACCAAAGCCGTGCCGCTTATCCATGAGGCGCTGGATCTGGGTGTCAACTTTCTCGATACCTCAGATTTGTACGACAGCGGGCGCAACGAGGAGATCATCGGCAAGGCGATTCGGGGACGCCGGGATCGGGTCGTGCTGGCGACCAAAGTAGGCAACCGGATAATCCCCGGCCAGGATGGCTGGGTGTGGGACCCTTCCAAAACCTATATTTTGTCAGCCGTAAAGGAAAGCTTGCGCAGACTCGGCACGGATTATATCGACTTATACCAGCTTCACGGAGGAACCATCGAAGATCCGCTCGATGAGACGATTGAAGCGTTTGAGCAATTGAAGCGCGAAGGCGTCATTCGGGAGTACGGCATTTCCTCCATTCGCCCCAACGTAATCCGTGAATATGCCGCCCGTTCATCCATCGTCAGCGTCATGAATCAATACAGCATCATAGACCGGCGGGCCGAGGAAGCCGTGCTTCCATTGCTCCAGGAAAAGGAAATCAGCGTCATTGCCCGCGGTCCGCTGGCCAGCGGCGCACTCGCCGCCGGGAGGGAGCCCGTCAAAGGCGTTCTCGATTATGCGCCGGAAGAACTGATCGCGCTGCGCAAACAGCTTAAGGAGCTGGAGACCGAAGGGCGCAGCCTGACGCAACTGGCGATCCGCTATTCCCTAGCCCACCCTGCGGTGGCCGTCGTGATTCCCGGCGCCAGCTCCAGGGAGCAATTGCTTCAAAACATCGCCGCTGCTGACGTTCCGGCACTGTCCGCCGAGGAAGTCCAGCTGATCCGCCAGGCGAGTAAAGTGAACGTGTACGCGCAGCACCGGTAACGGCTGGCGTTGCAAGGGCCTTAATGCAAGCTTCTCTCGGCGCGCGTTATCGTGTTGCTGACGGATTAGTTGGAGTTGACCTGGGAAACCCCAGCGGAAAAATAAGTACAAAAAATGGCGCTAATGAGTGGGAACATGCCTGGCTCCGGATTATAAGTACATAAAGTACCGCTATTTTGAAGGCTGACGGTTCATCGTCGTCCCAGCAGCAGGCTTTTTAAAAACGACCACCGGCCAACTCCCCCATTTGAATTTTTTCAAAGCCCGCCCCGGAATAATTCCCCGGCCAACTTCACGAGCTGTTCCTTGGTTAGCGCGTGCCCGCCGAAAGTGGATAAGAGATAGTAAGCATCCTGCTGTTCGTTGTACCATGTAAGGTAATGATAGCTTCTATTCTCTTTTTCTACATCGTTATAAATTAGGTTCCTGCCTTCTACCGAAATCAGCTCTGCCTTGTCTTCCTGCTCCTGCGTAAGCTTTCCGCCGCGAAGCATTACGGCGCTGATTACAATATGAGCGTTATCTAGCGTATATTTCCCCTGTACGGCACCAGCTTCCGTCCATGGAATCACTTTTGCGGCAAATCCGCTCCCGCCCGGTGCTTCGGCTTTAGCTTTCAATTCCTTATGCGCTTGAGCATATACCTCAGAGTTTTTTATTTCAGCATCGATAGGAATATGCGCGCTAACCGCACCGTATTCAAAAGGATATCCCGCTAACATTTCGGGCAGCATCGGCGAACCCGTCCTCTTCATTTCCGCCAAAAATGCGTCGTAGTCGCTGATCCGGCGCTCCTTGTAAGCAAACTGCAGCTTTTCCTTGGCGCTAGGGTCATCCGCGGCCTTATCGCTGTTCACATAATAAGCGATCAATTCGCCCGGTTTGGCAAGTTTCAGCGCTTTATGCTCAAATTTGTCATAGGAACCCTGCTCCCTTGTAAGATCCGGCGCGGCATATTGTACTTTAATCTCTCCTGTTGCATTGCGGATTTGAATCCATTCGGAAGCGGCATAAGCCGTTAAGGAGATGAACAGCAGCGTTAACGCGGCCGTAAAAGCTCCGGTGCGGCTAAACCAGCGGCTGCGGTTGTTCGGCGCTTTCCATTCGGACTCGCGAATGCGGCGCATCACCTGCTCCGTTACCTCAATTTCCGGCAAATTTTTCGCAGGCACAGCCTCTTGAATTATATTTTCGTACTCATTACCGATTCCGTATTGCATTCCATCTCCTCCTTTTTCTCCATGTAGGCCTTCATTTTGTTCATCGTCTTCTTCATGCGTTTGTTCAGGGCATTGGGACTAACCTGCAGGATTTCGCTCATCTCCTGATAGCTAAGCTGTTCAAAAACCCGCAGCACCAGCATATTCCGCTCCTCCAGCGTTAACTTCATAAGCGCCGCTTGCAAGGATTCGCTGTACAAGCTCTCCTCTATCTTTTGTTCCGGGCTCCCGGAAGTAGTCTCCGGTTTGAAAATACGCAGCAAACGGCTCTGCATCCGGCGTCTGCGCAAGAGATTCAGACAATGGTTGCAAGCAATTCTGTATAACCAAGACGCGAAGCTGGCCGTGGGCTTGTACCGCCTTATGGACTGATACGCCTTGAACAAAACATCCTGTACGGCATCCTCGGCGTCCTGGCGGTTTCCGAGCAGACGGCAGCAATAGCGAAAAATATGCTGCTGAAACACCTGTACGATCAGCGCAAACTCTTCCCTTTCCCCCTGCTGAATCCGCTGGACAATTTTTTCAATATGCCCGGGATCCCGTAAGTTTTCCGGCGGTTTATGTTCCTGTAACGTTTCGTTCACCTCCCTGGGTTTCTATGTTTATAACACATGAAGCAAACAAAAAGTGCCTTCGATCAAAAAAGATTTCGCGCAATTGGGCACAATAGTCCTGTTCAACCAAAAAATAAATTTAAGGGGATAAAACAATGGGCGTTTTGGATGGGAATCCGAAAAATGAACCGATGCATTACGGAGAAATATTTACGCTTTGGGAAAGCTCCATGGGCGCGAAGATGATGCTGTCGTGTTATCAAGCGTTTACTTATCATGCCGGCGATAAGGAGCTGAAAGAATTGCTTGGCGACTTGATCGATCAAGCCAAGCTGGAAATCAAAGAGTTCGACAAGCTGTTAAGCGAAGCTGGGATTACACCGCCTCCCATGCTGGCGGAACGTCCCGAAGCCAAGCTGGAAGATATTCCGGCCGGGGCCCGGTTTGCCGATCCGGAAATCGGCGCAAAGCTCGCCATGGATATCGCGGCAGGATTGGCGGGATGCAGCGCGGCGATGGGCATGTCCATCCGGGAGGACATTGGCGCTTTATTTGCCAAATATCACAACACAAAAACCGGATTCGGCCTGCGAGTTCTTCGCTTGAATAAAGAAAAGGGATGGCTTGTCCCTCCTCCATTGCTCGTCAAAAAACCGGAATAACGACAGATACCAAAAACAAAAGAGAATAACGACGGAACCAAACTTCCCCCGAAAATTCGTTATTCTCTTACCTTATTTAAGGCTCAAAACCGAGATTAGTGCTTGAAAAATAAATGTCTTGGTATCCCTGCATGCTGCTTTGCACGATTATCCCTTTTGTTCAGTGGGTAGAGGGTGCGGAGCTAATCACGGTCAGTTCATTTTTCCCGGTATCTTCCCCCATTCCTCCCGTCAGGTCTGCTTCTCCCAAACCTATTTTCCTCTCCTGAATTTATCTTTCTCTCTGCTTTCGGATCAAAAGGGATAATCGTGCAAAGCGTCCGGACAGCGGATGTTGATCTGCCGACCAACTCACCGGCTTCCCCTATCCTAAGCTTTCATCGCCCTTCCGATATTTCTTGCCTCGATCGGTTACCGGCTTGACCTGTCAAGCGCTGATTATTAGGTTGAGCCTTATTTAAACTATAACTTTTTCCACGAAAGGAACGCCATTTCGGCGGTTCACGGCCATCACGAAATCCGAGCGCAGCTCCGCACTGCAAAATGCCATGTCCTCGGGCAAAAATTCCGGCCTGCCGGGATCATAAAACTTTTGGGCCGCTTCGGAGTTAAGTATCCTTAACTTGGTTTCTTCCGCCGAGGGTGCAAAGGTTTCGCGAAGAATGCCGGAAATATACTGCGCGCAGGCCAGGTCATCGTCCCCCGTCGGATGCGAGGCGATGATGTTGATCGTGATGGAGGGGTTGGATTTAAGCCATTTTGCTTTGATATACTCCGCGGTCGTCCTGGCGTTTGAAAACCCCGTAACCAAAACGAGCCGGGCATTCAGCGCGTGCAGCGCCGCTTTTACGCCATTGGTCGTTTTCTGGGCCAAAAACTTCCCCTGAAGGTCGGCCCGCCCGATTCGCGCCGGGGAGTTGTCAAGATCAAAACCGCCGATAAGCAGCCCCTTTTCCTCTCCCGCCAGCAGACATCCCTCTGTTTCCTTTTTCAAGCAAAAAGCTTCCTCCGGCGTCGCCGCGAGAAAGATGCCTTTAATGCCATGAATGAACGCCTGATGAGCGACCGTAAATGCCCGTATGACGTCAATCACCACGTTGATATCCGAAGCTGCGGGCATCCGGCCGCCCCCCTGCATGATCTCGATATTCAACATGTTCCTCCCTTCTTCCCGAGCATTATCAGCTTATGCCTAACCCGGCTTAAATGGTGCAACGGCCCTGTGATGAATACCTTCCGTAAGAATAACAAATAATGAACTTGTTAATTATGTGTTTACATTTTGCCGATCTGAGGAGCTAATTCACATGGAAAAGACCAAATCACGCAAGCTGAATATTTCGTTCGAAAGCGATATACGCCTCACCCCGGACCACAAATCGAAAGAAGCGGAGGAGGCAAAGGAACAGTCCGGCAGCGAATCCAAAGGCCGCATTTGGGAATTTATCGCCATCGCCACGATTCCGATCGTGCAGGTGTTCGGCAATTCGATGCTCGTGCCCGTGCTTCCGGAAATGCAGCGGCAGCTTGGAATCAGCAAATTCCAAAGCAGCTTGGTCATATCGATTTTCTCACTGGCCGCCGCTCTCTTCATTCCGGTGATCGGTTATCTGTCCGACCAGTTTGGGCGGAAAATGATCATCATCCCCGCTTTGATCGTCTACGGCGGGGCGGGCGTATTGGCCGGCTTCGGAGCGATTTGGGATTCCTACGGGGTAATTATCGCCGCCAGAGCGGTCCAGGGCATGGCGGCCGCCGGCACCGCTCCCATCGCGATGGCTTTGGTTGGCGATCTCTATAAAGGCGGCATGGAGAGTAAAGCCTTGGGCCTGGTTGAGGCCGCCAACGGGTCGGGGAAAGTGCTTAGTCCGATCATCGGCTCCCTGCTCGTGTTAATCGTCTGGTACGCTTCTTTTTTCGCATTTCCTGCGTTTTGTCTCATTTCTTTGCTTGCTGTCTTGTTTTTGATTAAGGAACCAAAACATGAGCAGAAGCAGGAGCTGAGGAAATACATTCACAAAATTGGAGAAGTTTTCAGCAAAAAAGGCAGTTGGCTAATCACTTGTTTTTTTGCCGGTTCCTTGGGACTGTTCATTTTGTTCGGCGTACTGTTTTATTTGTCCAACATTTTGGAAGACCCGCCTTACAACATAGACGGAGTCGTCAAAGGTTTGATTTTGGCCATTCCCCTGCTTGGCATGGTCATTACCTCCTATACGACCGGGAGTTTGATCAAGAAAAAAGGCACGCTGATGCGCTGGCTCATGAATATCGGGCTGCTTTTGATGACGCTGGCGCTCGGGGCTACGATTTTTTTCTTCAAAAACATTTACTTATTTATCGGCCTGCTTACGGTCAGCAGCATCGGTACGGGTATGCTCCTGCCCTGTCTAAATACGATCATTACCGGGGCGGTGCAAAAAAGCGAACGGGGCATGATCACTTCCCTCTACAACAGCCTGCGTTTTTTAGGAGTCGCCTTCGGACCGCCGTTATTCGGCTGGATGATGGACAAGTCGGATTATCTGGTGTTTATTTCTGTCTCGGTTTTATCGTTGATTACGCTAGGGCTGGTCTTTTTCCTGATCCGGCCGCCGCGCAAAGTCAGCTGAATCCGCTATTCGCTTTTGTCAAAAGATGGGCACCTGCCGGGGGGCAAACGCATAATATGCCTAAGACATTGGATCACAGATAAGTTTAAAGAAATGAGGAGATTGCAAGATGAATAGTACGTTGCGTGCAGTTTGGCCCCCCGAGCTGAGCGACCCGAGCGGACTGCGCCGTCAAGCCCCGGGCGAGGGCAACCGTCAACCGTTGGAGGCAATGAGCCGCGGCCTCACGATGATCATCGATAAAGGATTGGGCAGAAATGCGTTTGCGGATTTTGTCGAGCTGGGTTCTCCCTATGTCGATTGCGTTAAATTCGGCTTTGGCACGACCCCGCTGTACAGCACGGAGCTGCTGCTATACAAGATCAATTTGGCCAAACGGCACGGCCTGATGGTGATGCCCGGCGGTACGATGCTGGAAACGGCCGTTCAGCAAGATGCCGTTCCGGCTTTCTTTGACGCGGTCTGCAGCCTTGGCTTTAACGGGATTGAAGTATCCGACGGCACGATCGAGCTTCCGCGCAAAAAACGCACCGAACTGATTCATGAAGGCAAAAAACACGGACTCCGGGTCGTTACGGAATTCGGCAAAAAGTTGACCGGATCGCTCATCGATGCCACTCATCTGGCGGAGACCCAGGAGGCCGATCTGGAGGCCGGCGCCGAGTTGATGACCGTGGAGGCCCGCGAGTCGGGATGCGGCGTCGGCATTTTCGATGATAATGGCGATTGCCGCATGGAAATTGTCGACAATATTCTCGAATTTGTGCCTGATTCTCGCAGGCTAATGTGGGAGGCCCCGCTGAAGCATCAACAAGTGCTGCTGTTGCGAAAATTCGGCTCGGATGTGCACCTGGGAAATATCCCTCCGGCCGATATTTTGTCGCTCGAGACAATGCGGCGGGGACTGCGCCAGGATACCTTCGAATTTGGCGTTAAGCAAACGGCAGCGAAGGAATTTTTTTACGTGATCTAAACATCGCGCAATATAAGACAGCCTTGGCCTGATCGTTGATGATCGGCCAAGGCTGTTCCCCTAAAAATCGGCTGTCTTTAATTGCTGATACTGGACGTTTCCGCCGCCGATCCCGCCTTGTCATGGTAGAGCATCCAGAGAACGAGGATCACGCTGGCCAGCGCCACCTGCGACAACAGCATAAATCCAATCGAATACTGCCCGGTTACGGAATGGATGTAAGACAACAGCAGCGGCGGGAAAAATCCGCCAAGTCCGCCCATCATCGAAACGATCCCGTTGACGATGCCGGCCTGCTTGTTGAAATATTGCGGCACCAGCTTAAAGATCACCCCGTTCCCGCACCCTGCGGCGATCGCGATAACGAGGCAGCCGACCGTATATAAGGTAAACGTCGGCGAGAAAGCCAGCACGATCGCGGCCAACGTAAAGGCCGAGAAGACGCCGACCAGCAGATACAGCGCGTTAAAGCGGTCCGCCAGCCAACCGCCAACCGGGCGCATGAACGTAGCGAGCGCGATGAAGCCGGCCGTCCGCATCCCTGCGTCAACTTTGTCGAGGCCAAAGTTCGTGACGAGGAAATTGGGCAAATACACGGTAAAAGCGACAAACGAGCCAAACGTAATAAAATAGAGCAGCGAAAACAGCCACAGCTTTTCATTTTTGTACACGCCTTTGATTTGTTCCTTTAACGACGTTTTCACTTTGACTTCCTTACGGTCGCCCAGGAGAAAATTCAGAGCCGCAAACACCAGCAGCACAACCAGATACAGCTTTACGGTCATCGTCCAGCCGATTTGCGTAGCGATAACGGGCGCCGAAAAAGAGGTGACGGCCGTCCCCAAATTCCCTAATCCGTATATGCCGTTCACCAGGCCATGGCGTTCTTTAGGGTAGTATTTCGGAATCGACGTGACGCCGACGGAAAATACGGCGCCGCCGATCCCGAGGAACAATCCGCCAATGATCAGATCCACGTATGACTTCGCTTCGCTGATGTAGTACACCGGAAACAGCAATAAAATGAAGCTGATCAAAAAGACGATCCGGGCCCCAAAGATGTTCGTGTAATAACCGATGGGTATACGCAGTACCGAACCGAGCACGACCGGAATGGCCGTGATGATCGCCACCTTGTCGGGCGGGATGTTGATGTCTTCGCCCATAAACGACACAAGCGAAGAGATGATCACCCATACGGCAAAACCGACGATGAGATTTAACGTTTGCAGTGGTAATTGAACTTTTCTTATCACATAGATCACCTTTCCCATATTACTGAATGAACCATAATCAGATTCCCCACCCGTATCTTAGCGTATAAGTTCCATACGCCTGAATAGGGATTTCCCCTGATCCGCCCAAGAAACTCCCTTATGTAACCATTTCGACACGAAAAAGCCCATAATCATCAATCGATGTTTATGGGCTGCTCATTTTTATATAGGGACTATTCAACAATTAAGTTATACATTTCCCTATACAACTGCTCTTGTTCGGCTTTGCGCATGACCTGCGCGGTCATCGGAAACAGCACCGTTTCTTCCTTAACGAAATGGACGGTCAAGATTTCAAAGGCTTCGCCCGCATCCCGCGAAAGAGCCTTCATTTGCTCAAGCGTGAACTCGCCGTCGGAATAATGAAGGAAATGATCGATGTAGGTGAAGACTTCTTCATGCTCATTTTCGATCGAAACGATCGGGCCTTGCTCATATCCAATATGTTGCCCCAACCTTGGAAAAAAATAGGCCTCTTCCTTCTGAAAATGTTTGCGCAGAGGCGCCTTGAAATCGTTCAGCAGCTTACGTAAACGGACTAACTCACCTTTGGCTTGCTCAGGCGTATACCGGTCATTCTGGAGCCCCAACACGATCGCGTGCCACTCGTTCATCAGATGCGCCAAATAGCGGTGCTCGTTTTCCAGGATGCGCATGGCGGGCGCTTCGCTTTGCAACGTTCCTTGTTCCATGAAATCCAGCCTCCGTTAAAATTCCAGGAGCTTTTTTTTGAGCGCGTATTCCACCAGCTCCGGTCTTGTTTTCAGGTTCAGCTTTTCCATCATTTTCGCTTTGTGGGCTTCCACGGTTTTGACGGAGATATGCAGCATTTCGGCGATCTCCTTATTCCCGTACCCCTTGGCGACGAGCGGCAAAATTTCGATTTCGCGGGTCGATAGCAACTGGTATGGACTGGCTTCATCAAGCTGTTGATTATGGGCGATGAACTCCCGGACAAGGGAGGTGGCAAGTTTGGGATGGATATAAACGCCGCCCTGATACACCATACGAATGGCGGTGACAAGCTGTTCGTCCGGCGAATTTTTCAGCACATAGCCGCGCGCGCCGTTCTTAAGCACATGGAATAAATATTCCTCGTCGTCATGCATCGTCAGAATGATGATCTTGGTTTCGGGAAAATCCTCGTTGATCTTGGCCGTGGCGATCAGGCCGCTTTCCCCGGGAGGCATGCTGAGGTCCATCAGCAGAATGTCGGGCCGGTGCTTGGCGACCATTTTGTACGCTTCCAGGCCATCCGCCGCCGTAGCCACGACTTCCATATCCTCTTGAAAATTGATGATCATCGCAAACCCGCTTCTGACAACGGCATGATCATCCGCAATTAACACTTTCACTGCGCAATCCTCCCAGTCCTTGATGTATTCACTCCGCTTAACCTTTGCTAACAGCCCCTTACCGGGCTTCTCCGAGCGGAACCCTAAGCTGAACCGTTGTTCCTTTGCCCGGCTTCGATTCGACGGAAAGCTCGCCGCCCACGAGCTCCGTCCGCTCCTTCATTCCGTATAAACCAAGCCCGGTACCTTTCGGATCGCGCGTATTGACATTAAATCCATGGCCTTGGTCGGCAACGATCAGCTCCAAGGTACGCTCCGACGCAAACAGCCGGACGTCGATCTCGTCGACATCGGCATATTTCAAGGCGTTTAACACCGATTCCTGGCAAACCCGGTAAACGACCGTTTCAATTTCGCTGTTAAAGCGCCGGCCGCCCAGTTCCGCGTTAAAATGAACCAGCACGCCGTAATTTTTCTCAATCCATTTAAAGTGCGAACGAAAGGCGGCGTCCAGTCCGAGATCGTCCAGCGAGGCCGGCCGCAGCTCCACCGACAGGTTGCGGATTTGTTCCAGCAGCCTGGTCAAGGAAGCCTCGGTTTGCTGTATTTTCTGCAGGGCCTCATCCTGCACCTTGAAATATTTCAATACCCGCAGGTCGACCAGCGAGCTGATCAGTTCCTGAGCTACGCTGTCGTGCAGCTCGCGGGAAATCCGTTTGCGTTCATCCTCCTGCGCTTTAATGATGCTTTTCGTCATCTTGTTGCGGTTGAGCGTCTGCTGCGTCATCCATTGATTCGTCAGATTGCGCAGCATCAACACCCGAATTCCCGATTCCGCATCAACGGTTTGAAAGCTGGCGGAGTATGGGACAACCTCTTTACTTTTGGTCTCCAGAAACAGCTGGAACGAGCTGAAATCCTTCTGTGTATCGGCGAGATAACAATTCAGGCACGACATCAGCTCATCTTCGCTCGTATAGCCCGCGCACGTGAAGCAAAACGAGTTGCTGTCCGGCTCGGCCGGCTGCTCCAGCACCCGGGGATCCAAGATGGCCTCGGCCTGCGGATTCATCGCTATCACCCGGTGCTGCTTATCGAAGAATACAATCGCATCCGAGCTGTGTTCATACAGGCTCATAAGCAATTCGAACGGAATATTCGCAGGCGGCCGGATCACTGGGGTGTCAACTCCTTTACATCAAATTCGCCAAACTTGCCGTGCAGCGCTTCATGCAAATGCCGAAACGCCTCGTCCGTCATGCGCCGTTCCCCACGGTAGCCAACGAGCAGCACGCCTTCCACGCGATCCGCCAAATACAAGGGGATCGCCGCCAGGCTGGTCAGCCGCTCCGAAACGACGATCGGATAATTAAACAGATCCGGCGGATTCAATTCCTTGGCAACGCTGGAAACGAGCATGGGACTGCCGGTCTTGAAGACGATGCCGGCAATCCCTTTTCCCGATTGAAGGACGATGCGTTTATAGCGGTTGTTTAAATTACCCGATACATATTTCCAGGTGAGGACGAAATCGTTCACGGCCGATTCGGCGAAGGCGAGCGATACAAAATCGTAGCCCAATTGCTTTTTTAAGTGATCTATTTTTGCCTGGTACTGACTGGAGGAAGAATTCATATCCACGGCTCCCTAATTCTATTCCAACGATCCAGCTTAATGCTGACGATGCTTCCTATAAAGGATATAGCTTCTCCGGGCATAATTCAAGGGGACGCTCCAGACGTGAACCAGACGGGTAAACGGCCATAGGGCAAAGATCAGGAAGCCCGCCAAAATGTGGATCTGAAACGAAAGCGGAACATCCACCATGTAGGAGGCCTCCGGACGGAAGATCACCAGGTTGCGGAACCAGATCGAAATCGTATCCCGGTAATCGAACTCCGGCTGAACTTTGTTCGTTACCAGGGTGGAGAACATACCCATAAATACGATAAACAGCAGCAACAAGTTTACGATCATATCCGAAGTCGAGCTTAAGCGGCGTACCGTTTTGGTCGTCAGGCGGCGCGCCGTCAATAGCAGCATTCCGGCCAACGTGAAGACGCCGAAGAGCCCGCCGACATACATCGCGCCCATATGGTACAAATGATCGTTCACCCCGATGGCGTTCATCCACGATTTCGGAATGCCCAGACCGGCGATATGGCCCATGATGACCGGAATAATGCCGACATGAAACAGCAGGCTGCCGATCATCAGCTGTTTTTTCTCGATGAATTCGCTGGATTTGGCCGTCCAGTTAAACTGATCGTAGCGGTAGCGGAAAATATGCCCCACCACAAACGTCGCCATGCAAAGATACGGGAAAATGACCCAGATAAACTGATTAATCAGATTCATGTGCTATCACCTCCTGCTGCAGAAGGCACAGCTTAAACGTTTCTCTTAGCGCCTTGATGAGATGATGATAGGGACTCTTATGCTTTTCCAACGATTTCATCAATTGGTACGTTCCGTCTTCCAGCACCGTGATGACCGTATGCATGCCCACCTCGCCTCGCGGATGGTCCAGCCAATCGGCCGCGTACAGAAACTCCAGCATCAGCGGCAAATAATCCGGCAATTCCCGGTCCGCCATTTCCAGCCCAAACATTTCATAAATCGTTTTGAGCGTGGTCAACATCTGCCCGCGTTCTTTGGAGTCCTCGTATTTGGAAAAGGTCATATAAAGCGTTGAGGTTTTCTCGAAATCAAAAGTCCCCACGTAACGCTCCTCGATCTCATCCATGCTGAGCTGAAGCAGTTCTTCCCGGTACTTCATCACCGGTTCCATAATAGAAGGCGGCAAAACCTCATCCCCGCTCTCGAGGATCTGCGAGAAGGTTTGTTTGTCGGGATAGGCCAACTGTCCGGCAAAAAAGCCAAACAGCTCTCTGTGCTCCTGCAATTTCGCCAGATCAATCACGCCAGATCCCCCCGTAAAAGTTTTGTTCGTACAGCTCCCTGCCGCTTTTTCCGGAGTTCGCCGGAACGGCCGGCCCGCAGCCATCGCAATTCATGCCGAAACCTTCCGATCCCTGGGCGCGGTACGGGTCCATGTAACCTTCCTTATGCGAGGTCGGAATGACGAAGCGGTCCTCGTATTTGGCGATCGCCAGCAGCCGGTACATCTCTTCGATCTGCCGGGCGGTGAGTCCGACCCGGGCCAGGCGGCTTTCGTCAAACGGCTGCTTCGAGTACTGCGCCCGCTGATACGAACGCATCATCGCCATGCGCTGCAACGCGATTTTGACCGTGGCCGTATCCCCGGCAGTCAACAGATTGGCCAGATATTGCACCGGTGTTCTCATCTCTTCGATCGCCGGGAAAATCAGGTCCGGATTCTGGATCGAATCCTTGCCCTCGAAATGGCTCATGATCGGGCTCAGCGGCGGAACATACCAAACCATCGGCAAGGTACGGTATTCCGGATGGAGCGGGAACGCCAGCTTGTATTCGATCGCCAGCTTATAAACCGGCGACTGCTGCGCGGCTTCGATCCATTCTTCGGACAGGCCGTCTTGACGGGCTTGCTTGATCACTTCCGGATCATGCGGATCAAGGAACAACCCGAGCTGCGCCTCGTACAAATCCTGCTCATTCGCCGTGGAAGCCGCTTCCTGCACGCGGTCCGCATCGTACAGCAGCACGCCCAGGTAGCGGATGCGTCCGCTGCACGTTTCCGAGCAAACCGTCGGCAATCCCGCTTCGATTCTCGGGAAGCAGAAGGTGCATTTTTCCGCCTTGTTGGTTTTCCAGTTGAAGTAGACCTTCTTGTAAGGACAGCCGGTCATACAGTAACGCCAGCCCCGGCAGGCCTCCTGGTCGACGAGGACGATACCGTCCTCATCGCGTTTATAGATAGCTCCCGACGGGCAGGACGCCACACAGCTCGGGTTCAGGCAGTGCTCGCACAGCCGCGGCAGATACATCATAAACGATTGCTCAAAGTTGAACTTGATCTCCTCTTCAATCTTCTCGATGTTGGGGTCTCTCGGACCGGTAATATGTCCGCCGGCCAGATCGTCTTCCCAGTTTGGCCCCCAGTTCGGCTCCATCGTCTCGCCGGTGAGCACGGATTTCGGACGCGCCGTGGGCTGATGCTTTTTCTCCCCGGAATTCGTCAGCTTCTCGTAATCGTAGGTCCAAGGCTCATAGTAATCTTTCATTTCCGGCATATCCGGGTTGTAGAAAATTTTGCCCAGGGCGATTTTGGACAGCTTGCTGCCGGACTTCAGCTCCAGCTTGCCTTTACGCAGCGTCCAGCCGCCCTTGTAATGCTCCTGGTCCTCCCAGCGCTTCGGATAACCGATGCCCGGCTTCGTCTCCACGTTGTTGAACCACACGTATTCGGCGCCTTCACGGTTCGTCCAGGTGCTTTTGCAGGTAACGCTGCACGTATGGCAGCCGATACATTTGTCCAGGTTCAGCACCATGGCAATTTGCGCTTTAATCTTCAAGCCAGTCGACCTCCTTCAGTTTGCGCACGGCAACGTACACATCCCGCTGGTTGCCGATCGGTCCGTAGTAGTTGAAGCCGTAGCTGAGCTGAGCATAACCTCCGACAAGCTGCGTCGGCTTCAAATGAATGCGCGTAGGCGCGTTGTGGCTGCCGCCCCGCTCCTTGGTGATTTCCGAGCCTGGTACGTTGATGTGTTTATCCTGGGCATGGTACATGAACATCGCGCCTTTCGGCATGCGATGGCTGACCACCGCCCTCGCCGTCACAACGCCGTTACGGTTGTATATCTCCAGCCAATCGTTATCGCCAATTTGATGCTGCTCGGCATCCTCCCGGCTGATCCATACGGTCGGACCGCCGCGGAACAAAGTCAACATGTGCAAATTATCCTGATACGTGCTGTGGATGTTCCATTTGCCGTGCGGCGTCATGTACCGCAACACCAGGGTGTCTTTACCTCCGGCGATCTGCTTGTCGCGGGGGCCGAACACCATCGGCGGCAGCGTCGGCTTGTAAACCGGCAGCGCTTCGCCGAATTGCAGGAAAATCTCGTGATCCAGATAAAAATGCTGGCGTCCGGTCAACGTACGGAACGGCACCAGGCGCTCGATATTGGTAGTAAACGGCGAATACCGCCGCCCCGATTTATTGGAGCCGGTGAACACCGGCGTTGGGATAACCTCGCGCGGCTGGGCCGTAATGTTCGCAAAGGTGATCCGTTCGGCGGCGCGGTCGGCGGAAATATCCTTAAGCTCCACACCGTGTTCCTGCTCGGCGGATTCCCAAGCCCGTTGCGAAACTTTTCCGTTCGTGGCCGAGGACAGATGCAGCACGGCATTGGCCGCATGTCTCGCCGTATGCAGTTTCGGCCGGCCGTTTTTGATCGTCTCGTCAAAATAAGTGCCATTGATAGACTTAAGTTCTTCGTACTCTTCCTTCACCGGGAAGGATACTCCGTGCGCGCCAACCTTGCCGGTTTCCAGATTCGGCCCAAGCGTCACGTACTTATCGTAAATTTTCGTATAATCGCGTTCGACCACGGCGAAGCTTGGCATCGTTTTGCCAAGGACAGGCGCAGTTTCTCCGCGCTTCCAGTCCTTCACCTCGCCGTACGGCTGGGCGATTTCACTCATCGAATCATGTCCGAGCGGTGAGGACACCAGGTCTTTATGCACCCCTGGAAGGTGCTCTTTGGCCATCTCCGACACCACGCCGGCCAGCGTGCGGTAAATATCCCAGTCGGAGCGTGATTCCCACAGCGGATCGATGGCCGGATTAAACGGATGCACGAACGGGTGCATGTCGGTCGAGGAAATGTCGACCTTCTCATACCATGTCGCCGCCGGCAATACGATATCCGCGTACATCGGCGTCGCGGTCATGCGGAAGTCAAGGGATACGAGCAAGTCCAGCTTGCCTTCCACCTCATCACGCCAGACGATTTCTTCCGGCTTCTCCTCCTCGTTGGGCGTCGATAACAGCCCGTTATGCGTCCCCAGCAAATGTTTCATGAAAAATTCCTGGCCTTTGGCCGAGCTGGAAATGAGATTGGAGCGCCAGACGAACAGGGAACGCGGGAAGTTCTCCGGCGCATCCGGGTCTTCTACCGCAAACTTCGTTTCGCCGGAGACAATCTGCTCATAAGCATGCTTAATGATGTCGGCGTTATCCGTTTGACCTTTGGCGGCCGCTTCTGCGGCAAACGCTAAACTGCTTTTGTTGAACTGCGGGTACGACGGCAGCCAGCCGAGACGGGCCGCCAGCACGTTGTAATCCGCCGGATGTCGGTACGGAATGTCCCCGCCCGTCGGCGACTTAAGCGAATCGGCGCTCATCTCCTCGTATTTCCATTGGTCGGTGGCGAAATAGAAAAACGAGGTCGCGTTTTGCAGCCGCGGCGGAGCTTGCCAGTCGCGGGCAAAAGCAATCGACGACCAGCCTTCGATCGGCCGGCATTTCTCCTGGCCGACGTAATGCGCCCAGCCGCCGCCGTTAACGCCCTGCGAAGCCGTTAGCATCACCAGATTCAGAATGGAGCGGTAAATCGTATCGCTGTTAAACCAGTGATTGATGCCCGCGCCCATGATAATCATCGAGCGGCCGCCGGTATCCAGCGCGTTTTGCGCAAACTCGCGGGCGATTTGCACGATAAGCGAGGCCTTGACGCCGGTGACTTTTTCCTGCCAGGCCGGGGAGTAATGCGAGCTTGCATCATCGTATCCGCCAGCCGTATGCGTGGCGCCCTGCCGGTTTACGCCGTATTGGCTGAGCATCAAGTCGTAGACGGTTGCGGCAAGCCGGGTCGATCCGTCGGCCAGGGTAACGGTTTTGGCCGGAATCGAGCGGGTAAATGTGCCGTTGCCGGCGGCATCGAAATAAGGGAACACGATTTCCGTCCACTCCGCCCCGTGATCCTCAACCGAAAGCGCCGGTTTGATGACCGTGCCGTCCTCCCGTTCGAGAATCAGGTTCCACTTCACGTCTTTTTCCCAACGCTGCCCCATCGTTCCGTTCGGAACGGTTAGTTCGCCGGCGGCCTCGTCGAAAATTACGGGCTTCCACTCGGCGTGTTCCGCCTGTTGCCCGAGATCGCTTGCCCGCAGAAAACGGCCGGCTTTGTATTTGCCTTCATGCGAATCAAGCAAAATCAGGAACGGCATATCCGTGTATTGCTTAGCATAGTTCATGAACATCGGCTCCTGCCGCTGTACGTAAAACTCGTCCAAAATGACATGCGTCATCGCCTGCGCAACCGCCGCGTCGGTTCCCGGATGGGGAGCCAGCCAGTTGTCGGCAAACTTGACGTTTTCCGCATGGTCCGGTGCCACGGATACCACTTTGGTCCCTTTATAACGAACCTCTGTCATAAAATGGGCGTCCGGCGTCCGCGTCAACGGCACATTGGAGCCCCACATGATGAGGTAACCGGCATTGTACCAATCGGATGATTCCGGCACATCGGTTTGCTCGCCCCAAATTTGCGGCGAAGCCGGCGGCAAATCGGCGTACCAGTCATAGAAGCTGAGCATTTCGCCGCCCAACAAGGAAATAAACCGCGCACCCGAAGCGTAGCTGATCATCGACATGGCCGGAATCGGCGTAAAGCCGGCGATCCGGTCGGGGCCGTATTTTTTAATGGTATAGATGAGCTGCGCGCCGATAAGACGAGTAGCTTCCTCCCACGTCACGCGCACATGACCGCCCTTGCCGCGAGCCTGTTTATAGGACTTGGCGGCTTCCGGATTTTCCACGATGCTGGCCCATGCCTCCACCGGGTTGTCGTTGTACTTCGCCAGCGCCTCCCGCCACAGCCGCAGCAAACGGCCGCGCATATAAGGATATTTCACCCGTAGCGGGCTGTATTCGTACCACGAGAACGAAGCGCCCCGCGGACAACCGCGCGGTTCGAACTCCGGCATGTCCGGCCCGCAAGACGGATAATCGATTTGCTGGTTTTCCCAAGTGATGATGCCGTTTTTCACGAACACCTTCCAACTGCAGGAGCCGGTACAGTTCACGCCATGCGTCGTCCGCACCACTTTGTCATGCGACCAGCGGCCGCGGTACATGTTCTCCCATTCCCTGCTTTTCTCTTCAACTTTTGACCAGTTTCCCGAAATAGATTCCGCCTTCTTGAAGAAGGTAAGTCCTGATCTTCTTTTCATAGGAAGTATTCACACTCCTTCATCACGAATGAATGCATTTGATCGGGGAATCCAATGGAATTCATTCTGCTCTCTCCATTATCTAGCGGCGCACCTCCATTTTCCCATCAGGGAAATCCCTTAGTATGGAGGTGAAAACCCTAATAAGAAAAACGCCTGACGGCGTCCTTTAATGGCTCTGACTGGCTCTGACTTCTACTTTAGACGCTGCTCTAACGGACACCAGCGACCTTATCCGCCCATTTACACTGCTTCGTTTGGTAAAGCGAGAGTGACGAGCTTCTACGATCAGACAAAAGAGGTATCCTTGCTTGCCAGACAAGCCGAAAACCGATCGTGGCAAGAAACGCGGAAGGGCTTTGAAAGTTAAGGATAGGGAAGTGGGGTGGGATGGGATGGGCGGCAGATCAACACACACTGTCCGGAGCTTTGCACGATTATCCCGTTTGATCAGGTAGCAGAGAAACAGACAAGCTCGGGAGAAGAAAATATTTGGTAGAGAAGCAGATCGGTTCGAGATAATTTAGACGGGCTTAGGAGAAGGAATCAGGTTTAGGGGTGGTGAAACAGACCGGACAAGAGATCAGGACAGGAGATCAAGGACAAGACGCGAGGGAAACGAAAAGACAGTGATTTTGCTGTAGCCTGAACCCTTCCATTTGCAGCAACGCTCACACCGTTCGTGCTAACTCACACCAATCAAGTTGATCCGCATTAAGCTAACCCCTACCTATTAAGTTGACCTTAGTCAAACTCCCCCACCGTGGATCAGGCCGCAGCCGCAAGGGGCTGGTTCGGTTGGCGCGCGATCAGCCGGCGGTAGGGGATCGCCGGAATCACCACACACATGCGCAGTAATTTCTGCCGCATCGTTTCTTTCGCTCCGGGCAGGTGCAGCCGGCGACGTTCGGTGTACTCGTTCAGGTACGCCTGCAGATGCTTCAGTCCCAAGGCTATATGTACTCTTCAACGATTCCCACGCTTCTCTCACCACTTTCCGTAAGGGCGCATACAGCCGATAAGCTAGAGGGAACGACTGCACCGCCGATGTACGGACATCTACATGCCCGTTGATGAACGCAGCGAGTTCGTGACGGTTTGCCCTTTGTCCGTCTCCTCTTTTATGCGGCACCAGGCGGATTTTGACCTGCTCCGGCTCTCCCGACTCCGTGACCGTGCAGCCCGCTACGACCGCCGAGGCATACGGATGCGAAAGCTGACACCGGGACGGGTCACGCCCATACAGATCGCTGTTCACCTTCACGTCTCCGCTCAGCAGTTCCCGGGCATCGAACTCCCCGACGGCATGGCGTATTTTGTGCAGCATCAGCCAGGCGGTTTTGTAGGTGACCCGGGTCACCTGGCTCAGCCGCATCGCCGAGATGCCGCCCTCAAGCAGGAACAAATCCAGGGCCTCGAACCACTTGAGCAGGGGCAGATGTGTTCCTTCAAAAATCGTACCGACCAAAGCCGACGTTTGATGCTTGCACTTTCCGCACTCGAACAAGGGGATATGCCTGGAGGTCAGATGGCTGCACCGGGTGTGAGCGCAGCGCGGGCAGACAAAGCCGTTCGGCCACTTCATCGAAATTAGCGCCTCCATGCAGGCCTGCTCGCTGTTATAACGGTTGCTGAATGATTGAAGTTCCGTTCCCGCATTGACCTCCATATTCGCTCGCCCCCGAATCAAGAATTTACGAACACACGTTCTATTTGCTTTATTATACCAAACGTACGTTCCTTTTTCAAGCCAAAAATCTCACCTGAACCGCATCATTTTTTCCTCCTCTCTTTTTCTTCTCTCTTTTTTGGGAACCCTTGCTCTAGCCCCCACCCCCTGCCCCCTGAACGAGAGGGATAATCGTGCAAAGGCAAGCAGCAGGCAGGGACACCAAGACACGAACCCTTTGGACAGCCCCCTCACCCGGCGTCGATTTGTGACACTGCTCGAGGGCGGCTACGGTGCAAAAGGTAGATGCGCTGGCCTCGGCGGATAGTGACGCCCTCTTCATCGTTGATGCTTTCATGCTTCCATGTTTGAGCGGAACCGCAGTAAAGCGGTCGAGTTGCTTGCCCGATTTAGAGATCATGCCACAGGCACGTTTTACAAGGGATCTCCTATGTTCTTGATCAACGAAGTAGCCCAAAAAGCCGGGAAGACACTGTCCGCCTCTGATTCAGCGTCAACTCCGGCAATGGATTGCTGCTTTACCCAGCTAAATCAGGGCTTGTCTGCCGATTTTTTGCTGCGAAAGGTGAGTTATAAATAAGGTTAAAAAAACCGCTGAGCGGGTCAGCGGTTATCCTTGCAAAATTGCGTTGAGTGATTAGCAGGGATACGTAATAAAGGCATTTTATGGTCTTATTTCTGCAAATCACTCTACTTTAAATAAATAAGGACATTTTATGACTCTATTTATCCAGAGCTGCCAGGAAATTCCCTCTTTCTACCTGTCCGCCCAAAAATAAGGACGTTCTGTGTGCCTATTTCTCTCATTCCCCGTTCCAGTACAGAAATAAGAGCACTTTTTGTCCTTATATGCTTTTGAACGATTGTCCGATCAACCACGCTAGAGCCTCGATCACGGCAGCAGTTTTTTGTCATGCAGCTCTTCAAAAATAATCCGGCTGATCAGCGACGCCCGGTTCCGGTCGGCATGGCTGAGCCAGGCCAATTCTTCAATCTCTGATGCGGGCGCAAGCTCCCCGGAGTAGTCGGCCGTATAACACGTCATTTTGACGAGCACCCCTTCCGGCTTACCATCGGCTTGGGCTGCAAATGTGGCGAAATAGCTTATCGTTTCCGGCTTGATGCAAACGGACAGCTCCTCGCCGATTTCGCGCTGCAGCGTTTCGGCGTCGGTTTCCCCTGGCTCCCGCTTGCCTCCGGGAAAATAGAAAAGCTCCTTCCCCTTGGAACGGACGCTCAAAATCCGCCCATCCTTGATACAAATCCAGGCGATTTTATCGATAGTGTCAGACATGTTCTTTCCTCCTCACAGTGATTTGTCCAACTTATATAGTTCCTCAGTTCAAGGCTTCCTGCTTGGTTTTCTGATCGCGGGCCGCCGCTTCGGACCGCTGGCGCTCGCCCATTTTATACACGATGATCCCGCCGACAATGACCAGCACGCCAATCAGCTGTTTTGGCGTAAAAGGAACCTTCTGCAGCCCGAGCCAGCCCATGGAATCAAACAATAAAGCGAATCCCAGCTCGGAGGTCATGACGATCGCCACGGCATAAGTCGGCCCCAGACGTTTGACTCCCTGCACCATGCAGGTGACGACGCCTACGCCGATCAAACCGCTGAAATAAAACCACGGCTGCATATCGTGCAGCGCGAACATATTTTTCCCTTCGAGCAAAAACCCGATCACGAAAGAAGCGGCAAATCCGAGGCCAAGCACCAACGTGGTGGTCGTCCAGGTGCCCGTATGCTCATTGACTTTGTTGTTAAAAATATTTTGCATGCCGACCAGCGACCCCGCGATCAGCGCCAACAAGATCCCTAAAAACATCGTTTCCTCCCGGTTATTCGTAGATATTCCGGTGGGTCAGCTTTTGCAGACCTTCCCTGTCCTTGACCAAAATGCCCTTGCGGTTGCGTTCGATCAGCCCGCGGGAGCCGAACTTTTGCAGCACCCGGTTCAAATGCCGGTAGCTGGTGCCGATCAGATTGGCCGCATCCGTCAGGTCGGATGTGCTAAGCTCTCCCCTAAAATCCGCATCGGATTCGTCAAACGTTATGGACAGCAAATAGCTGGCGAGCCTGACCTCCACCGGATACAATAAATTAAAGCTCATCGAGCTCGACTTCATGTAAAACTTTTTGGTGATGATGTCCAGCAAAAAATGCAGCAGCGGGGAATGGTCGCCGCAGTATTTACGCAACCAGCGGTATTCCACCCCGATCATATGCACCGGTGACACCGCCTCGACCGTGTTAATGATGTCGCTGTCCCGGATATACTCCACATCCCCGATCACTTCCAGCGGCATCTTAAAAGAAATGACGAGCGTGCGGCCTTCCTCCGACGTGTTGTATATTTTGATTTTCCCTTTCACCAAAACATACATCACCCCGGATGACTCCCCTTGGGCACAAATCAACTCGCCTTGATCGAAAGCAAGCAGCGTCAGGTGCGGGAGGAGCGGCTCCGTAAATATGTTATCCAATTGATGCGCCTGCATATAGGCCTTAAGCAGCTCCCGATCTTCGATTTCTGTCAAGTTCCGATTCCCCCCAAGCTTGCGGCTGGCCTATAATTTAAGGATCGCGACGCCAGCGATCATCAGCGCGATGCCAACAAACTGCGGCAGCCGCATTTTTTTCTTTTCGATGCCAAACCATCCCGTGCTGTCGATCAGAAAGGTGATGCACAGTTGCGCGATCAGAACGGCGGCAATCGAAAGCGTGACCCCGACGTGCTGAATCGCCGTGACATTGGAGAAAATAATAATCGCCGCGAGCGCCCCGCCGCCGAGATACAACGGCTGCACACGCCCCAGCTGTTTCAGATTGCCATCCCGGATAAACAGCCAGATGAGCAATGCTGCGGCAAAGCCGGTGAACTGGGTCAACGCAGCCGCCGGCCAGGTGCCGACGCTCGAGCTGATCCGCGCGTTCGCCACTCCTTGGAGCGTAATAAAGGCCCCGGCCATAAACGCAAATAACCAGCCTTTCATGGTGTTCTCCCCTCTTCATATTCTGTTCATATTAAAAGATAACACAGGACCTTTTGGAAAGGACATATGTCCTGAAGTTTGGGGTCAGCGAAAATTGCCCGGGGCCATACCGCTGTATTACTATTTAATGGCAAGCTATTTTGCATTCATTAATAATAGGAGGCGCTTTCGTTGCAGCTAACGTTCGAAACAAAAACATATTGGGACGAAACCTGGTGGGAACGGCTCGGCCCGATTTACCGGGAAGCCTTCCCGCACGGGGCCAAACCGGAGAAGGTGCTGCGGAGCATGTTAAACCACGGGGTAGCCTGCATGCACGCCGGGACCCTGGATGGCGAAGCGGCCGCCATGGCGATCACCGGGTTTAGCGGTCCGGCGGAAAATAAGCGGCTGATCCTGGATTACATGGCCATCCGTCACGAAATTCGCGGAAAAGGGCTGGGAGCGAGCTTTTTTAAGCAAATCCGCGATTGGGCCGCTAGCGAAAGCCGGGTCAAGGCGATCATCATTGAAGCCGAGGCGGAAGATACGGAGGAAAACCGCAGCCGCCTAAACTTCTGGGAACGGTGCGGATTTATAGCTACCTCTTATGTACACCAATATATTTGGGTACCCGAGCCCTACCGCGCCCTCTACCTTCCGCTGTCCCCCGGTTTTACCGTCACGGATGACGGGAAGTCCCTTTTTCGCGATATCACTTCGTTTCATCAAAAATCGTTCCGCGGCCATTAAACCTCTTTATAAATAATATGGATTGAACCTTGGAAAAATAGATCTGACGGCAGCTTTAATCTGCCTGATAGCTGTCGTAGATTTTTTGCAGCAAGCTCGATAGCTGCTCCTTTTCCGCCTCCGTCAAGCAGCTTGTAAACCGGCGGTTATGTTCCTCAAAAATCCGCCGCAGCGTCGGCTCGAAGTCTTTGGCCTTTGGGGTCGGATACAACCGGTAGGAACGGCGGTCATGATCGTCGATCCGGCGGTAAACGTAGCCCGCCTCCTCCAGCTGCTTGACGCAGCGGGCCGTGGTCGCTTTGTCGAACTTGGCTTCGCTTGTCAGTTGATCCTGATTGATCCCGGGGTTCGCCAAAATGGCCTTCAGGTAAGTGTGGTGCCCCCCGCCGCCGATGTCGTAAGGCTTCAGCAAGGCAGCCAGCTCCTTTTGGTTCATGCGCTGGATGTATGAGATCAACTTGCCGACGAAAAACTTCTCCATCCCTTTCACCTCTTTGCGAGCGGTCTGTTTTACAAAAATTTTACTAAAAATCTGTTGCAAGCGCAACTAAATCGGAGTACACTGAAACCAGCAAAAAAAGTTGCGGACGCAACAAATGCAAATATTGGGTTTACCGAAACAAGAGAGGTGTAAATTTTATGCAAACGGAAAGTAAAGGTGCCCCGGTATCCTATCAGGAGGATCCGCAAATCCAAAAACGGCGCTGGCTGATTCTGGTCGTGCTGAATCTGTTCACGTTTATGTCGACGCTCGACGGCAGCATCGTCAACATCGCGCTCCCGGTCATTTCGAAGCGCTTGGACCTGCAGGTCGCGGAGGCGGAATGGGTGGTGACCGCCTATTTATTGATGATTTGCGCGGCGATTCTTTTTTTCGGCAAACTGGGGGACATCGTCGGAAAAATCAAAGTTTTCAAGTGGGGTATGATCTTCTTCACCGTCGGCTCGCTGCTGTGCGGGTTCAGTTCCTCTTTGACGATGCTGGTCGGGTCGCGGTTGATCCAGGCGCTGGGCGCATCGATGACGATGGCCAACAGCCAAGGCATTATCACCGATATTTTTCCGGCAAATGAACGGGGCCGGGCGTTGGGGTTGATCGGCACGTTCGTATCCTTGGGCAGCATCGCCGGACCGAGCTTGGGCGGCGTCATCGTGTCCGCGCTCGGCTGGGAATATATTTTCTGGGTCAACATTCCGGTAGGGCTCATCGCTATCGTGCTCGGCTGGAGAACGCTGCCTGGGGACCGCACCAAACTGCGGGTGAAAATCGACAAAGCCGGCAGCCTGCTATTCCCTTTATTTATTCTCGCCTTGTTCTCCGGCTTGCTGCTGGGACAGCAAATCGGCTACCGCGACCCGCGTATTATCGCAGCCTTGATCATAGCGGCCGTAGTGTTTATCGTTTTTCTCTGGATCGAAACGCGCAAGTCCGAACCGATGCTGCAGCTGTCGCTGTTTAAAAATCCGCTGTTCAGCTTAAGCATCCTGTGCGGATTTCTCGTCTTTGTCGCCAATTTTTGTTTTAATATTATCGCGCCTTTTTATACGCAGAGCATTTTGAACCTTTCTCCGTCGCAAGCCGGGCTGCTGATGATGCTGTTCCCGATCGTGATGGTGATCGTCGCTCCGCTCAGCGGTGCGCTGTCGGACAAAATCGGTTCCGAACTGCTCACCTTCGCCGGCCTGATCGTGATGGTCGTCGCCCAGGTTGGTCTTGCCGGTCTTCACGGCAGCAGCCCCATTTTCCTGGTCGGCGTATGGATCGCGATGCTCGGTCTTGGAAGCGGCTTGTTCCAATCGCCTAACAATTCGCTGGTCATGTCCAAGGTGCCGAGAACGCAGCTGGGGATCGCCGGCAGCATCAACTCGCTTGTGCGCAACATCGGCATGGTGGTCGGGATTACGGTCGCCACCACGACCTTGTTTGGCGTCATGAGCAGCCTGGCCGGCCAGCGGGTTACGGGATTGGTGCCAGGTCGCCCCGACCTGTTCCTCTCCGGAATGCACGTCGTCTTTATGACCTCGGCGACCATCTGTCTGGTGGCCGCGGTGCTGACGGGCTGGCGTTTATGGTCGGCCAAACGCGGCGTACGCGGCGAACAGCTTCGTTCGCAGCAGCAATAAAAGAAGATCGCCGCATCCTGGCCCAAAAGGCGCGGGAAGCGGCGATTTTCTGTTTTTTGTGGATTACGTCCATTCCACCCGGGTCAACAACTGGTGTTTCAGCAGCGCCAAAATAAAATCCAAGTAGAAATCCTTGCGGACCACGACCTTAAATTGCTGCTCCCGGCCCTCATTCATATAGAACTTTTGGAAAAAGCCTTCCGCACATATCCCAGGTAGTCCTCGGGCGTATCAATATCGCTTGGCGCGGGGCCGGGAGCCTCCGCATAAACGATGCGCTCCCCGTATTTGCGCAGAAGCTCTTTGGCGCCTACGTCTCCGTTCAACGCGGCCAGATCGGCGAACAGCGGAGCGGCAAACAATACCGGATGGGCCGGACGATCCTCGTAGCGGGCCTGAACGATCCACGCTCCGGTTTCCCGGAACGTATCGGTCACCCGGCGGATTGCCTCGGGCTTCATCTCCGGCTGATCGCCAAGCAGCACCAGGATGGCCGCCGGTGAATGGCGCGCCCGCAGCTGCCGCACACCGGCGGCCAGTGAAGCGCCGAGCCCGCGGGCCGCTGAGTCCGTTTCCAGCCATTCCACGGACTCTAGTGGTGGCGGCTGGACGCTGTTTGAGCCCGATGCGATCCTTGCTTCGGCTCCCGCCCACAGCTCCGGCCCGGCCTTCAGGTGCGCCCGCTTGATCGGCCCTTTTTGGGCGGCGATCACCGCGACCCGGCAACTTCCTGACGACAGCGCCTGATGAACCGTTTGCTGAAGCACATGGCCTTGGGGCGCCGGAAGCAGCAGCTTGGGCCGCCCCATCCGCGCCGACGCTCCGCCGGCGAGAATCAGCGCCCAAACGGCGTTTACCGCTTCAGACATGGCAAGTGGTCTCCGAACGGCGGCAGTGCTCCTGCGGCGCAGGGCGCGCTTCGGCAATCTGCGAGGGCGGGGATGCCGCCCGCAGTCCTTTACGGTCGCGCAGAAATCCCCCGGACTTGCCGTTTCTGCAGGCCAACATTTCCGCGAGGATGCTCATGGCGATCTCCTGCGGCGTTTCCGCCCCGATATCCAGGCCAACGGGAGAATACAGCTTATCCAGGAGAACGCTGTCTATGCCGCTGCGATACGCTTCGCCCCGCTCCATTCCCTGTTCTGTCTCATGCTTTGTTCCCTGCTCCATCATCCTCTGTTCCTTCTCCTGCTTCGTTCCCCCCTTCGTCCCCTGCCCCCCGGCTTCGCCAAGGCTTCCGTCTGCTTTATCCGCCTTATGCGGCTGTTCCCGCCCGATTCCTATAGGCTCCAATATTTTTTCCAGCCGGTATCTTGAGCCGACAAGCCCCAGATAAGCCACCTCCGGTGTAAGCATCTTCCGCACCGCCTCCCGGTCCAAGTCAAGATTATGCGACATGACCACCACGAATTTGCCTTTGACGTCCACTTGGTCAAACGCGAGCCGCGGAATGATCAACAGTTCGTCCGCCTCCGGGAACCGGCTTTCGCTTGCCTTCTCCGTCGCATGGTAGGCGACGGTGACGCGCCATTGCAGCATTTTCGCCATGCTGCAGAGCACGCGGGCATCGTCGCCGACGCCGACGATGACCAGCTCCGGGCGCGGTGCGATGCGCTCGACCAGCAGCTCCAGCCGGGAGCTGCCGTGTACGTCTCGCACCAGCCCGGCCGGCCGGCCGCCGTCAAGCCGGCCGGCGTACGACCCGCTGGGGCTAACCCAGCGCGCGCCCGGCGGAACGGCGGCGTGATCGGAGGAACCGATCACCGTCACCGCCTCATAGGGCTCCCGCGTTTTCGCGCGCCCCAGCAGGTCGGATAAGATCCGGTCTGCCGCCTTAGGATGGCGCACCGGATCAAACGGCTCCAACCAAACGGTGATCGCCCCGTTGCAGCCGAGTCCATGCCCCCAGACGTCATCGCCTTTGACCCGGAAGTCGTAGAACAGCTTTAGCGGCTCGCCGGAACTTAGCACCCCCTCGGCGTGCTGGCGCAAATCCTCTTCGATGCAGCCGCCGCTGAGGATGCCCGTCACTTCCCCATCCTCGTGGATAAGGCAGCGCGTCCCTTCCCGGCGGTAGGCGGAGCCGTCTACTTTGATCACCACTGCTACGACGCAGGGCCGGCCATCTCTCCGGCAGGCGAGCAGCGAGCGGGTTATCTCCTCCATGCTCAGGTCATCTCCATCCGTATCAATTCGGCATCGCCGATAAACAGTACGCGGTCTTTGGCCCAAATATGCCGGGATCTTGAATGGGATAGACCGGATTTTTTTAGCGAATAAAAATTCCGGCATACTAGAGGACGAAGCGCAGGCAGAGAGGGAAGACAGGAGGAGAGAGAACTGGAAGAAGCGGAACTGGATGAAGGGGAACTGGATGAAGGGGAACTGGATGAAGGGCGAATCCGGGAGCTAAGGGACACCAGAGGCTCTATCTGGGGAAAAACGGAGGTTTGCAAAATGTAACGGACAGAGATGACTCTATTTACCTCAAATTGGTCCGGGTGAGCTCGTTTAGAGTGAAATAGCGTCATCTGGGTCCGTTAGGCTGGGAAATGCCCGGGAAATAGGCGGATAAGGTCGCTGGTGTCCGTTAGAGCAGCATCCCCAGCTTAGAAAGGGCCGAAGTCTGTGCAATTCTATAATCGCGAGAAAACTTCCTCTAAATTCGGCCTGCCTTCCCAAAATGTACGTCGACGATAGAACGTTTTTCTTACCCCGACTCTGTTTGTCCGAGCATTTGTCCGAGCGTCAAACCGATCGGTTGAACGACCATTCCCGCTTCCTCCAGAGAGCTGCGGATTTTGCCGGCAAATTCCACGGCATGTGGGCCGTCGCCGTGAATACATATCGTGTCAGCCCGGATCAGCACGTCCACGTTTTGCTGGGACATCACTTTGCCTTCCGCCACCATGCGAATCACTTGGCTGATCGATTTTTGCTCATCGGTGATCAAAGCGTCAGGCTGTTTGCGGGGCGTCAGCGAACCGTCGGACTGGTAAGTACGGTCGGAAAAAACTTCGCTTGCAGTGCGCAGCCCCGCTTTTTGCCCAGCCTTAATCAATTCGCTGCCGGCCAGACCGAACAAAATCAGCTCGGGATCGACGTTGTACACCGCCTCGGCGATCGCTTCGGCCAGTCCGGCATGGCGGGCAGCCATGTTGTACAAGGAGCCGTGCGGCTTCACATGTTGCAGCTTTACTCCTTCCGCGCGCACGAATCCCCACAGTGCGCCGATTTGATAGACGACCATGTCGTAAGCTTCCTGCGGAGAAATATTCATCTCCCGGCGGCCGAAGCCGACGAGATCCGGCAGTCCCGGATGCGCGCCGAGCGCCGCGCCGCTTTCCAAGGCCAGCTTTACGGTTTGCCGCATCGTCGCCGGATCCCCGGCGTGAAAACCGCACGCGATGTTGGCGGAGGTCACATGCTTCAGCACCTCACTGTCACTGCCGATTTGATAAGCGCCAAAGCTTTCCCCCATGTCGCAATTCAAGTCCACCACGCTCATGGTCCATTCGCCTCTCTTTCAATTGTATATTCAACGATCCGGTTTATTTTCGCTGCTGCAAATGGCCGAGTCCCTGACGCAAAGCAAGGATGGCCTGTTCGCGTTCGATGAGCTGCCGCTGCGCTTCCCTTAAGCTGATCAACTGGAATCTCACCTTCCCGCCCAAATTCACCTGGGCGAGCAGCGGCAAATCCATGGAAGCCACCTGGGCAATCATCGGGTATCCGCCAGTTGTCTGGCGGTCGGCCATCAGCACGATCGGGTTGCCATCAGGCGGCACCTGCACTGTTCCCATCGTAACGGCCGAGGAGATCATCTCCACGGTTTTCATCAGCTTAAGCTCAGGTCCATTGAGACGGTATCCCATCCGGTCGGACTGTGGCAATACCTCAAACGGTTCGCTTATGAATAACGCTTTACTCTCTTCCCGGAACAAATCGTATTGCTCACCCGCGATAACCCGGATCACCGGGTTCGGCTCGTACGGAGGAATGAGGTCGGCGGAAACTGCCCAGCGGCTGACGGCACCCAAGTTATTTTCCGCCTCCCGCGCCAGCAGGCCCAGCATATGGAGACTTTGCAAAGACATGTTCCCGACCGGAAGCCGGTCGCCTTTGGCCAGCGCACGCCCATGATATCCCCCGATGCCGGCCCGCAAATAGGTAGAGCGGCTGTTCATCTGCACCGGCACGTCCACCCCACCGCTTACGGCCAGATATGCTCTGCAGCCTTGCTTCATGGGACCGAAGTTTAGCGTGGAGCCTTTGGGGGCCAGGATCGTCCGCCATCCCGGCAGTGATACTCCGTTTAGCTTGGGCGATAAGTCCCCGCCGCAAATCGAGATTAACGCCGTCTGCTCGAACACGATCTCCGGGCCCATCATCGTAATTTCGAGTCCGGCTTCCCCCTCCTCATTGCCAACGAGCAGATTTGCAATCCGCAACGCAAAAGCATCCATCGCACCGCCGACGGTCACACCGTATTTCTGAAATCCATATCTCCCCAAATCCTGCACTGTCGTCAGCAGTCCAGGTTTATGAATCAGAAGGCTCACCGCTTATCCTCCTCCCAAGCGTCAAATTGCCCCCGGGATATCGGGTAAAAGCGCACCGTATCGCCCGCCTCCAGCAAGGTTGGCGGCATTTGCCCCGGCTTGAACAGCGCGACCGGCGTTTTGCCGATCAGCTGCCAGCCGCCCGGCGTATCGAGCGGATACACCCCCGTCTGATCCCCCGCGATACCGATCGAGCCTGCCGGAATCGACAGCCGCGGCGTTTGTCTCCGCGGTGTCGCTATTCGTTCCGCCATGCCTCCCAAATACGCAAACCCGGGAGCAAAGCCAAGCATATAAACCAGGTAATCGGCCGAAGTATGTATCTCGATGACTTCTTCGGGCATTAGACCGTGATGCGCCGCCACTGCGGCTAAATCCGGGCCCAATTCTCCGCCGTAGCAAACCGGAATTTCAACCACCCTCGACGGCGGGAGGGCGGTATTTGTCAACTCGCTCAGTACGTGGCGAAGGCGGGCGGCGGCGAGTTTAAACGGGTATACGTCTCCCTCCCATCCGGCTTCTTTATTATCTGTTAGCAGCTGCATGATGTCGTAATATATAGTTACCGAAGTAAAGGCCGGAACGTATTCCACCGTCCAGCGGAACGGATTTTTTTCAAGATAATCGGCCAACTGCCTGACTTTTTGGTGCACCGCCGGCTGAATCGCTTCTCCAAGCTTAACGATCAGAGCGGAATCCCCCAGCGGAATGATTTCCGTTCCCGTTGTATGGCCAGCGCCGAAAGCCTCGTTGTTCATCATATTCCTCCTAAAATCATCTATCCGAATCTGGACCATTCATAGGAAAATAAGTACAAAAAATGCCGCTAATGATGATGAACCTGCCTGGCTCCGGATAATAAGTACATAAAGTGCCGCTATTTTGAAGGCCGACATTTCGTCGAGACGACGGTTCCCCGAGACGACGGGCCATCCGTCGTTCCAGCCGACGGTTGGCCTTTCTACCCGATGGTTCCAGTAGCTGGCTGTCAAGTACCGCTTTCTAGGTTACGCCACTTTAATTTTAACGGATACTATCGCTTAAAAAAAGCAAACAGGCTGTCCAAGGATAATCCTCCTTGTCAGCCTGTCTCCATCCGAAGCGCACCACTTGAGACGCTCAGCTCCCCAAGTATGTAGCCTTTCGTCTTGTTTCGTTTAGTCCGCAAATTCAACATTATGATACACTTGCTGTACATCTTCCAAATCTTCCAGCGCATCGATCAGCTTCTCGAATTGCGCCTCGGCCTCCTGCGGAAGCGTTACATAGTTTTGCGCCAGCATCGTCAGCTCGGCCACCGTAAACTCGGTGATTCCGGCGTTTTTGAGCGCTTCCTGCACCGTGTGGAATTGATCCGGTTCAGCATATACGATGACCGAATCGTCCTCTTCTACGATATCGCGCACCTCGACATCGGCTTCCATCAGGATTTCAAACACTTCATCAATCGTTTTTCCTTCCATCCCGATCACCGCGGTAGCGTCAAACATATAAGAAACTGAACCGCTGACGCCCATATTGCCGCCGTTTTTGTTAAATGCGGAACGCACCTCCGGCGCGGTACGGTTCACGTTGTTGGTCAGCGTGTCCACAATCACCATCGAGCCGTTTGGACCAAAGCCTTCGTATCGGAGCTCCTGATAAGTTTCCTCCGAGCTGCCTTTTGCTTTATCCAGAGCGCGGTCGATGATCGCTTTAGGCACATTGTAGGTTTTGGCCCGTTCCAGCACGACTTTCAAGGCGCGGTTCGATTCCGGATCCGGTTCGCCCTTCTTGGCGGCCACATAAATTTCAACCCCGAATTTGGCGTAAACCCGGCTCGTGTTGGCGTCTTTCGAAGCTTTTTTCTCTTTAATATTGTTCCATTTGCGACCCATACTGTTCCCACTTTCTATGTTTAGTACCTATCTATTATAACCGATTTTTTTCAAGCTGTGGACTATTCTCTCAGGACCTCTTATGTGGCATAAACAAAAACAACCCACCTGATATACAGGAGGGCTGTTTAAAAAGGACATTACCGCTTTCTTTTCCGCCGTGGTGCCGTGGAACAAACCGCCGCCTTGGGCGCCTCACTAACGACATTGTATTTGACCAGATGCTCGTAAACGGGAACACAATGATGCCGAGTCACTATGCTTATCGGATGGATAACTCGAACAAGCTGGGGATCATAAATATCCTGGACGACGACTTGCGTCGGCGCAACGATCGTTACGGGTGGACAGCAATGGCAGCTCATTTGGATTCACCTCGCTATAGGTTTTTGGCTTCATTACGTTATATGAGACTACCCCGTCGTCTGACTGTTCTTTTGCCCCTTTTACAGTAAAAACAGCCTGCCCCCTGTAAAAGAGCAGGCCGTTTCCAACGGAATGCCGGTATTCAGAGCCTACAGCATCTTCGTCGTCCACGATTCGCAGTTCCACGTTTCCGTCACGACATCACGGTAAAACTCCGGTTCGTGGGAAATCAGCAAAACGCTTCCCTTAAACGCCTTAAGCGCGCGCTTCAATTCATCCTTCGCGTCCACATCCAAGTGGTTCGTCGGTTCGTCGAGCACCAGTAAATTTGTCTCGCGGTTAATCAGCTTGCACAAGCGGACCTTGGCTTTTTCTCCACCGCTCAGCACGGCGATTTTGCTCTCGATATGCTTCGTTGTCAAGCCGCATTTGGCCAACGCCGCGCGCACTTCGAATTGCGTAAACGATGGGAACTCGTTCCAAATTTCCTCAATGCATGTGTTGTAGTTGGCATCCTTCATCTCTTGCTCAAAATAACCGATTTCCAGCAGATCGCCGAGCTGCACCGATCCGGATAACGCCGGAATCTGCCCGAGAATGCTGCGCAGCAGCGTCGTTTTCCCGATCCCGTTCGCCCCGACCAGGGCGATTTTTTGCCCGCGTTCCATCCGCAGGTTCAGCGGCTTCGACAGCGGCGAATCATAGCCGATCACCAGGTCCGCCGTTTCAAAGATCAGCTTCCCGGACGTTCTTGCATCTTTAAAATTAAACTGCGGCTTCGGCTTTTCCCTGGCCAGCTCGATGATCTCCATCTTATCCAGCTTTTTTTGTCTGGACATCGCCATATTCCGGGTCGCGACACTCGCCTTGTTGCGGGCGACGAAATCCTTCAGATCGGCGATTTCCTGCTGCTGGCGCTTATATGCGGACTCCAGCTGCTGCTTTTTCGCTTCGTACACCTGCTGGAAATGATCGTAATCTCCGGCATAACGGGTCAGCTGTTGATTTTCCATGTGATAGATCAAATTAATGACGCTGTTCAAAAACGGGATGTCGTGCGAAATCAAAATAAACGCATTTTCGTATTCCTGCAGGTAACGCTTGAGCCATTCGATATGCTGCTCGTCCAGATAGTTCGTTGGTTCGTCCAGCAGCAGGATGTCAGGCTTCTCCAGCAGCAGCTTGGCCAGCAGCACCTTCGTCCGCTGTCCGCCGCTCAGATCGTTAACATCCTTATCCAGCCCAATATCGGTCAAACCGAGCCCCCGCGCGGTCTCTTCGACTTTGGCGTCGATCATGTAGAAGTCCTGGTTCGTCAGCGTATCCTGAATCGTGCCGACCTCCTCCAGCAGCCGCTCCAGCTCCTCCGGCGACACCTCGCCCATTTTGCCGTACATGTCGTTCATTTCCTGCTCCATATCGAACAGGTACTGGAACGCCCCGCGCAAAACATCGCGAATCGTCATCCCTTTGCTGAGCACCGCATGCTGATCCAAATACCCGACGCGCGTCCGGCGAGCCCATTCGATTTTGCCTTCATCCGGTTGCAGCTTGCCTGTGATGATATTCATAAACGTGGATTTGCCTTCGCCGTTGGCCCCGATCAGGCCGATATGCTCGCCTTTCAGCAGCCGGAAGGATACGTCGCTAAAAATAGCCCTGTCGCCAAACCCGTGACTTAACTTTTCTACATTCAATATGCTCATGAAACTACACCTTTCTCGCAAAAAGATACACTCGTCATATTATAAAGGTTAACGGGAGGACAACTCAATACGGCGGACAAAATTATTGCCCATAAAAAAAGCACCTTCCCCGAACTGATCTTTAGGGACGGTGCTTTTCGCCGATCATCTAATATCCTAAAATCTCGTCGATTTGGCCCAGCTCTTCGGCGGTAAACGAAGTGTTTTGCAGCGCAAGAGCCGCGTCTTCGATCTGGCTGACCTTGCTTGCGCCGATAAGTGCGGAGGTCACTTTGCCGTCTCGCAGCACCCAAGAGAGCGCCATTTGCGACAGCTTTTGCCCTCTTGCGGCGGCCAAATCATTAAGCCGCTGCACCTGGGCGATCCGCTCCGCGGTCAAATCCTCCGGACGCAGGAACACGCTGGGCCCGGCCGCCCGGGAATCCGGGGTAATGCCGCCCAAGTAGCGGTCGGTCAGGATGCCTTTTTCCAGCGGCGAAAAAACGATCGAACCGATCCCCTCTTCCTGCAAAACGTCTTGCAGCCCTTCCTCGATCCAGCGGTTCATCATGGAATAATTAGGCTGATGAATCACGCATGGCGTGCCAATTTCTTTAAGGATTTTCGCGGCCGCCCGCGTTTCTTCCGGCCGATAGTTGGACAGCCCGACATAAAGCGCTTTCCCTTGACGCACGACGAGGTCGAGCGCGGACATCGTTTCCTCCAGCGGCGTATCCGGATCAGGGCGGTGATGGTAAAAAATATCGACATATTCGAGGCCCATCCGCTTGAGACTCTGATCCAGGCTGGAGACGAGATATTTTTTGGAGCCCCATTCCCCGTAAGGTCCCGGCCACATGTAGTAGCCAGCCTTGGTCGAGATGATCATTTCGTCGCGGTAAGGGCGGAAGTCTGCCCTGAGCACTCTGCCGAACGTTTCCTCCGCCGATCCCGGCGGCGGTCCGTAGTTGTTGGCCAGGTCAAAATGCGTGATGCCGAGGTCAAACGCCCGGCGCAGCATGGCCCGCCCGTTTTCCAGGACATTGATGCCGCCGAAATTATGCCACAGTCCAAGGGATATGGCGGGCAGCTTCAGGCCGCTTCTGCCGGCGCGGTTATATGTCATTTTTTCGTATCTGGTGCTGTCTGCCTGATAGGTCATAGCTGGTACCTCCTTTAATGGTCATAAGAACAATATAAGCGAAGCCACGGCTCAACCCTATATCAACAAGGCTGTTTCATATGGCATAATGTCTGTTCCTCTCGATCCATTCTCCGAAGGCGCCAGCCGTTCCCGTTACCGTTTTTCCCGGTAAGCCGAAGGGGAAACGCCGAGCGTTTTTTTGAACATTTTCGAAAACAGCAGCGCATCCTGATATCCGACCGAACGGGCCACCTCGCCGATCGTAAACCGGCCCGTTTTCAGCAGCCCGCAGGCCCGCTCCATCCGGTACTGCAGCAAATACCGCTGCGGCGGGTACCCCGTCGCCTGCTTGAAGATGGCCGATAAATATTTGCGGTCCAGCCCAACGATCGCCGCCAGTTGACCGACTGAAATCTCCTCGCCGTAATGGCTGTGCAGAAAATCAAGACAGCGGTGAACGTAAACATCCTTCGCCTGAACTTGAACCGCCGCTTGGCCCGGTGCGGAAGCTGGAGCCAACTCCACCATCACCGAAAAAAATTCGTACAACAAGGCCCGTAAACGCAAATCGCGGGTGGCCGCATTTTCCTCCGCCTCGTTCAAAAGCTCGTACAGCTTTGGCATCAACCGGGTGTCCATCGGAAACACCGGCTGCTCCGGGGTGGCACGCGTCCGCGCCAAAATTTCCCCCGCCTGATCGCCGCAAAAGGCAATCCAGGAATAAACCCAGGGCTGTGCTGCGTCCGCCTGGTAAAAGACGACCCGCTCGGGATAAGCGATAAACGCCTGTCCCGCCGTCAGCGTCAGCGTCTCGCCGTCCTCCACGCGAACGTTCCCTTTTCCCTCATGGACAAAATGAATTTTATAAACATCGCGCACGCCCGGGCCAAAGGAATGCAGGGGAGCGCAGGCTTCCTTGCCCCAATAGCATAAATACAGCTCCGGCGATTCGCGAAACGGACGATCCGGGTTATAATGAAAAATCGCAGCCAAGCTCGGCACCCTCTTTGCACACGGCATTGGAATTGAATGCGCCCGCATCCGCTGCCATTGTACCACAAAAAGCGATTCCAACTTGTTGATCCCATAAAAAAAAGAGCCAGGCCTGCCAAGGTTATTGGTTTCCTTGGAATACCCGCTCTTTTTAACCCGCTTCGATTAGGCGTACCACTAATGAACCGCCACCGGCTCCTGCACCTTCTCGTAAAAAGCACCAAGTGTATTCATCGTCGTCATTGGAGCCGCCTCTAACGGATAAAAGCCTTTTTTCACCATCCATTGCCATACGTCATAAGCGTGGTGCGAGCTCATGCAGAAGGCATGTTCCAGAAAGCTGCGGATTTCGGGATGGCTCATTTCCATGGCCGCCCAAGCGTACTCCCTGCCCGCCCGTTTCAAGGTCAGCAAATAAGCGGTGGCGATTTCCCGATCGTTAAACTGCTCTATCGAGGTTCTTGGCATGACCGGTACAGGGGACGCAGACGCCTGGGTAAAAGATTGCAGGACCGGCTGCAAATCCGGAATCGGCAGTTTCTCGGCGGCTCCTTCCGCTTTGCTTAAATACTCTGCCTTCATGTTGTAGTCCTGAATATGGAGCGGAAGATGTTTTTGCAACATCGCCTTCAGTTCAGGGTCCTGCGCTTGATTGATAAAACAGGCCATATTCGTAATCGAGTTAACGCAGCTTAACGCGAGTTCATTCAAATCCTGTGCTTCGTGTGCGGCCAGTTCCATGAAACATGTACCTCCTTCGGTTTTTTGGGTTGCTGAATCACCACTTTTAGCATGCACCCCATCGTTTTCTATTATCGCCGGAAGCCGTAGTAAAATTGTCCATTACATAGACAAATACCCATCTAAGCCCATTATGCATATAGTGGATTAATACCAGTATTGGAGTGTGAAATCGTGAACAACGAATGGAAACAGGAACATCTAGCCTGGCATGAAACAATGGAGCTGCATGAGCTTGTCGCCTCGCAAGCCGCCAATTTGGTGGCGTTCAAAAAGAAACTGCCGATGGTGATGGACCCGGCGTTAAAAGCGCTCTATGCAGAAACGATCAAAACCTTGGAGCACAATATACGCGAATTGCTCAAATTTTATCCGATGGCTCCAGGTATGGCCCGCAACGTTTCGCCCGATATGACCGGTTTTGACGCGGCCAACCTGCTTGGCTTCGCTAAAGCCTCCGTACGCAATTACGCGAACGCCATTACGGAGACGGCTACCCCTCAATTAAAAGAAACGTTCCAAAAACATCTGCTTGGCGCCATCGCCCTTCATACCAAAATATTTAACTTCATGTACCAACACGGTTACTATCCGGCGTATAATTTGGAAGAACTGTTAGCCCATGATGTGCAAATGGCCAATCAAGCGTTGAACATGTAATAAGAAAAAATCTCGCCGCTGGCGAGATCACTGGTGCATTATTTCTGTTGTTCCTTTTCTTCAGGTTCATCGTATTTATTGATGTGCCCGGTAATGGCTTCGACCGCTTCATTCACATTCGTGGTGGCCGGCACAGCCTTCACCTCGTCTTCGGTCTTATCGACAAAATTTTGATGATCCGCACGTACGGCTTCAATTTTATTGCTCACCTGAGGTCACTCCTTTCCCGGAAAGTTGTGGTTTGAAATTACTATGCGATATTTTGCGCTACTTTATGTAAAAGGCCGTCCCCAGGCAGATCTTTCTGCCGGGACGGCTTTTTTTCTTAAAATTCCGTGCGGGTCGCCATGTATTCGGGTCTGGGCTTCTTCCCGAAATAAGGCTCGGCCAATTTGTTCTCCACACTGTTATAGACCATAAAAATGTTGCTGCGCGGATATGGCGTGATGTTGCTGTTGGAGCCGTGCATCAAATTGCAGTCGAACAGCAGGACCGAGCCTGCCTTGCCGACCGGTGTTTCAATGCCGCAGCGCTTGGCCAGCTCGGTTAAGCTCGCTTGATCGGGCGCGATGAATTCCCTGGAGGAATCCCCCGGCGTCCTGCCGACGCACGACACGAAGATTTGATGGGAACCGGGCATGACCATAAGCGGTCCGTTAAAAGGATAATTGTCTTCCAGCGCGATCAAACAGCTGAGCGCCCGCATCCGGGGCATCCCGTCCTCCACGTGCCAGGTTTCAAAGTCCGAATGCCAGTAAAACTCTTTGCCGGTAAATGCGGGCTTGTAATTGATCCGCGATTGATGGACGTAGGCCTGCCCCGCCAAAAAATACTCAACGATCGCAAGCAGTCGCGGATGCCGGGACAACTCCTGAAAAACCGGATGGCTCCGATGAATCGCAAAAATCGATTGCACTTCTTCCCCACCGGGTACGCGGATAATTTCATCGGAAGTCAAATCCTGGGATGCTTCCCGCAAGCGCCGTGCCTTCTCCTGATAGCCCTTTAATTCCGCTTCGCCGAAAAAGTTTTCCAGGAACAGATAACCGTTTTTGGCGTAAAAATCCGATTGCTCCTTGCTGATCCCGTTTTCCGCGGTCCACTCGCCATATACGATGGGGTCCTGCCGCGGAAGCCATCTCGGCTCGGCATACACCCGGGAAGGGTAAGCATCCGCCTTTGGATCAAAAATTACGGACGTTTCCAATGTATTCATTTCTCCTCATCCCCTCATGAGAAATATTTGTCCATACAAAAAGGACCTCCGCTTGGAGAAGGCAAAGCTTCGCCAGCAGGGTCCTTAAAACAGACAAAGGCCCTTATAAAAGGGCCTAATAAGATCTCTTAATGTGGCAATATAGACCCATCCACTGCTGACGAGGTTAGCTGACGGGCTCGGGTAAGATGGTACCCTACAATCATTGCTGAATGACTCGCCCCAAAAAAATGGTTCCCCCGTTTTCCGGCCGCGTAAGCCGGAAACTAAGCGTGAGTCTATAGTAAAGGCAATTCGCGTTCATGTCAACCCATGTTCTGTAATATTTTTGATTTCACTAAAACCTCGCCGCCGTACTTATTACCGCAACTGGCTTTCCGCTTCAGCCAAATCGGCCTGATCCTCCTGCAAATCTTCTTTGGCGCGTTCCAGCGGTTCCGGATTCATGCGCCCATCCGCTTGGGAAATGGCCTTTTCCGCTTTTTCAATGGCGTTATAGGCATTTTCCACTGTTTCTTCAGTCGGATGGGATTGGGCTTGCGTTACGGCCCGGTGCGCTTTTTTAACGGACTGCTGGGCCGATGAGATCGGGTTTTGCGATTGCACGCTGGAATAAGGATTTGCCATGTATTCAGCCTCCTCAAAACGATGATATGATGCAGGTTCCTTACTAATTTGAGGAAAAGGCCGGAACAATATGCGTTCGAACTTTTGCCAATCCCATATGACAGCGATGGAATGCGGAGCTGGAAAAAGGAATAGGGGGGAAATCGGCACGAAATGCAAAAGGGCATGCGATTTTCGTCGAAACTCCCCGAAACAGGCGGTTCAACTGCAAATATGCAGTTCATTTCCTATTATTAGCTGCTTTTTTATCCTATAGCCGCAAATGAGATGTATTTTTGCACTTCAACCGCTCAAAAGCAGAAATTTGCGGAAATTCAAATGCACTTTTGCACTTGATCCCATCGAGCCGTCCTTCTTACCACGAAACTGATTGATGAAGTCGCCGTTGATTTTGCCAAATTACATCAAGGCTTTCTTGCCTTAGCTCGGGGGTCTTTTTTTCTAAATCGAGCTTTTCACCTTCAAGGCTGCCTGTTCCTCCCGCTCCCGCAGCTCTACTCTGCGGATTTTGCCCGTGTTCGTTTTTGGCAGCTCGTCAACAAATTCGATCTTCCGCGGATATTTATACGGGGCCGTCACCGCTTTGACATGAGCCTGAAGCTGCTTGATCAGTTGCGGTGAACCCGCTACCCCCTCTTTCAGCACGACAAAAGCTTTGACGATATGCCCGCGAATTTCATCGGGACTAGCCACTGCGGCGCATTCCTTGACCGCAGGGTGCTTCATCAGCGCTTCTTCAACTTCAAACGGCCCGATCGTATACCCGGAGCTGATGATGATATCATCGCCGCGCCCCTCAAACCAGAAATAACCTTCTTCGTCAATTCGCGCCCGGTCCCCGGTAATAAAATACTCACCGCGCACGTTTTGTTGTTTCCGCTCCGGATCCAGGTAATAGTTCTTAAACAAAGCCGGCATGCTAACGTGAACGGCAATATCCCCGACTTGTCCTGCCGGAAGCGGAATTCCCCGCTCGTCGACCACCTCCGCCACGCCCGGGGAAACCGCTTTGCCCATCGATCCCTGCTTAAGCGGAGTATCCTTCAGATTGCCGATCAGCAGCGTGCTTTCCGTTTGCCCGTATCCGTCGCGAATGGTAATGTTCAATTCCTCCCGGAATTTCCGGATTACTTCCTGGTTTAACGGCTCCCCGGCGGAAACGGCGCTGCGCAGGCCGGACAGGTTATAACCGCTGAGCCCGTCCGTTTTCGACATAATCCGATATTCGGTTGGCGTGCAGCACATGACCTGGATACCGTAGTTCTCCAGAAGCTGCAGGTAGCGATGCGGTTGGAACGCCCCCTGATATACGAAACCGGTCGCCCCATTTCCCAAAACCGACAGGAACGGGCTCCAAATCCATTTTTGCCAGCCCGGCGCGGCTGTAGCCCACACTGTATCGGTGCTTCGGATGTCCAGCCAGGCCGAGGTGATCCTGAGATGCGCGTAACCCCACCCATGGCTTTGCACGACGCCCTTCGGATTGCCGGTTGTTCCGGACGTATACGCCAAAATGGCCATATCGTCGCGGTGAGTCCGTACCGCCTCAAAGGTGTCCGGCTGTCCGTCCATCAAAGAATCGAGCATAATCCATCCGGCTGGAGCGGGCACGGTTTCTTTGCCGCCGGCCACCGCGATGCGAAACGCCCAAGCCGGCAGTTCCTCAGCGATGTTGTCCGCCTCGCCGGTCGCATTGTGCCAGGCGATGACCGCCCGCGCCCCGGAGTGCCGGAGCCGGTAAGCCAAGTCCTTGGCCCGCAGCATTTCGGACGAAGGGATGATCGTCAGCCCCAGCTTCAGGCAAGCCACGTAAATCACATAAGCATTAATATGCCGCGGCATCATCACCAGCACGCGGTCCCCTTGAGTTAACCCGAGCCCCGACAATCCTCCGGCAAGCCGGTTGGCCCTGGCCAGCAGCTCTCCGTACGTAATTTCCTCATAGTCGCCTTGCTCGCTTAACCATTTTAGAGCCGTTTTCCCCGGCTCATGGTTCTCCATCTCCGATGTTATATTGTAAAACTCCGGCGCCAGCCATTGCTCATAGTTCAAGTTGATCTATCCCCTTTTAACTGAAATTACCAGTCTATTTGATCAACTCATTATACCATATTCTAGTACCAGGTTCTAATACCAAAAGTGAAAAAACCTGCAAAAAGATTTGCGGGTTTGACCGGTCTAAAGTTTGCCGCCCTCTGTGATGACTTCATTGGGATCGGCATCGGGTCCCAGCTCGTCTTTGACGTATTTGTTGTACAACTGAAGCAGAAACTGCTCCTTCCCCAGATTTTCCAGCTCGGTATTGATCCAATCCTTCAGTTCCGTGTTGCCTTTTTGGACTGCCGGAGCGATCGGCGCTTCTTTTTCCAGCTTTTCTTCGATCAGATGAAACCCCGGGTTGTCCTTGGCCCAGCCAATCAGAATAAAGTTATCCTGGGCGTAGCCGTCGCCGCGCCCGTCTTTCAGCGCCTGCAAAGACTCGGTGTTTTTATCGTATTTGACCAGTTCGATATCCGGGCGGTTTTCCGTCAGAAAAATATCGGCGGTCGTTCCCTTGGTCACGATGATTTTCTTCCCCTTCAGATCGTCCAGCGTTTGGATCCAGCTGTTGTCTGCGACGAGCACCTGGGTCGCCACTTTCATCGTCGGATTGGTGAAGTCCACTTGCTCGGCGCGTTCGTCCGTAACCGTCATATTGGCGACGATCAGGTCCACTTTGCCGCTTTGCAAGTAAGGAATCCGGCTGGCCGGCTCGATCGTGACGAATTCGATTTTCGTTTCGTCGCCCAGCAAATCCTTGGCGAACCGTTTCGCCAAATCGTTGTCAAAACCGATGAAATTCCCTTGTTCGTCCGTAAACCCGAAAGGCGGCTTGTCGGAAAATACACCGACGATCAGTTTGCCGCGGTCTTTAATGGCCTGAATGCCGCCGCCGGAAGCCTCTTTGACTCCGGCCGAGCCGCCCGCCGCGCCGGAGGAATCGCCGCCACAAGCGGTCAGCGCTCCCGCAAGCAGCAATAACGATAATACAGATAAAACCCGCATCCATGATTTCTTCAAGGTTTTCCACTCCCTTTTCCGGTTTCAATGGCAAAAAATTGTCCCAAAAACTGCTGTGCCCGTTCACTTCGCGGCCCTGCAAAAAATTCATCCGGCTTCGCGATCTCGTGGATTTCCCCCTGATCCATAAACGCGATCTGGTCCGCCACAGAACGGGCAAAGCCCATTTCGTGCGTAACGATCAGCATGGTCATCCCCCGCTTCGCCAAATTCAGCATCACCTCCAGCACCTCTTTGACCATTTCGGGATCCAGCGCAGCCGTAACCTCATCGAACAACATGACCTGCGGGTGCATGATCAGCGCGCGTACAATCGCAATCCGCTGCTGCTGTCCGCCGGAGAGCTGGCGCGGATAGGCGTCCTTTTTATCCGCCAGGCCCACCCGTTCCAGCAGCTGCAGCGCTTCCGCGGCCGCCTCGGCCTTCGCGCGCTTCTGCACCTTCAGCGGTCCCAGCAAAATATTTTCCAGCACCGTCATATGCGGAAACAGATGATAGCTTTGAAAAACCATGCCGATCTTTTGCCGGACCTGCTGCCAGATCGCCTTGCCCGAAGTAAGGTCCTCGCCCTGGAAGCGAATGCTCCCGCCCTGCACCGGTTCAAGACCGTTCAAACATCGCAGGAGGGTGCTTTTGCCGCAGCCGCTGGGTCCGAGAATGACGACGACTTCGCCTTGCGCCACTTCCAGGTCGATCCCGTTCAAAACCGGTTGTTTGTCGAAAACTTTGACGACGCCCTCCAGGCTTAATAAACTTCCGCCCATGTCCTGTCCCGCCTTTCCGTAAGGTTGAGCTACTCCGCCCACTTTTTCTCCAGCCGCCGCGAATAGACGGACAGCGGATAGCAAATCAGAAAATACAAGGCAAACAGCGCGCCGTAAATGATGATCGCCGCGAGGCCGTATTTGTAATTCCGTTCGATAACCTGCTGCCCAGACTTGATCATCTCCGTGACTCCGACCAGCACAGTCAGCGAACTGGTCATTACGATCCGGGTGAACACGTTAATGCTTGGAGGAATCATGCGGCGCACCGCCTGCGGGATCAGCACATATATGTACAGTTGGCGGGGATTAAGCCCGATCGCTTTGCCCGCTTCAAGCTGGCCCTTGGGAAGCGACTGCAGAGCGCCGCGCGCCACCTCGCCGATTTCCGTCATGCCCCAAAGCGACAAGACCAGCACGGCCGAAGCAAATGCCGGAATGCCGATCCCGAAAAACAGCGGCAGGCCGAAAAAAAAGAAAAACAGCCAGACCAGCACCGGCACGCTGCGAAAAAGCTCGAGCACCGTTCGCGTCACAATCCGCAGCCACAAGCGCCGCGAAGTGCGGAGCGCTCCAAACCCAATGCCGCAGACGATGCTGATAGCAATTGTATAAAGCGAAATCAGCACCGTTTTCCATACACCGCGGCCCAGCTCCGGCAAACTAAAGAAAAGCAGCTCAATTCCCGTACGCTCCATGCCGGTACCTCCTTTCGATCCAACTCAGCCCGAAAGACAGCGGCAGAAAAATAAGCAAATAACAGAAGGTCATCATCAGCAGCATTTCATACGTTTTATAGTACAAAGAGATATAGCTTGTCGTGGTGAACAGCAGCTCAGGCACCGCGATCGCGGAGACGATGGTCGTTTCCTTCAGCAGAAAGATAAAATTGGCAAACAGCGACGGAAGCGCGATGCGCAGCGCTTGCGGCAGCACGATGTGCCGGAACAGCTGCCAGCGGGACAGGCCGATGGCCAGCCCCGACTCCTCCTGATTTTTATCCACCGCTTCCAGCCCCGAACGGAACACTTCCGTAAAATAACCTCCACCTAGAAAGGCCATGGCGATAAAAGCGACCGTCAGCCCAGGCAGCTTGATCCCAAGAGAAGGCAAGCCATAGTACAGAAAAAACAGCTGGATCAGCAAAGGCGTGTTGCGGGCGACTTCCACATGTGCGCGGACAAACGTTTTGAGCACCGGCACTCTGAAATAGAGAATACCGGAGTAAAGTATGGACAAGGCCAGCGACAGCACGATGGCGATGATGCCGATCCGCAGGGTAAGGCCGGCCGCGAGGACGAAGTCCGGAATATGTTCGATCATAAAATCCGTATCGAGTTGCATGCTGCGTTTCCCCTCTCCCGTTATGCCGCCTGTATACCCGGATTAAGAAAGCCGGGAAGGGATAGATTCCCCGATTTTCAGCAGCGGCGGCTCCACCTGGGCCGTTTCTGGATATTTGACGCCGGCCCCCGTGTTCAGCACGACGACCGTTTCGCCGTCCTTGATCCATCCTTGCTCCGCCAGCTTGCGAGCCGCCGCGAAAGCCGCCGCTCCCTCCGGACAGATGAACGCTCCTTCCAGCCGGGCGATTTTCCACTGCTCCCGCAGCAGCTCCTCGTCGCTGACGGCCACCGCCGCCCCAGCGGTCTCGTAGACCGCCCGCAGCACCAGAAAATCACCCAGCGCTTTCGGGACATTGATGCCAAACGCCGCCGTTGCGGAATCCGGCCAAAATTCCGAGCGCTCTTTACGCTCCTGCCATGCTTTGACGATCGGCGCGCAGCCCTCCGCCTGCACGGCGACCAGCCGCGGAAGCCGGCCGCTGATCCAACCGATTTCGCGCAGTTCCAACAGCGCTTTGTAAATCCCGATCAACCCCACGCCGCCGCCGGTCGGATACAAAATCACATCGGGCAATTCCCAGCCCAGTTGTTCGCATATTTCGATCCCCATCGTTTTCTTGCCTTCGATCCGGTACGGCTCCTTCAGGGTCGATGCGTCGTACAGTCCATCCTCCGCAACCGCCCGGGCGACGATTTGTCCGGCATCGCTGATCAGACCGTTCACCAGATATAGCCTGGCGCCGGCCAGGGCCGCCTCGCTGCGCGTGATCGCGGGCGCGTCCTGCGGCATGACGATCGTCGCTTCGATGCCCGCCCGCGCCGCATACAGCGCCCAGGCCGCGCCCGCGTTGCCGTTGGTCGGCATGGCCAACTTTTGCACGCCGAGCTCCACCGCCTTGGAGACGCCCACGGCCGCGCCGCGGGCTTTGAAGCTGCCGCCGGGCACCAGGCTTTCGTCCTTCATATACAAGCGGGAAATCCCGTAATCCAACCCCAAACGGGGCATATCAAGCAGCGGCGTCATCCCTTCCCCCAGCGTGACGATATTTTTGCGGCTGCGGACGGGCAACAGCTCATGATAGCGCCAAAGCGTATTTTCGCGGCCGATCAGCGAATCGCGTGTCCATTCCATACCTAGTTCATCTAGGCGGTACCGGGCCAGCAGCGGCGAACCGCACGGACATAACTGCCGCACCTCGTCCGCCCCGCAGATTCGTCCGCAAGCCGGGCATTCCAAATGCGATAAATAGCTGAAGCTCATGCTCAAACAACCCGCTTTCCGCAATCTTATAAAGAAGTAAAAATATTATAATTTATACAAAATCCTAACCATGTGCACCCCTATTATTATTCATATTATTCCAATTTGTCAACACGGAATTATACATACAGCATAAGCCGGCACAAAAAAAATGACAGCCGATCGTTGCCTCTATCCCCCAGCCAACAATCGCTGTCATCCCAAAAATCTCTCTTATCTGGCCCGCTTGGCGCTTTTGCCGACCACCGCCGGAGTTCGGCCGCTCAGCGGGTCCGCCATGACCGTCCGGTACAACTCCAGCAGTTGCCGGCTCGGTTCGTTCCAGCCTTGGGTCAGGGCCTCTTCGCGGGCCCGGTCCCCCATGCGGCGCAGCAACTCCTCATCCAACAAAGGGAGAATGACGTTAACCAAACTGCCCGGGATCTCCGGATCGTATAGAAACCCGGTCGCCCCTTCCCGGATCTGTTCCCGGCTTGGCGGGCTTGCGGCAGCCACTACGGTGAGTCCCGATGCCATCGCCTCCAGCAAGACGAGCCCCAGCGTTTCGGTCGTTGAAGGGAATGCGAAAATATCGCTGGACGCATACGCTTGACTCAGCTGCTCCCCGTGCAAAAATCCGGTAAACACCGTCCCTGTACCGGCGAAGTGGGATTCAAGCCGTTCCCGGTGCGGTCCGTCACCCACGATCGCCAGCCGAAAGCGGTCCGACGCGAGCAGCACGTCGCGAAGGCGTTCGATTTCTTTCTCCGCAGCCAATCTGCCGACGTACAATAGCAGCCTTTTGTCCAGTGCGCCGCCCGAAAGCATCCTGCGCATCTCTTCGTTGCGATGCCTGGGACCAAACAGCTCCGTATCCACCCCCCGCTGCCAAAGCCGGACGTTGCTGAACTTGCGAGAAATAAGCTCATCCCGCACCGCCCCCGATGTACACAGATTTAGATCGGCGCGGTTATGCAGGCGGCGCAAATATCCCCAAAGGATCGGCTTCAGCCAGGGAAGCTTGTAAAAATCGGCGTACTGGGGAATATGCGTATGGTACGATGCGACCAACGGGTAGCGGCGTCCATACCAGATGCCAGCTCCCCCCAGCACCACCGGATTTACCACATGAACAAGGTCGGGCTTAAACGCTCGCAGCTCCTTGCCAACGCGCCGGCTTGGCAGCGCCAACGGCAGGTTCGGATACAGAAAAAACCGCAAGCTCGGGACCCCGATCACCTGAGCCCCTTCAACTTCGCTCACGCCCTGATCGGGCGCGATCACGAGCACTTCGTGACCTTCCCGGACCAGCCAGCGGATGCTTTGCATCAGCCGCGTGACGACGCCGTTCGTGGAAGGATAAAACGTTTCGGTAATGAAGGCGATTTTCATTTGGCCTGTACGCCCCCTTTTAACCCCAGCTCACATCAGGCAACACATTGTTCATCACGACGCGGTCTTTATATTTAAGAGCGGTTTCGAAAATGCCGAGCAGCACCTCGTCCGTCAGCAAGTTCGGCGTAAGGCCAAGCTGCTGCAGCTTCGTATTTTTGGCGTGGAAATAATGCGATTCTTTTTCAACTCGAGGGTTCGGCAAATGGGCGATCTCCACCTTGTGGCCATCCCGTTCCGCCACTTTTTTTACCTTTTCCGCCAGCTCCAGCACCGAAAATTCCTCGGTAAACTGGTTAAATACGCGGAACTCCCCGCAGTCGGCCGGATGATTGACGGTAATTTCAATACAGCGCACCGTATCCGAAATATTGAGAAACCCCCGGGTTTGCCCGCCTCGCCCGTACACCGTCAAATCGTGGCCGATCGCCGCTTGAATCAAAAAGCGATTCAGCGCCGTGCCAAACACACCGTCGTAGTCGAACCGGTTCATCAGCACCGGATCAAGCCGCGTCTCATCCGTATGCAGCCCGTAAACGACACCCTGATTGAGATCGGTCACCCGCAGCCCCCAAATCCGGCAAATAAACATCAGGTTATGGCTGTCATGCACCTTGGACAAATGGTAAAAAGACCCCGGCTGCTTCGGATACGGCAGCACGTCCTTGCGGCCATTGTGCTCGATTTCGATATATCCTTCTTCAATATCAATATTCGGCGTCCCGTACTCTCCCATCGTGCCAAGCTTGATCAAGTGGCAGTCCGGCGCCAGCTCGCGGATCGCATAAGCCACATTCAGCGTCCCCACCACATTGTTGACCTGGGTGAACACCGCATGCTCCCGGTCGATCATCGAATACGGAGCCGAACGCTGCTCGGCAAAATGCACGAACGCTTCCGGACGGAACTGGCGCATGACCTCGCACAAAAAATCGTAATGGTTCAGATCCCCGATGTAATACCGGATCGTTTTGCCCGTAAGCTCCTCCCACTTGGCTACCCGCTCCTGAAGTGAAGCGATTGGGGTCAAAGAATTCGAACGCAGCTCCTCGTCCCATTTTCTCCTTGCCAAATTGTCGATGATCGCTACCTCATGCCCTTGTTTTGACAAATACAGCGCCGTTGGCCATCCGCAAAAACCGTCGCCGCCCGCAATAAGAACGCGCATTTCTGGCCGACCTCCTTTAAATGATCCAAACTCAAAGCAAAATTGGTCTTGAGTTAACGATAGCACCGTAATATTAAGGTGGCATAAAACGGCGGAAACTTTCCGGCAAGGTACGCGCTTTCCGGTAAGGTAGTAAGGTGCGTACTTTCCGGTAAAGTACGTACTTTCCGCCAAGCTGACGCGCTTTCCGCTATGGTCGGCCCGTATCCAGCCGCTTTCGGCCCTAGCATTCTCCTTCCTTCACTTGCGCCCAGCCTCCAGTCCTTTTCGGCTTTACCGTTCTCTTCTTCGCTTAATGTCCGGCCTTTCCCGCTTCCTCCCTTCGCCCTTCCGAAAGTGCTACAATAGATCATGCATACATAAGCGAACCTAAGACTCGGAGGAGATCAACCTATGGAACCATTCGATACCCTGCTGGAAAAATACGCGGAGCTGGTCATCAAAGTCGGAATCAACGTGCAGCCCGGGCAATGCTTGATGATCTACGCTCCCTTGGAAACCGTAGAGCTCACAAGGCTGCTCGTCGCCAAAGCTTACCGCGCCGGAGCCAAATACGTTCACGTCGACTGGGAGGACGAGCAAATTACCCGGATCAGGTATGAAACCGCGTCGGACGAATCGCTGTCGTATTATCCGCAATGGCTTGCGGACATGGCCGAGCAGTTTGGAGCGGAAGGCGGTGCGGTGCTGCGGATTAAAGTGCCGGATCCGGAACTGCTGGCCGGCATCCCGTCAGCCAAAGTTTCCGCCGCCGTTAAAGCGGCCGCCAAAGCGCGCGAGAAGCATTTCGCCCAAACCCGCAACAACCAGATCAGCTGGTCGTTGATCAAGGCGCCTACGCGGGCCTGGGCCAATAAAGTATTTGCCGACCTGCCGGAGGAGGGGCGGATCCAGGCGATGTGGGAAGCGATTTTCCAAATGAACCGCGTCTACAGCGATGATCCGGTGGCGGCCTGGCACAAACATATCGATGAGCTTAAGCAAAGACAGGAATATATGAACGCGAAACGTTACAAGCTCCTGCACTATCGCGCGCCGGGAACCGACCTGTCCGTGGAGCTGCCCGCAGGGCATCTTTGGCTGGGGGGCGGCGACTACAATGCGGCGGGCAACTATTTCGTGGCCAACATGCCGACGGAAGAAATTTATTCGCTGCCCCACCGCAGCGGAGTAAACGGCACCATCACAAGCACGATGCCCCTGAATTTGAACGGGCAGTTGGTGGAAGGCTTGAAGCTGACGTTCCGGGATGGAAAAGTGGTGGAATACGACGCCAAATCAGGCCGGGAGCATATGACCAACCTATTGAGCACCGATGAAGGCGCCTGCCGCCTCGGCGAGGTTGCCCTGGTGCCGCACGACTCCCCGATCTCCCGGCTGAAGCGGATTTTTTACAACACCGGCATTGACGAAAACGCCTCTTGCCACCTGGCGCTCGGCAGCGCCTACCCGGTCAACATCGAGGGCGGAACCAAGCTAAGCAAAGAGGAATTGACGGCCAGAGGCGCAAACGTCAGCTTAACGCACGTCGATTTTATGATCGGCTCCGCGGAGCTCGATATCGACGGCGAACTTGCCGACGGCACGATCGAGCCGATCTTCCGCAACGGCAATTGGGTCTAAGCAACTGATAGCAAACCCAGACACAAGACAAAAACGGGCCTTCCCACATTGCGTTTGCGGATCGGAAAAAGGCCGGCACTATCACCTCATATTGGAAAAATCCAATAGATTGACGGGAACGTGTTGGCGAAAACGAGCTTGAACCAAATGCAAAAAAGAAGCTTCCTTTCCGCGTCGACCGCGAAGCGGAAGCTTCTTTTGCTTTGTTTATCTATGGCAATCTGCCCGATCGTGCTCGGCTGAAAGCGGCGGTATAACGCGCTTTGCCCGCTAAATCTGCGGGCATTCGCCATCCATTCCGCTGCGTTACGCGCCCTGCCCGCTGACCTGCGGGCATCCGCTGCTCTTCCCTGCCGCTTCAGCCGCTTGGAGCTGTGCCGCTTCAGAAGCTTCAAGCTGCCCCGCTTCAGTCGAACGGTCCTGCGCCGGCTCCGCCTTCCGCCGCAAACGGGCCAGCCCCCAAACCCCGAGTATCGCAAGCGCCACCCCGATCGCTCCGAACCAAGTGATCGACGTCAGCGACACCTGGCCCACGGCCACGCCGCCAATGGCCGCGCCGGCTGCCATCGCCAACTGGTTCATCGAGGAATTGAGGCTCAGCATGACGCCGGACGATTCCGGGGCCAGTGTGACGAGATTATACTGCTGCGTTGGCCCGGAAGACCAGGCCGAAAAGGACCATAGGATCAGCACGGCAAATACGGCAATCACTGAGCTCGCCGCGAAAGGCAGCAAAATCAACGCGGCGATATGAATGATCATCCCGGCGGCCAATGTAAAGTTCACGCCTTTTTTGTCCGCGCTGTATCCCCCCGCTTTGGAGCCGATCAGACTGGCGATTCCGAAGGCCAGCAAAGCCGTGCTAAGAAGCGCTTCGCCCATTCCTGCAACCTGAAGCAGATACGGCGAAATGTAGGTATAAGCGATTGAATACCCGCCGAGCCAAAAGAAAGTGATCGCCAGCGCGAGGGCAATTTTCGGATTTTTCAGCATGGCAAGCTGTCCGGCCAGCGGCACGGGCTTGTCGCCTTGAAGCCGGGGAATCGTAAAGCGAATGACGATCATCGCCAGAACCCCGACCAAAGCGATCCCCACAAACACAGCTTTCCAGCCAAAGCTTGAAGCGATGATCCGGCCCAGCGGAACGCCAACGATCAATGAAGCGGTAAAGCCCATGATTACAGTGGCGATGGAACTCGCCTGTTTCCCTGCGGGGGCAATTTGCGCTGCGATGCTAAGCGCCGTAACGACGACCATACCCGCCCCCAGCGCCATGACCACCCGAGCGGCAATAAACCAACCGAAGCCGGGCAGTACAAATGATAAGACGTTCGCTACCACAAAAATGCCAAGCGACAGCAGCATGAGTTTCCGCCGGTCCATAGCGGCGGTGAACGCCATCAGGATCGGTGTCCCGATCGCATAGGTCAGCGAAAAGACGGTGATCAACTGGCCGGCCGCCCCAATGGATATGTCAAGCGCCCCGGCAATCTGGTCCAATATCCCCGAAATGATGTACTCCGACGTACCCACCAAAAAACTGATCAAAGCCAAAATATAAATCTTCCATGTATTCGACATTGGTGTTTTGCCCACTCCTTCAATCTAATTATTATATTTCTAAAAACATAGAAATATACAGCAAAAAAATTTAGTTCAACAAATATGGCGCATATTTTTCCGCCACTTCGCGGTTTAAGCTGTAATAAATAAAAGTGCCTTCTTTCCGCGAATCCAGCAATCCGCACTCAAACAACTGCTTTAAATGATGCGATAGCGTCGAGTTGGCAACGGTCCTTAGCTTCTCCCCCAGTGAGACGCAGCATTGGTCCGGCTCGTTCGCCAGCAGTTTGACGATATTCAGCCGCGTCGGCTCTCCGAGCGCTTTATAAACTTTTACGGCTTCGCGCGTCTCCGGGCTAATCTCCATCTGCAATGCCTCCTTTCTTTCTATACCGGTTTACTTATTTCTATATCGATAGAAATATAATACCGTAATTTTCACCTTATGTAAATATCCCGAAAGAAATTCTTGCGAAAAAAAGGGGGCATAGCCAGCCATTCTTTGACTAACTGCGCCCCTCTTCTTCAACTGCGAATGCCAGTAATCCGCAAATGGACTTCTTCTAAACCCGCTCCAAGCTCGTGCAGAAATCGGTAACCCGTTGTTCTGATCTTCCCTCAGCCTTCCACCAGCACGTTCAGAAATACGGACGCAAGCTCAGGATTCAAATCCTTCTCTTCCGTCAGTCCTAGCATCGGTTCACCGTCGATGTCGAAATGTACGCGGCGGAGACCCGAGCAACGGGGTTGGCCAATGCCAGGGCGAGCGTGGTACACGCTCCAAATCGTTCCGTCCTCGTCCTTCACGTAAGAGTTATGTCCCGGCCCATACTCCCCCGGTACGCTTACGGAAGTGAGCAGCGGGTAATTGCCCTTGGTCCAACTGTTCGGGTCAAGCAAATTCGCATCAGAATCGGCGCTGAGCAGTCCGACGCAATACGTCGCATCGACCAGCGCTCCGGAAATCGTCACGAAGATATTCCGGTCTGTCATGAGCGCGAAGGGCCCCTCTTCCACGAACGTTTGATTGTTCGCCCATCCGTAATCGGGCTTGGACAGCAGGACGGGCGCCGACTTCAGTTTCCATGGTTCCCGCGCATCCGCCTCAGCGATATAGATCCACGAGCCCAGATCATGCGGCACCAATTCCCTTTGCGCCCAAAGCACATATAGACGGCCCTTCCGCTCCAATACGGTCATGTCCAGCGTAATGCCGGTTAAACAAAGCGGACTCCCGTCGCGCCGGACGACCCGGACCGGAGTATCCCAGTCCCCGGCAGCCGTCGGATTGCCGCCCTTCTTCAGCCGCATCACATGCGATTGAATGTCGCCGAATTCGCCGCTGCTGCCGGCAAGAAAAATATACAGATCGCCGCCGATGCCATGAAGTTCGGGCGCCCACAAAAATCGCTTTAGATGATCATGCATTTCGGTATCCAAGATTTTGATCTCTTCTGCCGCGACCAGCCCGGATATGGAATCCGCCTCTCGGATCGATATCGAATGGTTGCCGTCGGCATCATTTGTGGCGACAAAACAATACGTGCCTTCCCACTGCGCAATGCAAGGGTCGGCACGGTTCATCGCAAGCGGAAACGCAAAGCGATCCTGCCGAATGCTTCCCGATATGCGATAAGCTCCGGGACGGCTCCAGTCGATTCCGGCCGCATCCCACTCGACCGGCTTAACGGCGGTTGTGCCGTCACTGTATATAGCCGTCACCTTGACGGCTTTTAACTGTTCTGCGGACGAAACGGCTACACGCTCCGGCAACTCATTACGTACATGGACCGGCACCGTAAGCTTATGAATCAGCCTCTGGGCCACGCTCCGCGATACGTTTATCACATTGCGCGGCACTGCTCCTTCGATGCCGACGGGCATCGGGTTCAGCGCGAAGGCTTCGCATAACCTCGGCTCCGAAGCATCGCCCGGGTGTGTCACGTCTGCCATTTCACATTGATAATACCTGTCGTCCTCTTCACGCCAACGAAGAATATACCTTCGGGACGCATGATCATATTCGCACATGACATCCTGTACATGACGCCCGCTCACTAGGTTTAGCAGGCCGATCTCCCGATACTGCAGTAAATCCGCGGAGGTGAACAGAAGCACCGAACCCTTGCTCTGCTGATCGGGAGAGCCGTCCGCCTCCGTCCGAATGGCTACAACGCCAAAGTTTCCGTCGGCCATAGGGAACAGGTACGGATTTCTCAAACTTTTGGCGGACAGGGTGCCATTCGCGAGCTCTGCGGCTTTAGCGAACAGCACCCCTGAGTTATGATTGAGCTCCCGATAACGTATGCCGTCTTCGGTGTATGCGAGATGCATGCTGTACGCGAGCTTCGGGGAGTAGATTTGCGGTTCCAGCGGTTCTCTCGTATAGCAGAGAATTCCGTAAAGTTTATTTTCCATACGCTAGTTTCTCCTAATTCTACCTCTCGGTTTTCTCGTAACGGAAAAAGCCGAAGTCGGCATGGCCGCCGATTTGCGCGGTAGCATAATAATATAACCCGATCCGATAGCCCATAAAGTGATCCAAGGTGTAACGCATGTTAAGTGCTCCGCCGATCGGCATCCATTCCGACCCGTCGACGGAATAATGAAAGGATGCCAAATCTTTGCTGTTCTCAAAATCAAAGTGAATTTTCATTTGCACATTCCTGCCGTGGAAGCGTGCGGTTTCCAGCTCTTTCTCTTCACCGTTTCCCCCGTTAACGCTCATGGCTATGAACTTGTCGCCGTTCTTTGCCACCTTGACGCCGACGGTGCCGAAATGGCATTGCAGGGCAACAAGACCCGCATGATCGCCGGGCTTCATACGGGCCGTGTCCAGCAAGACCGCCCCCATGCAAGCCGGCCCTTCCGTGCGCTGGGTCAGCGTATTGCGCGCCTGAAGGACGCCTGTCGCCAAGCTGCCCGTCGTCAGTCTCAGAAAGCCGGGGCGTTGGGTCACCGACCATAGCCGGTTATCCGGGTTATGATTCCACTGCCAATTCAGGGCAAGCCTGTCGTCTTCATAGTCGAATTCATCGCTGATCACAAGCGGCTTTGGATGCGCAGCCGGCAGTTTCGTCTCAATGGATAACGGAACTTTGCCCTCCTCTCCAAAAACGGGCCAATCATCTTTCCAGGAGACAGGAACCACACAAGGAATTCTGCCGACGGCGTCATGATCCTGGAACAACACGGCGTACCAGTCGCCGTCCGGAGTATTAACGATGCCCCCCTGGGCCACACCATTATTATGGTAGTCCATATCATCGTCCAGAAGAACCTTGTGTTCATATGGACCGAGAAGCTCCCTCGAACGATAACACAACTGCCGTCTTCGCCGATTGCCGACTCCCGGCCAATCAATAAAAAACAAATAATAATAGCCGTTCAGTTTGTAAGCATGACAGCCTTCGATGCGCAAATTGATGCCTTCCCGCCCGCCTTCCAGCAGCAATTGATCGATTCCCCCGGGTTTTATGGCCGTCGCGTCTTCCGTCAGCTCCTGAATCCGGATATCGCCGTTTCCGTAAATCACATACACGCGTCCTTCGTCATCAAAGAGCAGGCTTGGATCATGGTGAAGTCCGCGAATCACCGAACGCTCCCATGGCCCATGTTCAATATCCTCCGTCCGGTATACATAAAACTGCTGCGTATCATTACTGGAGAAGCAGACATAATACCTCCCATTGTTGTAGCGAAGGCTTGCCGCCCATGAACCTCTGCCGTAGATTCCCGTTCCGTCCAGCAAACGGTGAGCATCATTATCCTCAAAGGTATCGTACACATAATTCACGATTTCCCAGTCCCTCAAGTTCTCCGATTTCATGAGCGGACATCCGGGCATGGAATGCATGCTGGTGCTAACCATATAAAAGGTTGTACCCACCCTGATTACATCTACGTCAGGCACATCCGCCCAGATAATAGGATTCGTAATCGTGGCTGTATTCACGGTTATTTGCTCCTCCCTTCGGTTTCGGTCAGATCGATAACACGCCGGAACGCTTCTTTGGGCTCCATCTGCTCGTCAAACAGGAACGGCCAGTTTTTGCGGCCCCGGACGGGGAAGTCATCCAGCCAGGTATAGTTATCGGCCACGCCCCAAAATGTAACGGAATCGATGACATTCCTATGCTCCAGCAGCAGGGAGAAAATCTCTTCGTAGCGCTGCTCCTGCAGCTTCAGCATGTTCTCTGTCGGCGCTGTCAAATCGGTGCGCCGATCATCGAATTGGAACATAGACAGATCTAGCTCGGTAATGTGAAGTTTGACGCCCAAGGAAGCATACCGTTCAATCGTTTGACGAATCTCTTCAATGGAAGGGCCGTAAATATTCCAGTGCGCCTGCATGCCAATCCCGTGAATCGGGACGTTCTGATCCAGCAGATCGCTTACCAGCCTATAAATCTTCTCGCGCTTGACCGGGTCGGTCTCGTTATAATCGTTATAGAACAGCAGAGCATCCGGGTCCGCTTGATGAGTCATTTCGAACGCATGGCGGATAAAATCTTCTCCAATAATCTGCAGCCATTTCGTATCCCTCAAATAGAGGTCGGATTTATCCTCAATCGCTTCGTTCACCACATCCCAAGCGTAGACTTGGCCACGGTATCTGCCGGCTACCGTGTCAATATGATGCTGCAAACGACCCAGCAATTGCTGGCGAGTACAGGGATCGCCCGCCGAATTCCGGAACATCCAGTCGCCGGTTTGATTGTGCCAGACCAGCGTGTGCCCCCGGACCGCAATATCGTTTGCCTTGGCAAAGGCAAAAATTTGGTCGGCGGCAGCAAAGTTGTAGCTCCCTTCCAGCGGCTGAACCTCCACCGGCTTCATCTCATTTTCGGCCGTAATGCTGTTAAATTGCTTGGCAATGAATGAACCCTGGCTGGAAAGGATGCCCGTACTCACGGCAGCTCCGATTTTGAACGCATCCTGGAACGCCTCACGTAATGCCGGGGCGCCATTTAATGCTTGTGCCATAACTGTCTTCCCTCCTCAATGAAATGCCTTCTACGAAATCACAAATATTTCGGATTATGGATTATCCCTTGATGCCGCCAAGCGTCATCCCTTGGACAAAATACCGCTGCAGGAACGGATATACCATCAGAATCGGCACGCTGGCAATGATCGTCATCGTAGCCCGGATTGAAGCCGGCGTGACCATCGTTCCGCTGTTGCCTTGAGATGCCGAATAAATATCGCTGGTTGATGATGTAGCTGTTGTGGTCGAGGTTTGCAGAATCTTCATCAGCTCATATTGCAACGTACTTAAATTGATATTGGATGAATTGTACAGAAATACGTCAAACCAGGAATTCCATTGTCCTACCGCTACAAACAGCGACACCGTGGCCATAGCCGGAATGGTCAGCGGCAGCACGACACGAATAAAGGTGGTGAATTCTCCCGCGCCGTCGATCCGGGCCGATTCCAGAATCCCTTCGGGAAGGCCTTCGATAAAGGAACGGACGACGATCATGTTGAACACTCCGATAATGCCCGGAACAATATAGACAGAGAAAGTATTGATGAAGCCCAAATCCCGGATAAGCAGATAAGTGGGAATCAAACCGCCGCTGAAATACATGGTGAACACGAAAAATATGGTGACCGACTTGCGCAGCACAAACTCCCGACGGCTGAGGGTGTAGGCCAGCATCGCCGTGCAGAACACGGAAACAGCGGTTCCAACCACCGTGCGCAGCGCCGAGATCAAGGTGGCGTGATAAATATCGGATTCTCCGAAGATGTATTTATAATTGTCCAAGGTCCACATCCGCGGCCACAAATAAATTCCGCCTTTGATGGCGTCGTTGGCGTCATTAAAGGAAACGGCGATCATATTGATGAAGGGATAAATCGTGACGATCATCAGGCAGATCATAAAAATAATGTTGCATAGATCAAAAACTCTATCACCTAAACCAGACTTGCGTAAGCGGGTCGCTTTCCCTATTCGCATGGCACGGGCCTCCTTTTTAAAATAATCTGCTTTCTCCCATTCTCTTGGCAATAAAGTTGGCGGAGAAAAGGAAGATAAAGCTGACTACGGTTTTGAATATGCCTGCCGCCGTTCCCAGGGAGAAGTTCCCCATCCCCAAACCATACTTCAGCACGAATATATCAAGGTTTTCCGAATAATCCATGTTCATGCCATTGCCCAACAAATATTGCGGCTCGAATCCGGATTCAAGAATACTGCCCAGATTCATAATCAGCAGAATAATGATCACCGACTTGAGCCCAGGCAACGTTATATACAGCATCCGTTTGAAACGGTTAGCTCCGTCGATTTCAGCCGCCTCATATTGGGAAGGATCGATCGAGGTAATGGCCGCCAAATAGATGATCGTGTTCCAGCCTACATTTTTCCAAACCTCGGTTGCCCCGAGAATGCCCCAGAAGTATTCCCCTTTGCCCATCCACAGCACCGGCGTATCAATCAGATGAAACTTTATGAGCAGCAGATTGATGATGCCGTCCGGGGACAACACCGTCAGAACAATACTCGACGCCACAACCCAGGAAATAAAGTGCGGCAAATAGCTGACGGTTTGAACGAACCGCTTGAAGATAACATTCTTCAACTCATTCAGCAGAAGCGCCAGCGTGATCGCCGTAATGAAACCAAGCACCAGATTTATGGAGCTCATCACCAAAGTGTTGCGCAGCACCCGGTAAAAGGTACTGTCTTCAAACAGAAGGCGGAAGTGCCGCCAACCTACCCATTCCTGCTCCGCGAAGGATCTGGCCGGCTTAAAGTTCTGAAAGGCCATCGTCCATCCCCAGAGCGGAAGATATTTGAAGATAAAAGCCCAGATAACGAAGGGGATACACATAAGGGCGAGCGTTCGCTGTTGAATCAGGCGTTTGAAAAACAGGTTTTGTTTCTTTCCTTTAACTGTAGGCGCCGAGTTTAAGGAAACGATCGGTTTCTCCATATGAGATTACTCCTTTCCTGCTCTGCTCTAAACCCTGAGGGTCGAAACGCCTTTCGACTTCCGACCCTCAACATCTGGCAAACCTATTTCAAATGTTGCATTACCATTTTCCGGCAACGCGATCTTTTACAGCCTTCGTTATCGTATCTTCATACGTTTTCTTGTCCAGTTTATTAAACTCGCCCATATACTCGTTCCATGTGTTATCGAAACTGGACGGCGGGTCCATAATCAACTTGGGCAGGTATTTCTTCTGCAGGTCATCCGCCTTGGTGATGAACATTTGTTCAGGCGATCCTTGCTCCAGGGCGATCGACCAAGCTGGAGACCAAGGACGTTCATCAGGCTTGCTGAACAATTCTGCGAAGGTCTTCACACCGTATTCTTCAAGCAGCTTCTTGTCGCCGTCCGTGTAAGTAAAGGTTGCGACCTCCGGCTGGTTGCCCGGACCATAGGCATTGCCGTCCGCAAGAACGGAATTATTGCCGTAACGAGGCCAACTGTAGTTGAAATAGTCAAACCCGTATTTTCGGCTCAATTCCGGATCCTCGTGGATTTTGCGCTGTTCATCATCCTTGTAATAAAAACGTCCATTCTCATCCACGCTATACGATTCGTCCTTGATGCCCCATTGAACCAGAATCTGGTTTTCCTCTTTCAACAGGTTATCGAAGTACTTGATGATGCGGACGGGATCTTTGGCTTTGACGGTGATCCCGACTCCATAATTGTTGACAAATCCAGGAGGGTCGATATATTGATCCTTAATATCTTTGTCGAAAACGATAGGCAGCGCAACAAAGCGTTTATCATCAATGCCGGCTTTCTTCAAATTGTTGGTGGCATCCCCAACCTGCCAGGAATAGCTGAAATAACCGAGTACACGTCCGGAGGTCAGCTTAGCCAAATATTGATCCCGGTTCATCGTGAAAGACTCCGGATCGAGCATCCCTTCGGCATTCACCTCGTTCAGTTTCTGAATCCAGCGCTTTTGATACTCGGAGCCCGCCACCAGATTGGCTTCATGAGTTTCCAGATCGACCATGACGCTGCCGTCATTCGGATAACCAGCCAGGTGCATGGCCGGGTTCTGCAGCGTGAAGAAGTTGCTAGGCTCGCCGGCCAGTGTGGCGAAACCAATGGTTTCCTTGCCGTCCACCTGCGGATATTTGTCCTTGTATTGCTTGATGAGGTCGAAATATTCATCCAGTGTAGTAATTTTCGGGTAATTGAACTCCTTCAGAACAGAACGTTGAATATAGAAGCCGGTCTGAAAATTAGGCTCCGAAATATAGCCGATGTTAGCTCCATAAGGGAAAAAGTAGATTTTCCCGTCATCCTGCCTGAATTTGTCCATATAAGGACCATACACACGCTTGATGTTGGGTCCGTACTTCTCGATCAGATCATCGAGCGGAATGAAAGCTCCCGCATCCATCAGCTTGGCCATTTCTCCGCTGGAGTCAATGATATCGGGATAGTCTCCGCTGGCAATCATAACCCCCGCTTTGGTAGGGGCATCACCCACCAGGTATTCCATCTTCCAGTCAACGCCGGTTTGTTCGAACAATTCTTTCCCGATGGTTGTTTCACTTGCCAGAACATCCTTTTTAGGAGCGCCAAAGGTGAAATACGTATAGGTAACCGGGCTGTTGTCATCGCCGTCCGGCGGGGAAGCCTCCGAAGACGAGGACGATCCGCCCCCGCTGCATCCCGTTAAAGCTGCGATCAACAATACTATCAGTCCTGCAAACAGTACTCTTCTTCTAATCATTCAACTGATTCCCCCTTTGGTATCATCAGACTTGTAAGCACTTTTAATATAACAAGTAACCGCTTACAAAGTTACCCAACAAACTGTATTTCCTGCTTTGAAAAGTATATCCTTTTATACATGCCTGCTATATTTCTCCCACCCCGTCAATCGGCAGAGCAATTTCGATCTGCGTTCCTTGCCCTTCCCATGTATGGATTACGAAACCAAAACGATCCTGATAACAGAGCTTCAGACGGCTATACGCATTTTTCATGCCGATCCGTTCGCCCATTCCTGCTTCCTGCTCCAAATACTCGCGCAGCTCTTTCAGCTTGGCGGGGGACATCCCGATCCCGTTATCCTCTACGCTGAAGATCAGTTGGTCTTCGCGCAGGGTAACAGACAACCTGATGATGCCTTGAGCCGGAATCGATTCAACTCCATGGATACTGGCATTCTCGACGAACGGAAGAAATACCATCTTCGGAATCCGCTGTTCAAGAGCCGCCGGTTCCGCTTCAATGCTGTATTCCAGCTTATCGCCAAAGCGGTACTTCTGAATCTCCAGGAAGTTCCGAATGAGTTCCAACTCCTCATGGACCGTGACATAGTTCCGGCTCCAAGAGATGGACCGTCTGAACATCTTGGCCATATTATGAATGATCTTGGCTGTCTCCTTCTCTCCCTTGATTAAACTTCTCATGCGGATCGATTCCATGGTATTAAACAAAAAGTGGGGATTAATCTGACTGTGCAGCGCATGAAGCTGAGCCTGCTGCTGCTTCAGTTCCAGATCCTTCTTCTGAATATCCGCAAGATAGACTTCGTTGATCAAGTTATGGATCGTCTCTGTCATCCGGTTGAACTCGATCGTCAGCTGGCCGATTTCGTCTCTTGCCTCTTCATGGGGGATCGTCTGGAAGTTCTGGGTTTTTACCTTTTTCATATGCTTTAGAATGCGTACCAGCCGTACATGCAGCGACCTCGACATCGCGGCTATGATCAAGCTGGGCAGCACAAAGTTGATGCATGCAAGCCAAACGACCATGGAACGCGACTTCCGAACGTCTTGAAGTACGACTTCTTCATTCATAACGCCTTGCAGCGTCCATCCCTCCAAATAATTAATTCCAGGATAGGAGGCTGCCAAGCGAAGAGAGTCCTTCGGAAACGCAATGTCCCCGAATAGAACATTTTCCGTCAGCCATTCTGTCCCTGAGTCATTGCTAAACCGCACCCGGCCTTGGGGATCAACGAAGTACACCTTGCCGTCGAACCCGCTGCCCAGGAAATATTGGCGGATGAGATCCATATTCAAATCAATCTTAAGCACTTGCTCAATGCCTCCGGTATTCTCATTGTCCAGCCTTTGAATCAGGCTGAACGCCTGATCCGAATAGACAAGAGCCGGGTAGGGAGCGGTTGACGATCTTAACTGGTTATACCAGTCCGTATTCCGGACCTCATCGGTCAATTGTTCAATATAGCCGGAAGATAATATGGTTGGATTGTCTGTATACACCTGATACCAGCGGATCCCTTGGGCAGGCTGACCGGAAAATTCTGTTTTCAGATAGGAGTTGTAAGCCTCGATGTAGTCAATTTGACTGTTAAAGTGACGGGTAAGGGTTGCATTGAATACGGGATCGGCATACATGGAATACGATAGGCCGACTCCTTGGTCGATGGTTACACGCAAGTCGTTTTTGAGATTGTCCAAGGCCATGCCCGCATCGCGAGTTTTCTGGCTGCGGATATTGTCAGTGGTCACATTGTAGAAGACAACATTGGTTACCACAATGGGAATGAATACCGACAATACATACATGAGCAGCAGCTTGTCGCGCAGTTTCATATAATTCAGATTGAATTTTATATTCATACAAAGCGCCTCTATTCTCTGTCAATCAGCATGTTCCGGTACTCCGTTGGCGACACCTTCTCCAGCTTCTCGAATTGGATCACGAAATAATCCGCATTCTGAAAGCCCACCCGGGCCGCGATTTCGTACATCCTGAGATCGGTTTGGCGAAGCAGCTTCTTGGCCTCCCGAACCCGCAGCTGCAGCAGATATTCGTTGAAATAGCGCCCGTAACTTTTGCGGAACAGCCGGCCCAGATAGACGGGGTTCATATAGAATTGAGCCGCTATGCTCTTCAGACTGATATTCTCGCAGTAATGGGAGTCAATGTATTTCTTAATCTGCTTGATACCGCCCTTGGACTGCTCCTTTCGCAGCTTCGCTATATATTGCTCCGCTTCCATGATCGCCAGCAAGAAGTGCTCCTTCAACTGCGTCAGGCTCCAGTTGCCGTAATCCCGTTCGGCCAGCCCCTTCAATCGCTGCACCCCTTCAACTTCAATACTGCCGTCCATTTCCTTCACTACACTGATTATTCCGGTCATGCAGCGGGAGAGCGAGCCGTTAACGGCCTGGGGAGCAAAACGCTGGGTGCGGAAGATCTCGAACATTCCATCTACCGTTTGCCGGTACGCCTCCTGGTTGCCCTCTTCCACTTGCATAATCAGATTGCTTACAGTGACCGGACTCATATCGAAAACGTACAGCGGTTTATCCTTAATTTGCGCGTATTCAATAACCCCGCTGCCCTCGGCATACTTATGCCTGGCCGCTTCGTTAGCCTCCAAATAGGACCTGCGGACATCCGTTATGTTATGGACTGTTTCGCCTGCGTAAAGACTAACGTCCGCTCCCAGTTGCCCGGAAAGGCCTGAACGAATCTTCTCCATAGCTTGGGTCAGCCCTCCGTACCGGTCTTTCAGCCGCTCCACAGTAAACAACATCCCGAATCTTCCCCGCTCCTGCTCAAACACGGGAATATCGGATTTCTGCTCTTCAAGGGAATATAACGCTTTCATAAATTGCTTTAGACCGACTTGCATTTCCCCGGGAGCGGCATGAAGTTCGACCAAGGCATAGCAAAAGCCCGATGCCCCGGTAAGCCCTAAGGCTGCGGCATATGTTTCCGCATCCTCCAACCGAAGCTTCTCCTGCACCAGGGCCTCCAAAAATGAACCGTTAGCGTAATCTTCTCCCCTCGTCTTGGCAATTTTTCTTTTGCTCATGTTTAGGGCAAGCTTTCTTAGGGTTGCGGTCATCTCTTCATCATCCACAGGTTTTAAAATATAATCATGAACTCCGTAGCGAAGTGCCTGCTGCGCATAACTGAAGTCATGATAACCGCTGATCACGATGAAAAACAGGTCCGAATCGGCATCTTCTTTCACGCTGCGGATGAGGTCCAGCCCGTCCAGAATGGGCATCCGGATATCGGTGATCACAAGATCAGGCTGTAAATGCTCAATCATATACAACGCCTTATCTCCGTTATCCGCCTCCCCCACAAGCGTATAATTGAGGTCCTCCCATGGAATCAGCTTCTGCAACCCTTTGCGAACAAAAATCTCATCATCCACCAACAAAACTTTGAACATGGCCCGTGCTCCCTCCTGCTTTAAGATCGATCGTCAATATGAGCCTGGGCAGGATCGGTACCTTTCTTGACATAGAAACTCTCCCTCGGCCCAAGGTAAGATTCGGGCAATAGAGCGGCCGCCGGGTAGAGCACAATCCGCTCAAGCACCAGCGATGGGCTTACCGCATAAATCCGCAGCGTATTCAATCCGCGTCGGCAAGAAATCTCACTGCTGTAGATACGGATGTTGTCTTTAACGGCACGGATCCATTCCGGACAACCAAGATCCAACGAACGAAATCGATCGCTCACTGCATTCTCCACGTGAATCTCGCCGCCGTTCACCTGCACGCCCAGATACAGTTTATGATCCATATAGGCCGTGTTGGATGGCGCCAGATAATAATCTGCAGCGTAAGTTCCTTCCTGCTCTGCTACAAATCGATATTCCAGATATGGCCGGTCTTCCGCTGCGGCGAAATCATACTTGTGAGGCAGTACTTTCATCCCGGATAAGGTGCGCCCGTAATGTTCGAGCTTCGTAAACCTAAAACCTTCAACATCATGCTTACGAGCGTAATGTTCGGCTTCCATGGCGATATAGCCGTCCCGCTCCAGAAAGGTCATCGGTTCAAGTCCCGCAATATTCGTACCTTCAGCCCAGACGTTAAGCTTGACTTTGGCGTCCGGTGCCTCTATAAAAACCTCTGCCTTTTCCCTTTCTTGCAGCAAGGCGCGGTCAATGTTGATCGTAATCACATCTTTTCTCGTCACCAAGCCTTCCGTTTGCGAAAAGGACAGCCATGGACAATCCGTCGTAATTTTATAGGCAACCGGCATGCGGCTTCCGCAAGCGATATCAATCTTTACTTCCTCCACATCGGGACGCAGAAAATCATAAATGTCCAGAGGCTTGCCGGTCCAAAGAAACCCTTCCGTAAACTTGGCAGCGTCGGACTTGGCCACGATGATCCGGGGCTTATTGGCCGGTTCGACCTTTATCATAAGCGGATAGCGGTTGCCTTCCTCATTCCAATGAACAAAGCCGACATGCTCGGACAGTCCCATGCCGTACCACTTGCCGTTGTTGATCCCATGCAATTCATCCGTCAACTCCCTGTCCTTCCGGATACATCTTGCGACTTCGTCCGCCAGGTCGTTCGCCTCTACCCGGTTCTGCCGCGCATACCATTCATTTCGTCCGGCGAGAAGCTGCATACGCTGCAAATTCATAGACGCGGCAGCCGGAAAATAGACCAGTTCATAGTACGATGGCAATGCCCAGGCCGGACATGCCGCTTTCAACTCTTCGGCAAGCCCGGTAATCCGCTCCGCTTGTTTTAGCAAACTCTCCGATTCGCCGTAATGTACGGGATGATATACGCCCGAATGCATAATTTCCGGTTTGCGGTTATGGTTGATTCGGGTATAACCATTGAGGATTTCCAATATTGCATTTCTGCCTTCTTCGTCAAATGCGCCGCTGAATTGGTTGTCTATCCATCGCTTCGTGAAATCGCCGGTCCTGTTCGGCCGTGACGATCCCCATGTTTCCATGTCATAGGCCAACTCGAAGAAATAAGACAACGGATATTCCAGAAAACAGATATCGCCCGCATTGACGACCCAGATCTCTCTGATGCCAAAATCATAGGCCATCGTGAGCTGTTCCCATACCTTCGGCAAATAGTTGGTGTTCATCCAGTCGTAGGCATGAGCTCCTCCGTGAAAATCAAAATGATAATAAAGCCCGTAACCGCCAGGATGCTTGCGCATTTTCTCGGTTGGCACACTGCGCAGATTGCCAAAATTGTCGTCACTTAACATCAGGGTAACGCCGTCCAATTCCGGATCGCCGATCAGCCCCGGCGTTTCTTCATTCCCATAGAAGAAGGCTTCCACTTCCGTGAAAAGAACAAGATCCCGCGGCACCTGCGATAGATCGTCGTTCACATTTTCTCGAATGAGCCGGTTTTGTTCACGGATCACGTCCCGGAGCAGCGCAACATTATCCGCCAGCGTCGCCGATTCCCCCAGGATCTTCGTATCCTGCTCACCGCGCATGCCGAGTGTGATCACATTCTCGAAATTCCGGTTCCGCTTGAGACCGTCCTCCCAAAAGCGCAGAATCCCCTCCCGGTTCCCGCGAAAATCCCAGGCATCCCCGTAGATGGAATCCTTGCCGCGAACCTGCCGGTATTCTTCACCGTTACGCATGCAAGGTTCATGATGTGAAGTTCCCATCACAATTCCATATTCATCCGCGAGTTCCGCATTCAACAGATCCGGGCCGTCACAGTTGAAGTTGGATTTCCACATCGCCGGCCACAAGTAATTTCCTTTCAGCCGCAGGATCAGTTCAAAAACATGCTCATACATGTCCGCATTAAGACCGCCGAAACGATGCGTCGCCCAAGTGCCGAATGCCGGCCATTCGTCATTGATAAAAATCCCCCGGTATTTGACGGACGGTTCCTTGGATACCCGATGGTTTTGATCGGTCAAAACCACCTGTTCTTGTTTCGCCGGTCTTACATCCGACCAATCCACCAACGGGGAAACGCCCAGACACTCGGACAGATGGAACAAACCGTAAATTGTGCCGCGTTTGTCGCTCCCCGCAATCACCAGTGCACAGGATACTCCGGGAAAGGGGGCTTCCACCAGTTGAAACAGAAACACCTCGCGCTTCTCTTTTATGAATGACAGGTCGATTTTTTGGTTCTTGCTTAGTTCTTCCAAGATCGGGCTGCGTCCGACCGTGCCGTAGATGACCGAATATTTCCCCAACGCGGTCACATCTTGAGCGGTTTCGGGCAAGACGCCGGTAACCAGGCCGATATCCTTTCTGACTTTGTCCGCAACCTTGGCCACGCCTGAAAAAACTTCCTTTTCTTTGTAAAAGACTGGAACTTCCTTGCCCAAAATAAATTTCATTTCAATCCTCCGTTTCCTTCTCCCATAAATTACTTGGCCAGCAGCGTATCCCAGTAGTCGCCAACCAGTCCCTCGATAACGCTTCCACTGGCCCAAGGCATCAAGCAGAACCAGGTGCTGGCCGGTGTTCCGTCACTATACTTTTCGGTCACCAGACCTTCGGAATGACAAAACCGTTCAGACATCCAGCCTTTTTTCCCGTAATCGAATTCCATATCATAACGGTTGTAGGTCTGGCACCCCCATCCAATGGTATCCATCATTCGGTCTCTGACATATTCATCTTTAGCGTGCTCGGAGAAGTACAGCATTTCATCCACGAGGTTGCTGGACATCGGATGGATATGCGGATTGGCAACCGAGGTGACGCTGCCTCCGCAGCTGGACCAACCGAGGGTGCTAAGCGGCGGCACCTTGACCGGGGAATTGTAACAGAATTTGAACGTGAACTCGTAGCAAAGGGCATCCCTCATATGCTCCAGATAGAGCTCATCTCCAGTCATGGCGTGCAGGAATCGAACGGCTTTGATATACGCCAGTATCCCTTCCGAATCAGGTGCCTTATCCGCATCAAGCGGAGCCCCGTAACATTCCATGCGCTTCACATAGGTCTGATAATAATGTCTCTCACTGCGCTTCAGGCTGTCGAGATGGGTTCTGTCCCCCGTGAGCCAGCCGTAATAGGCCAAAGCGGCCATGCACCACGCTCCGCTGAAGGAATCGTATTCAAGGCCGGCTCCGGTTCGCTCGGACAAAATCGTCGGATATTCGTCATCCGTATTTTTAGTCTTTTCCAGCCGAAGAAGAACCTTCTTGACGAATATCATCCAATCCTCATGGAGGCAATTTTTGAGTCTTTTTTCAAATTCGTAGGCCTTCATAATATAAAACATCGCCTGCGCACACAGATAAGCCGAATGTCCGGGCGTGCGCATCCCGTCAAACCACCAGCCGCGGGTACTCCACTTCCCGTCATGATACGCCTCAAAGGGAAGCCCGGAAGCCGGATTTAGGGAATGCTCAACGATATGCTCGATACAGGAAAGGGCCTGTTCGCGCATAGGCTCGTCACCCAGCCGCAAGGCTGCCATCAAAATCGGAGTCGCCACCGTCAATCCGTCCGTCCAACTGATCGATATAATCTTATTGTACCGGTAACCGCCCGTTTCCTTGTCCTCATAGACAAACGTGGAATAACTCCGGTCTTCGGGCAGCCAGGCATATTCAAAAATCGCTTTGGATAAATCGGCGGCGGTCGTTTTGATATCGCTGGCTTTTCTGGGGCTTTGGTGATAACGGTAATAGATTTCTTCGAGCGCCGGATTGATGCCCAACTCGGATTCGGATTCGTACTCGTACAAATCCATGGTCAATTCCACGGACTCTGCCGCCGCCAATTCAAAACAATTTTCACCTAGCGGCGCGCGTCCCTTAACCAAACGCGATTTGATGAACAGCAAAGGCGCATTTTCGTAACCGAGCGTGTAACCAACCGTTCCCTTGGCAAGGGAACAGGTGAAGCCGCCGTATTGGTAAAACTCCCCGTTCAGTTCCGGCTTCCACTGTTGTTTGAAGCCGTCTTTGCTGACAAAATAAGGGCTGCTGCAAAGACCGTAAATCTTGCCGCTCTCGAATACAAATGCCGCCGGATGGGACAAACGGTCGCTTCTGGTCATCCACCACGGCGACGAAGGCCGCGCAGGGTTTCCCTCTCTCAAACGCGGAAACTCATTTGGCACGTTCTGAGGTGCTTCTCCGCGGTTTCGGCCGTACATAAATGCGGGCAGGAAAAAGCGCGGATTCCCCTTGGCAAATGGCAATTCCACATGGATCACGCCGGACCACGACGATCCGCTTTGATTGCGGATCTTGACCTTGGCTTGATATGGATTTTTAATGCCTCCGGTTCCTCCAGTGATTGTAACGGATGCTTCCAATTGATGCTCCTTGAGTTCCATGTATTCCGTACTTTCCTGTGATTTGCTCCGTGCGGTTATAATCAGTTCCATGATATCCTCCAATCCACTGTTAAAAAAAGCGTTTGCAGTCTTTATCCTATTATGCTAGGATATTCATATTTTAAAGTTGATCCAAAGAATAATCATTGCAAATTCCGCCGTGTTTATTGCGCGAACAGATCAGGAGGTTGCAGATGAACGAACCCTTTGAGCTTCGATTTGATCCCATAAAAAAAGATTATCTTTACCTTCACAGGACTACTACATACAACTTGGGAACGTTCTATCACCGGCACGAAGCGTACGAGTTGTATTTGTTTCTTCGCGGCAATGTCAACTTTTATATCGAAAACAGCTGTTACCATCTGGAACCGGGCGATCTAATCGTTATCCATCCGGAAGAAATGCACCGCTCGTTTAGTCTGGATGAATCGGAGTATGAGCGAATAACGATCAACCTGCAAAAATCTTACCTGCATCAGCTTTCTACTCCGGCCACACATTTATCCGAGTGCTTCGACTACCGTCCGAAGGGGAAAGGGAATATCTTTCATTTGAACGAAACGCGGTTGAAGCAATTTCTGCAATTGGCCGGCAATCTGGAGGAAGTCCTTGTTTCCGATGCGTACGGATCAGACATTTTGGCCAATAGCTATATCGCTCAATTATTAGTCTTAGCGAATTCTGTATTTCAAAATGCAAGCTTTACTTCTACCGATATCATGCCGGAACTTGTACGAAAAACGATGGAGTACATCGAATCGCATCTCTCTCAGAACATCTCGCTTGACCATCTTACCGCTGAGTTTTATTTGAGCAGCACTTATATCAGCCGCCAGTTCAAAAAACATACGGGGTTAACGCTTCGTTCATATATTCTGGATCGCCGCATTGCTTTGGCAAAATCCTATCTCTGCGAAGGGCTCAGCATAACGGAGGCTTGCTATCAATCCGGGTTTAGCGACTATGCGAACTTTATCCGAAGTTTTACCAAGATCGCCGGAATCTCGCCCGGGAAATTCGTCAAACAAGTCCGATCGTCCGCCAATAAATAAAGGAGCAGCACGGAAGAAAGCCCTGCGAATGAATCGCAGAGCCTTCCGGTTACAAGTTATTTTGGGACGCCGGTATAAATGTGAATCGCGTCGCGCAGGAATTCGGCCATACCGGGCTGGTCTTTGTCGTAATAAGACTTGAAACGCTCGTCGTCCACATACATCTGGGCGAGGCCGGCGTGGGTCTCCTTGCTGTATTCGCTCCAGTAAAACGTCAGCCAGCGTTTATGCAGGTCCGCGGCTTTTTGCGCCAGTTCGCCAGCCGGGTCGCCCGTGCGGAAAGCTTCCGCCAGCGTGGACTGCACATCGTTTGCCAGCCGGGTCACCTCTTCATACTGTTCGGGTGTCATTTTCATCAGCTTTTCGTTGGACTTGTTTACGGTCTCTTCACCGTATTTCTCCCGAATTTCCTTTCCGTATTTCTGTTCGTTCTCCTCGATCATGTTTTGCTTAAAGCCTGCAAATTTCTCTTTATCGTTCATCGTCATTCTCCCTTCGTTTACGGCAATCGTTTTTTCAACGTTGGCGATCAGGATGTCAAGCTGCTTTCTTTTGCCGAGAAGCTGCTCGCGGTGCTCTCGAAGAGCATGGACTCCGTCAAAATCCGGATCTGTCACGATCGCTTTGATATGATCGAGACTCAGGCCAAGCTCCCGGTAAAACAAAATTTGCTGCAGCCGGTCTACCTCCTTTTGGCCGTAGATCCGGTACCCCGACGAGTTGATTCTTGCCGGCTTAAGAATGCCAATCTCGTCGTAGTAACGCAGTGTTCTGGTGCTGATCCCGGCCAATCGTCCCAGCTTTTGAACGGTATATTCCATGATTTCACCTCCTGACACCTTCACTCTACACCTTGCCGTAACGTGAAGGTCAAATCTTTTTTAGTATTTCTTATTTATCTGATCAGATCCGTCGGGTTCATTCCCGTGATCTTTTTGAACAAGGTGCTGAAATACGGCACATTTTTGTACCCGACCTTCTCCGCCACCTCATAAACGAGCATGTTGCGCTCAAGCAGCAGCTCCCGCGCTTTCTCAATTCTCACGCGGGTGAGGTAATTGTTGAAGGTTTCCCCTGTGATGTTTTTAAAAATAATGGACAGATGGTTCCGCGAAATGTAGATTTTTTCCGAAAGCTCAGCTAACGTAACATCTTCGGCGTAATGCTCATGGATATAATGAGTCATGAAATCGACGACTTGCCGGTGTTTGCTGTTCCCCCGAAGCTGGCGGCTTCTGCATATCATGGATATCTTGGAACACAACCATTCGCCGAGTTGAACCGGATCGGTCAGCAAAATCAATTCTTTGGCGATGAGATCGTTCGGGAACAAGTCATCCAGCAAAATGCCTGCTTCATATAAGCTGTAGTTGAATACACCCCACACCTCGCCGGCCTGCATTTGAATATACTCCGGTGTAATCGCTTTCTGATTTTCCAACAGCTTCACTTGCTCTTCAATCAGGGCCTTGGCCTCTTCCTCCTGGGACGATTTGATCGCACCCGCAATTTCAACGTAAAATTTGACCGGAAACAAAGTGACGGACTGCTGATTTTCGTTCCCCTTCTCTTCTCTCTCGTACCAATACATCTCGTAGTTCGGGGTGAGCCGCTGGGTTCTCGAATCAATCGCGCGAAACGCCTCTTCGGTTGAGTCGGGAATTTTCGTCCATTCTTGCTTCATTTCCCCGATGCCGACGCGAATCTGGAGCTTCACATAACATTTAACGCTGTCGATCAGCTTCATGCCCAGTTCCTTCAGCCGCTCTTCCAATTCCCCGTGATTCTCCTCCGGCTGGGGATGCACGATCAGCACCGCTCTGGAGCTGTGCAGCTCGGTATATTCGATCGCCGCAAAGATTTTACGCGCCACCTCGCACGCGATATTGCTGATGGCAAACCGGAACAGGTTCCAATCGGTCAGCGGGAGCTGGCTGGCCCGCACATCGCGGACCGTATCGATGCCGATGGCGATATGATTGCATTTCGACCAATACCGGTATGGATGCGGCAAGCTGTCGGGAGAGCGGTAGGTGCCCTCAAGCGTTCCGACCACCGCGGATCTTACCCACTCTTTTTCGATAAAAGGCTCGTAAAGCTTGAGTTTTTGCTCGACCTCGCCTTGCTTGATTCGCTTCACTTCTTCCTCCGTTAGTTCCTCCACCACCTTGGACAAAATCCTTTTCAGCGTCGGAACGCTGATCGGTTTGGACACATAGTCGCTTACGTTATATCTTAACGCTTGCCTCGCGTATTCGAAATCGGAATAACCGCTCAAAATAATGATCTTGCCATCGTACCCTTCCTTTCTCAACTGTTCGATCATGTCCAGGCCGTTCATTGACGGCATATAGATGTCCGTGATAATGATATCGGGTTCTGTCTCGCGGATCATTTCCAGGCCGTCCGCTCCATTCAGAGCGTCACCCGCCCATTCGGCGCCGAGCTGTTCCCATGGAATTGCCCGCTTCATGCCCTGAAGTACCTGACGTTCATCATCAACGATGGCAATTTTCCACATTTCGATGTCCTCCTAATCCTCTTACTTATCCTTCCCCGCAAACTGGGGAGGCTCCGTCAGACGCGGCAAATCGATCACGACGCGAGCACCGCCTTCTTCCCGTTCCGTCAGTTTGACGCCATAGCGGTCATCGAAGTAACCGGCGATCCTTTCCCTCACATTGCGCATCCCGTACCCCCCTGTGCGGCGAGGCTGTTTCCTGTCGGCGGCCTCACTGAGCCCAGCTCCGTCGTCTTCGATGGTGATTTGCAATCCATCGATTTTATCCGCGAGCCGGATGCGAATAAAGCCGCGGCTCCGGGCATTAAAGCCATGAACGATCGAGTTTTCCACGAACGGCTGGAGCGTTAGCTTCGGAATAAACAAATCGCGGATTTCCTGCGGAGCTTCGATCTCGAATTCAAGCCCTTCCCCCCAGCGAAGCTGCTGGATTTCCAAATAACAGGCAATATGTTCAAGCTCCTCGGCAATCGTGATGAAGCTGTTGCCGTTCGACAAGCCGATGCGGAACATGCGTCCCATCAGCTCAAGAATGCGGCTAAGCTCATCCTGCCCCGCTTCAATGGCCATCCAGTTCAACTGATCCAGCATATTATAGAGAAAATGAGGATTAATGTTGGCCTGCAGCGCCTCGATCTCCGCTTTGCGCTGCTGCTCGTACCGCCGTTCAAGCGAGCGGTACAACTCCGCAATCCGCTCGTTCTGCTTGCGATAACCGGCAAACAGATACCCGAATTCGTTTTCGTAATCGCGGGGGAGCTCCGTTTTATTGCCATCGACGAAATCCGACCGCATTGCCGTAACAAGCTGTTTGATCGGCTTCGTAAACTGGCTGCTGAGATAATGGGTTAGCAGGAGGACCGACAAAATGGCGGCCAGGCCGATAAACCCGATCACCATGGCAAGCGTATAACTGCCTTCGGTGATTTGCTTCCACGAGGAAATCTCCACCAGCGTCCAGTTGGAATCCTGCAATTTGGAATACACGAGCAGCGAATCGCCGATTTTGGCATTTCCCCGGATCCGGACATGCCCCGATTCCGCGTCTTTGGCATTGATCCATTCGGACAGCTCCGTATGGTCTAAAACTTGTCCGGTTTTGACCAATTCTCTGCCCTGGGAGTCCACCATCAGCCGATTGGCATTGGAGGTATGGCCGGCCAGTATTTTGACAATCTCTTTATATTTGATATGAATCACCAGTACGCCCAGGTATTTGTCATCGTACACGATTTTGCGGCCAAAACTGAGTACCGGGACCTCTCCCTGGAAGCTTCTTATGTTATGTTCGGTGGACCAGGCGAAATCATTGTTCACAAAAGCGCCAGCCCAAGCCTCTTGGTTTAGCTTACTCAGGTCCCGGAACTGGATGTAATTGTCCTCTTCCCGCTGAAAAGGGTGTTCCATATATAAATCGATGCCTTGGATCAACGGAATCGAATAGGTCAGATTGGCCAATGCATTTACAACGTTGACGGATCGCCGATAAGTGTCGTATTGGTCACGCCGGTCCTTAAGAAAAGAGATAATCTCGTTATCGCGGGAGGTGGACAGTGAAATTTGTTCGATCATCGTAAGACGCGTCGTAATCTCGTTGTTCAACTCATCCAGCAGCCGCTGCTGATACAGCGAGCTGGTTTTAACTAGCTCGTTGGAGGAAATAATGTAGCTGGCCCACGCGATGCAGGCGACCACGATCACGATGACAACGGCAAAGCTGCGAAAAAAAAGGGTGTCGATGCGGAATTTTTTAAAAAGACTAATCATCTCTCGGATGCTCCCTTCCGGCACTAAGGAGAAAAAACGGTAAAGCCGCGAAACGAATCGTTTCGGCAAAGCTCTACCGTTATATTATTGGCGGCCAACCATCCTTATCCCTTTATTCCGGTTGTGGCAATTCCTTCAACAAAATACTTTTGCAGAAACATAAATACGAAAGTGGCCGGCAGAATGGATACGAGCGACATCGCCAGAAGCTGGCCCCATTCCTGAGCGGACTGGGAATCGTTGATCATCCGCAGCGCCAAGCTGACCGTATATTTGTCAACCGAGTTGATATACAGCAAGTGGCCAAGGAAATCATCCCAGTTCCAAAGAAAGCAGAAGATCATGACGGTGACGATGGCCGGCTTGGTCAATGGCAGCACGATCCGCCAGAAAATACCGAACCAGGAACAGCCGTCGATTTTGGCCGATTCATCCAGCTCCTTCGGAATCCCCCGGATGAACTGAATAAGCAGGAAGACAAAAAACGTACCGCCGGCGCCTGCCGCTACCAGGTGGGGAACAATAAACGGCAAATACGTATTGACCCAACCCAACTGGTGGAACAGAGAGTATTGCGGAATGATCAATACTTGCCCCGGCATCATCAAGGTTAACATGAAAATGGAGAACCAAAAGTTCTTCAGCGGAAAGTTCAGTCTGCCAAACCCGAAGGCTACCAGCGAGCTGGAGATCAAGGTGGCAGCCAACACGGCGATCTCCAAGCCGAAGGTATTAAGATAAAAATCCGTAAACGTGTGTCCGGGAACCGAATTCCAGCCTTTTACGAAGTTGCTCCACTGCGGAACCTTTGGGAAAATATTCGGCGATCCCAGCTCGGTATTGCTTTTAAGCGATGCGCCGATCCACCAAAGCACCGGGTAGACCATTACAAAGCTAAACAGAATCATGAAAATATGCCGGATGAACGGTTTCATTTTGATCATCATCTGCGTCTCTTTCTCCCTTCCGTCTCTGTTTCATAGAAGACCCAGTATCTCGACGTTCCGGCGATGATCAGCGATGCGATAACGATGATGACCAGCATGATCCAGGCGAGCGCCGAGGAGTATCCGAGCTGATACCGGCTAAACGCACGTTCGTACAGATAGAGGGCGTATACGTAGGTCGAGTTCATCGGACCTCCGTTGGTGATGACAAACGCGGAGGTGAACATTTGGAACGCGTTGATCACGCCCATGATGAGATTGAAGTAAATAATCGGCGACAGCATTGGAAGCGTAATGCGGAAAAACTGAAAAAATTTGTTCGCCCCGTCCACGGAGGAAGCCTCGTACAAATCGTTCGGAATTTGCTTCAGCCCCGCCAAGAAGATCACCATCGCGGAACCAAACTGCCAAACCGCCAGTAGAACGAGCGTACTCATCGCGGTATCCGGACTGGTGATCCAGCCCTTGCCTTCGAACCCAAAGGTGGCGATGATTTTGTTGAAAATCCCCTCTACCCCAAAGATGTTCCGCCAAAGCATGGATACGGCGATACTTCCGCCGATCAGCGATGGAAAATAGATCGCTGTGCGGTATACGCCGATTCCGCGAACGGCTTTGTTCAGCAGCATGGCGATCAACAAAGCCGCGATCAGCTTTAAAGGGACGGAGGCGATCACGTATTGGAACGTAGCGCGAAGGGATTCTTCAAATTTCGGATCCGAGGTAAGGATGTTGACGTAGTTTTTGGTTCCTACCCATTCGATCGGCCTGAGCAGCGTGTAGTTCGTAAACGAATAATAAAGCGATAATAAAAGCGGATACGCCGTGAGCCCGATAAAGCCGATCAGCCAGGGCGAAATGAATAAATAGCCGGCAATGGGAGCATCCCATCTTTTTAAAGAAGAACGTCGTCTTTTCTTTACGATCCTCTCCTGATTAACGGCTACGGGTGTGGAACGACCCATATGCTATCACCTCTGTAGTTTGTCTGATAGCTTAAGTATAGATGGGTCCCCCAGGCGGTTAAATGAGGGTAATCCTCGATTTCTTTTAAAATATCACGAAAAAATCCTAACGGACACGGCGCCACATTTTCGTTTATACTTTTCGGACAATAGCCGCCTCCTGTTTCGCTTCGTCGTTTGATGGACCGTGTCCGGGGCCGAGCAAATTCAGGATCACCACGCCGATGATAATTAAGCCGATTCCGATGATGCTGCCGGCATTGATCTTTTCTTTCCAGATGAGTACGGAGATGATGACCGTCAATACGGAACCGAGCCCGGACCAAATGGCGTACGCGGCGTTCAGGGGAATCGTTTTAAGCGACAATGACAAAAAATAAAAGGAGCATACGAAGGCGGCGATGCTTATTAAAGAAGGCGCTAACTTGGTAAATCCTTGGGAAGCTTTCAGCATCGAAGTCCCGACCAGCTCGCTGGCAATAGATATCAACAGTAACAAATAAGCCATTATTTTCTCTCCTCAATCTCATTTAAAATGTAGCGGATCACCTTTTCTTTTAACGCTTGATCCGGCGGGGCAAAACCGAACATTTCGGCAAACCATAGACCGTCGGCGGCCAGCCTGAACAACGTTGAGACCACGGGGTCCAATCCGTCATGTTCGATGCTTTTTTGAAGCTGACTGTATTCGGCTTGCATTTCCCCTAAAAGATGCGGATTGGTGAAAAGCGCGGTAGAAAGCGCAATCGTCATGTCGTTTTCGTTTTGCACCGAATCATGGGTTGTCTCTATATAGGCTTTGATCCACTTCCCTTTTTCGCCCGGGTCCTTGTCCGCTCGTGTCCTGACGCTACCGACGAAGTCATCGGAGTATTGCTTGACCATGCCCGAAATCAATTCTTCCTTGTTCGGGAAATGATAAAGCAGCCCTCCTTTGCTGACTCCGGCCTCTTGGGCGACGGCATCCAGGGTTAAATGCTCTACGCCGTTCTCTCTAGCCACTTTTGCGGCAGCCCGCAAAATCACGTTTCGCTTGGAAGCTTTTTTTGAACCTCCCACAGAATCACCTCCAAATTTAGTATACCGTCTGGACGGTTTAGTTTTCAACTTTTTATTTTGGCTCAAGACCAAAATCAGTGCTTGACAAAATAAAAGATGACGGAGATAGGGGGTGTTGTCTCTCCAAATCACTTTGCACGATTATCCCTCTGGTTCAGGAAGCCAAGTCACCCGATCAAACGGGATAATCGTGCAAAGCCCCCGGATCACGAGTCTCGCCTCAGGCCACGGGCAGAAATTACCATTCTGAAATTCTATTGGATAATTCCAATGACATCCGCACAAAACGCGCCAACGCAAACAGAGGAATGGTTCCCCATTCCTCTGAAATAAGTCCGCAAATGAAATTCATGAAGCCGCAAACAGCAATCCGTCATGCCGATTAATAAATCCGTCTGCCCCGTTCGTCGGAGATGCCGCTTTTGCGGAAGAAATACGTGTTGATCTGGTCCCGCCATTCCTTGGTGTGTTCCGCCTGCTCCGCCAGCCGGACCGCGACCTGCTTGTGCAATGAATCGGGGACCAAGCTCGCCAGGCTGCCCCAGGTTTCTTCCAACCAGGCGGCGCGCTCCACGCCTTCGAAATGCGTGTCGTAAATGTGCTGGATGACCGTTTTGCCGGAATGCAGGACATGGGTATACGGGACGTGATGGAAAAACAGCAGCAGTTCATCCGGACAGTTCTCCAAAGATTCGTACAGCCTGAAGTTGGGCTCGGCGTATTGGGCCGTGTATCCCGTTCCCGTGGCCTTGGTCCGGTCCACGCCGATTCCATGGCAATCGGCAAAATGGTACGTCCCCCACATCGAATACTCATAACCGTCGACGTTAGGCCCGTAATGATGGTTGGGATTGACCATGAACCCGATCCCAAGCGGTGCCGTATAGGATTCGTAAATACTTAAGGAGTCCAGCAAAATACCGCGAATCGTCCGAACCACCTGCTCGTCGTCCCCAAACGTCAGGCGGATCCACTCCTCCGCGATTTCCTCGGCGGTCAGCTCTGGATTCCAAGCGAGCCGGCCGTATCCGTACAAATTGGCTTGAGCCAGCAAATGCCCGGTCCAGTTGGCGTCGTCCCCGATGTTGGAAACGGCAGCGAAGCCGCTGTACCTGCTCCCATGCACCGAACTATCAACGATGCGTTTGACTGGAGTACCCTCCCCCTGCAAATACGTATCAAATTCCAGCACTTCCTTCCATTGCGGCACCAAATAACAAACATGCCGCTGCTGCCCGGTATACTCCTGGGTAATCTGAAACTCGATCATCTGGTTCGTGGCAGGCATTGCGCCGAGAAGCGGCGACACGGGCTCACGCACCTGAAAATCGATCGGCCCGTTTTTCACCTGTAGGATGACGTTATCATTAAAGCGGCCGTCCAGCGGCACAAAATGATCGTACGCCGCTCTCGCCCGGTCCGTCTTCCGGTCGCGCCAATCCTGCTTGCAGTTGTATACGAAGCAGCGCCAGATCACGACGCCACCGTACGGCTTCAGCGCTTCGGCCAGCATATTGGCACCATCCGCGTGGTCGCGGCCGTAGGTGAACGGACCAGGCCGGTTCTCCGAATCGGCTTTGACGAGAAAGCCGCCAAAATCGGGGATATACCGGTATATGTCCGCCGCCCGCTCACGCCACCACCGCTGGACCTCCGAGTCCAACGGATCAGCCGTGGGCAGGCCGCCGATCTCCAGCGGCGCCGCGTAATTGATGCTGAGGAACAGCTTGATCCCGTAACTGCGGAAAATGCCGGCAAGCCCGGCCACCTCCGGCAAATACGCCTCTGTGATCAGCATCGTTTCCAAGCGGTGCACATTTACGTTGTTGATCGATAAGGCATTCACCCCGGTCGATGCCAAAAGCCTGGCGTAATCGCGAATTCGCTGCAGATCGAAGGTGATTTTGCCGTCAGCGTAAAAAATCGAATTCCCGGCATAACCGCGTTCGATCGACCCGTCGATATTGTCCCATTGGTTGATCATCCGTAGTTGGTTGACCGGATTTTCCACGATATGAAGATCGCTAATGGGGCGGCCAATACCAATCAGTCTCAGCAGATGGAAAACACCGTACAGCACGCCTGCGGAAGAAACCGCGCCAATGGCGATATGGCCGGTGGACGGATCACTTTGGATCACGAAGCCTTCCGCTCCGATGCCTGCGCGCGTTTCTTCGTCAATGAACTGCTGAAGCAGCGTGTTGCCGCCGATAGTTCCAATCACAATACCTGAACCGCCATCCCAGATTTGTGAAATCTCGGGCGTTTGCCCCAACATCCCTTCCAGTCCGCGGACGAGTTCGGCCATGGCGGAAACGATGATTTCATCCTGCTCCGCAACGACAATGCGGCGATAATCAGCATACTGTTCAAGCGTTTTGCCTGCTAACCGGTTATACCCGAGCCAGGCCTGATAGCCCGTGTTTTTTGCGAAAAATGGTGTAATGCCCATTCGTTAATACGCTCCTGTCAAATAATTTGGAAAAGCGGCTTTTCAGCAACAAAATAAACGGGAAGTCCGGGGTACCGCGCCCTGAGCATACCCGCCAAATAATTCATGCCAGGCTCCTCGCTTTGCGCGTGGCCCAAGACGATGATAGCCTTGCGTTTTCCTTGCTGCACGGCATCTCTTACATATTCGGGAGTTTCCCATTCCGGTCCCTCGCCCAATATAATCAAATCCAAGTTTTCCTGCTCAAAAAGCGGAATCGCCATAAAGCCGCCGCCCCTGTAACCCGCGAGCATGCCAATTCGCGAACATATCATGGACAGGTCGCCAACGACGCGTACATACGGAATGCCAAGCTTGCTCTTGAGGTGGCCGGCAATTTCACGAACGCTTGCAGCCGGAATTTGGATGATGGCCGATGCCGGATGATATTCCGCAATGTACTTTTGCCAGTCCAATTGCTCGATAAGCCCGGCCATGATACCGTCGGGCTGATAACGATGCCAATAATCATGGAACCTGAAAATCGCCATTCCGGTTTCCTCGATCAGCTTTCGTTTTTCCATGGCTACAGGATCGTTCTTGATGGCCTCCCTATTATGATGGTTGAAAAATATCCCCTCGTGGCTGATCAGCAGATTTGCCCCCGCCTTTGCGGCCTGACGAATGACGTCAGATGAGGCCACAAACGCCGTGGCGATCCCCCTGACTTTTGTTGAAGGATCTCCGAATTCAAGCACATCGACCGTTGTTTCGAGCTGTCCCACGGGATTGATGAGTTCATGAATAACATCCTCGATTCGAAGCGGCATGGTTTCTCCCCCTTCTATCCTTATAATCTCTGAACGGGTAATATAATACCCGGAACAAGGTTAGCGTTCCGGGTTTTATGTCTGTCCAAGCTTAGTTTTCGTAAGATGCGGAAGCATCCTTCAATTGATCAAAAGCTTGTTCCGGGGTAATTTTACCGAAACTGAGTTGATCATGGACATAAGGGAAGTCTTTATCGATAAAGTTCGTCCAACCGCCCGCGCCTGCCGTCCAGGTTTGCGCGTCAGGTGCGGAAGCGTTATACATGTCCAGACCGCCTTTATCCGTTTCGCTCATGCTGGATTCCAGAAGTTTCGCGCTGTCGCTATTTGCCGGGATACCGCGCAGAGTGCCCAGTGTCTTAGCTGCTTCCGGATCATTAACGAACCAATTAACAAATTCGATAGCTTCTTTTTGATATTTGGAGTCATTGGTAACCGCCAAATACATAGAAGGCTTCACCCAGCCTCCCGCTTGCTCCGCACGAGGCATCGTCACAAGGGCGTACGCGCCTTTTTTCAAACTATCCCAAGAAGTGAGCGCATTGGAGAAGCTGTAACGGAACAAAATTTTGCCCGATACCATCAGATCCATTTGCGGATCAAGCTCCTTGTCCGCCGTGTTTACGTCTGCCGGAGGCACCAGTCCTTCCTTCCGGAGCTTGTCAAAGTGATTCGCCCAGTCGACGAAGGTATCACGGTCGATGTTGAAATGGCCGTCGTCCGTAATGACCGGGCCCTTGCCTTTAGCGTATTGATAGGCCGAATACACGAAGTAGTTGGCGGCATAATCTTTAACGAAGTATTGTCCTTCCGGCAGTTTGGATTTGGACGATTCGGCTAACGCAAAGAAATCATCCCATGTCCAACCGTTGGTCGGATTTTGAATGCCCAGTTTGTCGAGGGCGGCTTTATCGTAAATCATGCCGAACGCAACCGATCCAAGCGGAACAGCGTATTGTTGGCCGTCAAGCGAGCCGCCCGCGAGCAGCTTCGGATCGAATTTGGATACATCCACATCGGCCAATGGAGCCAATTGATTCCGGCTCATCCAGTCCGGCATCCAGCCCGGATCCAATTGAACGATATCCGGAGCATTTTTAGCCGCCGCTTGCGTGGATAGCTTATCCAGATAACCGTCCATACCGGAATACTCCGGTTCAAAAGTGATGTTAGGATGATTTTTCGTGTACAAATCAAGTGCGGCTAACGTAGCCTGATGCCGATCCTGTGACCCCCACCACATAATCCGAAGCTTAACTTGTTTGTTGCTCGTGTTCGCAGCCGCGTTTCCGGAGTTTCCCGCTTGCGAATTATCGGCAGCATTTCCTCCCCCGCCGCCGCAGGCGGCCAACGAACCTACCAGTGAAGCTGTTACCGCCACTTTAAGTAAACGCTTCCAACCAAACATTGTGAAACCTCCTTTTGAATAGCAAATATCTGTTTACATCTCCTATAGTACCGATTCAAAGAGGAGGTTTATATAAGAGCAATGCACGATTTGTTATAAAATTCCTCGAAAATAATAGAGCATTCCTCCCGGCATCTCTTAAAAGATGCTCCAGTTAAACTCACGCGACAACCGTTCCAGCAAATGGACGCCCGCGATGCTGTTTCCTTTCGGGTTCAGCGCCGGCCCTACTACGCCGATGCCCAAGCGCCCGGGCACCAGGGACAAAATGCCTCCCGATACGCCGCTTTTGGCCGGCAGTCCCGCCGCGATGGCGAACTCGCCCGACCCGTTGTACATTCCGCACGTGACCATGAACGTTTTGGCGATTTGCACGTAACGCCGAGGAATCAGCTCCTTGCCGGTGATTGGGTCCGTACCGTCCTTTGCCAGCACCAACGCCATACGCGCCAAATCGGCGCAGGTTACCTCGATCGAGCAGTGGCGGAAGTAGATGTCCAGCACTTCTTCCACGCCGCAGCCCAGAATCCCTTTATCCAGCAAAAAATAAGCCATCGAACGGTTCAGATGGCCTGTCGCCTTCTCGGACCGGTACACCTCTAGATTGCAATCCAGTGAAGGATTTCCGGCCAACTCGCGCAAAAACTCCAGGATGCGGGCCGATTTGTTCTCTGAGCTGTCGCCTTTGATCATTGAAGACACCACGATCGCCCCCGCGTTGATCAGCGGGTTAAACGGGATCGCCGGCTGCACCAGCTCGAGCTTCATGATCGAGTTGAAGTTATCGCCCGTAGGCTCCATGCCCACCTTGGAAAAAACCGCTTCTTCCCCATGATCCATCAGCGCCAGGATCAACGTAAACACCTTCGAGATGCTCTGCATTGTAAACGGAGCCTGGACATCTCCGGAGCTTACAGATCTCCCTCCCGCATCGATCAGGTGGACCCCCAGCCAATGTTTGGGCGATTTCGACAATTCCGGAATATACGTGGCCACGGTTCCCTTCGCGCTTTCCCGTCGGCTCTTTTCCACCCACTCCGCTAAGCATGCTTCCAGTCGATCCAGCTCGTTCACGGCTTGTTTCCTCCAATCGATCACGATATTGGACCGGGGCGAAACGCGTAGCAAAACCTTTGCTTCGCTCCGGCCAAAATACGGTTACTGCTGCGAATCGCTCAGCTTCTGCTTGGCCAAACGGATCATTTCCCGGACCATCGACCCGCCGATGGCGCCGCCGATTTTGCCTGCCTCCTCCGAGGTCAAATCCCCGTTGTCGCCTTCCTTCAGTGGCACGCCGAGCGATTCAGCCACCTCGTATTTCACATCGTCCGGATGCTGCGGATCTACAGGGTAGCCTTCACGCCGCATCACTTCTGCTTTGAACTGCTTCAGGTCCGCTTCATTAGCGCTGGGCGCCGCCGGACCGTTTCCTCTTCTTTTTACCATGGATATCCCTTTCTTTCAATCAAGAATTATCCATAACATGCCCCAGAGGAGACAAAATAATCGAGCGAAAAATGTATAACCGGCCGGCAAAAACGGAATGAAATATTATTGAACATTGTTTTTCGTGATGTAGATCATAGTCCTTCCGGGTGATAAAAATGATAATTTAATCCGATAATAAATTTTTATCGAATTGCCATCTCTAAAGATGCGAACCTTTAAAGAAAAGAAGGGTAGACATGAACTTGAATCAATATGTTCCGATCATCGCCAAACCGGTCAAAGCCGCCTTGAAACCGGCTCAGGAAGTGGGAATCATCCTCGTTTCGTCGCTGCTTGTCGCCGCTGGGCTTAATCTGTTTCTGATCCCCCACAAGCTGCTGTCCGGCGGGCTGACGGGCGTTGCCTCCTTCATCGGTTATTTTACGGACTGGAATATATCGATTCTGTACTTTCTGCTGAATGTCCCGCTCATCGCCTGGGGCTGGAAAGCGGTCGGGAGGCGGTATATCATTCTAAGCTGCATTTCCGTCGTGAGCACGACGTGGTTTATGGCGATCATCCCGCAGATTCAGGTAACCAATGACCCGATTCTCGGCTCCGTGTGCGGCGGGATCATCTCGGCGGCGGGCATCGGATTTTCACTGCGCGTAGGCGGCTCGACCGGCGGCTTTGATATCCTTGGATCGATCGTTACCCGTAAATACGACATGGCGATGGGCAATATTTTGTTCCTTTTGAATGGCGTCGTGATCGTGGCGCTCGGATTTTTGCAGAGCTGGGACCTGGCCCTCTACTCCATGCTATCGACCTTTGTGAAAGGTAAAGTCGTGGACATGATCCATGTCGGACATATCAAGGTCACCTGCTTTATCATCACCAAGCAAAAAGAGCAGATGCTCTGCCGGCTGCGCAAGCTCCATCACGGCATTACGTGCATCCACTCGGAAGGCGGGTACAGCGAGGAGAAAAACTACATGCTAATGACGGTAACAACCCGTTATGAGCTGGCCGCCGTGCGCAAAGCGGTGGCGGAAACCGATCCGTACGCCTTCATGAACGTGGTCCAGTCCACGGAAATCCTCGGTCGGTTCGCCCGGACGGTGAAATAACCCAAAAATAAAGACCGTTTCCCATGTTTAGGAGACGGTCTTTTGCAGGCGATGTAATTATTTTTCAAGTCCATATAACTCGTACAGCTGGTCAAGCATCAGATTGGCCGCTTTGATGCCGCCGGCGGTATTCCAGATGGCGTCATCCACTTTATAGACTTTGCCGTTTTTCACCGCGTTCAGGTTTTTCCACAGCGGATCGTTCGTCCAGTCAGTTTCGGTCTGATTCGCTTTGCCGTCGCCCGTTTCGTAAGTAAAGTAGAACAAGCGGTCGGCGTCCGCTTCGGACAGCCGTTCTTTCGTAATTTCATCGACAAACGTGTCTTTTGCGTTTTGCGTCATTTCATTTCTGGCAATGCCGAGCTGCTCGAAAATAATTCCGGAGAATGTGTTCGTATGGTAGACGCGAGTTTTGCCGTCCATGAACCGGACAACCGATACCGTTTCTTTCAGCTTGCCGCCGGCCTTGGCTTTAAAATCTTCAATCCGCGCTTCGAAGGCGGCCAACAGTTCGTCGCCTTTGTCGGTCATTCCAAGCGCTTCCGCGTACAGTTTGAAATTGTCCATCCAATTCCCGCGCAGGTCTTCGGACATGATCGTTGGAGCGATCGCATTCAACTGCTCATAAACCTTCTCCTGGCGCATCTTGTTCCCGATGATCAAATCCGGCTGCAATCCGGCAATCAACTCCAGATTCGGCTGGCTCTCCTCGCCAACCACTTCAACCCCGTCCATCTCGGCTTTGATATGCTCATACCAGGGGTCTCCGGTCCAGGAACGGACGGCGCCCACCGGTTTAACTCCCAAGGCAAGCAACGCTTCCGTGCCTTCATTGGTCAAAATGACGACTCGCTTCGGCGTGCCGGCTATTTTCGTTTCCCCCATCGCATGTTTAACGGTACGGACTTCATCGGCGGCCGCGTTGCCGCTTGAGTTCCCATTCTCCGAGGCCGGCGTGCCGCTTGCCGCTTGGGTATTGCCGGATGCCCCCTGGCTTTGATTGCTTCCGCATCCGGTAAGCGCCAGCAAGAGCGCCAAAATGGCGAGCCCCCACCAAATGGCGCGATTTCGAATGATGTGATTGCGAGTAAAGCTCATGAAAGTTCCCCCTTATATGTCTGTTTAGTTCTTGGTAAAGATAATAATGCAAATGTGATAATGATTATCATCTTCATCGCGATGTTCAAAACTATAAAGCATGAAAAACCGCTTGTCAATCCATTAAGAATGATTCTCATAATCATTGACAGCCCGCAATGCATCTTCTAATATTTAATGGATATTATCTTCTACATCCGGAAAGTGGGAATTTGCCTCATGAAAGGTTTCGGCTTATTGATTTCAGCGTTTGCCCTGGCCGCAGCGCTCGTTTGCAGCATCAGTTTCGGCGTGACGGACATTCCTTTCGGCACCGTGTGGGAATCGTTTGTCCGCCCAAACGGCAGCAACGAGCATCTGATTATTCAAACGGCCCGCGTTCCGCGCGCCTTTATCGCCGCCGCCGTCGGCGCATGCCTCGCGGTTGCGGGAGCGCTGATGCAGGTCATCACCCGCAATCCAATCGCTTCGCCCAGCACGCTTGGGGTTAACTCCGGGGCAGCCTTCTTCATCATCCTGGCGACCGGATGGCTGGGCATAGCGGGAATGCAGCCCCTTACCTGGGTTGCTTTGACCGGAGCGGCCCTAAGCGGAATGGTTGTTTTTCTGCTCGGAAGCATCGGCCGGGACGGCATGACGCCGCTCAAAATCACGCTTGCCGGCGCTTCGATGGCCGCTTTTTTCTACTCGCTCACGCAAGGCCTGATGCTCTCTGACGGCAAAATGTTCGACCAAGTCCTCGTCTGGCTCGTCGGGTCCGTTGCGGGGCGGGGAATGGACCAGCTTCTCGCCGTTCTTCCCTATATGGGAGCCGGGATGCTTATCGCTTTCCTTCTGTCCGCACAGCTGAATATCCTGGCGATGGGAGATACCGTCGCGCAGGGGCTTGGCCAACGTACGGGGCAAATTAAAGCTTTGGCCGCGGCGTCCGTTATTCTGCTTGCCGGAGGGTCGGTTGCGGTGGCCGGTCCGATCGCGTTTGTCGGAATCATTATCCCGCATATCGTCCGCTATTTCATAGGTTCGGATTACCGCTGGATTTTGCCTTACTGCGCCTTGTTCGGAGCCCTGCTGCTGGTGGCCGCCGACGTCGGGTCAAGGTACATCGCCATGCCAAAAGAAGTGCCGGTCGGGGTCATGACCGCGCTGCTCGGAGTACCGTTTTTCGTATATATCGCAAGAAAAGGGGTGAAAAACTGATGGCCAAACCCGGCAAACTTGAAGTCTCGGCCGCCAAATCGACCATACTGGCGAAGAAAAAAAGAACGATTTGGATCTGCCTGTTATTGTCCGTAGTATGTTTGGGAGTTATGGTCATCAGCGCTGCCATCAGCAGCAAGTATATCCCTCCCCTTACCGTGATCAAATCCTTTTTCGGCATGGCCGAAGCCGGGGATCAAGTCATCGTGCAAAAAATCCGGCTGCCGCGGATCATTATCGCCGCACTGGTCGGCGCGTCTTTGGCGGTGGCTGGGGCTATTCTGCAGGGCGTCATCCGCAACCCGCTCGCTTCGCCCGATGTGGCCGGAATCACCGAGGGCGCTTCGCTGGGCGCCATCTTGTTCATTTTCCTGTTTCAGGGGAGCATATCGATTCACTGGATGCCGCTCGCCGCGATCGGCGGCGCGTTTCTCGTCACGGCATTATTGTATGTGCTAGCCTGGAAAAAAGGAGTGTCTCCCTTGAGGATCATCCTGATCGGCATCGGCGTTTCCGCCGCCATCAAATCGCTGTCATTCATGCTAATCATCTCCGGCCCCCTGCAATTGGCCAGCCAATCGCTTACGTTCATGACCGGCAGTATCTATGGCGTATCGTGGGAGAACGACGTGCTGACGTTATTGCCCTGGACGGCAATTTTGCTGGTTCTCACTTGGCTGCAAGCCCGCCAGGTCAACATCCAGGCCCTCGGCGATGATATCGCCACGAGCGTCGGCGCCCGCGTGCAGCTGCAGCGTCTGCTATTGATTGCCCTCAGCGTTTCGCTCGCCGGCTCCGCCGTGGCCATCGGCGGGGCGATTGCCTTTATCGGCCTGATGGCGCCGCATATGGCCCGCAAACTGACGGGGCCGTCCTTTTCCGGCGTGCTCCCGATCAGCGCGCTGCTGGGCGCTTTGATCCTGCTCATTGCGGATCTGATCGCCCGCACCGCTTTTTTGCCCCGGGACGTGCCTGCCGGTGTTTTTACCGCCGCGATCGGAGCCCCGTTTTTTATGATTCTGCTGTACCGGAACCGCAATCGGTTATAAAAAACATGGGGTGTATGTCTAAAAGGCCGTCAGGGCGATTTGCCTTGACGGCCTTTTGATGTGAACGATCTCCCTCTGCCCTCGTCGTCGCCGGAAATAACGGTAATTTGTGGCGCTATGCTTGTGATTTTGTACCTCGTCCGCAAAATAGCGGAACTTTTGGGTCTTATCTTCCTACTGAAATTGGGAAAATCCCCCTTTTTGCCCCTTTCGCCGAAAACAGAGGTAAAAAATTCCTCTATTTAAGCTAATCCCTCTCATTTGTCATAATAACGCCCTTTTTTACCGTTATCTCCGCGGCCTCCACAAACAACCGCCTGTTCCGTTATATGAACGAAAATCGGATTCTGAATGCTTTAAAGCATAAAAAAGGCCAACAAGGCATAATAGCCAAGTGGTCTTTTTTTAATCTGTAAAGTTTGATATTAACCAAAACCGTGACTATTCGTGGTGATAACGCCGGGGCTTTGCTGCTTTCCGATAGGGACTAGAGTAGTAACTGGGGCCACCAAAGCCGCCAATAAGCTACATGTAAATATCCATATAGCCAACTTTCTTTTCATTCAGTTTTTGCACCTCGCTAATTAAAATTTTATACCGCTCGTTTGCCGCTTCCGATGCAAAATTCCGGTATTGTTCAAATAGCCCTATACATTTTAGCATACCGTATCTGTTATAAATTTCAATCGCGAATGCTAAACTGTCCAGTACATACTCCAGTCCTTGGACAAAAGCTTTTTTGTTTAAATAATACTCCCCTAAACCTGCCAACAAATTTGCGTATCGATCTCCGGTATATTGCTCGCTAATTTTCTTAATACGGTAGTGTTGCTCTTCATAAGTTAGATAAGATGCGTATTGTTTAAGCACATCGTCGATGTTTATATCGAACTTGTTCGCAGCAGTCACGATCTCACATAAGGCCGGGAATACTTCATATTCCCTCGTGCAAATATATTCCAAATATTCCGAAAGAACTTCGACCTTGCCGGACACTAATTGATACATATGACGGTTGCCTTCAGCCCATTCCTGAAACTGCTCAATTACAGCCACCTCATCTTCTGTGGGGTTCTTGACCCAACTGCAATCCGTATACAAGGAGACATAATGGAGTGCATTCTCATAATCTTCTAAAATAAAATGAGCTGCACCCAATGATAAATAAGAATAAAAAATGTAAAAAACAATTTGCTTTTGGGTTTCCGGCGATTTTTTGCTCCCGTTTAACTCATAATGAATGGTCGCTTTTATTTTCAGTTTTTCAGCTAATTCCTTGACCTTTTCCCAGTGACGTAATGAACCAAACACATTGATTAAATCATTTAGCGCATCCAGTTGATAAGGCTCGTCCAGCCGGTCGACAAAAGGCTCAAATTGTACGGCCAACAATAAATTCCTGTTCTGATCCTTGGACAGCCGCAACGTGAACAACCGGTATTGACACAGCGCCAGGCGTTCGGAATGCTGCTTCTGTTCACCTTCCGCTACCGCTTCATACAGCAAGATGGCCGCCTCTTGTTTGCCTTCATGAAAAAACTGCTCGGCCAAGTGAAATAGCAGGGGTATGTAAGATAGGTTGTCCAACATTAAGCGGATTGATCGCTCGATACAGTCCAGCTTGTTCAGTTCGGCGCAACGCCGCAAGAAGGGCCCCAGTTTGCGCCAATCGGGCGCGGCTTGAAAGAAACACTCGTCAACATACAAATCGTAAAAATAACCTTCGGGCAACCCCATCCCCGCCGTAATCCGGTCAAGCTGCTGCATGGCAATGGGACGATGGCCATTGATGATCCCGCTTAACGTTCCGGAATTGATCCGTGTAAGTTCGGTGAACTGATTGAGCGAGAGTCTCTTGTTTTTTAAATAATCCTCCAATTGTGAGCGAATCGTGCTTGCCGGCTTCATACGAACACCTCCTCTGTTCAATAATGGAATAATAAACCATATATTCCTAATGATATTGTTTATTGTAACATTGGTCAATAAATAAAAAGGAAAAAAATGTGTCCGTTTCCACCGTAACCTTAGGTCCCCCCTAATATGGATTGATCCACGTTGAGTCCGTCCAGCCATCCAGATCGTATTCGCTCATGCACTGATCCACCATACTTTTGAATGCTTCGGCTCTGGGTTATCCATTATACGGATTATGGAACAATTTCAAAAACAGTACCTTGATTAAAATCAGTCACTTTCATAGAGCTATGCACCCCTAAATATAGTCTGCTCTGATCCAGATTCGTTCCCAAACTAACATAATAAGCGGATTGAGACCCAAAGTTATAATTGGTTTCAATCACACCAAAATCACTTAGTTTGCAATCATTTCTTATCCTAGTGTAAGCCAGAACCCCTTGAACCGGAGGTCGAGATTCTTCTTTTCGGGCAAGATCGGTAAACACAACGCTTCCTTTTAAATCGGGGATTTCATTCCCCATATATGACTGGACTCCTGTAAGTGAAGTTCCTCCAAACTTATCGGGACGGGGGTCTTTATGAAAATAACTAGTTAAAGGCTGAAGACGCCTCACTGAAGTTTTTATTGCTTCATTGTAATAAGCGACTGTTTTCTCATCCAAAGTCGGGTTCGTGGGGCAATCTCTTATAATCGAAGTCGGAAAAGCACCTTCCCACCCTCGCCAGCCAAAATTAATAAATCCTTCTGGGTCAAGTTCAACTTTCATTAAAGAAGCTTGAATAAGCTGTGTAACCGGTATGGGTTTATAATGGATGAATGAAAAAATCGACTCTACCAAATCTTGCCCTACATTTCCTACATATTTAATGTACTGACTATAAAATCTTTGAAAAGAAACCCCCGGAATATTGCGAACCCCTTTGGCCATTACCGTAAGCGTTTCCTGAATAGGTGATGGAAGTTCATTAAAACGTGTGACTACGGGCGGGTTTTCGATAAGTGTATTCTTAGCCACATCGATTTCAATTATTTTTCCGGCGATTTCCATATCATCCTGACTTAAATTAAATGGGTCATAGCCCGCTCCGCCATCTCCGGTTGTTAAAATTAGTTTTCCATTTTCAGGTGAAAAGTTTAAACTATTGACGCCATTATGATTAAAAAATGGTCTTCTTAAGTTAAGCAATGTCCGTCGTTTTTGAGGTTGCCCATTCGGCTGTAAAATCCATTCTTCAACGGTATCAATATGATCATATTGAGTTTCTCTATTCATCCACTGTAAGTTTAAGGTTTCCGGATCACACGGGTCAGGCTTAAAAGGTTTAGGAAGAGCACCTGGACCTTGTGTTCCGGCCACGGAATAATGAAGATAAAACCGGCCGTTATAATAAAAATCGGGATGAAACGCCAGCCCTACTAATCCGCGTTCGTCATATCCGCCTCTAGAAGCACCTAGTTTTATGATTCGTGGGCGAATATCTAAAAAAGTCCTTATAACTCCGTTTCCTACGTAAAAGATCTCTCCTACCTGGGTTGCAATAAATAATTTTTCAATGGAGTCACCCGGAAGCATAGCTGTTTTCAAAACAGTTGGTAAATTTATCTTACCTACAATGGGCTGTAAATTAACCTTAACTTTTTTCAACTAGCTTTACACTCCCCCTATTTTTTCTTTTAAACAATATGAAAAGTACGGTTCTGTTAGTACCAATTTGGGCCGGGGAATCTTAAATATGCATGATCTTCCGTATAACGAAATACAATGAAACGAGGTTGATCTTTGAACGGAGGGATTTCATGGCAATGAATCAAGTGGCAAGTCAATATGTTTTAGATCCGCAGCGTGCCTTGTTGTTGCCCCCGGAACTAAAGTCTTCCCCGCCAGAATCATTAACTGAACAAAAGTTCATTGAGCGTTCCTTGACCGAAAATCGATTTTGGCTGCGGATTATGAAAGAACACGCTTTATTTCTGGGAGAAGGATTTAACCGGAATGATGTCGGACTAATTCAAGAAGCTGACCGTTTTTATCACTACTTTGATAGGCATCTCCACAAAGCGATGACACTACCGGAAACCGTCCAAAACGTAAGACAACTAAATGACGAAAGCATCACATTGGTATCAGCTTTTCGAAATTTCAAAAGGAATATCTTAATCTTAATTATCAATTGCAAAATAAGCGGTTTTAACTTCCCGCTGCTTGTAGATCATATTGCCCGTGAAGCAGAGTATTTTGTTCGTACTCTACATAAATTCAATCAAGGAATATTGGAACCCATTCAAGACGCTATCATTAGCGAAAATGTTTTCTGGCTCCGCATCATGATGGAACATTCTCGGTTTATCGCTTCCTTGTTAGACCAATCTGAACGTAATTTAGTCAATACTGCAAGGAAGTTTGGAGATGATTTCGAAACGCTTTTAGGGCAAGCAAGGGATGTTGAATCGATGCTATTTAACAAACAACCAACTTATCCGATCATCACAAAAATGCAAAAAGATAGCGAAAACGCTACAGTAGAATTGAGGAATTTCAAAAAAACCGGACTGGAACTCATTAAAACCTGTCAAATCAAAAACGTAATTAATCCCTTATTGGCAGACCATGTGGTTCGTGAGGCCAACCATTTTCTTCTCATGATAAAAGCACTCGAGGACCGCTTGAATAACCAGCTTCTTGCAGAACAACAGCAAAAATAATTCCCCTAGGTTGTAATCTTAAACCAGAAAAAAAGGTGGCAATTGGGTTACCAATTGTCACCAACCAAACTCGTTCAACGCACTAAAACTACCTTCTATTCTGCTTCTTTATTATTTCCATCCCATTCATAAACAGATTCTCTACTAACATGAAACGGATCAACATTTTTTTCTTCTAGCAAGTCCTCAAATTTATCCGCCCCATTTTCTATGAAATATTCATATTCTGATTGTGAGATAAAAAAGGCTAAAAGAATTCTCCCACCTTTTTCCTCACTTTTAGTTGTGACATGGCTATATTCTTCTGGGAATGCAAATGGTTCAGTAAAATAAACTGCACCTTTGTTGTATTTTTGTACGAATGATTTATCAATGTTCTCAATGCCGCTAATCGCTATTCCTCGGCCCATTTGCATTTGGTTAGCTATACAATAAAACAATGTACTTGCAAGAATATATCCAGCACTGCTAGATGCTCCATCAACTACCATTGAAACTTCAATATTATCGCCTACTACATCCTCATATTTGCTAAATCCGAGAGTATTATAAACTAAGCATTCTTCAAACACATTTTCATATTTCAAAATTTGTATTTTTGGCATTTCCTCATTATTTTTAAACACCTCTCGGTCAATTGGGTTCCCTAAAAATTTGCTGTAATGGTCGTAGTATAGTTCTCCAAAGTTAATCATCCTAATTAACTCCTTTTATAAGTTTCTTCTACCTCATATTTATAACTGATAGGCCCTCTCTTCTCCTTCCACCACCATGGTGCCTGTGGTAATTATCATTATTATACTCTACCTCAAAATAACGGAGCTTCGTGTTCATCGGTGAAAATGACTTCATTTTTTCTTCGAGTCGTAACCGTTGTAAGAAAACAAACAAAAACAGGTCAATCATGGTGGTATCACCATAAACGACCTGTTATGTGTAACGCTATAGCAATATTTGTGTTATAAAATTCAAGCATTTGATGTGCGTACAACCGTATTGACGAAAATTTTGTACGGGTACTACATGGGTTAACTATGTTTTTGATTATATGATGGGTTCATTCAGCACTGGATAGGGTTTATTCATCAGACGCCGTAGCATTGCTAGCAAGGTAGCCAGTGTAATTAGGTATTTACACAAAATGACGGACAGACCCAATTCAATGTTTATCAGACCAATGGAACTCTTTGAAGAACTCATCAGCTAGCCTAAAAAATAAGTCAAATGCTTCTTCGTTGTTTTTAGTTGATGATATAATATACTCATACCATCCACGTTCTTCGTCAAACTCAATTCCTAAATTGTTTTTTATCCACCCCCTAACCCAAACATGAAATTCTTCACTAAAATGATAGTCAATTGCTCCTGCTGTTTTTGATACAGACCCATGACAGTGAAATCCTGTAATAAAGTACTTGATATAATCTAATCGCTTTTCCTGAACAAACATCCCAGGTCTTCTCCTAATTGCACTAATCAATTCTTCAATATTCATTTACACCAACCCCTTCGATTAAGTACTTTAAAAATTGTAGCTTTTAGAAAGATCAAAATACTGTCTGAAAAAAGGGTCGTCTAAAGCTAGGTCATCAGCCCATTCTTTGTAAGGGACTCCTTTGGGATTTAAATTGTCATAGACAGTATCTCCGACTCTTATTGCAGCATGTTCCCCATTATCTGTAACACTGCGTCCTAATTTATCAGAATAAATCTGACCTGTGCTACTTTTAATATTTATTCTTTGTCCTGCTATTCCATTTTTCTTCAAACCTGCTTCTAAAGCACCTGCAAACTCCTTGCACTTACCCCATTTTTTATAGGCATCAGGGACATCATCAATGATTTTTACGCTATCAGCATTACCCGTCCCCTCAGTCTCTTCCTCCTCTCTTCGTCTCTCCTCTTCCTGTCTCTCTTTATTACCTCTCTCTTTCCTCTCATCTCCCCCGCCACCATGATGTTTCCGGTAATCATTATTATACTCTACCTCAAAATGACGTCCTAGGCCCCCGCCGCCATTACCTTCGAAGCCGAGGTGTCTTCCGCCCATGCCGCTCATTCAGCCTTGCAGGCTTAGGGAGAGTCCTTCCAGGATTTCCTCAAAAGCTTCCGCCGCTTGCTCCAAAGATTTAAAGCTTCCGGTTTTTAGCTTGCCGTCCCCCAGTTTGGCAGCTCCGTGTTCATCGGTGAAAAATGACTTCATTTTTCCTGCGAGCCCCAGGCCTCCGGCTGCACCGGCCGCGCCCATTTCTGCGTTCCCCAGGGCCCGGCCTGCCGCATTTTTCGCCTTCAACATGCTGGCCGCTTTTTTGGCGGCTCCAGCTCCTCCAGCAGCGGTAAGGCCGATATCCACCGCCAAACCCGCAGCTTCAATCGAGTCATACCCGATCTTATAGCTCTCGTCTTCCCGGTCGGTGAGCGGGTTCGGCAAGCCGTTGTTCCACCATTTGACTAACGGGTTAACGAACTCCTTTAAGGTCTCTCCGCCATCATGCAGCAGCTCGGGGACCGATTTTTGAAACGTCACCGCTTCCAATACGTATTGTCCCGTATTGATGGCCGACTTCACCGTCTCATTGCGTTCCGCCAGCGGCTTGACCTCTTCGTCGGTAAACAGACCGTAGTATGATCTGACCAGAGGATCTCCAAATTGCTGCGTCAAAAGCACGTCCGAGATATCGCTGGCCGTGTTCCATAAACCTTTAACGAAGTCTACGGCTCCATCCCATTCCCCTTTTAAGGTCGCCCCAATATTGTTCAGGGCAACTTCCCCAACGGCATATGCCGCCCCTTTCTCCTTAAGCACCTGCTCAAACGGAGACAAGAGCTTCTCATACGTTTGGTGCAGACTTCCGGCCAATTCGACCTTCTGTGCGCTGAATTCAGCGGATTCATTATGCTGTGCCTTACTTTTCTTTGCTTCTACATCGAGACCGTCCATTCCTTCCACCCGGATTTGGCCTGCTCGCAAAAACAAATTTTTCCTGGTGCTATTGAAGGGAGAATGATAAATAGACAGCCATAGAAAAAAAAGCCGCACAGGACAAACATCCCGTACGGCCAATCATCTTGAATTGAGCAAATTGCGTAAATCCAATAAACGTCTTTCGATTTAGTAATTAGCGGATCGACTCGGCAATGCGGATGATTTCGCTTCTGTCTACACTACGACTGGAGAGGTAATATAGTGCGTCCTTGGTTTCCCAAAGCAGAACTCTGTCATCCATCAGGATCGCTTTAACGCCATTCAACTGCAATTCCTCAAGCTTGCCGTCCGTACCCGTGCCGTATGCGGTTTCTTCATCAGGTAGCCGCTGCTGCATGTAGATACTGCCTTTTGTCTCCTCGTTTGTAAAATGGAGAGTGACATATTTGCCGCTTACCTCCTCCGCGTCACGATAGAATTCCGCTCTGTCAAAGGCGTATCCCTCTGGCAAATACTGCGGGAGCTTTACTGGAAAGTCGGCATAGTCGGCCAGCTTCGTTGTGTCCTTTATGCTGAGTATATGTTCCGCGATGTCCGGGTCCCGCTCTTCCTTTTTAACAGACTGCTTGCCCGTTGATTCTGCCGGTTGTACCTGAGGTTCTGTCTGCGCTACCTCAATATGTCCCAGATTGAACGAAGCCAGCACTTTATCTACTATATCCTGTGCAAAGGAAGGCTGGGCAATGGCTATGCTCAGCACTCCGGCAGCCAGTGTCGCGCTCAGCGCGATGGCAGGACGTTTGAATCCGCGTTTATTTTTCATTGTGTTTGCCTCCTGTTTATTGTTCATGGTCCGTACTTTAAACAGCACGGCGCTGCGATTGGAATATTGGCTGAAATCCTTGCCGGACAGCGCTTGGCCGAGCTCCAGCAGCTCACGGTTGTCCTCCGTACCGGCCAGATCACCGGGAGCCGCACCGTGCTCACAAGCCTCTATATCGCGCAAAAACTTATCGTTATTGCCTTTGACTCTCATAACTGATCCACACTCCCAAGTTCAGCTTTCAGTTTTTTCATGGCACGGTAGAGAATTACTCCGATATTGCTTTCGGACAACCCGGTAATCTGGGCAACTTCCGTGTTCCGGAGACAAGCTCCGAATTTCAGCGCCACCAGATTCCGCTCTCTTTCATCCAGTTTATTAAGCGCACCAATCAGTTTGTCGTTCCGCTCTTCCCGCAGGATCAGGTTTTCCGGGTCTTTTTTGCTTGACACCAGTTCCTTGACCGCTTCCAGCGAGAAAAATTGCCGTCTTTTTTGCCTTCTGTAGTAGTCGTTCACTACATTTCTGGCGATCGCGAACATCCATACCTCTAAAGGAGCTTTGTTCTGCGAATACGTATCCAGCTTGCTTAATATTTTCTCAAACACCACGCTCGTCAGATCCTCGGCCGTATGAATGCTGCTCACACGATAGCTGATATAGTTGAAAATCCGTTTATAGTAGGCTTCAAAAATCTCTGTAAACAGCCTGTCTATTTCCGTCTCTTCCCAGACCTCCTCCTGTATGAAAGGGTGAAGCAGCGCGCGATCTTGCATCACTTAAGAGTCTCCTTTCGCCAATGTATTACCTGGCCAAGTAATTCAACAGTTAATACGCCTTTCCTCCGGTTCCATTACAAAAAAATACCGGCTCCTGATACCAGGAACCCGGCATTTTTAACTGTACACCTCCATCTGGCATTCCATCGTTCGTATCCGTCCCGTTAGTATACTTGGTATAAGTGATGCTTAGATAGTCGCTTAAACCAATGTTTTTATCCGGGGACTTATCGGATATTTTGCTGTACGTAGGACCACAACTGACCAATGAAGTGGTTAAAAGAAACAATTCGACTAATTTCATACCAACGCTGATTCTTCCCATTTTCCCCACCTTTGTTATAAGACCAGCCATACACGAACATGACTTCCAATAAATTAAAGCGGAATCCGCCGCCCCAAACTTCTCGATTATTGAGGTTTGGACGGATCCCGCTCGACTTTCCCCCTTCATTTGCTGCTATTTAGAACCGGCTTGAATGAAACTGAAATTGTTGATAAATCCGTCTTCTTGAAGAAATATCGGCTCTGATTTCTTGGTCTTCAAGTCAAGATAAAATATCCCTCTTTGATCCGTCTTGGCGTTTTTGTCCTCACCCAAATAATAAATGCCTTTCCCATCTTTTGATAGATATATTCCTTTTCTTGCTGTAATGGGCAAATCTAACTTCGTTCTTTCGCCTGACTGAATGTTGACCATGCTATACTCAACCGGGCCGCTATTAATGACCTTTGCCGTTGCTATCAGGATTTGATCGCCGCTTACGGTTAAACTTAGAATTTTTTCCGCCTTCAACTCAATGATTTTGCGAGTCGCTAGCGTTGCATTGTCAATCTCTATGATCCAGTGATTAGACGGAATCATATCCGTATTCGCCATATTCGCTTTCTTCATTTGAATACGCTTCTGAGCGTCAGAATATTGGGCTGCGTACGTTTTATTGGTTTCCGGATTATAAGCGATGTCCCATGTATGGGTATCCAGATCTTGATCATCCACAAAGCGGATATCGCCACCTTTCTTATCGAAAAAGCCGACTTTCAAGTTAATTTCTCCTCGCTTTACCGCTACCATGATCAGCTTGTTATCGGCAGTAAGAGGAATAATTTTATTGATCGCAAATAGGTTGGTGCTTAGCTGCTTTGATGACTTTGTTGTTAGATCATAAACAAAAAGTTCGTCTTCATCCTGCTCCCCCTCCCCAGAATAGTAAATTTTCTGCTCCGGTAAAGATGCCGACGTAAGGGGATATTGTGATGTATAGGGCAATTCCGTCACTTTAGTCAGTTTGTTGCTGTTAAGTTCATAACTGTACACCTCCATCGTCATGCCATCGTTCGTATCCGTCCCGTTCGTATACTTGGTATAGGTGATGCTCAGATAGTCGCTTAAATCAGTGTCCTTATTCAGGGACTTATCGGATATTTTGCTGTACATAGGACTGCAACTGATCAATGAAGCGGTTAAAAGAAACAATACGACTAATTTCATACCAACGTTTATTCTTCCCATATTCCCCACCTTTGTTATGAAACCCGGGAACAAAACATTGTCCCCGGGTGCAACCTATTTATTGTATTAAAAACTATAATAATACCGCCCACTAAAAGATACGGAATCTGACCAATCTACCCCAAAATCCTCTACAGTCTTTTTCCAAAGATCCAGAACCGCATCAGGAAGAGAACCATTATCCCTTTTGTTTACAGTTCCCGTTTTGTCATTATCAAAATTTCTCACCCTCAGTTCAGTATCAAATTTTGGATTATCAATGTCTCCACGAGTAGCCGCATCACCACGTTGTGAATCTTCTTTTTCTCCTTGTTTATCAGTATAATTGGTAATTCGGCCTTCTCCCTGCACACTTCTTTCTGTAATGATTATTGTATTATTATGTTTACCATAGGTGTAGGTTCCAGCCGGTTTTCTGGTTCCCCTTGGCAAAGCCTTATATTTAAAAGGAACAAAGACACCATCGTCTTGAATAAGAAATTGTTTAATATAGCCTTCGCCGTCATACTCAACTCGCAAACCGGGTTTCTTCCAAGGGGCAACTTATGGATTGTCAGGTTCATATTCTTGTTTCCTCTCTCTATTTTCCATTATTAGAATAATATAAAAGAGAGAGACTTGTCCTTACAGAATGGTTACACTGGCGGTTACAAGGTCATTACAACTATGATTATTTACATTTTTATAAGAAAAACGTCTATCGAAGTACTTTCAAGGAAGCCAGACCGCGTTTAGCGGTGGTTTTTCTTGCGATTATAGAATTGCTCAGCTCCGCTGAGAACTTATAAATTCTATAATCTTAAAAAAACCGGATTACTGGTTGTGAGCAACCAATAATCCGGAATTTCCGAAAGACATATTCTCTTATAGTGCGTGTTCAAAAAGTCGGCTTTTCAGCACCGAAGCGTATGCTTTCGATGTGCGTTTTTTCAAAACGCTTTAGGTTGGATGAAGCTAGGGATTGAGGAGCGGAGCGTACGTTTTGGGTACGTGAGCACCGGAAGTCCCGGCTGAATTCAAGATTCGACGTCGAGACCACTTCCTGACCTGCTTCGTGATCAAAAGATGACTTTTTGAACAACTTCTTACAAGCAAAAGTTAAGACCCCGCTCCCCGGTACCGTTTTACGCCATAGTTCCAAGAAGTGATGCCGATCGCCAGAAAAACCACGCCGACGACCGGAGTGAGCCAAGCCATCATCTGCATCTCCTCCCGGTGCAAAAACAGCGAAGCCGGATAAACGCCGACGAAAGCGAACGGCAAAATCCAGGTCAGCAGCACTTGAATCGCCCGGTTGTAAATCGTTACCGGATAACGGCCATAACCTTGGACATTGTACATCAGCGGCAAAATGCCGGTCGGCGCGTCGGAATAAAACGACAGCGAGGTCAGCGTCGTGTAAATCCCCGTATAAATAGCGACCGCGCTCAAAGTGAACAGAATCAAGGCCGGAATCGTCCACCACTCCAAGCCAAGGCCCAGTTGCGCCCCGCTGACGCCCATGATGATCAAGCCGATGATCGAGCCGACGAGCGCCGGCGGATCGACGTTTTCCAGGAAGATCTGGAACAGGTTGTAGGCCGGCCGGGTCATGATCCGGTCCATCTCGCCTTTGACGATATAACGTTCGCTGAAGTTCCACATATTGACGAAACAGCTGAACACTCCGAACGGCACCATAAAAAAGCCGTAAACGAACACCACTTCACTTTCGCTCCAGCCGCCAAGGCTGTCGGTATGCATGAAGATGACAAAAATGAAAATCAGGTTCGTCGCCTGAAACAGCAAATCGGAAATGACCTCCACCCAAAAATCCGCGCGATAGGTCAGCCGGGTTTTCATATAATTTTTCAAATATTCGCCAATGAGGCCCAAATAGTACATGTTGTTCTCAACCTCCTTGAACGAACAGGCGCCGCCGCGACGCATGATACAGCCAAACCATCGGAATCAGCAAAATGACGAACCAGACAACCTGAATGCCCAGCACGCTCCAAATCGAGGCGCCTTGAATCCGGCCCGTAAACACGGAGCCCGGCAAATAGGTAATCGCCTGAAATGGCAGGTAATTCATGATCCCCGAAAGCCAGGACGGAAACAGGCTGATCGGAATGATGAGCCCCGAAAACAGATCGACGACGACGCGTTTCATGCGCATAAAGCCTTCATTGTTTTCCACGAAAAAAGCCATCAGCCCGGTGATAATGTTGAGCTGCGAATTGATCAGGAAGCTGAAAAACAGCATCACGAGGAACCCCACCCAGGCGGACGGCGCCGTCGGCAGCTTCACCGGATACAGCAGCATGGCCACGGCCATGCCGGGAATCATCAGCATCAGAAAGCGGAACATCCCTTCGCCGAGGCCCTGCATCATCTTGACAAGCACGTAGTTATAAGGACGAATGAATTGGATGGCGATGCTGCCGTCGCGGATATCCGTGGAGATTTCCCGGTCGAGATTGTTGAAATAAAAAGCTCTCGCCATCCATGATACAGCCAGATAAGTCGTCATCTGCGAAGCGGTAAAGCCCCCAAGCTCGCCGCCCCCGCCATAGATCGCTTTCCACGTAAAATAATAAACCCCGATGTTCAGCGTATAAATCAAAATGCCCGAATAATAATTCACCCGGTAAGCCAGCATTGTCAAAAAACGGATGCGGATAAAGTCGATGTAAGCTCCTAAGGTGTTAGACATGGACTACCGCACCTTCGCTTTCGGCCGGCTCGTCCGTTTTTTTCTCCGCCGTACCGGCTTGGTAGATGCTGCGCACGATTTCATCGGTATTCGTCTCGATGATTTTGATATCGGTGATGTCCGCTTTGCCGACGACTTGCCCCAGCACCTCGGACACGCCGATGTCGAGAGGAATCCATACTTTGGCGTTCAAATCGTTTTCCGCCGTCCAAACCACCGGCAGCGAACCGGTCCAGGAGCGGAGCTGATCGAGCTTGGTCGCCGTCCCAAATTGGAACAGCACCTCCCTGCCTGTCCCCCAGCGGTTTTTGAGCTCCTCCAGCCCGCCGTCGTAAATGATCCGGCCATCGTCAAGCATGATGACCCGGGAGCACAGCGCCTCGATATCCTGTAAATCATGGGTGGTCAGCAGAATTGTCGTGCCGTGCTCGCGGTTCATATCTTTCAGGAAGTCGCGGATTTCCGATTTGACCACGATGTCCAGGCCGATCGTCGGTTCGTCGAGGAACACGATCGACGGATTGTGCAGCAGCGCGGCGACAAGCTCGCACCGCATCCGCTGGCCCAGGCTCAGCTTGCGCACCGGGCGGTTCAGCAGCTCCTGCAGCTGCAGCCGTTCCACCAGCTCGTCCAGCCGCTTCTTGTAATCGGCCTGCGGCACGCGGTACACCTTGCGCAGCAGCTCAAATGATTCGATCACGCCGATGTCCCACCACAGCTGGCTGCGCTGCCCGAACACGACGCCGATATGCTGCACGAACTTTTCGCGCTCGGCATAGGGCACGAAGCCCCCTACCTTCAAATGACCCGAAGTCGGCACGAGGATGCCGGTCAGCATTTTGATCGTTGTCGACTTCCCGGCCCCGTTTTCCCCGATATAACCGCAGATTTCCCCCTCTGGAATCTGAAAAGAAATATCTTTAACGGCGGCCACTTCGTTATACTCCCTCTTAAACAAATCAAGGAAGGCCCCTTTGAGGCCTCCGCGATTTTTCTGCACTTTAAATGTTTTGCGCAAGTCTTGCACTTCAATGGCAGCCATGTCATCCCTCGCTTGTACATAAATTTTAGCCCGCTAAAAATTATATAGTAACTTCCACCAAAGCACCAGTCCTTAAAAGCGCGCAAAAGTTTAGTAAAGTTCAAAAAGTCAGGTTTTCAGCACCGAGAAGGTTGGATGAAGCTAGGGACTGAGTAGCGGAGCGTACGTTTTGGGTACGTGAGCAACGGAAGGCCCGGCTGAATTCAAGATTCGATGCCGAGTTACTTCTTGATTTACTTCGTGATCAAAAGCAGACTTTTTGAACTACCTTATAAATTAAAGCGGTAGCCGACGCCCCAGATCGTCTCAATATACTGCGGCTTGGACGGATCACGCTCGATTTTCTCCCTTAATTTGCTGATATACACCGTTACGGAGGCGACATCGCCCAGCGAGTCCATGCCCCATATTTTTTCGAATAGCTCGTCTTTCGTAAACACCCGGTTTGGGTGCATCGCCAAAAACAACAACAGATCATATTCCTTTCCGGTGAGCGACAGCTCCACGCCGTCCACCCAAACTTTCCGCGACAGCTTGTCAATGCGGAGGCCACGGATGCTCAGTTCATCCTGCTCCTTTGTCCCAATGCTGCCCGTCAGACGCTCATAGCGGGTGAGGTGGGCCTTGACCCGGGCCATCAGCTCGCCGAGGCTAAACGGCTTAATGACGTAATCGTCGGCGCCCAGGCCAAGGCCGCGGATTTTATCGATATCTTCTTTTTTCGCGGAAACCATCAGGATCGGAATATCTTTGGCCTCCCGTACCCGCCGGCAGATCTCAAAACCGTCCGTGCCCGGCAGCATTAAGTCGAGCACGATCAGATCAAAAACTTCCTCCAGCGCCCGCTTGAGTCCCGTGTCTCCGGTTGGGGCGATTTCCGCGAGGTAGCCGCTTGCCGTTAAATAATCCCGCTCGACCTCGGCAATCACCGGGTCGTCCTCGATAATCAAAATTCGCTTCATTCCTGTTCACCGCCCATCGGTAAATTTCCCCGCCTCGGCAGCGTGAAAGAAATCGCCGTCCCTTCGCCAACCGCGCTGTCCGCACGCACGCTCCCGCCATGCTCCTCAACGATCTGCCGCACGATCGCCAGCCCCAGCCCGCTGCCGCCGGTCGTCGAGCTCCGGGCAGTCTCGGCCCGGTAGAAGCGCTCGAACACGTGCGGCAGCGCCTCGCCGGCGATGCCTGCCCCGTTGTCCGCGATGCGGACGATCGCTTCGCGCGGGCGCGCGTCCAGCTCGATGCGCAGGCGCTTTTCCGGCTTATTCATATATTGCAGACTGTTGCCGCCGATATTCATCAGCACCCGCTTCAGTTTGTCCCGGTCGGCCAAAACCGTCAGCGGTCCCGCCAGCTTGGCGCGGAATTCCACCTCCACGTCCTTGTAGCTTGGGTCGGCCTTCAATTCTTCCGCCCACTCTTCCAGGAAGCGATGCAGATCGACCGGTTCAAAATGAAACGGCAGCCGCTTTAAATCCAGCTTGGAGAACAGGAACAGCTCTTCGATGAGCCGGTCCATGTCCGCCGTTTTTTGGCCGATCATGGCGATATACTTATCCCGTTTCTCCTCCGTATCGGCGATTCCGTCGCGCAGTCCTTCGACGCAGGCTTTAATTCCGGTGATCGGGGTTTTCAAATCATGCGAAATGTTTGAGATCAGCTCTTTGCGGTTCTCCTCGTATTGCAGCTGCAGCCGGATCGACGCTTTCAGCCGTTCCCGCATTTCCTCAAACGCTTCCCCAACTTCGCCGAATTCATCCCTGCGCTTTAGGTCGAGCGGTTGGTCCAGCTCCCCTTCCTTAATCCGCTCCGCCGCATGCTTTAACGTGTATAGAGGGCGGATGATGCTGCGGGATACAAAAAACGTCAGCAGCAGGTTAGTGAAGGCGATGACGATCAACAGGGACAGAAACAACGTCGGCATGAACTGTGACATTTTGTTGAAAACCGGATTCAAATCGGAAAGCAAATACAGCGAGCCCGGGCTTTGGTCGGCAAAAACGAAATCGACCCGCTCCGCGTTGTAGCGGCCGTTTACCTTCGCCCCTTTTTTCCAACCGGCGAACCGCCGTTCGTCACTAGGCCCAACCTTGCTTAAATCGTTCTGCAGCCCTTCGCGGTCCACGCCGGATGAGGCGAACAGCACCTCTCCGTTTTTGACGACGATCAGACCGGCTTGCAGTTTTTGCAGCGTTTTGTCCGTCTTCGTGAGAAATTCGTTGTCCGCAAACAGCCCGGGATCATGCTCCGTGATGAATTTGACCCCGGCCATCACCCGTTCTCGTTGGTCGATCGTTTCCCAAAACTGCGAAAGCGCAACGCCATGCACTGGTAAGATGCCCGTTTTATTTCCGGCGCCCGCATCGCCGCCAAAAAACACGCGGGTGAGGATAATCCCGATGATGGAAATCAGAACAAACGGGATAAGCACCATGGCTACATAGGAAAGGATAAGTCTGCGTCGGATCGTCATGCGCGAAAAGTCCCCTTCAGGTGAGATGTACTTCGTTAAAGTGCATAACCTCTTAAAACGACTTTCGTTCAAAAGTGGTGAGACCGCCTATATATGCCATCATACTATAAGCCAGCAGAATGAATAAAGATGACAGCAGCTTGCCCGCAGGTGCCCCGCCTCCACCCCATAACAAATGCCAATCGGTATAGGAATATAGCGACCACAGGGCCAGCGGCGGATAAAAAAGCGGCAGCAGCTTGCCGGCAAGGTAGACGAGGACGGCGCAGCCCAGCGCGGCGGCGCTGCCGGCAAAATACTGGGCGATCCAGACGGCCGCCAGGCTAACGGCCAGCATCGGAAGCACGGATACCGCATAGGCGATCGTACTTTCCGCCCACTCCGCCAGCGGATCGGCCGAACCGGCCCACAGGCCGCAAGCGGAAGACGCCAGCCAGGCGGCAGCCAAAATGATGGCCGTAAACGCAGCCAAAGCCAGAGCTTTGGAGGCGAACAGCTTGGCGCGTGTCACCGGGCGCACCAAAGCCAGCTTGATCGTACGCGCCGCCGCTTCACCGGCAAACAAATCCGCCGCCGACAGCGCCAAATATAGCGGCAGCAGGATGCCGGTAAACAGGTTCAGCGTCAAAAGCGCCGCCTGCCCGCTAAGCGCAGCGCCGAGCCCGGCGGCATCGGTCAAAAACCGCGTCAACAACGTCAGCAGCAAGGGGACGAGCACCGCCAGCCCCAACATCGCCTTTGTGCTTTTTTTCAACCATAGCTTTTCCAGTTCATTATGCCAACTCGCCAGCAAACTGCTCACGGCTTTCCGCCTCCTTTCCTGCTCCAATCGTATGCAAATAATATTCCTCCAGCACCATTCCCGGCGGAATCAGCTGAAACCGGCTGCCGAACCGGAGCAGTTCGCCGTGATGGAGAATGCCGATATGCGTTGCGATCGGCTCAAGATGGCTGATCATGTGGCTGGACACAAGAAAAGCGATCCCTTCCTGGCGGGATAACCGTTCCATCGTATTCCGGAACTCCGCCATCCCACCAATATCCAGCCCATTGGTCGGCTCGTCGAGGATGACCATCCGGGGATGGTGCAGCAGCGCCGCGGCGAGCGCCAGTCTCTGCTTCATCCCCAATGAATACTGCTTGGCCCGCTCATGCTTGAAAGGGGCGAGGCCAACCAGCTCCAGCACTTCATCAAGCCGGGCCGCCGTTACCTCCGGGTAAAGCCGCGCCGCTTGCCGCAAATTTTGATATCCGGTCATGTACTCGTACGCGTCAGCCGTCTCGATCACGCAGCCGACTTGGGCCATCGCTTGCTCAAACCGCGTTTCCGGGTCCAACCCGAACAGACGCACCGTTCCCGTGTCGGGGCGGCATAATCCGGTGATCGTCTTGAGCAGCGTCGTTTTGCCGGCTCCGTTTTGGCCGAACAGCCCGACGATTTCACCGGCGTGTACGTTAAAGCTAATATCGTAAATTCCGCGCTGATTGCGGAATCGCTTGGTCACATTATTTACGCTCAATAGGGCGTCCATGACAGCATTCCCTCCTTTATTATAAGCAGCGCCGGGCCATGGTTGCCCGGCGCTGTCCGCCCGCTAGGAACGGGCCTTCCTTAGCGGCATTAACGATGCCATGGCGGGGTATGGCCGTCCCGCTTGATCGTTTCTACCTGCTTGCCGGTCAAATCGACCGTATCAGGCGTTGTCTGGCCATATCCGGACAAATCGCAATCGATGGAGATGACCAGTTCATGCTTGTTGCCCGCCTTATCAGTGCCGCTGATGGTAATTTTCCCTTGCTGGCGCTCAAGGTATTGTTCCGGGCTGATTTCGGCGTCAAAGCGGATATCCTCCACTTTAACGTTATCGGTCAACTCGGGAAAATCCACCTTGGGCATGGAGGGATGAGCCAAGCCATCCTTTTGAGCGGTTTCGCCGCTATTATCCGCCATCCAGCCTTCTGCCCCCATCTGCCCGTGGAACGCCGGTCCGGCCGTCAGATGGCTCGCCGCCAGCGAACCAGCCGCTTGCACAACGGCCGGGATTTGGCTGCCGGACAGATGCAAGGACGCTTGCTTCTCACCGGAAGGAAGCTCCTCAACCGTCGCCAGATCCTTCACATTGCCCAGCAGCGCATCAATGAACTGTTCCGCGTGCTGCGGAGGTGCAAATTCCTCGCTGCCGGCTTGCTGTTCCTTATCGCCCAAGTTCATTACCCGGTACGTATCCGAATCCCCTTCGTGGAGGATCACTTTTTCATCTTGTTTAAAGACCTGCAAGGTTTGGCTTTCCGATGCCCCGGTCACGGTGACCTTTGCGCTCATTCCATTGGTTTCTTTGTTCCGTTTCGCCTCCATCTCGGCGCGTAAGATCTGTTTGCCGTTGTCGGTCACAACGATGGTTCCCTGATGGGTTAAGCTTTCGGCCGAAAACGTATGTTTCAGGGCGGTTTTGTACGTTTCGTACCCGGACGTACCCGCCATCGCGGATAGTCCGCTGGCCAGCAGCAGAGCGGCCCCGAGGCCAAACACCGTCCCCCGCTTGATCCATGTTTTCGTTTTTTTCATAGCGTTCTTCCTTTCTTAAACTTTGGTTTATCGAAAGTTCGGAAGCGCGGCATGCCTGAACTGAACTTCCTGTCATTAAGCATAACCGCCAGGTCTAAAACACCTCTAAATGAATTCTTAAAAAAGTATAAAAAAGTGGGACGGCACGATGCTCCGGTACGGAAATTTGGAGGATAAGCGAGTGGCGAGAAGCCTCGGGTTGAGCAGTGATGCCGAAAAAGGCAGGCGTAGTAATAGGGCATATTACAGGGTGTAGTCAAAGTGTTTTATATCATGTGTAATGGAGTGTTGTACGGCGGATGTGTGAATCGCGGATTTCCAAAGTAATGGACAAAGTAGTCCCTAACGCTGCAACAATTCTTGAACCACAAAACTACTCTAACGGTTGTCACAACCGCTATTTGATCCAAAAACGTTGATTTCAAATTCTAACGGTTGCCCTGGCGCTTATTTCACTTAAAACCAGCTACTTCTACCTGGATTAAGGCAAATAACGGCGCTCACAACCGTTAGGATTTAGAAAAGGTCTTTTTTCGCAAAATAGTGGCTGATACAACCGTTAGATTTCCGGCTGGCAATGGGCATCACGGTGACTGTGGCGACAAGTTTAACGTTCCCCCAACGCACGGCGTAAGCGTACTGCGGATCACCCGGACGATGAACGGGAACAGCACAGATAGATGGCTCTCTTCTGCGAAGTACGTATAGGACACGTGGAATCCGGGGATACCGGCGGCATTCAGCCGTTCGAACATCGCTTTGACGTCTTCGAGCATATGTGGCTTTTCCTCGCTGCCGACGCCGAGATAAAGTCCAATAGACGGACCTGGTCCCGCGGAATCCGCAGCTGAACGATCATCTGCTGCCGGCCCCGTCTCCCTCCATTGCCGGACCACCTGTTCCGCGACCGGCACGATATAGCGATTTTTCCACCAGATCGACGGGCTGCCGGCGGCGTAATGCTGAAAAGCCCGAGGCCGCGCAAACAGCGTGTACAGCACAAACCAGCCGCCCAGCGAGTGGCCGAACAGCGTTTGACGGGTGCGGTTAATCGGCATCTCCCGCTCGATAAGCGGCTTCAACTCCTCTTCGATAAACGCCAGGAACCGCTCCGCCCCACCGGTTTCCGGCCAGGGTGCGGCGATCGGGCGTTCCGGCAGTTCGCTTTCCGCCGCATGGATCGTAAAATCGTAAAAGCGGGCGTCCGTGTCAAACGGCTGATCCGTCTCATAGCCGATGCCAACGACGATGGAAGCTTCCAGCCGATGGGGGCCGCGCGCATGCATGCGCACCGCCTCCGCCATCGCCCCAAAGCAAGCGTTGGCGTCCAGCAAGTAAATGACCGGGAAGCCGCCCGCCGGCGCCGGTTCATCCGGCTTCCACAACATGATGCGGTAACTACGCCCGCCGCGGCTCGTCATCTTCCATTGTTCCGCCCCGGGGATACGAAATGGCTGTTTCTCCAGCGCATAATCCAAGTTGGTGCCCTCCTATCTTTTTCTTGCCCGATATAATTGGTAAACGAAATAAGGTACCCCAATGATCGAAATGACGATGCCCACGGGCAGCTCGGCCGGCGCAAACACCGTCCTGCCGATCAAGTCGCCGATGATGACCATCACCATCCCGATCGCTCCGCAGGCCGGGACCACATACCGATAGTGGATACCGACCAGACGCCTGGCGATATGCGGGGCGATCAGCCCGACAAAGCCGATGCTGCCCGATACCGATACACAGGCGCTGACAAGCCCGATGCTGCAAACGAGCAACCATTGCCGCTGGGCTCCCGCACGCACGCCCAAGCCGACAACGCTCGTCTCATGCAGCTGCATCACGTCGAGCACGCCCGCTTTGCGCCAAATGATTGGGATGAGCACCAGCAGCCACGGCAACGTCGTCAGCACCTGCTTCCAATTGGCGCCGTATATGCTGCCCGTCAGCCAGACCGTGGCCATTTCGAAATCCTGGGGGTTCATTTTCAGGGATACGTACAGTGTAATGGCGCCGAAACCCGAACCAAGCGCGATGCCTACGAGGATCAAACGCTGAGGGTCGATAACCCCGTTGCGGCCGGAAAAGAAATACAACAGCGCCGCCGCGGCGAGACCGCCGATCCAGCCAAACAGCGGCATCGATAACACCGAGCCAAAACTGCTGCCAGTCACCGCCCCCTGCATAAAGAACATAAACAAAACCACCGCCGTCCCCGCCGCAGCATGGATCCCCAGGATGCCGGGATCGGCGAGCGAATTGCGCGTGATCCCCTGCAGCGCGGCGCCGGCCACGCCAAGGCCGCAGCCGACCAAAGCGGCGATCAAAATGCGGGGCAGCCGGAAATCGAAGATGACCAGATCGTGATCCCGCTGCGGATCAATGCGCAGCAGCGTTCCGAACACGTCGCGAACCGAAAGGTCAAACGACCCGTTCGTGAGGCTAAGGTACATCCCGCATAACGCGAGGCCGCAGCAGACGGAAAAAAACAGCCAAAACCGCGCGGAAGAATATGGCCTACTCACTTTTCCCCCCTCCTCTCGTCTTGATCAAGTAGAGGAAATAAGGCACGCCGAACAGCGCGGTAACGACGCCGACCGGCACCTCGAACGGCGGATTCAGAAACCGGCTGAGCAAATCGCACCAAGCTAAAAACAAAGCGCCGAACAGCGCCGCAAACGGAATCACCCTCCGGTAATCCGGGCCTACCAGCAGCCGCGTAATATGCGGCATGATCAAGCCGACAAAGGCGATTTTTCCCGCGATCGCCACGGCAGCCCCGGTCATAACGACGACGCTGAGCATAGCCGCCGCTTTGATCAGCTTGACGTTCAGCCCCAGCTCCGACGCCAGCTCATCCCCCAGCGCCAGCGCCGTTACCGGGCGGGCCAAGAGCAGGGCCAGAAGCAGTCCGAAGATCCCGAAAGGAACGGCCAGCCACAGCATGTCCGGAGCGATATCGTGCAGCCGGGCGTTGTACCAAAAGCTGATATTTTGCGATACCTGAAAATAACTGGCTAAAGCCTGGGACACTCCGCCGAGAAAAGTGCCCAAAATCGTGCCTAGCACCGCCAGCATGACGGGCGAGGAACCGCCGGGCAGCACCCTGGACAAGCCGAAAACGAGGCCAGCACCAAGCGCCGAGCCGGCCAAGGAATACCCGATCATCCCCATATTCGTCGTCCCCGGCAAAAACGCCATGCACAAGGTGACCATAAAGGCCGAGCCGTCCGAAATCCCCATAATGGAAGGCGAGGCCAGCGGATTTCTGGTGATCCCCTGCATCAACGCCCCGGAAACGGCCAGCATCGCTCCGATCAGCAGCGCGCCGAGCGCGCGGGGAATCCGCGATGTCCGGATGATTTGATGATCGATGTTGCCCGGATCAAAATGAAAGACAGCGTCCCATACCTTATCGTAGGTGATCGGCTTCGTTCCGTGCAGCACCGATCCCGCGATCGTGACGGCGATGAGCAGAATGCCCAGGGCTAGAAGACCCCCGTTTCTCAGCTTGCGTAATCCCGCCGACGTCCCGGTTCGAGTATCCCCGCTCATCCCATTACTCGGCAAGCCGTTCCTGCGCCGCCTTCAGGAATTCGATCCGGCTCCACGCAGGGCCTCCTTCCGCAAGCGGGTCGATCACGTTCACGAACACTTTGCCATTCTTCACCGCATTTATGTTTTTGACGATCGGGTCAGCCACAAATTCATCCAGCGCCGTCTTCGTTTCCCGATTCTCATCGCTCGCAAACTGAATAAACAAATAATCCGGATTCATCGCAGCAAACTGCTCGATCGTCACTTCTTCCTGCGCTTTGGCCGCGGCAACCTCCGCCGGCGCTTTCAAACCAAGGTCAGCATACAAAATTGGATTAAAAAATACCGTCTCCGGATAAATAAATAGCTTCCCGGTACGGATCCGCACCGCCAGCACATTTTGATCCTGGAGTTTCCCGGTCAGTTCCGCCTTGGCTTTCTCCAGATCGCTTTGATACTCCGAGATCGCCTGTTCGGCTTCAGCCTGCTTTCCCGTCAATTCCGCCAGCAGGTTCAAACTCGCTTCCCAGTCGACGGCCAAATGCGAGACGAGAATGGTCGGTGCGATTTTGCTGAGCTTCTCCGCTACCTCTGCGGGAAATTTCGTCGAGCCGAGAATGACGTCCGGCTTAAGCTTCAGAATCGTTTCAAAATTGGGCTGTATTTTCTCCCCGATCGATTCCGCCTGATCCGTAATCGCCGCAAAGCGTTCCGGAAAATCTCCGCCGAACGTAATCGCTCCTACCGGGTGCACGTCCAGCACCAGGGCATCCTCCATCGCTTCCATCGAGCCGGTGATGACGACACGTTCCACCTTAGCCGGAACCTCGTAGGTCTGGCCCAAATATTCAATCGTGCGCATTCCAGTCTCAGCGCTTCCCCCGGACCCGCACGCCGGTAACACCAATGCAAACAGCAGGACAACCAACGCTGCCCAAGTCAACTTTTTCATCTCTCCGCAGCCCCTTTCCCTATGCAAACAAAATCATCACCATAAATATATGATAATGATTATCATTGTCGATTATAAAAAAGGGACCTCCGCTTTGCCATGGATAATCTTCGGAACAATTATGGACATTCTCCCGAAAACAACCGGACAAGCTGCTCCAGCATACGCAGGTGGGCATGCGGAGAATATTCAAGCCACGGGTCCGAGGACAGCCGCCGCACTCTTTGCCGCTCAACCGCGGGAATCGCCAGCCACTCCCGATCCATTTGCAATCTTGCCCACGCATCGATCGATTCGCTGTCCTGGCGCACCATCATCAAAATATGGCCGGGATTGATTCGTTTTAGCTCCTCCAGGCTTACCGGCCGGTTGTAAACATCCGAGTCCCCGTCATAAGCCGGAATCAGCTGCAAATCGTGGTACAATAACCCGGCCATGCCGCGATTGCAATGCAGAAACAGGCTTTCGTTCATCATGCGGATGACGGCCACCGTTCCCTGACGGAGCGCAAGCGGCAGCAGTTCTTTCGTCCGGTTCAACTGAAAGGAATAATTCTCCAGCCATTTTCCGGCCTGCCACGTTTCGCCCAAATCCGCAGCCAGCGAAGCAAACTGCTCCCGCCAGCCGAGACGCGCTACGGCAAGCAGCTTCACAGGCGCAATTCGTTCCAGCTCGCTTCGTTCTTCCGCCGAAATCGTCTCGGCGGCGAGGATCAGATCGGCGGAAATTTGCCGAAGCTGCTCCAGATTGGCGCGCCAGTCCTCGTTGTACCGGTAAGCGCTGAACTGGACCGGAATTTCGCCGCTGAACTCGCGGTAATAGTATTCCGTCCACTTCGGGTGGAGCGGAGCCGCGTGAGGCAAAATCCCAAGCGGAACCAGATAGCCGAGCGCCGGCGGGCTGTAGGCCGCCAGCTTCCTGCGGCTATTTTGCATATAGGCGGACGGCGATACGCCGATCACCTGTTTGAACTTGCGGCTAAAATAAAACTCGTCCGCATAGCCGATCATGTGCGCAATGTCGCGCAGCTTGGCCGGGGACCCTGCCATCAGCCGCTTCGCCCGCCGCATCCGTAGTTCCGTGACGTATTCGATCGCGCTTTTACCGTATTTTTTCTTGTATAACTCCACAAAATATTTCGGGCTCAGCTCCGCGATCCGGGCCAGCCGCTCGATCGTAATCGGCTCGACGTAATGCTCCTCGATGTAACGTTTGGCGTATTCCACAGCCGCGCCGGCGTTCTCCGGCTTCGACCGGCGGTTCCGGTATATGTAAAAAAGCATCTCCAGCAAATCGATCTGACAGCGGAAATGCCCCAGTTCGTCTGTACCATGCCATGTCTGATACAGATCGGCGCCCATCGGCGCCAGTCGATCGTAAGGATAAACGAACATTTTTCCCGGGTACGGCAGCGATGCGGAAGTCCGGTCCATCCGGGGGTAGTTCCTTCCTTCATGTTGATCCGGCTGCGGAAAGGCAAGCACATCAAAATAAAAAACATACAGCTCGGCCTCCCCGCTGCGCTCGGCAGCGCCAAACGTCTGCCCGGGAACTCCGAGAAAAACGCTGGATCGGTCCAGCTCCACCGGCTCCTGGTCGACAATCAGCCGCACGCTGCTCCGAACCGCCACAATCAAGACAAACGACATCGCCAGCTGCTGCCTTAAGCCGCCCCCAATTTCGCCTTTTATGTACTCAACGGAACGAAGCCGGAATGATAAATCACCCAGCTTTCTCAGTTTCAAATCGTTTTTCATCTGCTTCATGTTCCGACATCTCGCTTTATCAATGTACTCGTATTAAGTATATTGATAACCGTTCTCAACATCAATCCTAAATCCTTACTCAGCCCCGCGCTGATTCGATCGATCCGGTTCGTCCAGATCCAACCGGAGTAACCGGCCGGCAGGCGATGACTGATGCTGTTTACGGGAGAAATGGGCTGAGCGTTTTTCCGAATGTCCCTTTTCTGTTATCATAATGAGAGATCATTGTAGAACGGAGAAAGGAAATTAATGATGAGCTTTCAACTAACGCAGCGCGTGATCAAATTGTTGTGCGGACGCATTTCTTACGAGCGCGGAGAGGCCTATTACCGGACGGGGAAAGTAACCTTTCGGAAAATCGATCACGCTTCCCGCGTCTACGCAGCGGATGTGTCGGGAACAGGCCTTTATCACGTATCGGTGCAGATCGATCAACACGGGGACGTCCATGCGGAGTGCAATTGTCCGGCTTTTTATACCTATACCAATTACTGCAAGCATATCGCGGCGGTGCTGTTGGGCGTGCACGATATGCAGCAAAACGGCAAGCCCCCGGTGCGATCTTACCCTTCCCTGCTGCATACCGGACATGAGGAGGACGAGGGGTATGGGGAGCGCGGCGGGGACGATGTTTTTGGCGAGGCACAGAACGCCGCTCCCCAAGCGCGCCCGGTTGAAATTTCTTCCCGGGACATCTGGATCGCCCGCGACATGATGCACTTGTTCGAAGACAAAACAAAGCTGCCGCTCCGCGCCGGGGCCCGCTTTGATGCAAGAACGCCGCTGCAGGCCGTTTTTACGCTGCGCCCCGTTCCCTACGGGTACCGGAAGCACCTGTTTGGACTGGAGATGAAAGTCGGCGAGAAACGCCCTTATATCGTCAAAAACATCCGGGACTTTCTCGATAAAGCAGGCCGGCGCGAGCCCTTCATCTTCTCCAAGCATTTCTGCTATGATCCTGACCGTCACAGCTTTCTGCCGGCTGACGAGGCGCTGTTGCAGCAGCTGATTGAAATTAACCGCAACGAGCGGATGTACCAGGAAACCTTCGGCGCTTATATGCCTGCCAAGATATATGGAAACGGAGACCGGCTGCTGCCGATCCCGGCGTTTTTTTGGGACCGGCTGCTGCCCCTGCTGATGGAAGCCCCGGCCGCTGAATTGGAGCAACATGGACAAACCTGGCCCCGTCTAACCGTTTCCGCTGAACCGCTGCCGCTGCAATTCGAACTGGGTGAAGCCGGGGACAACCACTTTCATTTTGCCGTCCGCGGTCTTGACGATTGCATTATTCTGGAGGATTACGGGGTCATTCTGACCGAAGGCAAAATCATCAAACAGCCGGCGGCAGAGTGCCGGCGTCTAGCGGAAATCAAACATCTGCTGGCGACGGCCCGCAAGCAGCGGATCATCGTGCAGCCCGAGCAAATCGAGCCCTTTGTGGAAAAAGTATTGCCAGGACTATCCAAGCTCGGCAAAATCGAAATCGAAGACAACGTTGCGGGGCGCATGGTGCGCACGCAGCTGAAAGCCAAGCTTTATCTCGACCGGGTGAAGGATCGCCTGCTGGCCGGACTGGAATTCCAATACGGAGACATTATTTTTAACCCTCTGGAAGAACATGGTCCGAAGCGGGGAACTGACCTGATTTTGCTGCGGGATAGCGAAAAAGAACGGCAAATTCTCGAATTGATGGAAACAAGCGCGTTCGCGAAAACGGAAAGCGGCTATTTTCTGGACGACGAAGAAGCGGAATATGAGTTTCTGTATCATGTCGTGCCCGAGCTTGAGAAGCTGCTCGAGATTTACGCCACCTCGGCCGTGAAGGTTAGACTGTTGTCCGACCTCAGGCCGCCCAAAATCTCCGTGGAGCTGGACGAACGTACGGATTGGCTGGAGTTCCGCTTTGACATGGACGGCATTAATGAATCGGAAATTCGCGGCTTGCTGCTGGCTTTAGAAGAAAAACGGCGGTATTACCGTCTGCCGAACGGGGCGTTAATGCCGCTGGAAAGCGCCGAATTCCAGGAGATCGTCAAATTTATGAACGAGTTCGGCATTCGCCGGAATGAGATTGAAGGCAGTGAATTCCGTCTGCCGGTCAGCCGCGGCATCCATCTCCAGGAACAGACGGAGCCCGGAAGCCCGATCAAGCTTGGCAAATCGCTGCGGCAGCTGCTCCATAACCTGCGGAATCCGGATTATCTGGACTTCCCGGTTCCGGCGCATCTCTCCAGCGTTCTGCGGGATTACCAGGCCTACGGCTACCAGTGGTTAAAGACGCTGGCCCATTACCGTTTCGGCGGAATTTTGGCCGACGATATGGGCCTCGGCAAAACGGTGCAATCAATCGCCTTCATCGTTTCGGTGCTCCCGGAGATCGCCGCGTCCGGACAGCCGGCGCTGATCGTCTCCCCCGCTTCATTGATTTATAACTGGAAAAACGAGCTGGTGAAGTTCGCTCCGGAAATCAAGGCGGTGATCGCCGACGGCAGCAAAGCCGAACGAGTAAGGGCGCTAAGGGAAGCGGCCGAGGCCGATGTGATCATCACCTCCTATCCCCTGCTGCGCCGGGACATCGAGCAGTTTGCCGAGCTGTCGTTCCATACGCTGATTTTGGACGAGGCGCAAAGCTTTAAAAATTATGCCAGCCAAACCGCGCAGGCGGTCAAAAGCCTTCAGGCGAGACACCGGTTTGCCTTGACGGGGACGCCGATCGAAAATTCGCTTGAGGAGTTATGGTCCATTTTCAGCGCCGTGTTTCCGGAGCTTTTCCCGAGCCGCCAAGCGTTTAACGAGCTGTCCCGGGATACGATCGCAAAGCGGATTCGCCCGTTTCTGCTGCGCCGTGTGAAATCCGACGTGCTCAAGGAGCTGCCGGAAAAAATCGAGTCCTTGCAGGCGACCGAGCTGCTGCCGGAACAGAAGAAATTGTACGTCGCCTATTTGGCCAAGCTGCAGCAAGAAACGTTAAAGCATTTAAACGAGGACGCCTTTCAGCGAAACCGTATCCGTATTTTGGCCGGACTCACGCGGCTGCGCCAGCTATGCTGCCATCCCGCCCTGTTCGTCGACGGTTACGAGGGCAGCTCGGCGAAATTCGAGCAGCTGATGGAGATGGTGGAGGAATGCCAAAGCGCCGGGAAACGCGTGCTGATCTTTTCGCAGTTTACGGAAATGCTGGGGCTCATCGGCCGCGAATTGGGGTACCGGGGACTTCCGTTTTTTTACCTGGACGGGAAAACCCCTGCCTCCGAGCGAGTTGTGCTTTGCACCCGGTTTAACGAGGGCGAACGCGATCTGTTCCTGATTTCGCTGAAAGCGGGCGGCACCGGTCTGAATCTCACCGGCGCGGACACCGTCATTTTGTACGATTTATGGTGGAACCCCGCGGTGGAAGAGCAGGCTGCCGACCGCGCCCACCGGATTGGGCAAAAAAACATCGTTCAGGTGATCCGCTTGGTGGCGCAAGGGACGGTCGAAGACAAAATGTACGAGCTTCAGCAGAAGAAAAAGAACCTCGTGGAGGAAGTGCTGAAGCCCGGCGAAGAGTCGTTCTCGGCCCTCACCGAGCAGGAGATTCGGGAAATCCTGATGATATGAGAAAACCCGCCGGAGAATTCACTCCGGTGGGTTTTTAATGTGCAAATCCATGCTTTTGGCGTAGGGAGGTGAAGCAAAAACTTGCTTGGGCAGCCTATGCTGCCGGAATTAGCGGTAATTTATGTCGCTATTTGTGAGACTTTACCTCTGCTGCGGAAAATAGCGGAACTTTTGGTCCCTATTTGAAGACCACGCATGAAAAAAAGCACCTTTCGGCCCCACCCTTTTAAAATAGCGGTAAAAAAATCCTCTATTTATGCGATACTCCCTTTTTGGCGAAAATAAGGCCTTTTTTTACCGCTATTTCTGCGACCAGCGGCCTGCGACCAATGACCAGCCGTCTCGCGACCATCAACCAGCAACCAGCAATCGGCGGACAGCGGGCAGCCGGACAGGCGGACAAGCGTCAACAGTCAGCCGACCGTGGACAGCCGGGAATGTCGGACAGTCGTCGGCAGCCAGCACCCAAGCCGTCCGGTTAGCCATTTGCGGTCAGTCATCTCCGGTCAGCGCTCAGCAGCAGTTATCCCTACTGCCCGGTAACCTCAAACTCGTATAGCGAATAGCCGTAAGGGGTTCCCCGCCCGATCCCGTACATTCTTACGTATCTGGCCGGCTTGGAGTCCAGCGGGATTTCGTCCACGCCCCCGTCGCCGCTTGTTGCCGTGTAGACGTCCGTCCAGTGCTCGGGATCGCCGCTGTCGGTGGATACCTGGATTTTATAATGCGTAGCATAGGCATCCTCCCAGCGCAGCTTCACCCCGGTAATTTGCCGGACCGATCCCAGGTCCACGTAGATCCATTCCGGATCGCTGCCTTCGCGGCTGGCCCAGCGCGTCATTTGATTGCCATCGACTGCTTGGCTTGGCTCAAATCCCACGCCCTCCACGGAGCTGGATACCGCCGGCTTGTTCAAGGCCAGATTGGGCGCTGCAGGCGGCACGGTTTGGGCCTCCGGTTTCCACCAGTTGCCGGAAAGGAACAGCATGTTCAGTAAATTGTAAGTGTCGCTGAAATAGTCTTCTTTCTGATTCTTCATCCAATCCCACCCGGCGTTGACCCAGGCCTGGTTGGCGTTGTTGGCCGTTCCCGCGGAGATGAGCGGAGCGGCAAACACCGCCGTGGCGTAATCCCCGACGGCCGAGCCGTCCAGCTTGTATCCGTTTTTGATGCCTGCGGGCGATCCGCCGGTCTTGCTTTGAATCCAGGCCGCCAGCTTATCCGAGATCGCTTTGCCCCGCGTGTCCCCGTACAAGGCATAATCCATCACGACGCGCAGCGGAACCCGGCTCGCATTGTAATAGTAAATGTTAGTTTCCTTAAACTCATCCAAATACCATTCGGGAGCCGGTTTGGGCGGATTCCCCACCACAAAATCCGAGATCAGCCCGGTGTTTGGCGAATAAGTTTCGCTGAATTGCTGGTACACATTATATAAACTATCGATGACGTGGATCCAGGTTTCATCCTCCGTCACTTCGTAAAAAGCCCGCAGGTGGCTGAACATCCAATCCGAAGGGCGCGTGTTAAGAGCGTCTTTGGCATCCCAATCGCCCAGGTTCAAGCGATAGGTCTTGGTGACGTTGCTTGCCTTGATCCCGTCCGTGATCATTTTTTTCGCTTCCTGCAAATAGTTGACCGCGCCGCCCGATCCCCATTGATTGTGGGCGAGAAGCAGCGAGTAAGCGATGTCGAGATCGCCGTCGGTGGCCGAACCGAAATGCCCTTGCGCGGCCGGATCGTCCGCCACGACCCAACCCATCAGGTTGGGATTGCCCGAGCTTTTGTAAGCCCTTGCCGTTTTAAACAGTCCGTCGTAAATCGTCCGGGCTTCAGGATCGTAACCGGCCATCAGCGCGGTAATGATCATCCCGTACCCTTGCCCTTCAGAGGAACCTAACGCGGTAAAGCCGTCCGGGTCTCCGGTAATGTCCCCTTTCACGTAGTATCCGCCCGGCAGTGAAGCCAGATCGTGCTTGAGATATTTCGCTTTCCAGTAGCTGTAATACTCCGCCACGGTTTGATCCAGCGCCGCTTGCGTTACGTGATTCGGTTTAATGATTCCCGGGTAACTGACCTGCTGCGGAAATGGCTTTAATTCCCCGGCAGCGTTCGCACGCCGTTCCGGACCAAGCCATCCCGCCGAAACGAACACCGTCATGCAAATAAGCATCACACATAACCTTTGAAGCTTTAAAGCAGGTACTGCCGCTTTCCTTGTCAAACGCATCATCATTCCTCCTCGAATCGAAAGTGCAAATCAAGCCTTACGTTTTCGGTCGTTGGATATGAATAGCAAGGATGTCCTTAATTGTATTTTATTACAATTGGACAAGATGTGAAAGCAAGCCGGTAAGCGCTAAAATGTTTGTAATTGCACGGATCGGGAAACGATAAATAAGGCAAACTACCACTACAGCATGAAACAACAAGGAGGAACAGCATGGAACAGCAAAACGGGCAGCATTCCCGCGACGAAGCGAAACTTCGCAATAAAATCGATCCTGCCGGCGACTCTATGGCCGAGAAAAAGAAAATGAAAAGCGGCGTGGACATCGAACCGGAAGCCGACGAATGGGTGGCCAAACCGGCGCCGTTTGCCGATACCGATTCCGCAAAACAATAAGCCGTCGATAACGATCCGCGTGGCCGGTGGCCATAGCGGATTTTTTTAGAACATCGCGGAGACGTTTTACTTACTGCGGCAGCTTCTTTTTGCGCTTGATCAGCATCGCCATGAACAGCAAAGCCGGAGCACATATTTGAATCAGCGGGTACCATTTCAGCACAACTTCGAGGCCGACCCATATAAAATGCGAATAATTCGGAGATGTTAAAGCAGCACCAAAAATCGCTATGCCCACCGGAATGATCCATTTTTTATAAGAAACTCCGGTAACCCGATCGCATCCCTTCACGGCGCCGATATAAAACAGAAGCATTTTGGCGCCAAGCCCCATAAACAAAACAATAACAAACAGCACATCCATTCTCTCAAACACTTCAGCCAATTCGATCAGTTGCACGGTTTGCAGCAGCGGAAAGGCTACCGCGCTCGCCAGTTTGGGGCCGAGCACCAGCACGTTGATTTGATTGACGGCTATCAGGAACACGGCAGTGCACCCATAAGCGATCAAAAAAGCCTTACGGGCATTTTTCTCCGTTTTCAGCCGCGAAAAAAATACCAGAAACAGCACCGGTTGAGCGAAAGGGAAAGAAATAATGTTCGGGACTTCCTTCCAAACGGGCTTTAAGCCGTTTTCCAATACAGGAAGCATATTTTCAAAGTGCATTAGCCCTAGCCCCCCGATCATCGAAATGAGTATCATATAACTTAAAACAACGAGCGGAAACAAGACAAGACCACAAAGGAACACGACCCGAATGCCGTATCTGGCACTGTTGGCCACGATAGCGATCCCGATGAGCATAATGACCACCAGCGGAGTTCGGTTCAGAAGCACATAAGCGGCCAATTCTCCCAAATCGCGTAAATTACGTGAGGCTTCATAAGCAAAATAAACGACGAATAAGGCGGAAAGCAGCGAACCCGCCGTTTTCCCCAAATATTTTCGGCACAATTCGAACAGATCAAGTTCAGGGTCGCGGCGATGAATAGCCCAGTACATCATTAAAAGAATGAAGCCGGCAACGGCGGCGATGGCCATGGCGGCCCACGCATCTTGCCCGGCATCTCCGCCGATTTGAAACAACGTGGTGCTCCCGACTTCAAACAAAACAAATCCGCCAATCAATTCGGCAAGTCCGGATTTCTCCTGCTTCATGAGTTAACCTTCTTCCTGCTTCATCCACTATGGCCGCTTTGGTTAGATAGCTGTTTAAACGATTTCTTCAACAGACCGGGACGCTCGATTTTTACCGTCACATGCACTTCCAGCTCGATCTTGGCGAGTTCCTCGTCCCAATTGTCCTTCAGCTCTTTCCAGGATTTCGGATCTTTGCGGTGAATTTTTCCGGCAAATCCCGGCAAATCGACGCGCATTTTTTGCGCGGCTTCCCATCCCGTATTAACCGTGTCGATAATCGTAGCGCCAACTTCGCGCTCGATCGCCTGTATCGTCTTGGGATTGAACGGATCGCCGCCGCACATGTATTCCAGCAAGTCTCCACTGGCTTGAATGCGAACCTTCATTTTATAATGATCCCCCGCCTTTACGGGAGTTACTTTCGTTTTCGCCTTATTTATGCGAAGGGAGCCCCCAAGATTGCTCTCTGGATCACTGCGCGGACAAGCAAACGACAGAGTGCTGCCCTTTACCTGATCGGTAAGCCAGGCAATGCCGTAGCTCTGCTCCCGGCTCAGCCACCCCGCCAGCCGATCGCCTTTGAATACTCCCAGGCGCACGATTTTCATTTTAACGGGCGGAGAGGTGGTTTTGTTGATATCCAGGGATTCTAAGGGCTTTTCACTGCCTTCGGGAACACTTATGGCCGGAACGCCAGCCGCCCGCGAGTCGGACGAAATTTTTTGCGCCAGTTGAAACAGGTTAATAACTGGAAAATAGGAGGTATTGGCTTGCTGTTTGTGCATAATATCTGCCAGCGCGCTGCCCGGCATTTTCTCCGGAGGCACCATATTTCTCAAAATATCCGAGGCCTTGCGGTCCGTTACGGCAATCAGTACGGTTTCACGCGCTTCAACATTGCGAAAGTATAAATCTAAAATTTCGTTGATCCCCGCTTCCGCCGCCTCTTTGCCGATAACCGTAACTTCGGTATGGCCGAAGTATAGCCGGCGCGGGTTCTCCACATACCCAAAAGCGGCCGCTTCCCGAATCGTCTTGCCTTTCGTCGTAAACACGGTTACGCTGGGCTGGGAGCCTCCGCCTCCGCCCCCTCCTCCTCCCTGGCTTGTCCCCGTGGCGGAAGGAACGACAATCTGATAGGATATTTCCCAATCGTTTCCGGACCGGTCGAACCCCGTGGCTACGGTGATGCCTAGCTCATTCAGTTCCGTACGATTCCAGCATCCGGTTGCAGTAAGACATAGGACCGCTGCAGCGCAACACAACAAAAACACCCGCATAATGGCGCTCATTCTCATTCCCCTACTTTTTAATCAGCCCGTCGTTCGGTACGGAGCCTTGTCTTGTTTTGTTGTCTTCGTTAATGTACGCCGGCCGCTTCTTCATCTTTGGCCAGGGCGCCCGAATAAAGACATCCTTCATATTACTAAAACTCAGCGGGGCGACCGGCAATAAATAAGGGACGCCAAACGAGCTTAAGGAAACAAGGTGCAGCAGGATCGGAATCAGGCCGGCCAATATGCCGTACAACCCAAACGTTCCGGCCAGGATCATTAATCCAAACCGGATGAGTCTGACCGCGGACGACATGCCGAACGTAGGGATGACAAAATTGGAGATGGCCGTAAACGATACGATGATGACCATCGCGGCGGATACCAAACCGGCTTGCACCGCAGCCTGCCCCAGGACGAGCGCACCGACGATCGAAATCGCCGACCCGACCACCCGCGGCATGCGAACCCCGGCTTCGCGAATGACTTCAAACGTAATTTCCATCAGCAACGCCTCCAGCAGAGCAGGCAAAGGAGTGCCTTCACGCTGTGCCGCAAGACTAATCAGCAGTGTGGTCGGCAGCATTTCCGGATGGAAAGTGGTCACGGCGATATATATGGAAGGAAGCAGCATAGCGACCAGGAAGGCAAGCAGCCGGATCCCGCGCAAAAAGCTCGAAATATCGTAACGTTGATAATAATCTTCGCTGGACAAGAAAAATTTGAAAAACGTGACCGGGCAAATCAGCACAAACGGACTTCCGTCCACCAGAATGACAACCTGTCCCTCCAATAAACTTCCCGCCGCGGCGTCGGGACGTTCCGTGTTCATGATCGTCGGAAACGGGGTGAACGTTGTATCCTGGATAAATTCCTCGATATAACCGCTTTCCAAAATGCTGTCCGTATGAATGGCATCAAGGCGGTTAAACACCTCTTGAAGCACGGCGGGATTGGCAACTCCCGCGATATAAGCGACGACAACCTTCGTTTGCGTATAGGTCCCCACCGTCCGGCTTTCGAAACGCAGAGCGGGAGACCTGATCTTTCGTCTCAGCAAAGCCATATTCGTGGACAATTCTTCGGTAAACCCTTCCTTTGGCCCGCGAATGACGGTTTGGGTCGAAGGCTCTTCGACCGATCTGCGCGGCCCGCCCGGAATGGAGGCAACGATGGCGCCTTGCGCCCCGTCGATAACGATCGCGGCGGAACCGCTTAAAATGGCGGAGATCAGATCGGTCCCGCCTGAGATCCGCTTCACGTTTCCGGCTCCGATTTGGTCGGCGAGCGGCTCGCTTGGATAGTCCTGATCCACAATAAAGAAACGCTTGTCCAAATCGTCGATCAATTTGCTTAAAAGCATTTGATCGATAAGCCCGCCAATATAACAGACGGCCACGTCCTCCCCTGCCGGGCCGCGGTTTTGCAGCCGGCGAATGACGACATCGGAGCTGCCACCCATCTTTGAGCGCAAATAAGAAATCGTCCCGGATAATGAACTGTCCAGTCGCTCGTCTGCTTGTTGCCCCGTTTCCCGATCCGCTAAGGCCGCGGCTCCTGCACGGCTGCTTTTTCGTAGATTTCGGCCTAGTTTCCTCATGACGCGCCTCCAACCCGTGAACTAACAGTAATATGGCACATATCCATAATTTGTATTCGATGGGGAAGCTTATTTTTGCTTCATTAAAAAAAGAGCGAAACGCGAGGGAATGCCCCTCGGCCCGCTCTTTTTGAACTTTTCACTTCAGATTGCAAATTTATCGCTCATTGGCTTTTGTGATTGCCTTAGCTTGACCAGCCCTGGTTGCCGCTATGACCAGCAAATAAATGACAATAAACATTCCCATAAACCCGGCGGAATACCGATACATAACGGCGTAATCCGTGGCGGAAGCGATCGCTCCCAAAATCACCGATCCGATCGCAACGCCGAAATCGGTGGAATTATAGAACATGCTGTTGGCTGCGCCATATTGCTCAGGCGAGCTGCTGCGAATCATCCAAGCCTGTAACGTCGGCTGAATTGCGCCAAAGCCAAGTCCGTACAGCAGTGCCGACAAAATCAGCATGCCCAGCGAGGTTGTGAACGATAGGATCACCATGCTGGCGATCACCGAAGCGGCCGCGGGCAAAAGCACGGCAGCGTGTCCCTTACTGTCGAAGATACGTCCGGAAATAGGCCGAATAATGACGATTGTAATGGCATTAAACAGGAAAAATAACCCCACCTGCGAAAGATGAACAAACTCTCCATAAAGTGCGATAAAGCTGAGCAACCCGCTGTAAGTAATCGCCAATACGATATTTAAAAAGGCCGGGAACAACAGCTTGCGGTTAAAACCGCGGGTTTGCTTGTCTTCGCTCTCCTTCCGGCCGCCTGACGCCTCCTTTTGATTAGCCTTGCCTGAATCCCGGCCTTGGGAAGCGGGAGGCAGCGCCCGGGTCAGCAGCAAAAGCGGAATCATGATCACCACGGCGGCCGCACCGGCCAGCGACAATGTGCCGAATCCAAACAGCCCCATCACGTTAAGTCCGAGCATCGGTCCAACCGACATCGCCAAGCTGGTGGACAAGCCGAAATAACCGATGCCTTCGCCCATGCGCCGGAGCGGGATGATTTGCGAAACCAGTGTCGGCAAAATCGTGCTGGCGATCCCAAATCCGACCCCGTATCCCGCCCGCATCATCAATAACGTCCCGACGGATCCGGCCAGGCTGTTCAGCGCGGTCATTGCCGCCGCGATGATCAGGCCGATGAACAGCAGGCTGTTCGAGGACATTCTTTTTAACAAGGCCGCCGCCAAAAAGCGCGTCACGATGGCGGAAGCCGCAAATACGCTGGTCACCAGACTGACCTGCAAATCCGTGGCGGCCAGTTCGTTTTTGACGTAAGCGGAAAACGAAGACAACAGCATATGCAAATTTAAAAACAGCAAAAAAGTAGAGATCGTTAACGAAATAAACGACCTCGTCCACAACGGTTCGGATTGAATTGATTCCTTCATCTCTGATTTCTCCCACTCTCTGTCTGATTGTTCTCCAGTTGGCCGGTGATGTGCGCGTTGACCCGCTCCAGCAAATTCAGCAGCACGCGGTACTCCTCCTCGGACATGCAGCGCTTCACTTCCTCCGTGACTCCTTGCTCTAGCGCAATCGTTTCCCGGATTAACGTCCTGCCGCGTTCCGTACTGAACACCGCAAAGGAGCGGCGGTCCTGCTTTCTGGTCTGCTTGTGGATTAAGCCTTTGCTTTCCAATAAATCGAGAATGCGCGTGGTGGTAGGCTTGTCCTTGCCACAGCGGTCGGCAATCTCTTTCTGAATCAAACCTTCGGATTGGTCGATCTGATGGAGCACGGACCACTGCTCCGGTGTAATGTCATACTCCTTTAATCGCTGCTGCAGTAATGACGCGATTTTCCGGTAAGTCACGCCCATAATGAAGCCGACAGCCAAGTCAGCCCCATGTTGATTTACCCCCATCCGCAAAACTTCCCTTTCCGCAAATTAGTTGTTATGACAATAATATTATAACTAACTTTTCTTGTAAAGCCGTACGCGGATTTTTTTGCCGCCAAATAGGTTATCATCTCAGCCCTTTTCCATCCAGCCGGAATACACTGCCTATAAGAAAAACTCCATAAAGGGGATTTTAAATCATGAAATTAGGCCGGCATCCGCGCCATGTTATCAGTAAATGGAAAAAAAACAAAGCGCTTCTGCAAAATAAAGAACTAAAGCCATACCTGCCGGAGTTGCGAATGTTCAATCGGGCCAACCTGCTTAACATGTTAAAGAAGCACAAAATGGTGTACGTCAAGCCGGTTAACGGCTCCATGGGAAAAGGAGTAATGAGAGTGGAGCTGAAGCCGCCGGCAAGCAGCGCCCCATACCGCTACCAGCTCGAGACAAAAGCCCGTTCCTTCAATACTTTCGACGAGCTTTACGCCTCCATCCAACGGTATAAACGAAAGGGGGACTATCTCGTTCAGCAGGGCATTCACTTGCTCACCTACCAAAACCGCACGTTTGATCTGCGGGTTATGGTCCAAAAAACGCCGCAAAAAGTCTGGAAAACAACCGGTTATATCGGCAGGCTGGCCCATCCCCAAAAAATCGTCACCAACTATCATAGCAACGGCACCCTGGTGCCCGCGGAAAAACTGCTCTCCCCGCATGTGAAGGGTCCGAAGGTCAAATCATATTGCAGAAATTTGCAAAACATTGGCGAAGATGTGGCCAACCACCTTCATAAGGTTTTTCCCGGGATTCGCGAGATCGGCGCGGATATTGCCATCGACCACAAGCTGCGTCCCTGGATCCTCGAAGTCAATACGTCGCCGGACCCGTTTATATTCAGGAAACTAAAGGACAAAAACGTATTTCGTACAGTCATCCGCTATTCCCGTGCGAACGGGAGATTTCAGCATAAATAGTGCCCTATTCTAAAAACGGAGGATTGCCGCAGGATACCTGCAGCAATCCTCCACCCTTTTTTTCAGGATACATACCGGTTATAAATCTTCATCAGCTTTGCGGCGGTTTGCTTCCAACCGAATTTGGCTACCGCGTCCCGTCTGGCCTGTCTGGACATTTTGCCGGCCGATTCCGGGTGTTTCGCCAATTGCAAAATCCACTTGGCGTGCTCCCGGGGGTCCGAATAGACCTTCACCAAATAACCGTTGTGGCCATGGTTTACGACCTCCCCGATCCCGCCGATATCGGATGCCACGACAGGCAGTCCGGATGCCATCGCCTCCACATTGACCAGCCCAAACGCTTCGTGCTCTTGAGAAGGACAAGCAAAGCAGTCGGCCTGGCGGAAACGACGGTCGATCAGCCGATGCGGAACCTTCCCGACAAAACGGACGGGAACCCGGTGTTTGCCGGCCAACCGGCGAAGTTCCCGCAAATACCCGGCTTTTCCTCCTCCGACAACCGTCAGGCTCGCTCCGGATTTTTCCCGCCGCACCAGTTCCATGGCTTTGATCAGAACGGGAATTCCTTTACGGGGAATGACCCTTCCGGCAAAAAGCACGCGAAATGAACCTGATGGGACTGTGCGCCGGGCCGGGGGTCTAAAACGATGGGTGTCAACGCCCAAATGCACCGTATGAATTTTGCCCGCCAACCTGCCAAATCGTTCATTCAATTTCGCCTTCAGCGAATCGCTGTTGGCGACGATGAGATCGGCTTTGGCCATGCTGAGAGCTACCGCAGCCGTATTTTTCACAAAGGTTAACGAATGAAGGAACAGCGACACCGGTGTGCGCGGAAACGCGGCTTTGACTTTGGCCGCATAATGGGGACGATTATCGACCTGGATCAGGTCATAACTTCTCCCTTTCACATAACGCAGCACGGAAGCGATGTATCGGCCGGAACTGCCCGATGGCACGCGGACGATCGTCAATTTTCCAATCCGGCTTACCGGCGGCAAACTTCCGGATTTTCTGCTGATGATCGTCACGGTATGGCGGTCGGCCAGCTCTTTGGCGATGGCCAGCATGCAGATTTCCACCGACCCGTTCCCCGGAACCGGAATCTGCTCGGGGGCAACCATTAAGATGTTCATGTTCTCCTCCTTACGCATAGAATCACAAGGCTTATTCACCATATGCGTTCAGACCTGTGGTTGCTTCCGGGGCAAAGGCCGGATTTAGAGTTCTATCATTTGACCATTTGAAAAAACGCCCGGAGCGTCTTCACCCACGCGGTTTCCGCCCTTTTGCCCTTGCCGCACCGTTCCCGAATGATCTTGTCGTCTATATGCCAAGCTTCGTAAAGCTTGCTTTTTGTTTCATGAAAATGCTTCAGCTCCCGCTCTCTGCGGTAAAATTCATCGAAACTCATGCTTGTGACCTCCTTACGGCTTCCCGTTTTATCCTAGCCGCTTTGACTGCCTTCATTATCCGCTTTAAAAGCAGGAAGAAAAAGTGTACACTATTGCAAAAGCACTTCCCCTTTTAGGCAAATAAACGGGACATGTTCGGGAATATACGGTTCTTTGTACTTGCAAACATCAAGATAATATCCCTTGTGGAGGCGATACTCACATGTTGACGGCAGAACGTTATGTAACATTGCTTAATCATTTTTCCGGGCCGGAATCGTTGGAAACGCGGGAAGTTGAGGTGGCGCTGGAGGATTTGACGGAGCTGTTTCACTGCACCGAGCGAAACGTCAAGCTGATCATCCGCAAGCTGCAGGAAGAAGAGCTCATCGAGTGGCATCCCGGCCGGGGCCGCGGCCACCGTTCCCGGCTCGTGCTCCGCATCGGCCGGCCCGCTTTTCTCCTGCAGCTGGCGCAAACTCTGGCGCAAAAGGGGGAATACCGGGAGGCGTTTGAGTTCCTCAATCAGCATGAAGAGGATAAGCCGGTGGTGGAGCAGTTTATTTTATGGCTGAACGAGCAATTCGGGATCGAGCAGCTCGCTGCCGGCCAAACCTGCAGGGACATTTTCCGCCTGCCCGTTTACAAGAAGCCGATGACGCTTGATCCGGCCAACCTGTTTTACGGGTTCGACTCGCATTTGGTCCGGCAATTATTCGACCGGCTGGTCCAATTCGACGGAACGCTTGGCGAAGTCGTGCCGATGATCGCGCACCATTGGGAGCATAGTGCAGACGGTGACGAATGGACGTTCCACCTTCGTAAAGGCGTCCGTTTTCACCACGGCAAGGAGTTGACCGCGGAAGACGTCATGTTTACCTTCGGCCGCCTAAAAGACGGTTCGGCCAACCTCTGGCTGTTGGCTACCGTGGAACGCATGGAGGCGCCTGACCCGAGAACGGTCACATTTTTCCTGACCCAGCCGAACTGGCTGTTCCCTCGCCTCCTCTGCTCATCCTGCGCTTCCCTTCTTCCCTCCGACCTGATCGGCCGGGATGAACAAGCTTTTTGGACGCAGCCGAGCGGCACGGGCCCTTTCCGCCTGACGCACTGGAGCGACAGCCGGATGGAGCTGGAGGTGAACCCGGCGTATTTTCTCGGCAGAGCTTATCTGGACGGCGTAACCCTCGTGTTCCTGCCCGACAACATCCCGAATTCCTCCCGAATCAAATGGGAGCAAATTATCGGAGGCGATACCCGCATTCCCGATCGTGCCGGCACAGACTGGGAACGGATCGAACAGCTCTGCAAAGGATGCAGCCTGATCAACTGGAACCGCAACAAAAAGGGGCCGCAGCAGTCGCTGGCTTTCCGTCAGGCGGTCAATCTGATCATCGACCGTCCCGGGATGCTCGCGCATACCGGAAAACCGGGATACCCGGCCCGCAGTTTCCGCCCGACCGAAGATGCCGCACTTGGCATCCACCGCCACGATCCCGCGGCGGCCCGGCAGCTGCTGGAGGAGTCCGGATACGACGGTACCCCGATTCGTCTTGTCGCCAATTATCTGGACCGCGATGAGGCGGAATGGATCCGGTGGCAATGCGCCACGATCGGAATTCCTGTGGAAATCCGCTATGCAGACAAATCGAATATGGCCAACACGGCCGATCTTTCCCAGGAAGCGGACTGCGTTTTGTCCTGCCTCGTCTTCGCCGAAGACGAAGTTTGCGAGTTGGAATGCTATTTGATGGATAACAGCTTCCTGCGCCGGACGATGCCGCCGGAACTGACCCGGTGGGTGTTTGGCATGGTGGCCGAGGTGCTGGCTTCCCCTTCCGCGGAACGGCGCCAGGCTTTGCTCCGGCAAATCGAATACCGGCTCCAGGAAGAAGCCCAGGTGATGTTTTTGGTTCACCAGAAGCTGCACACTTATGTTCACCCGTCGATTCGGGGGCTCGCGATCAACAATCTCGGTTGGATGGATTTTAAGGATATCTGGTTGACCTCTGCGCTGCCGGCGGGATAAAACGGTGATGTCCAATTCCGCCAGGCTGGGGTATAATGGAGGAAAATGCTGGTAAATCCGATCCGGGAGTGTATTTAGCCGTGGCGAAAACAAAGGTGTTCATTAGCTCCGTGAACGAAGACGGGTTGAAGCCTCTTCGCAAAAACGCGTTCCGGGAACTGGCCGCTATGGGGCATGAACCGGTCATGTGGGAGGAGAATCTTGGCCCGTGGCCGGCCGGGACCGATCCCGTGATCCGCTGCCTTGAGGCGGTGGAGGAATGCGACATTTATTTGCTGTTTATCGGCGGCAAAGCCGGCACCTATGATCCGGGTGCCGATCGAACGGTCACTCATCTCGAATTCATCAAAGCGTTTGAGGCCGGGAAAACGATTCTCGTTTTTGGCGACGTACAGATCAAATCGCTGTTTTTCGGCAGCGTCAAGCCGCTGCTTGAACCGTTCATCGACCGGTTTATCGCTAAGGAAGAACAGTTTCCAAGCTCCCGGCAGATCATGGATATCCTGGCTGCCGAGCGCAGCCTGCCTTCCTATATCGATCCTTACATATGGTTTCTGCTTTACGACATCGCCATACGCAAAATCTACATCGACGATCTTTCGCTAGGCGTTCCGCTCGATTGGCACGGATATTTCAGCGATTTGCTCAGGCGCGGCGCTTTGCTGCTTCCGCTGGAGCCGTCGATCGAACAAAACAGTGAGCGTCTGGAGCAATTCGATCATGCGTTCGAGCTGATCAGCGGTCTGCTTCCGCAGCTGGAAATCGGCGGCCTGCGGGAGCCGGAAGCGTTTCTTCAGAGGCTCATCTCCCCTTTTGAAGGCGGAATGATCGAACACCGATACGGACAGTATATTAGCGAACAGGTCGGTCATTACAAGGATTGCAGCGCGGCCACACTGTACGTCCGGTCAGGTGATAGGCTGAAGGCCGTGGCTCAGGCCGGCGAGGCGAACGGACCGGCTGAATACACTCTCGACAACAACAGCTCCTACGCCGTGCTAACCTACCATTTGGGGAACCAGCAGGAGCAGGTTTTTTTCACGGAATCAAAAAGCATGTTCTACTACTGCATCCGCTCGGGAGAATATGTGCTGACACTGCACTTCCCGGCCGACCCGGCATGGGACTACAGGAAATTCATCCGCTACAAAGAGAGCGCCAATCATGCTATAATGAGTAAAAATCCGGTCATCATTCAATTTGTAAAATTATGTTTAGGAGGGATGCCGTCTTGAGTCGCGGCGTATTCGTATCCAAAAACGGAGTCGTCTCCAAAGCCGTCGGTTTTCAGCCGAAGGAAGCGCTGCTGTTTGCGCCTTCGGATAAAAATTCCTCCCAAATTTTACGCGATCAGCGTTCGGCGATGAAACGCAACAACAAACAAATTAAGGACCGTTTTGCCCAGGCCAGCAAAAAGGCTTAAGTTTTCCAAGCCATAAACCGCTTTGCTCCGACACTAAATGCCGGGCGAAGCGGTTTTTTAGCATTTAGAGCGGCTGGCGGAAACAGTATAAAAAAGTATACTATACAACAAAATTGTGCGTACTTGTATCTTCGTGTGGCGTGAATTACGATGGTATAGAATGGGTTTTTTTGAGTGAAAATCGATAAATAAAGAAGGAGTGGTTGTAATGAGCGCCAAGCTGTTTTCCCCATGGACGGTAAAGCAGGTTACCTTAAAAAATAGAATCGTCATGTCCCCTATGTGCATGTATTCTTCGACGAAGGACGGAAAAATCGCCGACTGGCACCGGGTTCACTACGCCAGCCGGGCTGTCGGCGGTGTTGGACTCATTATCGTCGAAGCGACCGCCGTTGTCCCCGAAGGACGGATTAGCTATGACGACCTCGGCATCTGGAGCGATGAGCATGTCGCCGGGCTGAAGGAACTCACAGACCTTGTTCACCAAAACGGTGCCAAGATCGGGATTCAGCTCGCGCACGCCGGCAGAAAAGCAGTGCTGGACGAAACGATCGTCGCTCCGTCGGCCATCCCGTTCCCGGACATGAAAATGCCAAAAGCCGCTGACACTGACGATATTCGGCGGATCGTTGAAGGCTTCCGGGAAGGGGCGCGCCGGGCGAAGGAAGCCGGGTTCGATGTGATTGAAATCCACGGCGCCCACGGCTACCTGATCCATGAATTCCTCTCCCCGGTTTCGAACGGGCGGGACGATCAATACGGCGGCGATGCGGACGGCCGCTACCGTCTGCTCGGCGAAGTGATCGACGCGGTAAAAACCGTATGGAACGGCCCGCTGTTCGTACGGGTTTCGGCCAATGAATACACGCGGGAAGGAAACTCGCTGGATCAATATATCGATTATGCCCGGCGAATGAAGGAACAGGGCGTCGATTTGATCGACTGCAGCTCCGGCGGGCTCGTGCCGGCGTCGATCGACGTGTTCCCCGGCTACCAGGTGAACCTGGCGGATCGAATTCGTGCGCAGGCAGGCGTTGCTACCGGAGCGGTCGGTTTGATCAACAGCCCACTCCAAGCGGAAGAAATCATCGGGAACGGCCGCGCCGACCTCGTGTTCCTCGGCCGTGAATTGCTGCGCAATCCATACTGGCCTTACGAAGCAGCGAAGGAATTGCGCACGACGCTGGAGCGTCCCGCCCAATACCAGAGAGCCTGACCGCCGTTAGGATTGGCAAAAGCTGCTTTTTATAAGCCGGACCTTGAGCTTTCGTACGCTGGTTTGCGTAGGCTCAAGGTCCGGTTTTTGCTGCCGTTGCCCGGGCCGGCGCGACCGCTGTCAAATGCCGCAGTTGCTCCGCGGATTGGCCCTGAATTTCGCTGGCCCTGGCCAAACCCCGCTTGGAATTCACGGGACAGAGCTATATAATTTGAAGAGTGAGTTTGGTTAAGGAGTTGTCAAGCTGTTATGAACCTTTCTGATTCTATAAATCGTCCCGGGTCCTCATTGGCTGGTCCCCCTTCGTTACGTGCGCCGAAACGCGTCCTGATCATGACGGCGGTGGAGGCGGAGCGGGATGCCGTGCAACGCGGCCTAGGCGGACATGCCGGCGCCGAGGTGCGGCTGGCCGGCGTTGGTCCGGCATCGGCCGCCGCGGCGACGGCGGCGGCGCTCGCTCACGCTGGCGGCGAATACGAGCTCGTCATCAGCGCGGGCATCGGCGGCGGTTTCGCCGGGGTCGCCGAGGTCGGTTCGCTGGTCGTCGCCAGCGAAATCATCGCCGCCGACCTGGGCGCGGAGACGCCGGACGGCTTCTCAAGCGTGGACGAGCTTGGCTTCGGCTCCGCGCGGATCGCCGTGGAACGCGAGCTTGCGGCCCGCTGGGCGGACGCCCTTGGCGCTGCCGGGCTCCCGGCTTATTACGGGCCGGCGCTGACACTGGCGACCGCCACCGGCACGGCGGAAACGGCCGCAGCGCTGCGGGCCCGCTTCCCCGGCGCGGGAGCCGAAGCGATGGAAGGCTACGGCGTCGCCGAAGCGGCGCGCCAGTTCGGGCTTCCGGCGCTGGAGCTGCGCGCCATTTCCAACGCCGTCGGCCCGCGCCAGCGTGAGCTGTGGAAGATCGGCGACGCCCTGCAGGCGCTGGAACAAGCCTGCTCTATACTACCGGAGGTGCTGCTATCATGAAAATCGCTTTTTCCCCTTGTCCCAACGATACTTTCGTTTTTCACGCCTGGGTGCACGGTCTGATTCCCGGGGCGCCCGAGCTGGACGTGACTTATGCGGATATTGACATTACGAACGGCCTGGCGGCATCCGGTCATGGACCGGATGTACTTAAGGTGTCCTACGCCGCTTTGCCTTGGCTGCTGGACGAATACGCACTGCTGCCCTGCGGTGGCGCTTTGGGACGCGGCTGCGGGCCGCTCGTGTTGACCGCCGGAACGGATGGCGGCGCGGAAGGCGCGGCTGCCCTGTCCGGACGCCGGGTAGCGGTCCCCAGCGAACGCTCGACCGCCTATCTGCTGTTCCGGCTGTGGGCGGCAAAGCATGTTCCGGGCGGCATCGGTCAAATCATCGTCATGCCGTTTGACGAGATCATGCCGGCCGTGCAGCGCGGCGATATCGACGCCGGGCTGGTCATTCACGAAGCCCGGTTCACCTATCAGAACTACGGGCTGGCGATGCTCCAGGATCTGGGCAGCTGGTGGGAAGCCGATACAGGGCTGCCGATTCCGCTGGGCGCCATCATCGCTCGCCGCTCGTTGGACCTGCCTGCCCTCGCCCGCTGGACGCGGGAATCGGTTGAATACGCCTGGGCGCATCCCGAGGCGTCCGCCGAATACGTGATGAGCCACGCGCAGGAGATGTCGCCGGAAGTAACGCAGGCGCACATCAACCTGTACGTCAACCGCTACACGGCAGAGCTGGGCGAAGACGGCTATGCCGCCGTAGCCGCCCTGCTCGACCGCGCCGCGGCCGAGGGACTCGTCCCCAAGGTGAACCCCGCGAAGCTGCGATAAAGGCAGTCGGCCGTTGGTAGGTATGCTGATTTGCGGCGAGTATGCTCATTTGTGGTGGGCCTGCTCATTGCGGTGGACCTGTTCATTTGTGGTGGGCCTGCTCATTTGTGCTAGGCCTACTCATTTGTGGCGAATATGCTCATTTGTGCTAGGCCTACTCATTTGTGGCGAATATGCTCATTAAGCTACTCCTATACGTGCGGTTTACAGGTTGGTTCTACCCACTGTACCCGTGTGGACTCTCCCCCTTGCTTTAAGCGTGGAGAGGAAATGGCCGTCCCAGAATAGCGGTAATTTATGTCGTTATTTTTTCGATTTTTCCTTTCTCTTACAAAATAGCGGTACTTTTGGGGCCTATTTTCCTGCTAACCTTGAATAAAACGCCTTTTTTGCCCCACTCGGCGAGAATAGAGGAAAAAAGTTCCGCTATTTCCCCCGAACTCCTACTTTGGCAAAAATAGCGGCCATTTTTACCGTTATTTCCGCGGGCCCAAACATGGGCTGCAGCGCCTCTTCAAAAAGGAGCCGTATCGGCTCCTTTCATATTTCCCCTTTTCTCTATTAAACTCCTAAGCTTCGCCGCCAAAGCGCTGGCGGTAGCCGCATTTCCGGCAAAGTTCCTCGACCGCCACCCGGCGCGAAAAACCTTCGTACAACCGGTTGGCCCGTTCCCCTTCGATAATTTCCGAGAACGGGGTTTTGTACACGTTGCCGAGGTTGATCACCCCTTCGCCGTCAAGGCAGCAAGGGATCACCGTACCGTCGACCAAAATCCCGGCCTGATTGCGGAGCGCATGGCAAAAACCTTTGCCGTCGTCCTCCTGCGCTCTCAAATCCGGCCAGGCGAATTCATGATCCTGATTCAGGTAAATCCGTTCGGCCAATTTGACCCCGCTGCCGGGTACGACTTTTTCCTCGATGCGGTAGTCCAGACCAAACTCTTGTTCAATCATTTCCAAAGTCTCCCGGTTACGTTTTCGCTGCAAATTCGTCTCATTGTCCTTCGTCAAATTCCAGAGCCGGAACGAAACGATCAGATCGGAGGAAGCGACGGCCTCCCGGACGAAAGACAAAATGGAGGACAGGTAACCCTCCCGGTCCGTGGACCCTTCGTGCCCATCAAAGCTGTGCAGTGAAAAATTCATTTGGCGCAGCGCCGGCTTGCCGAGCAGTTTATGCTTGACCTTTGGAATCAACGTGCCGTTGGTCGTGATGTTCACCTGGAAACCTTTTTCATGGCTGATGTCCAGGAGCTGGTCGATTTTGGGATGAAGAAGCGGCTCCCCTTTTACGTGGAAATAAATATAATCCGTATGAGGTTTAATATCATCCAAAATTTTGCTGAAGTCTTCCGTTTTGATAAACTGCGCATTACGGTGCGTTGGCGGACAAAAGCTGCACGCCAAATTGCAAATGCTGGTCGTTTCGATATAAAACTTTTTGAACTTTTTCATGTACTTGAGCCTACTTCGTGTTAGTTTAGTGTTCGGAATTTGTCTGCACTAGCGTTGCATTTCATCTGACAAGATACATTTTTCAAGCCACACTAGCCTCACAAATATTCTAACGGATGCCACAAGCGCTATTTGTGCCAAAAACGTTGATTTCAAATTGTAACGGTTGCCATAGCGCTTATTTCACTTATATCCGGCTATTTTTGCTTCGATTCAGGTAAATAACGGCGCTCACGACCGTTAGAATTTAGAACAGGTCTTTTTTCGTAAAATAGCAGCTGCTACAACCGTTAGAGTTCTGGGAGCTGTTACGGGAAATTTTGAGCTAAAGTTAATGCAACGCTAGTGATTTGTCTGCCGATTCAAGAGATATTTGATCTTTGCTTGTTTTTATTCTAGCTTAAACAGGGCAAAAGCCCAACAAAAAAATGGCCCGAACCGCCGAAGTTTATCAGTAAAAGGTCATGTGGCTTTTTTCCGCCCGGTAGTATTCGAGACGATCCCCCAGCGTTCCCGTATGGAATTCAAACAGATGCCCGTCGGGATCGAGAAAATAAATCGACTTTTTGTCCCGGACATCCCTCTCGCGCCCCGGCAGCACTTCAACCTTCAATTTGCGCAGCTTGTCCAGGAAAGCGTCAAAATCCGCTTCCTCAATCGTAAACGCGATATGCGTGTATGTACGGTTTTCTATGTCCCGGGCAATGTCCTCTTGGTTCAACGCGATCCACAGCCCGTGCAAATCGAAATAAGCGAGTTTTCTGCCCTTCACGACCATTTTTGCCCCAAATACATGTTCATAAAAAACGATCGACCGGTCCAAATCGGATACCGAAAAGCAGAAGTGATTAATCCCTTTGATTTCCATATGTCTCCTCCTTGCAAAAAATCAGGGCAAAGCAATAACGCCTCGCCCTTAATCGACACGCAATATGCAACAGAAACGATGTTCAAACTATGGCTTGGCTTGGGCCGTAATCTGCACGATTTCAAGAATGATCGGCGTCCCCGCCAATATCATATCCTGACCGAGAAAAAGCGTCAAAGCAGCGGGGGACACTGAGTACAGGCTGCCTTCCTGCATAACGCCGTTTATATACAAATTTGCATATGATTCGCTGCCGACTCCGGAAAATGCGGCCTGTGTATTTCCCTGGTCATCCGTAAACTCGCTGGCGGGGATGATGACATCTCCTTGCAAATTGTCAGGAGGAAAATAAAAGTAGCGGAACACGCTGGGTGTGACCTGAATCGCGCCGCCGGGAGGCCCGGGTGGTCCAGGAGGTCCCTCAGGCCCTTGCGGCCCTGTTTCTCCTACTGGTCCCTGCGGACCTGCCAGGCCCTGGGGCCCTGCTTCTCCCGCTGGCCCCTGTGGGCCTTCCGCACCTGGGGGACCCGCCTCTCCCGCTGGCCCCTGTGGGCCTTCCGCACCCGGGGGACCCGCCTCTCCCGCTGGTCCTTGCGGGCCGGCCGCACCCGAGGGCCCCGCTTCTCCCGTGGGTCCCTGGGGACCCACCGGCCCTGAAGGCCCTGCTTCTCCTGCCGGTCCTCGCGGACCCACTGGCCCTGGGACCCCTGCTTCCCCCCTCGGCCCCGGCGGCCCGGCTTCTCCCATCGGCCCTTGCGGGCCGGCCAGCCCCGGGGGCCCTGCGTCACCTGCTGGCCCATTCGGACCTGTCAGCCCCGGTGCACCCGCTTCGCCCCCTGGTCCCCGCGGCCCCACTGGACCCATCGCGCCCCAAGGCCCTGCGGCCCCTTGCGGTCCGGCCGGCCCCGCATTCCCCACAGGACCCGGTCCCGCTGGAGGGCCTGCCGGGCCGCTCGCCCCCGGCGAGCCGGGGGCGCCGACGCCGCTCCCATCTCCCGGATGGTTCATTTGCCCGCAGTATTGATTAAGCAGCTGTTCTACTCGCCGCATCCGTTTCCAACAAATGACAAGACGACTGCGCAATCTCCGGTTTTGCGCACGCAGAGCGCAATATGCGGCCTTCCTCTTTTTGCCGCCTCGCGTACCTTTCCTCCTTTTTTGCCCGGCAGCACATTTCACTTTCCCCATCTGCCATTCCTCCCATACGGAAATGCTGTACTTTGCCTCGTTATTCGCCCGCATTATCATATGTGCTTGCGCGTAGAGGCGAAATAGACAAATATCCTTGCCACGACGCTAAAGAATAAATATTTCCCTATGAAACAACGCCGTTTCTATTACGAGAATCCGATCATTATATATGATGTATCGAATCTTTCGATAACATTCTAGATTAGGAGGTAATACCATGCCAGTAGTAAAACCCGTCTTTACCGCCACCGCTTCCGTTCCGGTAGCCACAGGGGGAGCCGTCACCACGACAGTTACTCCAACCGTCAGCCGTTTTTTCGCCACGATTACGGCAGCCATGATCGGAGCCACGGATACGACCATCCCGGCGGCAAGCTTTGTCGATGATGCGGACGGAGCCGTGACCGCTTTGCCCGCCTTGACCGGCAGCGACTTCTTTAACGTGTATGTCAACGGCGTGATCCAGCAGCAGTCGCTGTCCACGTTGACGACGGCAAGCTTGGTTTTGGCCACGACGGATATCAGCGTAGGCGTTCCCGTTCAATTGGAAGTCAACAGCTTTGGCGATGTCACTTCAACGATTTCGACGCAGCCTACAATCTCCGCTCCCACGATCACCATCACGTCATAAAGTGATCATGTAAAGCGTATTGACTCACTGTATTGACTCTCCCCGTACAATCGACTAAAATGAATCCAATATGATAGGCGATGGAGTTCGCCTGAACCGCTCCCCGAGCTAATGACTCCTACCAGTTCTGCTGGTAGGGGTCTGTCTATTTTTAGGAGGATGATCGCTTTTGGATGTAATCGCACTGATCGTTGGCGGATTTTTCGGTTCGCTGCTGCGTTATGGATTAGGGGTTGGGATTCCTTCTGTAGGATTCTTTCCCCTCTCTACCGTCATCATCAACTTGACCGGCTGTTTGTTCCTCGGATGGTTTTTTACCATCGCGCCGCTGCGGAAAATCCCTTCCCATCTTCGTCTAGGCCTGGGGACAGGCTTTACCGGAGCATTTACGACCTTCTCCACCTTTTCCGTGCAAACCTTGGACGCACTAAGCTCCAACCGCCCCGGAACGGCGGCCGCTTACGTGCTGGCGAACGTGATTGGCGGCCTGCTTATGGCCGGATTCGGCGTGTGGATCGCCGGAAAGAACCAAAGCAATCAAGGGGAGGGGCACGCATGATCGGCATCATCGGCGTTGGCGCGGGCGGCATTTTGGGGACGCTGCTGCGGTTCTATCTGGGCAAATGGATATCCGGTAAAATGGGCAGCGGATTCCCGTACGGGACTTGGCTGATTAACATTAGCGGCTCCTTTCTCCTCGGTCTTTTATCGGCCCTACATAATCATCGCGGGATGCCCGAATGGAGCTGGCTGATGTTTGGGGTCGGCTTTTGCGGAGCTTATACGACCTTCTCCACGTTCGGATACGAAACGATTGGCCTGATCGGGCAAGGGCGGAAGCAACAAGCGATCGTTTACGTAATATCCTCTGTTTTGCTGGGCATTTGTTTTGCCTGGCTGGGATACCGCTGTATCCGCCTAAGTCAATAAGCCGGCAAACTTACGGACAGTCAACCTTTCCCGCCGCTGCATATGATAAAGCAAATCCGCGAAAAAGCGAGAAAAGGTGATACCTATTGGCCAGTTTTCGTAAAGCTTATTTGCTGAAGCGGCGCATTGCCAGACGTTTGCTCAAACGTAAAGGCATCCACGGCGTCGGTGTCGGCCTGCATGATCCCAATCGCCCGAAAAAAGGGGCCGCCATCATCGTATATGCCGAAGCCCTTTCTTCCACCGCCCATAAAAAAAGAAAAGTCAAAAAACGGCCAACCGCTGTGCCGCAACAGCTAAAATCCGCATCCGGCGTACCGTTTCGCATCGTTCGTTGCCGGCGCTTTTGCAAACACGGCAAATTAGGCGCCCGCTCCAAACGAGCCTTCACCGGCCGTATCCGTCCAGTCATTGCCGGGTATAGCGTCGGCACTCCCGACGCATCGGGAACCGCCGGACTGATCGTCAGCGATCGTTCAGGTGGCAGACGTATCCTAAGCAACAATCATGTGCTGGTAAATAACAACACGTCGCGTTTCTCCGCCACGCTTCAGCCAGGCGGAGCGGATCGCGGGCGCAGACCGCAGGACCGGATTGGAAATATGGACCGCTTTGTTAAGCTCCGCAAAAAAAGCGCCAACTATCTGGATGCCGCCACATCAAAACCGCTGCGCCGGGGTTTGCTCAAACCGGCCTACGCTGTTTTCGGAGCCGTCCCGGGGCATGTCGTCACCTATAAAGTCGGGGACCGATTCAAAAAAGTCGGACGCACCACCGGGGTCGTCACCGGCACCGTCGAGTCGATCCATACGGACATCCAGGTCGATTACGGCGATTACGGCAACCTCGGCACGATTACCTTCAAGGACCAAAGCGTTATCCGCGGCAAAGGCCCGGTATCGCTGGCAGGCGACTCCGGCTCCGTTTGGCTGACCGCACGCGGCAATCAGGCGGCGGCCGTCAATTTTGCCGGTTCCGAAAACGGCCGCCTGTCGATTTCCTATCCGGTGCAATGGTTTATGCAGGTGTTTAGAGCGCGAGTGGCCCGTCCCGGCAAATCCGCGCTTCTTCGCGCACAGCGGGGCCGGAAGCTGAACTATCGCTATGTTCGTCCGCTCACCTCGAAAGTCCTGGGGCGAATTAGCTTGATGAAAGGGCGCGCTCGTTCAACGCGAAAATAATTTCAGGCAAAAAAAGCAGCGGTCCATCAGTCTCAAACCCTGATGAACCGCTGCTTCGGTTTATTCCATAAAATCTTTCAGCCGTTTGCTGCGGCTGGGATGTCTCAATTTACGGAGCGCTTTGGCTTCAATCTGCCGGATCCGTTCTCGGGTAACGCCGAATTCCTTGCCGACTTCCTCGAGCGTTCTCGTCCGGCCGTCGTCCATGCCGAAGCGCAGCCGAAGCACATTTTCTTCCCGTTCGGTCAGCGTATCGAGCACCTCTTCCAACTGCTCCTTGAGCAGTTCGTAGGCCGCCGCTTCCGCAGGCGCCGGGGCATCGTGATCCTCAATGAAGTCGCCCAGGTTCGAGTCGTTCTCCTCGCCGATCGGCGTTTCCAGCGAAACCGGCTCCTGCGCGATTTTCATAATCTCGCGCACCTTATCCGGCGAAATGTCCATTTCTTTGGCGATTTCCTCCGGCGTTGGCTCCCGTCCGATTTCTTGCAGCAGCTGCCGGGAAACCCGGATCAATTTGTTGATCGTTTCGACCATATGCACCGGAATCCGGATCGTTCTGGCCTGATCGGCGATCGCTCTCGTAATCGCTTGGCGAATCCACCAGGTTGCATAGGTGCTGAACTTGAAGCCTTTGGAGTAATCGAATTTTTCAACCGCTTTGATCAAACCCATGTTGCCTTCTTGAATCAAATCCAGAAAAACCATGCCGCGCCCGACATAACGCCGGGCTATGCTGACGACGAGCCGTAAATTCGCTTCAGCCAAACGGCGTTTGGCTTCTTCATCGCCGTTTTCGATCCGCTGTGCAAGTTGGATTTCCTCTTCGGCGGATAACAGTGGAACGCGACCGATTTCCTTCAAATACATACGTACCGGGTCATCGATTTTTATTCCTGGCGGCAGCGTCAGGTCGTCGGTAAATTCCGTTTCATTATGCTTCAAGTCCTCCGTCATTTTCAGACCCCCACCCTAAATAAATAATTGCCAAGTCTTTCTATCTGAGTCGCGCAAATCCATTTGACAAATCATTGATATTATGCTATTATTGAGTAGATTATTGTATGAAGCATTTGTGATTTGGCTATCCGTCATTGTACCATAGAGTGTGAAGTAATACAAGTTTTATTTTAATTTCATAATTACATAAAGGTAAACACACGCTGATCCTTACCGGATCAGCGTTTTTTTGGTTCTTTCAGTGTATTCATTTCCGGTTATGCCTGATCCTCCCAAGCACGCTGCAGCGCTCCCTGAAAAATTTCCAGCGGCTGAGCTCCGGACACCGCGTACTTGCCGCGCAGCACGACAAACGGGACGCCGCGAATGCCAAGCTGTCTGGCTTCCCGTTCATCCTCGCGCACCTGATCGGCGTAACGGTTCTGGTCCAATACTTCCCCGGCTTCCCGGCCGTTCAGTCCGGCCTCTTCCGCTAGCCGGATTAACGTCTCCCGGTCGCCGATATGTAATGAGTCCGTAAAATAAGCGCGGTATAATCTTTCCGTCATCTCTTTAGCTTTTCCCTTTTCCCCGGCATAATGCGAAAGCTGGTGCGCATCAAACGTATTTGTCGGAATGGCCGTATCAAAATGATAATCGAGCCCCTCGGCCTTGGCTTGAGCCGCCACGTTTTGGTTCGATTCCTTGGCCTGAAGCAGGCTTAAGCCATATTTGACGGCAAGCAGCTCATGGATGCTTGATTCCGTATCCTTTGGAGCTTCCGGATCCAGTTCAAAGCTGCGGTACACCACTTGGACCTCATCCTTGTGCTCAAAGGCTTCGAGCGCCTTCTCCAGGCGTCTTTTCCCGATATAACAAAACGGGCAGCTAAAATCCGACCAAACTTCAATTTTCATCATTCATTCCTCCCACCAAGAAGCCGTCCGCACCCTCAGGAAGCATGCGGCGCCATAGTCTATACCCCATATTAACCGTCCGCTCCCGCAGAAGCAATCCATTCCTTGAGGACTAGGACTCGTTTAATGGATCAATCCGTAATCCCGGGCCTCTTCTTCCGTCAAAATAAACTGCTCCCGCTCCCATACCTCATCCTCTTCGGACAATCCGAATTGTTTTCTGATTTTGGCCCAGATTCCCTTCTCGACGGCTTCGCTTTGCGTAATGATAATTTTCATTTCTCCCACCGCCTCCTTACGCTGTAGTTCTTTTTTAAGCGTGCCCCGTTTCGGAATCTTCAACCCGCCGCGAAATGAAACTTCACTCCAAAATCATATGGTAATTTCAAGCATTTATGAAAAAAGAACGCCGGAATTTTAGATCCGGCGCCCCTCTTGAAAGGATTATTAAATGTTTCTTTCCGTGAAGATTTGAAACGGTACGCCGAACTTGTCGGTAAGCGAACCGTAAGCCGGGCTGAAAAAAGTCTCCTGCAACGGCATATCGATTCGGCCGCCTTCAGCCAGCGCATCAAACATGCGTTTCGCCTGTTCGGCGTCATTCGTCGTCAGGCAGATCGTGACCTGATTTCCGCTTTGGTGGGGCTGGCCCGGAAACGTGTCCGAGAACATCAAATCGGTTTCTCCGACCTTGAGCATAGCATGGGAGACGCGATCCTTCGCTTCCTCCGGCAGCGGAAATTCGGGATTTTCCGGCATTTCTCCAAATGATTGCGCGAAAACGACCGTAGCTCCCAAAGCTTTTTCGTAAAATGAGATGGCTTCCTTGGCGTTCCCGTTCATCACGAGATAAGGGGTTAATCGCATTGTCATCTTGTACCTGCTCCTCTGGTGTTGGATTCTGACTACCTCATCAGTATGTCCTATAATATTGAACCTTTTTTCCGAGCCGAAAATTTCTTACCGATTGCTTTTTTGCAGTGACTCGCTTAAAAAACGATTCATCAGCACGGAAAGCGATATCAGAATCGGCGGATCGTCCGCTTTTGGAGGGTACAGCATTACCTCTTGATAGGGAACGTGAACCCCCGGTTTGACGGCGATCGGATGATGAAAACGCGTTCGCAGCGTACTTTGCGGCAGCAAAATATCTTTGGCATCTGTGCCCCAATCGAGGGAAGTCGCCATCAGATAATAAGTTCCCGGCTTGATGCCGGTGAAGCAAAACTCGCCCAAGGAAAACAACAACGTTCCGTAAAGAGGCAGCCCTTCAGGAATTGGCTTGGCAAACAGCCCAATAAAGATCACGCCGGAAAAAGGAGCCGCCGCTTGCACCGTTCCCCCGATCACGCCCGGCCGGTTCATCTTCCAGCGCCCCAGCCTGCCTGCGTTAAAATGCTGCAACGAGCGCAGCAGATCGAAGGCATGCCGGGGGGAATTGCGAAAATCCGACGGGGTCATACCAACCCGTTCAGTGAAACGGGTCGTGAAGGTGCCCAGACTCTGTTGGCCGATTTCCAAACCGATGTCGCGGATCGTCATGTCCGTCTTAAGCAACAGATCCTTAGCCTTCTGCAAACGCATGGCGGAGACGTAATACAGCGGGGGCAATCCCAACCGTTCTTTAAAAATGCGCGAAAAATGAAACGGACTGTAAGCCGCGTATTTGGCCAATCGGGACAACGGGAGCGGCTCGTGAATGTTTTGCTGAATGTAGGCGATGACTTCGTCGATTTCAGGATACCGTTCTGTCATCCGGACCACCTTCCTTCGGGGCTTCAAGAACCTGTCCAGTTAAAATTTCCATTTCTAGTTTATCTGCCAGCGGCAGGTTAGTCTAGCATTACTTTTTAGAATTGCTATAAAATTTATCACACAACTTCCCCAGCAAAAATCTGCAGGCAAGCCTTGATGTAGCTCGCGAAGTGGAAGAGCAAAAAGGTCTAGTCGTTCGCCCAGCCCATCGTGAGATCGGAGATCCCTTGTAAAATGTGCCGGTGGCATGATCTCTAAATCGGGCAAGCAACTCGACCGCTTTACTGCGATTCCGCTCAAACATGGAAGCACGCAAGCGTCAATGATGAAGAGGGGCGCCACGATTCGCCGAGGTCAGCGCAGCTACTTTTTGCACCGTAGCCATTTCGAGCAGTACCACAAATCGACGCCAGGTGTGAGGGGCTGTCTAATGGGTCCGTGTCTTGGGGGCTTGGGGGCCCTGCCTGCAGCCTTTGCACGATTATCCCTCTCGTTCAGGGAGCAAGGAGCTTGGGGTGGGGGCTGAAGCAAGTTCCAATAAAAGAGAGAAGAAAAAACAAAAAAGATGAAGAAAAATGCGGCGGTTCAGGTGAGATTTTCGGCTTGAAAAAGGAACATACGTTTGGTATAATAGAACAAATCGAACACACGTTCTTAAACTCTTGATTCGGGGGCAAATGAACATGGAGGTCAATACGGGAACGGAACTTCAACCATTCACCAACCGTTTTAACAGCGAGCAGGCTTGCATGGAGGCGCTGATCGCGATGAAGTGGCCGAACGGCTTTGTCTGCCCGCGCTGCGATCACACCCGGTGCAGCCGTCTGACCTCCCGGCATATCCCCTTGTTCGAGTGCGGAAAGTGCAAGCATCAAACGTCGGCTTTGGTCGGCACGATTTTTGAAGGAACACATCTGCCCTTGCTCAAGTGGTTCGAGGCCCTGGATTTGTTCCTGCTTGAGGGCGGCATCTCGGCGATGCGGCTGAGACAGGTGATCCGGGTCACCTACAAAACCGCCTGGTTGATGCTGCACAAAATACGCCATGCCGTCGGGGAGTTCGATGCCAGGAAGCTGCTCAGCGGAGACGTGAAGGTGAACAGCGATCTGTATGGGTGTAATCCGTCCCGGTGTCAGTTTTCGCATCCGTATGCCACGGCGGTCGTAGCGGGATGCACGGTAACGGAGTCGGGAGAGCCGGAGCAGGTCAAAATCCGCCTGGTGCCGCATAAAAGAGGAGACGGACAAAGGGCAAACCGTCACGAACTCGCTGCGTTCATCAACGGGCATGTAGATGTCCGTACATCGGCGGTACAGTCGTTTCCTCTAGCCTATCGGCTGTATACGCCCTTGCGGAAAGTGGTGAGAGAAGCGTGGGAATCGCTGAAGAGTACATATGGAGCCTTGGGACTGAAGCATCTGCAGGCGTACCTCAACGAGTACACCGGACGCCGCCAGCTGCACCTGCCCGGAGCGGAAAAAACGATGCGGCAGAAGTTGCTGCGCATGTGTGTGGCAATTCCGGCGATCCCTTACCGCCGGCTGATCGCGCGCCAACCGAACCAACCCCTTGCGACTGCGGCCTGATCGATACGCTGGAACGGTGGGGGGAGTTTGACGCAGATCAACTTAATGGGTGGGGGTTAGCTTAATGCGGATCAACTTGATTGGTGTGAGTTAGCATGAACGGTGCGGGCGTTGCTGCAAATGGAAGGGTTCAGGCTACAGCAAAATCACGGTCTTTTCGTTTTCCTCGCGTCTTGTCCTTGGTCTCCTGTTTTGATCTCTTGGCCGGCCTGTTTCACCTCCTCTAAACCTGATTTCTTCTCCTAAATCCGTCTAAATTACCTCGAACCGATCTGCTTCTCCACCTCCCGAACTTGTAAGTTTCTCTGCTACCTGAGCAATTGTTACCTGATTAAACGGGATAATGGTGCAAAGTCTCCGTACAGCGAGTGTTGATCTGCCGCCCGCCCACCCACTTCCCTGTACTCAAGCTTTCAACGCCCTTGGCAGTTGATTTAGGTCGGGCTGATTCTGATCAATCCTTATATGGAATAACCGTACCGCAGTACTCACAAGTCGCTGGTTTATCGGGATACACCACCGTCTTGGATCCACAGCCCGGGCAATCCAGGGAAACCGGCTCCTTTGGCGCAGGAGTGCTCACTGTTACAACCGTTTGCTGCCCGCCAAAAAGGGAACTCATAAATTCGGCGGCGCCTTTGACCGCCTCAGGATCAAAGTCAATAGGCGTCGATGATGGCGAAGAAGCCCTCGGCGAAGGCGAACCCGGTCTTTGCCTTTGCTCGGGGTAAGGACGGGGCCCAGTCGGCCCCAAATAATTTGGAATCGCCGTTTTCTTGGAGCCTTTGAATAACAAAATGCCAAGAAAGAGAAATAGGCCGGCTGGAAGCAGCAAAATTAAAGCTACAATTAATATCGAAGACGGATCTCCATCGGCGGCGAGAAGAACGATTAAAAATAAGCTTCCTAAAAGGCCGGCCAGGACCGTGCAAATAACTCCGAAGAAACTTTTAAAGAATGATTTCATGTGTTCCTCCTAATCAACTGTATACCAAACTATTTGGAAAGCAGCAACCGGGCGTTGCGGTCATCCAGCAGCTGCTTTAGCTCTTGCAGACGCAAAAGAACGGACTCTGCAGCAAGACTTTGCTCCTTCCCTCCTTGCCCAAGCTCCTCTTTCAACATATCGATCCGGAACAAAAGATCCTGATCCAGATATGCCAGAGCATCCGGGACGACCGGATCGCTGAAGCGCACTTGTTCGATCAGTTTCGTCAGGACCGCTTTGATTTCTCCGGCTTCCGCCTCTCCGTATGCCTCGATGCTCATGAGCAGGCTTTTGAGACCAGATTCGAGCTCATACAAATGAATAACCTGCGCTTGGGTGGTATCGTCACTTTTCAGCGCGTAATTCAGGAACAGCAAAATCGTTCCTCCAAGCAGCACGGCAATCGTCAAGGTTAGAATGTGCAGCAGAACTAATCCGCTCAAAAACCGGTCAGCGATCCCCGCAAAAAACGAATACACGAAAACGGCGATCAAATAACCCGCGGCGACAGTTCCCAGTGCCACAAAACCTGGAATATTCTTCTTGACGCGTTCGTAATGGTTTATCCAATAGGAAACATATTGCCATATCACGGTTTCGGCCAAAATCAGGGCGCCTAGGGAAATCCACGCCGAAAAAGCATCCATTCTCCCCTGCCAGATGATGGCGAATGCCGAAATGGTGGAGGCAAGTCCAACAAGGTACAGGATAAATATGATAAGTGAAGCGGCCGTATACCGTCGCAATCGCATTATCCTTCGCTCCCCTTCGATTGATCGGAGCCGCATTCAGGGCAAAATTTTTGCTTGGACTGAAGTTCATGTTGGCAGTTGTAGCATTTTAACGTTAATTCCGATCCGCAATTTCCGCAAAATTTGCTGTCTGCGCTAACCTGCTGACTGCATTTGGGGCAGCGTTTCGGTAAAGGCGATTTGCAGTTGATGCACTCGGCAGCGTTCTCGGGATTATCCGCCCCGCAAGTGGGGCATGCGTTGTACGGGTCTCCGCAGTTTGGGCAGAACTTGGAGCCTTTCATTAAAGCGGTGCCGCAGCGATTGCAAGTGATCACCGGTTCTGCCGCCGGCTTCTCTCCCGCTCTGGTCAACGAAACGCCGCACTGGCTGCAAAAAATCGATTGATCCGGGTTCATATGCTGGCAATTGGGACATTGGCAGGATTCTCCCGATGCCCGCAGCGCTTGGGACATGCGGGACATTTCATTGCCGATCGGACCACCGATGCTATAACCCATACCCATGCCGATGCCGGCCCCCATGATTCCCGCATTCGCGCCTCCTTCATTTTTGGCCGCGCCTTCCAGGGTATCAAACGTTCTTTCCTGCTGATAGTTAAAGCCGATGATATCCATCTCAGCCTTTTTGGCCAAAGCATCCCGCAAACGGACGACGGACGGGTCATCCTCAGGCACGTTAATGCTGTTGACGTAAAAGTTAAGCAAGCCAATACCGTATTCCTCAAGAACAGGGGTCATTGCCGCCTGAAAATGCATGGACATTTCGCCGATGTAGGCGTTGATTTCCAAAATGCTCACTTTTTTATGTACCAAATAAGAGGTTAAGGTCGAATTGATATTCATCGTGACGACGCCCCGGAAATACTCGACCAAATGTTGTTGATTAAATTCCGGAAGCGTGCCGATCAGCTTCACCAGGAATTTTCGGGAATCCGTGATCTGCACCCCAAACTGCCCAAAGGCTCTTACGGGAACGAGGACATTGTACTTGGGATCCTGCACATGGATCGGTTTGGGCGTCCCCCATTTTACATCAAGGGCACTTGCTTTGTTGACATACCAGACCTCGGCCGCAAATGGAGAGGTTCCCCCAAAAGGCAGATTAATAATATTGTTTAAAATCGGAATATTCGCTGTCATCAGCGTATGTCTTCCGGCGCCAAACAAGTCAAGCGCTTTGCCATCCTTGAACAAAATTGCTTCCTGCGACTGGGCCACGATCAGCTGTGTCCAAGTGCTAAGTTCCGCCTCGGGATGCTTCCAAGCGAAAACATCCGGAGATCCGTCGTATTTTACTACATCAATCAAAGCCATTTCAAATTCCCCTTATTCAAAATAATGACAAAATCCGCTACGTTTATATTCGGGATATCCAGGGTCATATCCTGCTTTGTGACTAGGATTTTGGTATGAAACCTCTATGGCATGTGACAGGCTCGTGGGCGGAGGGTATAATACTTTAGGAAGGATATCTTTTCCAATGAGGTGATAGGAATGAAAATAACATATTTGGGTCACTCCTGCATTCATTTGGATACGGGAAAACAGCAAATCATCATCGACCCTTTTCTGACCGGCAACCCGCTGGCGGGGATGCCGGCCGATGAGATCAAGGCGGATTACGTCCTGCTGACGCATGGGCATTCCGACCATATCAGCGACGCGGACAGCATTTCAAGACGCAACAACGCCCCCATCGTCGCCATCGTCGAGCTGGCGAATTATTTCGCGCACGCCGGGCTGCAAACGATCGGGATGAACCTGGGCGGTTCCATCCAATTGCCGTTCGGCAAACTGAAATGGGTTCCGGCGCTGCACAGCACTTCAGTGACCCGGCAGGACGGCGTCAGCCTTTATTTTGGCGTTGCCGCGGGCATTGTGTTGGAGCTTGACGGACTGACCATATATCATGCGGGCGACACGGCCCTGTTCAGCGATATGAAGCTGATCGGCAGCCGCCGTCCGATCGATCTGGCGTTTCTGCCGATCGGCGACCATTACACGATGGGACCGGAGGATGCGCTGGTCGCAGCCGAGTGGGTCAATGCCAAACACGTCGTCCCGGTTCACTACAACACCTTCGATTTGATCCGTCAGGATGGACAACGTTTTGTCGCCGAATTGCAGAAAATCGGGATTCAAGGCCACTTCTTAAAGCCAGCAGAAACCCTGCATACCGAAACTTGGAGTTAAACCCCGTTAAGCGGCAGGCCCCCGAACGATACTTTCCGAAGTATCGGCCGGGGGCCTGCTTTTTTCCAAGATCAGTCCGCCAATTCCTTTCCTTTCGTTTCTGTCCCCAGCCACCATACGGCCAGCGCCCCGATGACGATCGTTACGAAAAACAGCCAAAAAATCGAACCGATCGCCACATGCCGGGCAACGAGCATGCCGACGAGATAAGGCGCGATGATCCCCCCGACTCGTCCAAATGATGCGGCCATACCTACTCCCGTCGAACGAACCGAGGTAGGATACAGTTCGGGCGTATAGGCATACATGCCGCCCCATGCCCCCAGATTGAAGAAGGACAAGCAAATGCCGGCGGCCATCAGCATGCCTTCGCTGGTGGCGCTGCCGAACCAGGCCGCGCTTGCGGCGGTAAGCAGCAGGTAGAGCACCAGCACGAATTTGCGGCCGAACTTCTCAATGAAGTACGCGGCGGTGAAGTAGCCGGGAAGCTGGGCCAACGTCATGATCAAGACGTATTCAAAGCTTTTGACTAGGCTGAAGCCCTTTAGCACCATCACCGAGGGCAGCCACAAAAACATGCCGTAATACGAAAAAACGACGGTAAACCATAGGACCCACAGCATGACGGTGGAACGCCGATACGGCCTTTCCCAAACGGCAGCGAACCGTTTGCCGAAGGATGGAGCCTGCCCTTTCCTTCCGGCGACCTGTTCCCGGTAGCGTACCGGCTCTTGGATCGATTTGCGCAAATATAACGCGTAAAGCGCCGGAACCGCTCCGATCAGGAACGCCGCCTGCCAGCCCCATTTGGGAATAACGAAATAGGAGATTAATGCCGACGCAATCCAGCCGGCCGCCCAAAAGCTTTCAAGCAGCACCACCGCCCGCCCCCGCTCTTTGGCGGGAACGGATTCGGAAACGAGCGTGGAGGCCACCGGCAGCTCTCCGCCCAGTCCAAACCCTGCGATAAAGCGCAGCACGCATAAAACGGCGAACCCGGTCGCCGCCGCGGACAAGCCGCTCGCCACCGAAAAAATAAGCAGTGTCCACAACAGCACGGATTTCCGCCCGAACTTGTCCGCCATAAACCCGGCGATCGCCGCTCCAAAGGCCATTCCGACCGAATTGATGCTCGTAAAAAATCCGGTTTGCTCCGGAGTCAAACTCCACTCTGCCGCCAAAGCGGCGGCGATAAACGAGATAATGCCGACGTCCATGGCGTCGAACATCCAGCTGAGTCCGGCGCTCAGCAGCAGTTTTCTTTGTTTTGGCGGTGCCTTCGTTTCCAAGGCGTCGCCTGTTGTCGCATTCATCATCCATTGCCCCTTTTTGTAAGCCGCTACGTCAGCAGCAGAATGGATCAACTTATTTTTCCCCAATCGCAAAAAATTCGCTACGGTTCCATCCTTTTCCCCAATATTACGAGGTCCCGCTCCACACCGTCCAAATTGGCCACGCGCGGCAAAAGCGCCCACTGCTCGAAGCCGTACTTGCGCAGCAGCGCCAAACTTGGCTCATTATGGGCAAACACAAAACCAAGCAACGTTTTTACCTGCAGGCCGGGGCAAGCGGCAATCGCCTTGTTCAGTAATATCCCCCCGATCCCCCTCGAGCGGTACTCGCCGGCAATATAAACGCTGATTTCAGCGGTGGCGTTGTAAGCCGGACGGCCATAGAAGGACTGGAAGCTGAGCCAGGCGATGATGCGGCCGCCGGTTTTCATCACCCACAGGGGGCGAAAATCCGGGGAATGCTCATCAAACCATTTCTGCCTGCTGTCCACCGTAACCGGCTCCAAATCCGCCGTGACCATCCGTCCGGCAATCGTTTCGTTATAAATGGCGACGATTGCCGGCAAATCTTCCAGGCCTGCGTCTTCAATCGTATATTCCATGTCTGTAAGCATACGTACCTTCTCCCGTTTCCTTTTCTCCCGTTATTCTTCCATTAATCCGTTTCAAGCTTGATTTGAACGTAGTGCTCTACTGTTGGAAAAGGATCGTAAAAATGGTGCAGCAGCGCTTTCCACTCCTGGTAACGGGGCGACTTGCGGAAGCCGACCTCATGCGCCGTGATCGACTGCCATCTGACGAGCAGAATATATTTATTTTCCGTTTCCACGCATTTTTGAAGCTCATGTTCAATATAACCTTCCGTCTGGGCAATGATCTTCGACGCTTTGCGGAAATTGCTTTCGAATTCATTGATCATCCCGGGTTTTACGTGCAGCTCGGCTATTTCAAGAATCATTCTCTTCATCTCCTTCGTAAGGCTGATTATAGCACGGACTAAGCGCTTTATGAATCCAAATTGCCGCGGGTCGCCCCGTCTCCCTATCAATGTATTCGGACCGCCCGCACACCAACAACGCCATCGCCACGCTGATCGACGCCGAACGACGTACTTTCGAAGGGGAAAATCCCACGAAATGCAAAAGTGCGGGCGAATTTCGTCGAAACTCCCCGAAACGGACGGTGCAAATGCAAATGTGCAGTTCATCCCCGGTTAGAAGTCACTTTTTTATCAAATCGCTGATATTCAGATGCACTTTTGCAGTTGATCCCCATCAGTCCATTAACAAAAGAAGCCTGCCCCGCGATCGATCCGCCGGGAAGGCTTCTTTGTTAAGGCACCGACTAGCCGCCTAAAACTACGCGGTCGTCGGACAGCTTATGGCCGCTGATGCGCTCGAATTCGCCGAGCAGGAGCTCCATGGTCAAATCGCGTTTGCGCGACTCGTCCACGTCGAGGATGATGCGCCCGCCATCCATCATGATCAGGCGGTTGCCGAGGCGAATCGCCTGCTCCATATTATGCGTGACCATCAGCGTCGTCAGCTTCAGTTCGCTGACGATGTCGCGGGTCAGCTGCGTGACCAGCTCGGCGCGGGCCGGGTCAAGCGCGGCGGTGTGCTCGTCGAGCAGCAAAATTTGCGGCTCGGTGAACGTCGCCATCAGCAGGCTAAGCGCCTGGCGTTCGCCGCCGGACAACGTGCCGACTTTGGCCCGCAGCCGCCCTTCCAGCCTGATCCCGAGCCGGCTAAGCTGCTCCTGAAACATCGCCCGCCGCTTGGCGTTGACGCCAAAGCCCAGGCCGCGCCGCTTGCCGCGGGCATAAGCCATCGCCAAGTTCTCCTCAATCGTCATATGCGGCGCGGTTCCGGCCATCGGGTCCTGAAACACGCGGCCGATCCAGCGGCTCCGCTTGTACTCCGGCAGATGTCCGACATCGGCGCCGCCGATGCGGATTTCGCCGGCGTCGGGCTTAATGACGCCGGAGATCATGTTCATCAGCGTCGATTTACCTGCGCCGTTGCTGCCGATGACCGTTACGAAATCCCCTGGAGCGAGATGCAGATTAACGTCGATCAGAGCGATTTTCTCGTCCGGCGTTCCGGGGTGAAACAGCTTGGACACACGGGAAAGCTGCAGCATCAGAGCCCACCTCCCAGGCTTTTGTGCCCGGATGAACCGGTAATTTCGGCGGCCCGTTCCCGGGCCTGACTTTTTTGCTTAAGCGATCTGCGCACGGTCGGCAGCACGAGGGCGATAATAACGATGATCGCCGTGATCAGCTTCAAGTCGGTTTGCTCCAGCCATTCGACGCGCAGTGCGAGCGCTACGACGACCCGGTAAACGATCGAACCGAGCACGGCGGCCAGCGTCGCCCAAAATACCGTACGTGCTCCGAAAATCGCTTCCCCGATAATGACGGAAGCGAGGCCGATGACGATCATCCCGATCCCCGAAGAAATATCGGAAAATCCCGATTGCTGAGCGATCAGCGCCCCCGACACCGCCACGAGTCCGTTGGACAAGCTGAGGCCCAAAATAATCGTGTTGTCGGTGTGGGTGCCGAAGCTGCGGATCATCCGCTGATTGTCCCCGGTCGCCCGCAGCGCGAGGCCAAGCTCGGTGCGCAGGAACAGGTCCAGCAGCAGCTTGATCGCAATCACCACGAACGGCATCAGCACAAGCGGCGAAATCGATGTGAAAATCGTATCTTCCCCGAGCAATGCGACGTTCGGTTTGCCCATAATCCGCATATTGATGGAGTATAACGCGATCATCATCAATATCCCGGACAACAGGCCGTTAATGCGGCCTTTGGTATGAATGAGCCCGGTCAGGGCGCCGGCGGCCATCCCGCCGATGAAAGCGGCCGCGGTCGCGATCCAGGGGGAGATTCCCCCCGTGATCATCACGGCGGCAATGGCGCCGCCAGTCGTAAAACTGCCGTCCACGGTCAAATCCGGAAAATCCAGAATCCGAAACGTAATGTAAACGCCCAGCGCCATCACCGCATAGAGCAGTCCGGATTCCAGCGCTCCCAGCAGTGAATTTAACATGTTAGTACCTCCTCAAAAATTACGGAGCCGTTATTCGATAATGTTGTTTTCTTTGTCGACCACTTGATCCTTCATCGCGTCGGTCACTTCGATGCCCTGCTCTTTGGCCGCCTTCAGGTTGAGAATAAGATCAAGCTTATCCGGCACCGTCACTTTCATATCGCCGACCTTTTTGCCGTTTTTCAGTACATCCACGGCCATTTGCCCCACTTGATAACCGTGATCGTAGTATTTGAAGCCGACGGTGGCAAAAGCACCGCGTTCAACCGTGTCGCGGTCGCTGGAGAAGAAAGGAATGTCGTGTTCGTTGGCGACCTGGATGACCGTGTTGACGGCTTCGACGACGGTGTTGTCGAGCGTAATGTACAGCGCGTCGACGCGTCCGACCAGCGATTCCGCCGCTTGTTTTACTTCCGAGGTGTTTGTGACCGTAGCTTTAACCAGCTCAATGCCATGGGCCTTCAGCGCCTTTTCGGCCTGATCCGTCATGACGACCGCGTTGGGTTCGCCTTGATTCAGCACCACGCCGACTTTTTTGACATCCTTGAAATTCGCAGCGATAAAGTCCATCAGCTTTGTGATCGCTTCGGGATTTGTATCGGAAGCGCCGGAAATGTTGCCGCCCGGATGATCAAGGTTGTCAACCAATTTGGAGTCAACTGGATCGGTTACGGCCGCGAACAAAATCGGCGAGTTCTTCACCTGCTGGGCGACAGCCTGGGCCGGTGACGTAGCGATCGCCAATACCAGATCGTAATCTTCCCCGGCGATTTTTTGCGCGATGGCCATATTGTTTGGTGGATCGCCTTGCGCGTTATTGTAATCCAGCTTCAGGTTCTCGCCTTCCACGATCCCAGCGTCCTTCAGCGCCGCCATGAAACCTTCACGGGTCGCGTCCAGCGATGGATGCTCGACGATTTGCGAGATGGCGATCTTGTAAGTCTTATTGTCCGTCCCGCCTCCCGAACCTGCATTTTGCGTATTGCCGGCTTCGGCTGCTCCATTGCTTTGAGCGTTTGCACCATTCCTCGAGCTTGCACTGTTGCTGCCGCAGCCAATCACACTAAGCAGCATGAGAGATACCGCGAAAAATAGTCCGATTTTCTTCCTCATCTTCATTTTCCCCTTTCAACCATGATCAGGCCCTTTACAATAGAGCTGTAATGCACGATCCCGTTGACGCTTTCATAGATGAAAGTGATAAAGCGCGCGGGAACATGAATACGCTGCCCCGATTAGGACATGAGTATGACTTCTATATTAAATGGTGGTCAATTTTCCGTCAATAACCGGCTCCCGGCCAATTCTGGAAACCGCCGCTGCTTATTTTATAAAAATATGCTTTGCTTTCAGTCCTTTTGCCCCAAGCTCCAATATCCCGAAGCTGTATTTCTCCTCCCGCCGTTTGTCGGTTGGGGAACCGGGGTTAAACAGCAGCACGCCGCCGCTATGGGCGAGCAGCGGTTTGTGCGAATGGCCGAACAGCACGGCGTCGAGCTGCTTGCCGGTGAAAACGCGCTTGGCGTTGTCCAGGGCGTTATGCCCGCCTCCCGGCAAATGGCCGTGGGTCAGGCCGATTGTTTTCGATCCGAGCTCCAGCACTTTGTGGTAGCCGAACCGCCGGACGATGTCCGCAGGATCGTTGTTCCCGGCCACACCGTCAACCGGCGCGAGCGCGGACAACTGCTCATAGACCTCGAATGTGGTCCAGTCCCCCAAATGCAGGATCAGATCACAGCTTGCAAACTGCCGGATCAGGGCAGACGGTAGCTCCTTGCCCCGGCGCGGCAGATGCGTATCCGAAACGACGCCGATTCTCATGGTCCAGCCACCGAGGCCAGGCCATTGTATTCGTTTTTTTCCATGTCCTCACCCCAATTCAATGTGTTATCCGCGACCCTCTACCTGTAAATACACCCTTGCCTCATAAGGACGGAGCCGCAAATGACGAAGATCTTCCCATTTGTCCGGCTTATAGTTGGATATCAGAAGCTCGATCCCTTCGATCTTGACGGAATCGGGCCATTCGAATTCAGGTTCGCCCGAGGAGAAGTTCAGGATCACGAGCAGCCTGGTATCCTCAAGCGTCCGGGTATAGGCATAGATCTCCGGATGATCCTCCAGCAGCAGCCGGTACTCACCGTATACAAACACCTCATACCGCTTCCGCAAACGGATTAATTCCTTGTAATAGTGATATACGGAACCGCGGTCCCTTACCGCCTGGGCCGCGTTAATCTCCGCGTAATTGGGATTTACTGCGATCCACGGCGTCCCCGTCGTGAAACCCGCCTGTTCACCCGCCTCCCACTGCATCGGCGTACGGGCGTTGTCCCGGCTTTTCAGGTGAATGGCCCGCATGATCTCTTGCTTTGGCACCCCGGCCTGATGCCGTTCCTTATAATAATTCAGCGTTTCCACGTCCCGGTATTCTTCGATCGAGTCGAAAGCGATGTTGGTCATCCCGAGTTCCTCGCCCTGAAAAATATAAGGCGTCCCTTCCAGCGTATGGATGAAAGTGGCCAGCATTTTGGCCGAAGGAATCCGGTACTGTCCGTCATTTCCGAAGCGGGACACGCTGCGGGGCTGGTCGTGATTGCACAGATAGTTGGCGTTCCAGCCTTTTTCGTGCAGGGTCGTTTGCCAGCCGGTCATGACCCGCTTGAGGTCGGCCAGCTTCCATGGCACGACCTCCCATTTGCCGGTGCCGGGAGAAGCCGCATCCAAAAACATATGCTCAAACTGAAACGTCATATTCAGCTCCCGCCGGCCGTTCCCAACGTAATCGAGCGCTTGCTCGGGCCCCAGGCCCGAGGTTTCCCCCACGGTCATAATATCATAGAAATAAAGCACCTGATCGTGCAAATTTTGCAGCAGCGTATGGACGTGGTCCAGATTCGAAAACATTCCGTACGCCCGCACAGTCGGGGAATTGCCTGGATTGTCGGCGTCAGGAAGCCCTTTCGCTTTTACGATATGCGCGATGGCATCAAAGCGGAAACCGTCCACTCCTTTTTTTAGCCACCACTGGATCATGTTGTGCATCTCACCGATGACGGCCGGGTTCTCCCAGTTTAAATCCGGCTGATGTTTGGAGTACAAATGCAAATAATATTCGTCCGTCCGCGCGTCGTATTCCCACACCGAACCGCTGAAATACGACTCCCAGTTGTTCGGAGGGCCGCCGTTTTTCCCTTTTCGCCAGATGTAATAATCCCGTTTCGGGTTGTCTGTGGACTGCCGCGACTCCAAAAACCAGGGATGCTCGTCCGACGTGTGGTTCAGCACCAAATCCATCATCAGCTTCATTCCGCGCGCATGCAGCCCGTCCAGCAGTTCGTCGAAATCCTCCATCGTGCCGAATTGCGGTTTAATCTCGCAATAGTTGCTGATGTCATACCCGTTGTCGTGCCCGGGCGATTTGTAAATCGGACAGATCCACACCACATCGACACCGAGGTCCTGCAAATAATCCAGCTTGGAAATGATGCCGCGCAGATCGCCGATACCGTCGCCATTGGAATCTTTGAAGCTGATCGGGTAAATTTGATAAACTACGCTTTCCTTCCACCAAGTTCGCTTCATGCTTGCCGCCCTTTCTATATCTTTCGAATCCGCATCCGGCCTGTAGTATAACTATTTACCTCAGGCCCGAAATGTATAACCGGGAATTGGGCGCGTCAAGCCGAACCGGCTTAGCACAAGCAACCCGGGGACTTCGGCAAATCCCCGGGTTTAGAGCGTTATCTGTACTGCTCTACGATCTGCACGTATTTTCGTGTTAACTCGGCAAGCTCGCTTTCGGCCTTTCGTTCGGCGGCGTCCAGCTTCTGCATCAGACGGCCCACCTCGGATTGCTTCTGCTCGACCTGCGCCAACGTCTCGTGAATCCGGCCTTGCACCAGCCAATCGGCGATCAAGCCGTCAAAAAAATAGTCGGCAAACGTCAGCATCCCGCTGATTTCCATGTCGATAGGCAGACCGCCCCCCACGTCGCGAAGCTCGCACTCAAACCGGGCCAGGCTGCGTTGGGCCTGATAGATATGATCCATCGCCTCGTCGATCCGATTGTGCTTAATATGCGTGGATAACATGCCTCCGCCCAGCATATCGTACGTACCCCAATTTTTGGCGGAGTGAAGATCTTCCTCGGCGGCGCTTAAATCACTTTGCACCGATTGGCCGGCTAGGATTGCCTCTTCCAGCTCCTTTAATTGTACGCTTAGCTCGGCCCGCCGGTCGGCCAGCTCCGCAAGCTCGCTGTTTTGCCCCAAAACCTGCTGCTCCTTGGCCTGAAACGCACGGTCATAGGCCGATTTCCAGTTGCGGACCTCCTGCCACTGCTTTTCGAGCTGAGCTATTTGCTGCTCCAAGCTCCGAACCGTGCGATCGGACTCATCGTATTTCACTTTCGCTTCCAGTACCTGCCGCTGCTCACGGTCCAGCTTTTCCGCCTTGTTGCCGAGAATCGTAGCCAGCAGATTGGACAAGGACATTCTCGACAGCTTACGGACATCCTCTTCCTCGTCGGCCAGCTTACGCCGCCACCGGTCTCTGGCGCCTTCCGCTTCAGCCAGCTCCTTTCTGTACTGCTCGAGCCGTTTTCTCCACTTTTCCTCGTTGCGCCCTTTTTCCTTCAATTCCGCCAGTTGCCCGGTTAACTCCTCAAACAAAAGAATCCCTCCAAAATAAAGCGTATAAAGCGCCAGCATCTTTTGTTGCACGATATTCCCCTGGATGCACCTATGCTTTTAAATACGCACCGAACGGCGTTTATGTTTCACCTCGCGGTTCCGGGGTTCCAAGGCTCGGCTCCGCTGGCTTCCGCTTGCCTCACGATCTCCTCGCACAGCCTATGGGTTTCGAGGGCATCCTGCAGCGAAATGGCCGGCGTTTTGTCCTCCATCACACAGGCGATAAAATGATCGATGATACTCACGAATCCCCGGCGGTACAGCACCGTATCCCAATCATTAAATTTAAGCAGCCGCGCTTCGCCGCCGGCAAAATGTTCCGTCGTATTCAGGCCGTCGATTCTCCATTTGTTGCCCGGGCTCATCACTTCCACCGTTTCGTCGTTCGCTCCCGAGTCGCGGTTCATAATCCCCATGCAGCTAAATCCGTTCCCTTCAAGCTGGAGCACGACATGATAAAGCTTCCCGTCCTGTATATGCGCCGACACGCGGACGTCGTTGATTGTGCCTGGTGCTAAAAAGCGGATCGTATCCACGACATGGATAAAATCGTCGAAAACGAAGCGGCGGGCGTAATCCGGCGAGTGGGTCCGGTTCTTCTGCATCAGCACAAGCCGGCGGTGTTCCTGCGCTTTCATCGCGGCAACCATCGGGGCATAGCGGCGGTTGAAGCCCGTCATCAGCTTGACGCCTTTTTGCTTTGCTAACCGGCTGACGCTTTCGGCTTGTTCATAGTTGTAGGCGATCGGCTTATCGATATAGACATGGACGCCATGGCGGATCAGTTGTTCGGCCATCGCGGCATGTGATTCCGTTGCGCTGTGAATAAACGCGGCTTCCACCCCGGTTTCAATCAGTTGCTCCACGCTGTCCGCCGTTTTCGCAATGCGGTATTTGGCGGCCAGCCAGCCTAATGTATCCCGGTTCCGGGTACAAAAAACGAGCTCGATATCCTCTCTGCCCGTCATTACCGGCAAATACGCCTTTTGTGCGATATCGCCGAGCCCGATAATTCCTATACGCATCAAAAATCCTCCTCGTTATTCTATTGCTCCAATTCACCGATTGTCGTATCCAAGCTGGCTCCAGCAGTTTGCCCTGCGTTAACAATAGTGTGATAGAGTGGTGGGAAACGCCTCAACCAAGTTGGGGAGGCGGCAAAAAAGGAGCGGTATTATGAAAATGAAGACGCTTGAACCCGCTGCGCCCGCACCTTCTCCTCAAGGCGCTTTTCGCCGCGCAAGGGAGATTTTTGCGGTTTCCGCCAAGCTGGGGCTTACTTCGTTCGGAGGGCCAATCGCCCATCTCGGTTATTTTCATGAAGAGTACGTAAAAAAGCGGAAATGGCTCAGCGAGCAAAAATATACGGAATTGGTCGCCTTGTGCCAGCTCCTCCCGGGCCCGGCAAGCAGCCAGGTGGGAATGGGGATCGGCTTGTACCGCGGCGGCGTGCTCGGAGCATTGGCGGCCTGGGCCGGCTTCACCTTGCCTTCCGTCTTGCTGCTTGTGCTGTTCGCGCTGCTGCTCAAAGGTTCGGAATTGGCGAACAGCGGCTGGCTGCACGGTCTCAAGCTCATCGCCGTGGCGATTGTGGCGCAAGCCGTCTGGAGCATGGGTCAAAAGCTAGCTGCCGGACGCAGCAGGGCCACGATCGCCGTGCTTGCGGCCGCCTGCGCCTTGTTATGGCCAAACGGGCTTACGCAGGTGCTGATTATTCTCATTTCGGGGTTTATCGGCATATGGTTGTACCGCGACTTGCCCAGTGCGCCGTCCCCGCGCGTGGACGAGGAGCCATCCACAGCGATAAATATCGGCAGGAACTGGGCCTTTGCCGCTCTGGCGGCTTTCTTTGGGCTGCTGGTGATCCTCCCGCTCAGCGGTTGGTTATGGCCGGTCCCCGGCCTACAGCTGTTCGACGGCTTCTACCGGGCCGGTTCGCTCGTATTCGGCGGCGGCCATGTCGTGCTCCCGCTGCTGGAAAGCACCGTTGTGCCCCGGGGATGGATCGGCGAAGCGGATTTCCTCGCTGGATACGGTGCCGCCCAGGCGGTTCCCGGGCCGCTATTCACATTCGCCTCATATTTGGGAGCGGCGATCGGCGGAGTATTTGGCGCTGTGCTGGCCACGGTGGCGATTTTTTTACCGGCTTTTCTGCTCGTCATCGGGGTGCTCCCGTTCTGGAGCCGCCTGCGCGTCATGCCGAACATCCACCGCGCGCTGCAAGGCGTCAACGCCGCAGTGGTCGGGATTTTGCTCGCCGCCTTGTACGATCCGATCTGGACATCCTCCGTCCGGCATACCGGTGACGTTGTGCTGGTGCTTGCCATGTTCGCCCTGCTCGTTTATTGGAAGCTGCCCCCCTGGATCGTCGTCCTCGCCGGCGCTGCGGGCGGCGTTGCGCTCGGCTGGGCCTATGGTTCGTAAATCTAATTTCGGAAGCCAATCGAGATTATTTGCTGGAAAACAGGCTTTTCATTAAGGAGTAGCCGCTGAGCAGGCCAATAAAGAACAGCTGTACCTGGCCCACCCATTGACTGTATCCGACGATGCGGATTTGGTTGATATAAATCGTTATAAGCGGGTACAACAGCAGGATGAGGCTGGGCAAAAATACGAAAAAGAACAGCGGGCGGTGCAAGCTTTTCCGGCGCGGCCATCCGCTCAAAAAGCTCAAGTATAGTCCGAAAACAAAAGAATAAACGATATCCCCCAGCAAGCTGTAGTCCATTCTGTACAACGTGCCGGTCTTTTGATCCATCATGTGGGTAAACTGCTGTCCATAATACACAAGCACGATCGCCCCAACGATCCAAACCAAATAATAAAAATATCCTTTCGAGTTGTTCATCGCTTCATTCCCCTATCAGTAAGTATTCTAAGAAGCGTCATATGCGGGTCACTCAAATTTTATCACAAATCCGGGCGGGGGCGTTGAACTAAATGATCGTACGGCAGAGGCGGCCGGGTGAAATGTTCTTTCGAATGTAATTCGAGCAGAACAGGGTCAAATATTCAAAGCTGTTGCTCGTGTGGGGACGCTCGTCTAAAATTCCGGCTTCGCCAAGCGCGGCGGTTGCCCCGCAGTATGCGGATTTCATAGGTATCCTCCTTTTGTCCCGTTCTCCTCGATAATCACTTGAGATACAGGCAGATGAACAAATTCGCCGTACCGCCGGGCCGCCTCGATAACGCGCTCTTTCCTGCTCCCCAACGCAGTGAACGGACGGATCACGATATCGATTCCGCTTTTTTTGACCGTTCGTTTCCAGGTTCCTGCAACCTCGCCATTAACAACAAGCATTGGCATAAAAACGCCGTTGTTGCCGGGAACAATCAACGGAGCGTAGTCTGGATCCAACACAGCGCTCCTGTCTTTGTAGCCAAGTAAATATTCGTCATAACCCGGCAGCAAGCAAATGATGGAGTCCTCCACGTTTACCTGGGCGTCATCCGGGCCCATCCAGTAGTCAACGCCTTCGATTTTTTCCGAATAGAGCGTTTTTTGTACCGACTCCAGTCCATTCCGTGCCTCCGTGATCGTCAGCCCCGACCACCAAGCAAAATCATGAAGCGTTGCAGGTCCATGTCCGGTAAAAAAACGTCGCGCCAGCTCTCTAAGCGATTCCTCTGCGGAAAGCTTGTTATGGCGATAAACCCAATCTTCCAGCAACACGAAGGTTTGTTGCTTCCCCTCCACGGGCCCCAGACATATCAGGCCCGTCTGCGCCAAGTACCACAACAAATGATAACCGCGCTGTTGTTTGGTGTCGATCCCGGCATCCTCCAACAATTTCATCAAGTCCGGACGAGAGAGCCACCGCTTTTCTTTTAATGCGCTGTAAATGATCTTTTCGGATTGGGTTATCCGCTTCGGGTCAAGCTCGAGCTGCTCCAGTCTGCGTTTATCCTTGGCCAGGATCCGGGGCGTGAGCAGTTTGAGCATCCAGTTCAAATCTTCCGCAGGCACAAAATGCAGAGTACCGCGCATAGCCCAGGTAAGTATAATATGTTTATCGGCTATAGCCTGTTCGATCTCTCCGGCGCTCGCGTTCTGCATGCGCAGTCCGATCGCCCATAGGGCTTGCGTATAATCCTGCGCCTGTAATGCGCCCAATCTTCTTGTCACTTCGCTAGGCGTTTTCTCCTTCAACCAGGCAATACGTTGGTTACGCAGCCGGCGATAAGCTATTTCTTTGTTTGCCATTTCTTTACCTCCAAATCATTTCAACGCTGTCTGCCAATATATTAATGTGTGGGAGCAGGATTGTATTGTAAATTTTCTCCCTTTTTCCCGCTTGCTTCGTTTGTCTTATAGAAAGAGAGGAGCGTTGCGGTATTCCAGCAAAGCAAATTCAATTGCCGAATTCGGTCAGCCGCTCATTCGAATTTTCCATCACAAAATAATCCGATTGGGGACCGCAAATGACGGAATGTCCCAATACATTGTCCTTGTTGTGCCGGTCATATATGCCGATGTTGTCTTCACGAAGATTTATAATAAGATTGGCCATACCTTCAGGTAGATTCAGTTCCTTAGTGCCCGGCGGGTTAACTCCTGAGAAAAACCAGAAAAAGTCAACCAACGACGACAACGGTTCTCGTGGAACATAAGTCTTGTATAATTGGAAAATTTTATTTTTAGTCTGATAATAACACCTTTTTCACTAGCGTTGCATAAACCTCACATAAATTATCGAGAGGACAAGAGTTCCACTTATATAACGTTTAACCTAATCATCAGTGCTTGACAGTCAAGCCGGCAACTGACCGTGGCCTGAAGCGAGACTCGTGATCCGGGGGCTTTGCACGATTATCCCGTTTGATCGGGTGACTTGGCTTCCCGAACTAGAGGGATAATCGTGCAAAGTGATTTGGAGAGACAACACCCCCTATCTCCGTCATCTTTTATTTTGTTAAGCACTGCTTTTGGTCTTGAGCCTATATAAACGTTGCCTTATGACGAAAAAAGCCTGTTCCTACTTAGAGAAAGCAGAAACAAGCTTTGGGTATATCGGATAAATCCCGAGTTTACCTTAAATCATACAGAAGTTCTTCCTTAGCCGCATATATTTCCATCATCATATCAACCCAACCACCCCAAGCTGAAACCAGTTGATGAAAGTGGCTGTGGCATATATCGACTCGGACTGACCACGCAAATCGAGCATTGCTTCAAGCTGTGATTAAATGTGCAGTCAACCTTTTAGGTAGTTGCGGGGAGGAATTGGCGATTTCTTTTGCGAGGAGTGCCGCTTCCTTTTTACTTATGGATTATCGGACTTATTCGACTACATTCATATCTTCCCCTCCTTTGTTACTATATAACGTTATTTCGCAACAACATAAAACGTGCGTTCTTTTTTTTAAGCCGAAAATCTTACCTGAACGCCTCATTTTTTTCTTATCTCTTTTTTCTTTATCCCGTACATTTGCCCCTCTGAACAAAAGGGATAATGGTGCAAAGCAGCATGCAGGGATACCAAGACACGAACACTATAGACAGCCACAAGCACTGATCTCGGTTTTCTGCAAGTTAGTTGCAGAAACCGGCCAATTATCCTCTAGGCGTAAGGTGCTTACGTTATTCTTCGATCAGTTGAAGACGAGGCCAGACACGCAGCCACTCTTTGGCTGCCACTCGCTGCCTAAACGCCACGCTGTCCCGGAAGTACGGGCTTTGCCGAACCTTCAGCGAGAGCAAGTCGTCCAGCCCCAATGGCGTAAGAAGCTCAATATCGACCGCAGTATGCAGACGAACTCCCACCGCAGTGGCCGTTTCGGGCCAATACCGCATCGCGTCTTCAACCGAACGATACGGTATCTTCTCCCCGTTTCGCAAATGCATGCGTGCCTGGTTTTTGACCGACCAATTCCGCAGCGGGCTGCGCGCTAGTAATGCGGCTTCATATTGTTTTTCCGCCGCCTCGTCCAAGCACTCGGGGTCATAATACAACACGTCCATGTCGTGCAGCGGCGTTCGATGAGTGTAACCATGCAGCACATCCCACGCGAAATTACGCACGTAACCGGCGGCGATGCAGCCTTGCGGCAGCCCGAGTTCGGCCACCACCCGCAAATCCTCCAGCATTTCCGGCTGTTGCAGGATCGCTTCCCGTAAACCTGTGGCATCGTTCATCGCGGGAGAACCCGATTCATATTTTGGATAATGTATGATAATGTATGATCATGGTTTCACGCCCCTTGCAGCGTTTTATCCTTGGGCAGCAGCACCGTCAGCAGACCGATCAGCGGCAGCAGCGAGCACAGCTGCATAATAAACAGGATGCCGGTCTGATCGGCAAAATTGCCGAGTACCGCCGAACCAAGTCCGCCAAGGCCAAAGGACAAGCCGAAAAACAGACCGGACACGAGCCCTACTTTCCCCGGCAGCAGTTCCTGGGCGTACACGACGATGATCGAAAAGAAGGAGGACATGATCAGTCCCGCAATCACGACAAGCACACCGGACCAGAATAAGTTGGCGTAGGGCAGCAACAGGGCGAACGGCGCCGCACCAAGAATAGACACCCATATGACATTCCGCCGTCCGTAACGATCCGCCAGCGGCCCGCCGAAAAACGTACCGACCGCAGACGCCGCCAAAAAGGCGAAAATATACCACTGCGCTGCTTCTTTGGTTACGCCGTAATGGTCCATCAGAAAAAACGAATAAAACGTGGAAATGCTGATAGAATAAACGTTTTTGGAAAATAACAGCAGCACCAAGATGGCAACGGCCAGTACCACTTTCCCCCGGCTGAGATTGGCATTGTGCACAGACTCGGTCTTAGCGGCAGTCTGCCGTTTACGGCGTGGCTGCAGATCCTGGGCGCCGTACCATCTCGCTACGAAAAACTGAATGACGATTGCCGCCACAGCAGCCAGCGTAAACCACGCGACGCTCGTCTGCCCTAGCGGGATAAAAATAAGCGCGGACATAATCGGCCCCAGGGAAGCGCCGATATTCCCGCCGACTTGGAAAATCGACTGGGCCAATCCTCTCCGGGGTCCGGCCGCCAAATAGGCGACGCGCGACGATTCCGGGTGAAACACTGACGAGCCGATGCCGATGGATGTGACGGCCAGCAAAATCAGGCCGTAGCTCGGGGCAAACGCCAGCATGACGATCCCCGCCAAGGTAAAGCATACGCCAAGCGGCAAAATATACGGGCGCGGCCGGACATCCGAATACAAACCGACCACCGGCTGAAGCACCGAGGCCGTCATATTCATCGCGAAGGAAATCCAGCCAATTTGGCCGTAAGACAACATAAGCGAATCGCGCAGAACCGGAAACAAGGCCGGAATGGCCGATTGCATCGTATCGTTCAGCATATGGACGATACTGATGGCGAACAATATCGGGTAGACCGTTAAAGCGGGTGAGGCGGGTTTCATAGCAGTTGTCTGATTCATCGTCCGCTAATTCGCTAAAAATTGAAATTGTCCGGGTCCGCCCCGAACCGCTTGTTTTGATTTAACCTGTCGATCGCCCGAATGTCCCCTTCGCTCAACGCAAAATCGAATATATCAGCGTTTTCGGCGATCCGCTCCGCACGTACGGATTTCGGAATCGTCACGACGCCGACCTGGAGATCCCAGCGCAAAATGACCTGCGCCGCCGTTTTGCCGTATTTTGCCGCGATCTCCCTTAACGTCTCATGATCAAGCAACTGGCCCTGACCCAGCGGCGACCATGCTTCCATTTGAATGCTCTTTGCATGGCAGTACTGCAGCAGTTCTTTTTGCGTTAAGTACGGGTGCAGTTCGACCTGATTGACCGCCGGAACGATCTTCGCATCCGCCAGCAAATCCTCCAGATGGTGGATTTGAAAGTTGCTCACCCCGATCGCACGCACCTTGCCTTCCGCGTAAATCTTTTCAAGCGCCCGCCACGTGTCCTTGTATTTTCCCTTAACCGGCCAATGCACCAGAAACAGATCGATATACCCAAGGTTTAGTTTGCTGAGACTTGTTTCGAACGCTTGCAGCGTCGATTCGTAACCTTGGTCGCTATTCCACACCTTCGAGGTAATGAACAGTTGATCCCGCGTCACCCCGTTTTCCTCCATCGCTTCCCTTACCGCCTGGCCGACTCCTTCTTCGTTGCGGTACAAGGCCGCGGTATCAATGCTGCGGTAACCGGCGCGAATCGCCGCTTTGACCGCCCGAATCACTTCTTCGCCCTCTTTAGCTTGATAAACTCCCAGACCGAACCAGGGCATTTCTACTCCATTGTTTAATGTAACGGTATCCTGCAAATGATTGGGCATCGGTCATTCCTCCTTTAAATCTTGAGATGGTCTTATTTTCCGTATCTCTTATTATGGCGGACCGTCAGGAGAATTCCAATCGTTTTCTTCATAAATTAATAATCGGCGCTTGACCGTGGGATAAGTGAAATAGCGTAAAAGCGTACGAAAAAAATCTAACGGTTGCCAGCGAGCCTATTTCCCGTTTTATCGGCAGCGAAGGGGCAATTTCGCCTAAATAAGCGCGATGACAACCGTTAGCGTAAAAAACGTTCCGGGAAGCTTGGCCATCATTTAAGATTAACCGTTATTCAAGCACCGATTTTTGATTTTTGGGTTGAGCCGAAAAAATAAGGACAAAAAATGTCGTTACTCCGGCGATATCAGTCCATTTGGGAGAAATAGAGGCAATTTACGTCGCTATTTTCTCGAATCGCAAGGAAATGCCCCCATTTTAGACCACTCTTGGGAAAATAAGTACAAAAAATTCCGCTAATAGACCTGTACATGCTAGGCTCCGGTTAATAAGTACATAAAGTTCCGCTATTTTGAGCACCAATGGTTCGTTCGTTTCAATAGCTGGCTGTAAAGTGCCGATTTCTAGGTTAAGCCACTATCAAACGCGAAAAAACCGCCCGGCAAAAGACCCGGCGGCCCACAGTTACTGCGCGCATTAACGCGATTATACAGTTACGCCGTTTTGCCGGCGCCGCGCAGCTTTTGTCTGGCACGGTACAGCAAAATTTTGAAGTGAGACAGCGTAATCCCCATCAGATCGGCGGATTCCTGATAAGAGAAGCCGTGTATGTCGTACAGCAGCACCGCATGCTGCTGGTTGGGTGCCAGCACGGTAAGCAGGGCGTACAGTTCCTTGCGGCTCTCCTGTCCCAGCACGCGTTGTTCCGGTGTATCATCGCTGGCGTAGCCGTAGAAAAATTCATTTTCATAAGACGAGGACCGGCTTTCTTTGCGCAGCTTGTCGATGTAGGCGTTATGGGCCACCCGCAGCAGCCACGCTTTGGCCTTGCGCCCTTCCGCTCCGTCCAAATGCTTGAGCGCCCGGCAGAATGTCTCCTGCATCAAATCCTCCGCGGTGTGATGATTGCGGCACATACTGTATAAATAGCGGTAAACGTCATTTTTATATTCGCGATAAAGAAGATCCATAGATCGGGTTTTCATCTTTTCCCCTCATTTCTATCCATTGAAATTTCGGCAGCGCCCCGTTTCGTACCGGCGCTTGCTTGGTTCCATGGTTCATTATGAAGGTTAGAGTTTGCGTCCCGTCTAAGAAATTGTTAAGTTTTCCTTAAGAAATTTCTTCATTTTTGTTAAACGATTCGGAATTCTGCGGCAACCGTACGGTAAACACCGTGCGGTACTCGTTGCTGTCCGCCGCTATCGTCCCCTGGTGGAGATCGACGATGTGCTTGGCGATGGCCAGGCCAATGCCCGACCCGCCGGTGTGCGACGCCCGGGATTTTTCCACCCGATAGAAGCGGTCGAACAGATGCGGCAAATCGGATTCGGGAATCGGGTCCCCGTAGTTGGCCACTTCGGTAACGGCTTCCTCCCCTTCCATCCAGCCGCGAATATCGATATATTTTCCTTCGTGTCCGTAGCGGATCGCGTTTGTTATCAGGTTCTCGTACACCCTTCTCAGCTTGTCCCCGTCCGCATGAACGTAAAGATGCCGCCCCTGCAAATACAACCTGCATTCCATGCTGCTCTCCTGCAGCTGCCAGCCGAAATGGGCGATGATTTGATCCAGCATTTCCGCCAGATTAATCCTTGTTTTCTGCAGCTTCATCTCCTTGTTCTGAAGCCGCGTAAACTCAAACAAATCCTGGAGCAGCTGCTTTAGCCGCAGCGATTCCTCATAAGCCATGTTGACATAATAGCGCAGCTCGACTTCATCTCGGTAACGGTCTTGATCGATCAGGCCGAGATAGCCGGTAATGGAGGTGAGCGGCGTCCGTAAATCATGCGATACGTTGGTGATCAGCTCGTTTTTCGTTTGCTCCGCCCGGCGTTCCTCCTCCATCGACGTTCTTAAGCGCTCAACCATGCGGTTGATGTCGGTGGCGAGCTGTCCCAGTTGGCCCACGTTTTCCACCGGTATTTTCCGCACGGAGCCTTCCTCGATCTTATGCACTTCTTCAATCAGCAGCGCGAGGTATTTTTTTTCGTGGCGCCGGACGCTGCGCCGATAGAAATACAGCGCGAACAAGAGCAAAATCGGCACTCCCGCCAAATAATAAGCCAGTGGAAAGCCGATGTTGCGATTGATCCAAACGATAAAGGTATTAACCGACATCTCCGGATACAACACGTAAAACAATCTGGCCAGCAAAATAAGCAGCAGCAGCGAAATCAGCGAAGCGACCGTCGTCCAAAACAGCCAGGTCAAAAAGCGCAGGCTAGCCTTCAATTTTGTATCCGACCCCCCACACGGTACGGATCAGCTTCTCTCCGTCCATCTCTTTCTCCAGCTTGTCGCGCAGGCGGCTGATATGCACCGTTACGGAATTGCTGCTCTCCAGAAATTTATCTTTCCAAATGAGTTCAAAAATTTCATCCGAACCGAACACCCGGCCAGGATGGCTGGCAAGCAAATACAAGATGCCGAATTCGATCGGCGTCAGCTTCAGCGGATTCCCGTCCACTGCAGCCGTATGCGTCTCCTTGTCGATCTGCAGCGAGGCGATCCTGATCATATGATCCTGCGGCGCCTGCGCTTGCACGGACGATTGCGCCTGAGCAGCGTACGAGGATCTGCGCAACAGCGATTTCACACGGGCGACCAGCTCAAGCGGATTAAACGGCTTAACCATGTAATCGTCCGCTCCGGTCATCAGGCCCGTAATTTTGTCCATGTCGCCGTCTTTAGCGCTCAGCATCAGAATCGGCGTCGTGCGGGTCTCGCGGATCTTCAGGCAAACGGAAATCCCGTCGAGGCCCGGCATCATGATATCGAGAATGACCAGATCGATCGTCTCGCGCTCCATCATATCCAGCGCCTTGAGCCCGTCCCCCGCTTTTACGACATCATATCCTTCGTTTACGAGATAAATTTCAATCAGTTTGGCAATTTTATCATCGTCGTCGACGATTAAAATTTGTTTGTTCATAGATCATTTCATCCTTTATTTGAAAACTGGAATGACACATCAGTACCATCATACCATGTTCACGCCACCCACTTACAAATAAAAGATTGTCATTAATCAGGAATTTAGTTCCAATCATACGGGACGGCAATATCAAACTTCGTCCCTTGATCCGGTTCGGACGCCACGGATACGTTCCCTTGGTGAATTTCAACGATTTTCTTCACGATCGACAAGCCCAGTCCGCTGCCGCCTGCGCTGCGCGTCCGCGATTTATCGGCTTTATAAAACCGCTCGAAAATGTGGACCAGATCCTGTTTGTCTATACCGATCCCGCTGTCGGCGATCCCGACTTCGGCATGCTTTTCCCCGCGCGAAAGCGTCAAGGTAATCTCCCCGCCGTGCGGCGTAAATTTGATGCTGTTGTGCAGCAGGTTCAACCACACTTGAGCGAGCAAATCCTCGACCGCCTCCACCTCAACAGGCTCCAGATCCAGATTGATCTGGATGTCTTTGTCCAGCCATTGCGGTTCGCAAGCCAAAACGACGGTCTTAAGCTGACGGTCGAGCCGAAACCGGTTGGCCTGAAAGGTGGCGCGCTCCGCCTCAAGCGAGGACAATTTCAGCAGATTGTCGCTCATCTGCGACAGCCTGCGGCTCTCCGCCTCGATAATTTCCAGGTAATGATCCCGTTTTTCCGGCGGCAGCCCCGGTTTCCGCAAAGCCCTGGCGAAGCCCTGGATCGAAGTAAGCGGCGATTGGATTTCATGCGAAACGTTGGAGATAAAATCCTGGCGCATCGTTTCCATTCGTCCCAGCTCGCTGGCCATCTCGTTAATGCTGTGTACGATCGATTCGAATTCCCTCAATTTCTCAAAACCCTCCAGCCTGACGGAGAAATCCCCTTTGGCGATCCGCCGGATCGCCGCGATGATCGAATTCAGCATCCTCATTTGGTGAGGACGGAACAAATGGCCGATCAGAAAGACGATGAGGATAAACAATATAACTCCCAGCAGCATGTTCAGCAAGTCGATCACAAAATCGGAAAAAGGCGGCTTCCAGTGCCGGTAGACAGCAGAGGTGGCCAAGCTGGCGGCCGTCCATGTCAGGATAACCCCGGTAAACACCGCCAGCGTCTTAAAAATGATGACCAGCAAACTCCAGATTTTCTTCAACCAGTTCACCGTTCCCCCGCCTCCAGGCGGTAGCCCAGGCCGCGGATCGTGCGGATTTTAAACCCGAACCGCTCCTCGGGGAAGCGTTCGCGCAGACGGTTGATGTGCACGTCGATCGTCCGTTCGTTCCCCTCGAAATCGTATCCCCAAATATCTTCGATCAGCTGCTCCCGCGTTAACGTTCGCCCCATGTGGCTGCCAAGTTTAAATAAAAGCTCGAATTCCTTCAACGGCAGCGTAAAGTTTTCGCCCGGGGCCGACACTTCAAACGTCTTGCGGTTGATTTTCAGTTCGCCGATCGCAACGACTTGGGACATCGTCACATGATAACGCTTGAGCAGCGCCTTGACCCGGGCGGCCAGCTCCGCCGGTTCAAACGGTTTGACCAAATAATCGTCCGTGCCCAGTTCGAAGCCTTTCACCACCTGCTTTGTCTCGCCTTTGGCCGTCAGCATCAAGAGCGGCATGTCATAATCGCGCCGCAGCTCGCGGCACAGCTCCCAGCCGTCCATATTCGGCATCATAATATCCAAAATGACCATATCGACTTTTTCCGTTTCCACCAGGGTGAGCGCCTCGCGTCCGTCCTCCGCCTCAAGCACCTGCTCGATTCCCGCTTCCTCCAGAAAAACCTTCACCAGTTCGCGGATGTGCTGATCATCGTCCACCACAAGTATTTTTGCCATAGCCTTTTCCCCTTTACGATAACGCCTCTGCGCGTTCGCCGGCTTCATCTTCGCGTTCCTCGGCTTCCGGAAGCTGTAGCTGCTGGGCGGCAAATTCCCGATACATCGCGTGATGCCCGAGCAGTTCTTCGTGCGTCCCCCGGCCCGTTACTTTCCCCTTCTCGATAAAAATCAGCTGATCGGCGCCAACGACGGTGGACAGCCTGTGTGCGATCACGATGGTAGTACGGCCCTGCATCAAATTGTTCAACGCCTTTTGCACTACGATTTCCGAACGGCTGTCTAGACTTGAAGTCGCTTCGTCCAACATGAGAATTTTCGGGTCCCGCAGGAGCGCCCGGGCAATCGCAATCCGCTGCCGCTGTCCGCCGGACAGCTTCACGCCGCGTTCGCCGACATCGGTGTCGAAGCCGTCCGGCAATTCGCCGATAAAGCCGTCGGCATAGGCCATTTCCGCCGCCCGCTTAAGCTCGACTTCGCTCACTTCGCGCTCGATACCGTAACATAAATTTTCCCGGATCGTTCCGGCAATAATCGGACTTTCCTGAGACACGTAACCAATCAGCCCCCGCCAGGAACGGAGCGAAAAATCATCAATCGGGTCGCTTCCCAGCTTGATCCTTCCTTCCTGCGGGATGTAAAACCGCTCGAGCAGAGCAAACAGCGTCGTTTTGCCACCCCCGCTTGGCCCGACAACCGCCGTCACCGTGCCGGGTTTCATCGTAAAGCTTACGTCCTCAAGCACCGGCTCGTCCGGCTTGTACCCGAACGTCAAGCCTTCGACCGCCAGCTGCTGGTTCGTGTCCGTCACTTCCTTGCCCGAAGCAAACGGCTCCTCCTCCGCGTCCAACGTCTCCAGCATTCTTTCGGTCGCCCCCACCGCCTTCTGCAGTTGGGTAAAAAACGTCGTCAATTGCGTCATTGGCATGACCGTCTGGATCAGATAAAGAATAAACGCTACCAGTTCACCGGCCGTCATTACGCCGCTCGACACCTGCATGCCGCCATAACCGATCACCACGACCAGCAGCATCATCATCACAAAGGAAGTAAACGGGCTGATCCAGGCCAACACTTTGCCCTCCCGGATGCCGAAGGACATCAGCTTGCCGATGGCGGCATAGCCGGTCTCATACTCCTTGCGTTCGGCATTGGACGCTTTGACCAGCCGGATTTCCGACAGCACCTGGCTAAGAACCGCTGTGAAAGAAGCGGTTTCGTCCTGCATGCCCAGCGAAATTTTATACATCATTCGCCCGAGCGGCACCATAATAAGCGCCGCGATCGGGATGACGACAAACATGAGCAGCGTCATTTTCCAGTTCAGATAAAACAACACCGCGACCGCCCCGATGATCGAAATGATGCCGGTGAAAAAGCCGGTCACATGCTCGGAAATCAGCGATTTGATAATGCCCGTATCGTTCGTCAGGCGGCTCACCGATTCTCCGGTACGGTTGTTATCGTAATAGGACACCGGTAGCCGGAGCAGTTTTTTCCACAGCCGGTCGCGCAGACTGGCCACCATTTTTTGCCCGGCGTAATTAAGCAGATAAATCGAAAGCCCCGAGGCGATCGACATGCCGATAAACGCGGCTCCGATCATCACGATTTGCTGCGTACTGATGGACGACAGCGAAAATCCGTCGACCAGATTTTTCGTAAACATCGGAATGACCAAGCTCACGACCGTTGAAGCGACACTCAGCAAAAGCGCTCCGATCAGCAGCCCCATATTCGGTTTCGTCTCGCGGATCAGCCGCAAGAACGCCCGCAGGCCGCCCCGTTTTTTTGCCGTCTGTCTATCAGGTTCATTGTATAAAGTTTCTCTCGCGCGCATACCCACTCTTCCTTTCCTTATGTCCCGTGTCGGATAAGCTTCTATTTAAGCTTAGGAAAAGAATACAATGGCTTTTTAAACTGAATTTAAACAAACCGCCGGACTATAAATTTTCCACCTCCACGCTGTGCACATGCTCGATCTTCCGCAGGAAATGGTAAATTTCCGTCGTGTATTCTTTCTCCGACGCGGTGATGACCATGTCGATCCGCTGTCTCCCATCCTCCAGGTCTTTGATTTTCAGACGGCGAATGCGATGGCGGTTTACCCTGGCTTCCCGGTTCTTTTCGTCCTTACGTCCAATAATGCGGATCAGTTCCGTGACATTGCCCGGATCGTCCATGACGATTTTGATTGAAACGTCGCGCTGGTTCAGCTTGTAGGGCCCCACCCATTTAATCACGGAGGGAATGAAGTTCACCGAAATGATCAGAAGCACGGTCGTAAGCGCCGCTTCAAGATAAAAACCGATGCCGATCGCAATCCCGATCCCGGAAGCGGCCCAAATCATCGCCGCCGAGGTTAGTCCGGATATCCCCTCGTTGCTCCGGCGCAAAATCGCGCCCGCGCCCAGAAAACCTATGCCGCTTACGATTTGTGCGGCGAGTCGCATCGGGTCCATATTCGGATGCTCGGGCGAAGCGAATTTTGCAAACGATTCGATCGATACGATCGTGACCAGACAACTGGCGATACAAATCACCATGCTGGTCTTGATACCGAGCGGTTTTTGCTTCAATTGCCGGTCGATACCGATAAACAGCCCGAACAATAAAGCCATGCATAGTTTAAAAGCCATTTCCCATTCCATCATCATATTGTACTGAATCTCCTTCATTCTATATAAAGAGAGTATAATTATTTTCTGCTGCTCTGTGCAATTGTTCTTAACTCAACATCAGACAGAGGTGTCTTTCATTGTTATAGACCATCAGCCCGACCTAAATCAACTGCCAAACGAATTAAAGTATTCTTTTCTTGGGGTGGGCGGCAGATCAACACTTACTGTCCGGACGCTTTGCATGATTATACCGTTTGATCAGGGTAGCAGAGAAACAGACAAGCTCGGGAGAAGAAAATACTTGGCGGAGAAGCGGATCGGTTCGAGATAATTTAGACGGACTTAGGAGAAGGAATCAGGTTTAGGGGAGGTGAAACAGACCGGACAAGAGATCAAGACAGGAGATCAAGGACAAGACGCGAGGGAAACGAAAAGACCATGATTTTGCTGTAGGCTGAACCCTTCCATCTGCAGCAACGCCCGCACTGTTCATGCTACCTCCTACCCATTAAGTTGATCTGTATCAAACTCCCATCGCCGTTCAAGCGTCTCGATCAGGCCGCAGCCGCAAGGGGCTGGTTCGGTTGGCGCGCGATCAGCCGGCGGTAGGGGATCGCCGGAATCGCCACACACATGCGCAGTAATTTCTGCCGCATCGTTTCTTCCGCTCCGGGCAGGTGCAGCCGGCGACGTCCGGTGTACTCGTTCAGGTACGCCTGCAGATGCTTCAGTCCCAAGGCTATATATGTACTCTTCAGCGATTCCCACGCCTCTCTCACCACTTTCCGCAAGGGCGCATACAGCCGATAAGCTAGAGGGAACGACTGTACCGCCGATGTACGGACATCTACATGCCCGTTGATGAACGCAGCGAGTTCGTGACGGTTTGCCCTT